>CAVQPG010000012.1:0-37204 GCA_963714675.1 uncultured Chloroflexia bacterium | reverse complement strand
CCCGACCAACCGGAATGCGTCCCAGCGGTCTTGCCAGCCTCCGCCGAGTGCTGGACGTCGTTCGAGGAGCACGTGCTCGCGACCCGCTTGCTGGAGGTGCCAACTCATCGTGAGTCCGGCCTGCCCGGCGCCGACGATGACGGTCTCGACCCGGGAGGGCAGTGTGCTCGTCAAGTCGACAGTCTACTCGCGCTCAGGACACGCTGACGTGCCCGGGAGATGCTCCCGGGCACGTGACGAGGGGTGTGGGCAGCCCCTCCTTGCGGTGAGGGGAGTGGGTCAGAGGCGGATCACTCCGCGACAAACCTCGCCGGTCGAGAGGTTCTTCGCTCGAGCCACGATCCGATCGGAGCCTTGCCCGTCGCCGGTGAATCGCTTGACCTCGAACTCGCCCCTCGCGTTGGTCGTTCGCGTTCCGCGGAAGAAGACCTGGCCGTCATTCTTGAGCATTACGCGCCAGGCCTGACCTTGCCGCTCACTGTCGACCTCGAACTCGACCTCCAAGCGACGGCCGTCCTCCCGACCGACATAGAGGTACCAATCGCTGCGAGCCGAACAGCTGCGCTCGCGCTCCTTCTCTTGGGCGGCCATCGTCGCGCCGGGCAGCGCAAGCATGAGGATGACCAGCGACAGGATGCTGGCGATGAGGGCCCGTCCGGGGCGGATGGTTCGTCTGGATCGCATCGGTTTCTCCTTGCAGCTATCGAGTCGTTGGTGGCCCGCGCCTCGATGGGACGCGAGATCGGCCTTGTCGTTCGCTCGGTCACCTGCCGGTCGTCGGTCGTGTCGGCCGACGGTGACGTGACAGGATTGTCGGTGTCACCAGGGTCCATCGGGAACGGGCGCAGGTCGGGAACCGCCTCAGGCCTTGGTCTGATGTTCGATGCGCCTGTCGTCCGTGGCGGTGCGCCGCCGACGTCCATACGATGGGCCTCGATGACGGACCAGACAGCACTCGACGATGCGCCGGCGCCGGTGGGCAACGGACAGGGCCGCCCAACGACGCCCGATCCCCGGGAGCGCGATCGACGTGCCTCCTCTGCTTGGCGACCCGGCGGTTCACTGGCTCGCCGCTTCCTCCTCGCCAACGTCGCCATCTACCTCATCGTCGGGTTGGCCGCCGGCGCCTGGCTCGGTGGGCTGCTCGAGCGCGGCATCGTCCAGCAGACGGCGACGGTGACGGGGTTGTACGTCAACAGCTTCACCGCGCCACTCCTGGCGCCGCTGGCATCGAATGGCCAGCTGCCGCCGTCCACGATGACAGCGCTCGATGAGCTGGTCGAGCGCCCCGCGTTCGCGCAGGAGGTGGCCGAGCTGATCGTGTGGTCGCCGGAGGGCACCGTCGCCTATCACCCCGACCCATCGCTCGTGAGCGAGCGACTGGAGCCGGGCGAGGGGTTCGCAGCCGCGCTCGGAGGAGAGATCGTGGCGGGCTGGTCCGACGCCAGTCAGCAGGAAGTCCTCCCCGGCTTGACGCCGCGTGACCGACTGCTGGAGATCTACGTCCCCATCCGTGACCCGGAGAGCGGACGCATCGTGGCGGTGGCCGAGACCTACAAGGTGCCCGACGCCTTGGACCGGGAGGTGGGCGAGGCGCGGCTCACGGCCTGGGCCGTCATCGCCCTCGCCATCACGGTCTCCGCGGCGGTCCTCTACGGGCTCGTCAAGCGCGGCTCCGACAGGATCGTGCGACAGGACGAAGCCCTTGCGCAGCAAGTGACCGAGCTGTCGGGCCTCCTGCACGAGAACGAGATGCTGAACGAGCGTGTCCGCCTGGCAGCCGAACGATCCACGACCGTCAACGAACGCGCCATGCGCCGCATCAGCTCCGACCTGCACGACGGTCCCGGCCAGTCACTCTCACTGGCGCTGCTGAGGATAGATGGCCTGCGCCAGGACCGGGCCGAGGTAGCCGAGGACGAAGCGGTCGAGCTGGCAGCGATCGAGGCGGCGATGCAGGAAGCGATGAAGGACATGCGCGCCATCGCCGCTGGCCTTCGACTGCCCGAGCTGTCCGGGATGTCAGCTGCCGAAGTGGCGCAGCGGGCCGTCGACGGGCATGTCAAACGCTCAGGCACGAAGGTGGACCTGCGGGTCGCCAGCCTGCCCGAAGACGTGCCCCTGTCGGTGAGGGTCAGCCTCTACCGCGCCATCACCGAGCTGCTCTCCAACGCTACCCGCCACGCCGAGGGCGCCTCGATACGGGCGACGGTCGAGTCGCGTGGACCGCTGCTCTGCCTGCAGGTCCGCGATGACGGTCCGGGGTTCGACCCTCGTGGACTGAGTGAGAGTCCGCGCCTGGGCCTGGCCGGCACACGCGAGCAGGCCGAGCTGTTGGGCGGCAGGTTCGAGGTACGCTCGGCACTTGGCGAGGGCACCACGGTCGACGTCTGTTGGAGGCTCCACGGTAACCACCCGGAGGAAGGGGAGATGCTGACGTGAGCGATCCGAACCCCATCCGCGTGATCGTGGCCGATGACCACCCCATGTTCCGCGCGGGAGTCGTGGCCTCCCTCAGCGCGGCGCAGGATGTGGAGGTCGTGGCCGAAGGTGGAGATCGCGAGGAAGCCCTGTCGCTGGCGCGCCAGCATCTGCCCGATGTCATCGTCCTCGACGTCAACATGCCCGGTGGCGGCATCGCCGCGGCCAGGGACATCACCGCCGCCTGCCCCGCCGTTCGCGTGGTGATGCTGACGGTGTCGGAAGACGAGGACGATCTGCTGGCCGCGATGAAGGCGGGCGCTTCAGGCTACGTGCTCAAGGATGCCGGTGGGACCGAGCTCATCGCCGTGCTGCGGGCCGTCAACGGCGGCGATGTCTACGTGGCGCCCGCGCTGGCATGGGGCATGCTGCGGGAGCTCTCTGCCCCGAAGGCCGGCCCGCTCGACGAACTCAGCGCGAGGGAGCGCGAGGTGCTGGAGCTGGTCGGGGAGGGGCTATCCAACCAGGAGATCGGCCAGCGGCTCCATCTGGCCGAGAAGACGGTCAAGCACTACATGACCAACATCCTCGGCAAGCTCCAGGTCCGGAGCCGGGTCGAGGCCGCACTGCTGGCCTACCGCGAGGGCCTCTCGGGGTCGACGGAACGCGATCGTTGAGCGCGAGCCAGGACCGAGCGGGGCGGTCACGCCAAAGCCGATGATCGGCCAGCCCACCTCGCTGCCCGCGATGGTCGGATTGCCCGGTTCGTGCGTAGACTGTGGCTCGTCGCGCCCCCGTAGCTCAGTGGACTAGAGCAGCCGCCTTCTAACTATCCGGGCCTGAGCGGCGTGCTATCCCTTCGTGGGTTGGGTACCGGCGAGGCTGTTGTTAGTCGCTTAGTCAACCCCTCAGGCTCGCGACCCCATCGCCGATGACACCGACGCAGTCGTTCCAGGCACGCAGCAGCTCCTCCACAGTCGAGGACCGCCATCCGGGCACGTCGGTGTACCAGTCGTCGCGGGCCTCGATGAAGCGGTAGGCGATCCAGTGGCTGCCACGGCGATACGTCTTCGGTGCGATGAGCTGGCGGTCTGCCAGGGGGCGGGTTGCCTCCTCGATGGCACGCCCCCGCTCGGTCGCATGCGAGGCGAGGATGCCCACGTAGGGCAGGCTCGCACCAGACCCACTGGTGGGATGCACCTTGCGCCCGTCCCAGCCGATCCCGATGGCGATGTCAGGGCCGTCGGCCCCAGCCGTCATCCACGGCGAACGATGGAGCATCGGGGCGACCCAGCCATCACCGGCCACACGGTCGGCCACGGCCAGGTCTATGCCGGCCTCGGTGGCCGCTTCCTGGACGAAGCTCCCGAGCCGCCTCAGCTCGTCATCCACCGCGTCGGACACCTCGGAGGCGAGCGCGGCCCACACGAGGATGAGGTCCCTGTTCTGGAGGAAGAACTGGAGCCGGTCGTCCTCGAGGACGCTGGTCGCCTCGGAACCGGTGTCGTCGCTGCTCATGTCTGCTCCCTCGTGGTGATGGTGAAGGATGTGGCTGGTCCGACGAGGCGCTCGAGCGCCGCCCGGTACTGCCGTACCGCCATGGCCGCGCTGTCGGTGGGGTCGAGGCGGTCGTCCAGCTCGTCGAGTAGGCCCGCAAGCTGCCGGTAGGACATCGCCCGCCACGCCGCTTGGGCCTCGGGCGAAACCACGCTCCGGGGGAGATAGCCATCGCGGCTGAGGAAGAGGAAGCGCACGTCGTCGGCCTCCGGCAGCCAGTGCCGGTACTGGGCCTCGCACTGCTCCTCCGACTCGGCTGCCCAGACCTTGTTCTCGATCACCAGGATGGTCGGGCCGACCATCACGACCACGTCTGCCCTCGTGGCACCGAGTGCATCGTCTCGCGGGACCTCCCGACGGACGACAGTCATGCTCACGTCGTCGGGCATGGGCATGTCGGGCCAGCCTGCGCGGAGGATGCGCTCCAGCACGCTCGAGCCGAGTCCGTGGCGTCCGGTCGGCTGCAACAGCCAAGCCAGAACGCGTGAGTGGGGCAGCTCGAGGTCGGTGGCCCCGAGGACGCTCATGAGATCACGGGGTCCAGAGGTCCACCGTCCCTCCTCGACAAGGCGCATGTAGGCGGCACGGACCCCGTCGAACTGCTCGGGCCACGCCTCGCTCGGCAACCCCTCCTTACTGGGGGCCAGCGCGGACCATGCAGCGGCCATGCTCCCGATCCGCTCCCGCCAGTCCTGTGCCGAGCCCACGGTGTCGAATGCGACATTGACACGGACGTCTGTACCGACGAATGTATAAGTTCCTCGGTCGCAGATTGACCGGTGCGTTGGGACAGCACGGCGTGCGGATGCGACCACAGCGGGGGGCGGAGGGTTCGATGTGAGGAAGTCATGGGTTTCCGCGATCAGCGCAGGAGCGCTGGTGGCCGCGTTGTTGCCGACCTCAGCGCTGGCCCAGGACGCGTCCTGGGCGGTCGTGAGCGAGGGCCTCGACGCACCACGCGGTCTGGAGTTCGGGCCTGACGGCCTGTTGTACGTCGCCGTCGCCGGCTCGGGTGGGGATGAGTGCTTCGAAGCACCGGGTCCGGAAGGACCCGAGATGATGAACATCTGCGTCGGGGCCACCGGCTCGGTCACCACCATCGACACCGCCACCGGTGAGGCCACCGAGGTCGTGCCGGGCCTGCCGTCGACGCATATCGAGGTCGAGGGTGTGCTCGGACCCTCGGACGTCGCCATCGCGGACGACGGGACGATCTACGTCCTGACGGCCGACGGGAACGTCCCCGATGCCGCGGAGCGGGCTGAGGGTGACATCGGCGGGATCGTGTGGAAGGTCGGCGAGGATGGTTCGCCCGAGCAGGTCGCGGACCTCGTGGCCTACGAAGCGGGGGCCAACCCCGACGGTGGGGTCGCCGACTCGAACCCCCACGGTGTCGTGATGGCGCCCAACGGGAGCCTGCTCGTTGCCGATGCGGGTGCCAATGCCTTGATCATGATCGACCCCAACGGGAAGATCACCACCGCCGCGGTCTTCGCCGACACCATGGTCGAAGCGCCGGCGATGCCTGAGGGTGAAGGCGAGGCCGCGGAAGGCGGCGAAGAGGCCGCCGAGGGTGGTGAGCCGGCGATGATGCCCATGCAGCAGGTTCCGACACACGTCACCATCGGCCCCGATGGTGCGGCGTACGTGACCTTCCTCCGTGGCTTCCCGTTCGTACCCGGATCTGCCTGGATCGCGCGCATCGCCGAGGGCGAGGAGCCGACGGCCTACGCGGAAGGGCTCACCAACGTGGTGGGTTCGGCGTTCGCGTCTGACGGCACGCTGTACGTGGTCGAGATGTTCACCAATGGGATGATGTCCGGCGACCCGACCGGCGCGCTGAAGGCCGTGCCGCCCGGTGGCGGCGAGGCCACGCTGGTGGCGACCGAGGGCCTCATCACCCCCGGCGGCGTCGCGGTCTCCGCTGACGACGAGGTCTACGTCTCGAACGGATCCGCGCAGCCCGGCGGCGGCTCGATCGTCAAGCTCGAGCAGTAGCCAGAACGAACGGATCGGCGACCACCAGGTCCACGCAAGGCCGCGTGGTCGCCGAGCCGGATCCGCGGATGTCCATGTTCGTTCAGCCCAGGCTTCAACCGATGACCGCCGTCCTGGCGGTCATCTTCCTCATCTTCTTCCTGTCGCCCGTCGCGTGGGCGGAGGGCACTGATACCGGTGCCGCAACCTCGCCGAGTCCGACGCTCAGCACGGACCCCTCGGAGGCCCCAGCCACATCTGTTGCGTTTGACGAGACGGGTGAGGGTGTCGTGACGCCGTCGCCGCTGGTCGTGACCGTCGAGGCCGGAGACGTGTGGTTCTCGCCGACCGAGGTATCCATCGAGGCCGGACAAGAGGCCATGCTGGCGTTGACCGGGGTCGGCCTTGCCGCGCACAACCTCATCATCGACGAGCTTGGAATCCAGCTGAACGTCGGTCCGGGTATCACCTCCGAGATCGACCTCAGCGAGGTGCCACCGGGCACCTACACGTTCTACTGTGCGATCTACGGCCATGCCCGAGCAGGCATGGTCGGAACGCTCACGATCGAGAGCCCGATGGCGATCGAGAGCCCGATGGCGATCGAGAGCCCGATGGCGACCGGGAGCCCCGAGCCCATCACCTGAGTCAGCGGCCACCTGTGGCCCGGCTCCAGCTCAAGACGCTCGCCCCTGTTGGAGTACCAGCAGGGGCGATGCTCGTTGGTCTCGTCCGCACGCGACGGGACAGCCTCAGGCCCAGCCGGCAATGGCCGCATGTCTCCTGCGACGATCGAGCCGTGCCAGGTCGCGGTGGCTGCCGGTCGGTGGCGGTCGGCGAGACATCCGCAGGCCGCGGAACGTTCGCTCTGGACTCCCGCGCCGGCGGAGATGCTCTGGCGCCTGGACTCGCTGGGACTTGCTTATAACATAAGCTTATGTTATAAACTTAGACATCGACCCAGACGCTGACAGGAAGGACGAGTGATGACGCCCGAAACGGACAGAGCACGCACACGCACGGGCGGACGACGGGCACGCCTGAGCCGAGCGCTCGTGCTGCGTGCCGCCCTTGAGATCGCCGACGAGGGCGGGCTGGAAGCGCTGACCATGCAGCGGATCGGCCAGCGCCTCGGTGTCGAAGCGATGTCGTTGTATCGCCACGTGCGCAACAAGGAGGACATCCTTGACGGCATCGTCGACCTCGTGTTCGGCGAGATCGAGCTTCGAGGTGATGATGTCGACTGGCTGCGTGCCCTGCGTGTGCGGGCAGTCTCGACCCGCGAGGTCCTTGCCCGCCACCCCTGGGCGGTGGGCCGCATGGAGTCGCGCATCCAGCCTGGCCCGGCCAACCTGCACCACCACGACGCGGTGCTGGGGACCCTCTTCGGGGCGGGCTTCTCCAGCGTCATGGCCACCCATGCCTACAGCCTGCTGGATGCCTACATCTACGGGTTCGCACTTCAGGAGGGCAACACGCGTGTGAACACGCCGGAAACCCTGAGTGAGGTCACCAGCGATGTCATCGAGCAGATGGCGGGCGACGAGTACCCGCACATGCAGCGGGTCGGACGAGAGCTCATGATCGCGGGCTTCGAGTTCGGAACCGAGTTCGAGTTCGGGCTCGATCTGATCCTGCGTGCCATCGAGCAGCTACCCAAGACCGAATAGCGCGTGAACGCACACGGAACAGCAGCGAAGGAAGACGGAATGAAGGCAATCACCCAAGACCATTACGGCGCGCCCGCGGGTGCCCTGGAGCTGCGTGACATCGACACGCCAGCCGTTGAAGATGACGAAGTGCTCGTCCGTGTCCACGCGGCCTCCATCCACGTGGGCGACTGGATCGTCATGCAGGGCACGCCCTACATCATGCGACCGATGTTCGGGCTGCGAGCCCCCAAGGTCCCGGTCCCGGGCACGGACATGGCCGGCGTGGTCGAGGCGGTCGGCGCCGGCGTGACGCACGTGAAGCCTGGTGATGAGGTCTTCGGCTGGGGCGACGGCGCCTTCGCCGAGTACATGAGCACCCCGGCTGCCAACGTCCTGCCCAAGCCGGCCGACCTCACCTTCGAGCAGGCCGCGGCGGTCGGCGTCTCCGCCTTCACGGCCCTCAAGGTCATGCGTGATCGAGGGAACGTCCAGGCTGGGCAGCGGGTCCTCGTCAACGGCGCCTCGGGCGGCGTGGGCACGTATGCCGTCCAGATCGCCAAGTCCATGGGCGCCGAGGTCACCGCGGTCTGCAGCGGGAAGAACGCGGCGATGGTCCGCTCCATCGGCGCCGACCACGTCATCGACTACACACAGGAAGACTTCACCGAGGGCGACGCCCGGTATGACTTCATCCTCGATAACGTCGGCAATCACTCCTTCTCCAAGATCCAGCGCGTCCTGTCGCCTGATGGGAAGGTGCAGCCCAACGGTGGGGGTCACCATCCCGGACGCTGGTTCGGCTCGCTCGGGAGCGTGGTGAGCAACGCCATCAGGGCTCGGCGCGACGATCAGCTCCTGGCTCCGTTCCTGTCGACCAACAACGCGGAGGACCTCGCCGTCCTCAAGCAGATGGCCGAGGACGGGAAGATCACCCCTGTCATCGACGGAACGTACCCCCTGGCCGAGACTGCCCAGGCGATGAGCCACGTCGGTCAGGGCCATGCCAGCGGAACGGTGGTCATCACCGTCTAGGCATCCCGTGAGAGAGGACGGGTGCGTGGAGTGGTCCCTGGACATTGGCCGCACGCCCGGTTTCGTGCGTAGACTGGGGCCCTATCGCGCCCCCGTAGCTCAGTGGACTAGAGCAGCCGCCTTCTAAGCGGCCGGTCGCAGGTTCGAATCCTGCCGGGGGCGCCACTTTCGTGCCGTTGAGCAAGCTCCGGGCAAGCATCATGTTCGCGGTCGCCAAGGGAGGAACGTCATCTCTGCCGACACCGACCGACTGGGCGCTCGCCGAAAGTCCTTCCTCGTCGCGCGCCAGGCGTTCAGCCGCCAGGGTTACGACGCTGAGATCTCATCCGGCTACGACCGCGACTGGGGCGAGACCGCCGCTCTCGCTTGTACATGACCGTCGAGTTGCCCGACCCAGCCCAGGTCGAAGCCGAATACGAGCAGGCACTGGCCGATGGCTACCCCGTGGTTCGAGGGGAGTCGTTCGATGGCGGCGGCTACCACTACTATCCGCCGAGAGCGGCAGTCTGGGGGCTGGTTGACACATGCCGGGCTCGACCTCCTGGAGGAAGCCGAGGACGACGACTACTGGCACCTGCTGCTGCGCACCCGATGACGTCGAGCCATTCGGCAAACGGGCGATCTCACTGCTGCGCGCCCGAGGTCGAGTCGGTCTCCGAAGGCTCGCTCATCGACCCTCCATCCCGCACATTGAGTGCAGCGCCCCGGTATCGTCCCTGTGACACGCCATGCGAGAGGTACCTGCCAATGGGTCAGGCGAGCGCCCGTCAACCCTTCGCGACGCTCCCCGTGTTGTCGATCGCTGCCGCTGTGGTCACCGGCCTCCTCGTCCTCGCCCAGTGGCACGGTTTCCATCGCGATGAGCTCTACTTCGTGGTGGCGGGCCGTCACCCTGCACTCGGCTATCCAGACCAGCCGCCCTTGACACCACTGCTCGCCGCCGCAGCGACCGCGCTGTTCGGCGTCGAACCCTTCGCCTCCCGAGTCCTGCCGGCCCTATGTGCTGGTGCGACGGTCGCGGTGGTTGCCGGCATGGCTCGAGACATGCGCGGCGGGGTCCGCACCCAGGTCCTCGCTGCGGTGACCATGGCCGTCTCCGGACTACTCGCGGCAGGTCATCTCGGTTCCACAGCGACATACGAGATCCTGCTTTGGACGGTCGTGATGTGGCTCGTCGTGCGATTGCTCGATGACGCCGACGCTCGTCAATGGCTGGTGGTCGGGATCATCTCCGGTGTCGCACTCCAGAACAAGCAAACGGCACTGCTCCTGGGCGCCGGGCTCGTCGGCGGCCTGGTGCTCTCGCGACGCTGGGACGTGTTCCGCACACCATGGCTGTGGCTCGGCGGACTCCTGGCACTCCTCATCTGGTCCCCGAACCTGGCCTGGCAGGCCGCGAACGGCTTCCCGCAGCTCGAGATGGCCAGGAGCATCGCCAACGAGGCCACCGAGAACCGCGTGAATCTCCTGCCCGAACTCTTGCTGGTCGCCGGCCCGCTCCTATTCCCGATCTCCCTGGCCGGCGCGTGGTGGCTGCTTCGCAACCCGAGAGCTGCGCCGTGGCGGGCCCTCGGACTGGGGTTCGTCCTCGTGGTCGCGTTCGTCTTCGTCAGCGGCGGCAAGAGCTACTACGCCGCCGGGATGCTCGGGCCATTGATCGCTGCAGGGTCGATCGCCACGGTGGCCTGGGCCGATCGTGGCCGCGGACGCCTGCGGGTGGCGGCACTGGCGGTGGCTGCCGCCTGCTCGGGTCTGCTCGTCGCAGTCCTGACGTTGCCGGTGCTGCCACCTCCTGTGCTGGCAGGGAGTCCGATCGCCGAGATCTACCCCGAGAGTGCCGAACAGGTGGGGTGGCCAGAGCTCGTCGCGGTCGTGCAAGATGCGGCGTCGTCCCTGACCTCCGATGAGTTCGAGGAGGCGGTGGTGTTCACCGCCAATTACGGCGAGGCGGGCGCCGTCGAGCTGCTGGGCGAGGATGTTCCCGCGGTCTACTCAGGGCACAACGGGTATGGATACTGGGGCCCGCCACCCGAGGAGGCCACGACTACGATCCTCGTCGGTCACTGGGATGCTCCGGGCGTGTCAGGGCTCTTTGGTGCATGCCGACTGCACGCACGGGTCGACAACGGCATCGGACTCGAGAACGAGGAACAGGGCGCCGGCGTCTGGGTCTGCCGGGGTCGCGCGCGACCGTGGGCCGAGCTGTGGCCGCGATTGCGGCATCTCGACTGAGTGAGCATCACGGTGCGCTCCTGGATCGGTGTCGCACTGGGGATCGCTGCGGGATCGCTCTATCTGTACGCGGGCTTCCCCAAAGCCGGCACCGACTCGCACTACCTGTTCGCGCAGGCGTTCGTCGAGGGCCGCCTCTACATCGAAGGCAGCTACCCCTGGCTGGAGCTGGTGCCGCGGGCCGAGGGAGGCTGGTACACGCCGTTCCCTCCGCTACTGAGCACGGCCCTCATCCCCTTCGCGGCGGCCGGTATCGAGGTCGAGACCAATGTCATCGCCGCCGTCATGGGCGGCATCTCGGTCGCGCTGGTGTGGGCCATGCTCGGCCGGCTCGAAGTCGCGGATCGTCCCCGACTGGCGCTGACCGTCGCCTGGGGTATCGGCTCGGAGCTGTTGTGGGTGGCCGGCGAAGGCGGGCAGCACCTCGCGCCGCAGGTCACCGCCGCCGCACTCCTGCTGGCCTCCCTGACCCTCGGCATCGGTCGGCAGTGGCCCTTGCTGGCAGGCCTGCTGCTCGGTCTGGCGGCTCTGGCACGACTGCCGGTCGGCCTGGCGTTGCCGCTCCTCCTGTGGCTGTATCGGCCGACCGAGCATCCGTGGCGCGGTCTGGCGCGGCAACCCTGGATCCGGCTGCTCGCTGGACTGCTCGTCCCCGCGTTACTCGCCGGCGCCTACAACCGGGCCCGTTTCGGCAGCACCTTCGAGTTCGGCTACGGGCTCATCCGCAACGAGCAGGGAGCGAGCGTGCTCGACGAGCCGTGGTACGACCAGGGCATCGTCTCGCTGGCGTACCTGCCCAACGGCCTGCGCGAGATGCTGCTCCGCGGGGTCGAGATCAGTGACGAGTTCCCGTGGGTCTTCGGCAGCATCATGGGCACCTCGATCCTGCTGACGATGCCGATCCTGTGGTGGGTCTTCGAGGCGCGTGGCCGGTTGGCCGCGGCCGCTGCGGTCAGCGCCGTGCTGGTGATGTTGCCTAACCTGCTCCACGGCAATCCCGGTTTCGCCCAGCTGGGCTACCGCTACATCGTGGACGCGCTGCCTATCCTGTGGTTGCTGCTGGGGCTGGCGTTCCAGCGCTCGCTCCCGCGGGCTGCCACCGTCGCACTCGCGGCCGGTATCGCCGTCAACCTGTGGCTCTCGGCCGTCTTCTGGGCTGAGGTCGTACCGTGAGCCGCTCTCCCGCCTGCGGCGGCGCCAGCGTCGGCACCGTTCGACTCGTGGTCGGCTCCCTCCCGTCCGTCGAGGCACTAGGGTACGGAGTGGAACAGCCGTGAGCGAAAGGGGACAGCCGATGTCAGAGGGACCACCGCCAGGACCGAGCACGAAGCCGCCGAGGATGCCGCCGCGATGGTTCGTGCGTGTCGCCTGGAGCGTGCATCGCGCCTACTACCGGATCACCGGTGGCCGCCGGGGCCTGTGGAAGCCCAGGGCTGGCAAGTGGGGCGCGATGCGGCTCACCACCATCGGCCGCAAGTCCGGGACCGAGCGGGTCGCCATCCTCGGTTACTACGAGGACGGCGCGAACCTCGTCACACTGGCCATGAACGGCTGGGGCAAGAGCGAGCCGGCGTGGTGGCTCAACCTCCAGGCCGATCCCGACGCCACCGTCGAGCTCAAGGACGGTGTCCGCCCCGTGCATGGCCGGGTGGCCGTGGGCGAGGAGCGAGATCGGTTGTGGGCCCGGTGGCGGGAGTTCGGAGACGACGTCGATGCCTACTCCGAATTACGCCCGACCGAGACAGCGGTCGTCATCCTGGAGCCCCGCGCGGTCTGAGGCCTCGCCCGCGAGAGGTTACGCCGGGTCGCGGACGACGACCGTTTCGCAGTCGGAGGCGATATCGGTGCTGCCGATGACGGCGCGGTCGTCGCCGCTGCCACAATCGACGATGTCCGGTGTGCCGTCAGCCCAGACGCGGACGATATCGTCACCCGCGCCTGCCGCCACGGAGTCTCGACCGGCGCCGCCCTGGATGATGTCGTCGCCGGCGCCGCCGTTGATCTTGTCCGCTCCGGCCCCACCACCGATGATGTCCCGGCCTGGTCCGCCGTTGAGCGTGTCCGCTCCGGCGCCGCCGCGGATGATGTCGGCGCCAGGGCCCCCGTCGATGCTGTCTCGTCCGGGCCCACCACCGAGGCGATCGGCGCCGGCGTGACCTTTGAGGGACTCGTCGGCCCCGGTGCCGGCGATCGCATCGGCGGCGGAGGTGCCGATGAGGATCGCGTCCGGGGCGATGTCTCCACTGACGCGGAGCATGTTCACGGCGGCGGCTTTCGTGCCTTCGAGCGGGACGGCCGACGGCGATGCCGACGGCGCGGTCCCGACGGTGGGAGTCGCCGACCCGGATGCGGCCACCATCGGCACGGCGACGGCGACGGCGTCCGCGTCAGCGATCGGCGCTATCTGTTGGTCGTGGCCGCTGACCCCCACGCTCATCAGCAGCAATCCGGCCGCCACCGTGCCGGCAGCCACGATCCGCGGTGCCCGCTGGCCACGCCCCAGCGAGACGATCCGGGTGAGACGGTGCTCGAGCGACCGTGCTGCATCGATGCCGGTGGCCAATGTCGGCGCCGCCCCGGTCGGGGTGGCCATGACCTCGACGACCGCGAGCAGGGTACGCGCGTACGCGCGGGGCTGACCCTGCAGGTGCTCCAGCACCAGAGCATCGCAGGCATCCTCCTCGTCGCGGCGGAGGTTCCTCCGTGCCCACCAGACCACGGGGTTCCACCAGAAGACGACCGAGGCCAGCCATTCGAGCCAGCGGACGAGGTGGTCACGACGCTTGATGTGGGCCAGCTCGTGGGCCAGGATCCAGCGGAGCTGGGCATCGTCGACCTCGTCGCGCAGCGCTTCGGGCAGGATCACCCGCACCCGACCGCCGCTCCACCAGGTCATCGGCGCCAGCCGTGCTGCCGAAAGGTGGACCGAAGGGACCGTGCGCATCCCGAGCTCGTAGGCTACGAGCTGCGTGGCGTGTTGCAGCTTCGGCGAGGCTGGCCGACACGATGTCCCGAGCAGCCGACCGAAGCGGATGATGCGCTGCGTCGAGACGGCGAAGAACACGAGGCTGCCGGCGAGCCAAACCGCGACCAGCAGGTAGAGCAGGTTCGCCGCCAGCCATGAACCGGCCGAGGGCGCGACAGCGGCGCCGGACGCGGCTGCCGCGCTGGTGCCGGCTGGTCCGACGGCCACCAACGCTGGGAGGGCTGGCACCGAGAGCACCAGCACCGGTGGCGTGATGGCAGCGATGAGGGTCAGCACCCACAAGCGGTGTGCAAGCGCCGGATCGCGTCCGCGATGGTGGAGGGCGAAGGCAAGCAGGCCCACCGCGGCTGACAGCAACAGCTTGCTGAGGCCAAGTCCGATGAGTGCTTCGGTCACCCGTGGCCCTCGGGTTCTTGGTCGAGGATGCGGCGCAGCCGCTCGATCTCGGACCGAGTGATCCGCTTCTGTTCGACGAGGCGCGTCACGATCGGCGCCAGTGATCCGCCGGTCAGGCGGCTGGCCAGCAGCTCGAGCTGGTTGGTGGCGTACTCCTCGCGACTGATGGAGGCCGAGAAAAGGTGGACCGGCAGGTCCGTGTCTCGCTCGACGTAGCCCTTGGCCTCGAGACGGCCAAGCAGTCGCTGCACGGTCCCGTGCTGGTTCGTCTGGTCCGCGTAGAGGCGCTCACGGATGTGGCGGGCAGTGACCCGACCGCCATCCCAGAGCAGTTCCATGACCGCCAGCTCGGCATTGGCCAGTGGTGGTCGCGGGGTCAGGACATCCTCGCGCTTTGACACGCCGCGGATGGTACCCCATACGACGCCCTGTCGTACAGATACGACATTCTGTCGTCGACATACGACAAAGTGTCGTATATTGGCGGCCAAGCGAGGGCGGACGACCCTCCAGGAGACAGAAGGAGACGATATGTCCCACTTCCGAAGCCTCGGCGCCACGATCGCGCTCGTGGCCGCGGGGCTGGTGGTCCTTTCCTCGGTGGCCCTCGCCCATGGAGGGCCGCACTTCGGCCCCAACAGGTTCGACAACCGGTGGGTGGGCACGCCGGAGGCGGACGTGTTCACCGCCCCCGAGGGTAGCCGCGACCTGATCATCGGCCTCGGCGGGAACGATCGCCTCCTCGCGGGGGACCGGCGTGACGTGATCGTCGGCGATCGTGGCGACGACGCCATCGATGGCGGGGCAGGTCGCGACTTCATCCGTGGTGGGCTCGGCGATGATCGGCTCGCGGGCGGCGACCAGGCTGACAAGATCTTCGGCGGTCCCGGCGCAGACGGCATCAACGGCCAGGCCGGTCACGACGTCATCGATGCGGGGCTGGGTGATGACCTCATCATCGCTGACGAAGGTCAGGCCGACACCATCCGATGCGGCCCCGGCAGCGACCGCGTGAGAGCGGATCGAGCGCGACCGTGTCGCTCGTGACTGCGAACGCGTCGTTCGGGTCAGGACCGACCTGCCCTAGCCCGACCCCCACCGTCCTCGAGGAGCGCCGAGTACCCCAGACCCGGCGCCCTTCGATTTCGCGCACGGCCCGGGCGTCCCGCGTCAAGGGGTCCGAAGGTCCGATTCGTTGCCCCTTCGCAACAGCGACGCACGGTTGGTGCGGAACGGGGTGGTTCGAGAGTGGTCCGTCCGGCCCTCGCAGCGTATGCTGCGGACTTGCTGTCCCGGTCGTGTCGGACGAGAAGGACGAACCATGTCGCTGCTACAACGAGTCGAGGCCGCCCGACGCGGGGGCGCCGCCAATACACCTGGTGCCGAGGACAGCAGCGCCGTCGTGCCCACGGCACCGGCGTCTTCCCAGCCGCAGGTCCAGCCTACTGCCCCGCGCCCGGTCTCCGCGCGCGAGGAGAACTTCCGGGCCATCCGCACCAAGATCGGGGAAGCTGTCGCCGATCAGCTCTCCCACCGCATCGACCTCTCCGATCCGCAGGGCGTGCGCGCCCAGATGTCTGGCGAGCTGGACGCCTTCGTGGCCGACTACATCCGGGACAACGAGCTCAACCTCACGCGGGACGAGCGACAGCGCCTGGTCCAGGGTGTCATCGATGAGGTCGCCGGCTTCGGGCCCATCGAGCCGCTGCTGTCGGACCCGACCGTCACCGAGGTCATGGTCAACGGTCCCTACCAGGTCTACATCGAGCGTGCGGGTCGCATCGAGCGCACCAACGTCACCTTCCGTGACGACGAGCACGTGCTCAACGTCATCGATCGGATCATCACGCCGCTCGGCCGCCACATCGATGAGACCAGCCCGCGCGTGGACGCCCGCCTGCCTGATGGCTCGCGCGTCAACGCCATCATCAAGCCGCTCAGCCTCGTGGGCCCGGTCATCACGGTCCGAAAGTTCGCGACCCGCTTCACCGTCGACGACCTCATCGAGTTCGGCACGGCCACGCCCGAGATGTTCGACTTCCTCAAGGCTTGTGTGGAGGCCCGACTCAACGTCTTCCTCAGCGGTGGCACCGGCTCGGGCAAGACGACGACGCTGAACGTGCTCTCCTCGTTCATCCCCGAGGAGGATCGCATCGTCACCGTCGAGGACGCCGCGGAGCTGCAACTGAGTCAGAAGCACGTGATCACGCTCGAGGCACGCCCGGCCAACCTGGAGGGGACCGGTGAGGTCACCATTCGCGATCTGCTGCGCAACGCCCTGCACATGCGGCCGGACCGCATCGTGGTGGGCGAGTGCCGCGCCGGCGAAGCCCTCGACATGATCCAGGCCATGACCACCGGCCACGAGGGTTCGCTCTCCACAGGCCACGCCAACACGCCGCCGGACATGCTGCGCCGTCTCGAGACGATGATCCTGATGACCGGCTACGAGCTCCCCATGCGGGCCATCCGTGAGCAGATCGCCTCGGCGGTCGACGTCATCGTCCACACCGCGCGCCTGCGCGACGGCTCGCGCAAGATCGTCAGTATCACCGAGGTCTACGGCGTGGAGGATGACGACATCCTGACCCAGGAGATCTTCACCTTCGAGCAGACCGGCATGGTCAACGACAAGATCGAGGGCCGGCTCAAGCCCACGGGTGTCCGCCCCACGTTCATGCCCATGTTCGAGCTCAGGGGCGTCGAGCTGCCGCCCGACGAGTACGGCATCCCGCCGCACGACCCCAACCGCATGTCCACGAGGGGCAAGGCCCGCTGGGGCATCCCGCGCACGTCCGACGCGCCGACACGCTCGGCCGCCGAGGTCGGCAAGGGTCGCGCGGTCGCCGCCGGCGGGATGGTCTACGTCTCATCCATCGGCCCCATCAAGCCCGAGACCGGCGAGGTCGTCAGCGGTGATCTCAAGCTGCAGGCCCGTCAGTGCATGGAGAACCTGCAGGCCGCGCTCAAGGAGCACGGCAGCTCGCTGGAGGAGATCGTGTGGGCCAACTGGTCGCTGCGTGAGGCCACCGAGTTCGACGCCTTCTACGAGGAGTGGCTGCGCTGGTTCCCCGCTGATGCGCCGGTGGGACAAGGAACGCTGATGCCCTTGTCGCAGCGTCGCGCGGGGTTCCGCGTTTCCATTGGCGTCATCGCCTCGACACAGGTGGCCCCGCAGATCGAGTCCACCACCTCCGCCCGTATCCCAACCGTCATCCCCGTCCAGCGAGCGGGCGACGCGGCCGTGCCGGCACCTCCCGAGCAAGCGCCGGTCGGTGTCGCCTCCGAGCAGGCTGCCTCGGCCGAGTAACACCAGCCACACGTTCCTGCCCCGCAGCTCCAGCCGTGGCGGCGCTGCGCGTCGCCGCGACGGCTTCCCCCGGCTCGCCGCGAGCACGGACGGCTCGACGCATTCCTGCCAGGCACGTATCTCGGCACATCCCAGGCACGTATCTCGACGCATTCCTGCCAGGCACGTATCCGACACGATTGGGTCGTGCGCGCCGCGCAACTGCGTGGCAGGAACATGTCGGGCCTACTAGCACCCTCATGTGCCACGCACGCAACTCTCAGGCCTCGAGGTCGTGGTGCGTGGCGGATACGTGTCTGACAGGCAAGCACCGACCATGGACCACGTGGGGCACCAGCCGCGGACGGCACCACCGAAGTGGGGTAGGTTTGCCGCGCCCGACACGAGCGTGTGCGGCCCGCGACAGGAGGTGACCCAGACATGACCGGCATCGACCCGGACGAGCTCTTCATCGGTCACCGTCTCGACGGTGACGGGACCCTGACGGTCGATCCGGCTGACCTCACCACCCACGGCGTGATCGTGGGCATGACCGGCTCGGGCAAGACCGGTCTCGGCATCGACCTGCTCGAAGATGCGCTCCTGCGTGGCATCCCCTGCCTCGTCATCGATCCCAAGGGCGACATGGGCAATCTGCTGCTCACGTTCCCGCAGCTGCGTCCAGCCGACTTCCGGCCCTGGATCGAGGAGGCCGCCGCGGGGCGCGAGGGCATCACCCCCGACGAGCTCGCCGCTCGGACCGCCCAAACGTGGCGCGATGGCCTCGCCCGCTCGGGGATCACGCCCGACCGCATCGCCCGCCTGCGCGAGGCTGCCGGCTTCACTATCTACACCCCTGGCTCGGACGCTGGCGTACCCCTGGACCTCGTCGGCTCGCTCAAGGCGCCAGACGCGGTCGACGACATCGAGGCCTTGCGCGACGAGGTCGAAGGCTTCACCTCCAGCCTGCTGGGGCTCATGGGCATCGAGGCGGACCCGATGGCAGATCCCGCGCACATCCTCATCGCCAACCTTGTCGAGCGCAGCTGGCTCGCGGGCGAGGATCTGGACCTGGCCATGCTGCTGGGGCAGATCCAGTCTCCACCGATGCGCAAACTGGGTGTGCTCGACCTTGATGTCTTCTATCCGCCGAGGGACCGCTCGGCGCTGGCCCTGAAGCTCAACGGTCTGCTGGCTTCGCCTTCGTTCGCAGCCTGGAACCGGGGCCGCGCACTCGACATCGGGGCCATGCTCGAGGCCGGCGGACGGCCGCAGGCGGCCATCGTCTCGGTGGCACACCTCTCCGACGCTGAGCGCATGTTCGCGGTCACCCTGATCCTCTCGAAGATGGTCACCTGGACGCGGCGCCAGACGGGCACCGGCGAGCTGCGCGCGCTGATCTACATGGATGAGGTCTTCGGCTACGTACCGCCGACCGCGGCCCCGCCTGCGAAGAAGCCCATCCTCACGATCCTCAAACAGGCCCGCGCGCACGGCGTGGGCATGGTCCTCTCCACCCAGAACCCAGTCGACCTCGACTACAAGGCGCTGAGCAACGCGGGCACCTGGATGATCGGCCGACTGCAGACCGAGCGCGACAAGGCCCGTCTGCTCGATGGCATGACGTCCGCGGCAGGGGCGGTCGACCGCGGTGCTCTCGACGACACGATCTCCGCGCTTGACAAGCGCGAGTTCCTCTTTCACAGCACTCGAGCCGATACCCCCGAGCGGTTCTCCACGCGCTGGGCCATGTCGTACCTCGCGGGTCCGCTCACCCGTGACCAGATCAGGACCCTGACCCGAGACGTCGCGCCCTCGCCGGGCGCGACCCTCGCTCGAACCGAGGCGGTGCCTGCGGCCGCTGCGCCCGAGGCTGCGGCGCCCGCTTCCGGGCTGGCCGAGGACGAGACCTCCGTGGCCCCAGAGGTCGCCGCAGGCATCGACGTCTACTTCCTCGACCCGGCTGCCCCGTGGGCCGCGGAGGTCGGTGTCGTGCCCGGCGGCATCCGCCTGGAACCTGCGCTGGTCACGCGCGTCGAGATGCTCTTCGACGACGCCAAGGCCGACCTCCGCGAGTCCATGGAGTGGAAGGCCGTGGTGCCCATCAGCGCCAGTGACGTCGACTGGTCCGTGGCCCGGGCCGTGGACTACGACCCTCGCGACCTCCGCCGCGACCCGCCCGCTGGTGCCCAGTACGTGCTCAACGACGCGCCCATCGCGAGCACGTCATTCTTCCGGTCGGCCACCGCGGACCTCAAGAGCCACCTGCACCGCAGCCAGACGGTCACGCTCCAGGTCGACCGCGAGCTGAGGCTGTACTCGCGCATAGACGAGTCGGAAGCGGCCTTCGCCGAGCGCTGCCGCGAGGCCGCCAACGAGGCCAAGGACGCGGAGGTGCGGCTGATCCGGGAGCGCCTCACGGCCAGGATGGACAAGCTCCGGGTGACCATCGCCAAGCACGAGGACCGCATCGAGGAACTGGAGGCCGATACGCGCAACCGCCGCGACCAGGACCTCATCTCCATCGGCAGCTCGGTGCTGGGCAGCATCCTTGGGGGCCGCAACAGCACCACCACCATCGCCCGCTCCGCGGGACGTGCCGCGACTCGCGGGCGATCGTCCGCACAGCGCATCCGCACCATCGAGAACCGCATCGACGAGCAGAACCTGGCCCTCGAGGACCTCGAGGAAGATCTGCGCGAGGCCGTGGCCGAGATCGACCAGGAGTGGGATGAGAAGGCCAGGGCCATCGAGCCACTCGAGATCAGCCTGGAGAAGAACGACATCAGCGTCGACGAGGTGGCCCTGCTGTGGTTGCCCGTCGGCTAGCCGGCTGATTCGGGCCAGTAGGCACGTTCTTGCGGGTACAACGCACGACGCGGCTGGTAGCGTTACCTGTATAGTGCCCACACAGCCTGCGTGCGTTCGTCCGGCGGATAGGAAACCGGACAGCAGAGCTGGGAGGTATGAAGGAGGACCATGAAGACACGTGCAATCGCGCTGACTTCAGCGATCGCCCTGGCAGCCATGATGGCTGTACCGGTGGTCGCCCAGGATGAGATGGCCGGCCCTGAGCCGTTCGCCGACGACGCGGACATCTACGTCCCGATCGTCTCGAAGGGTTTCCAGCACCAGTTCTGGCAGGCCGTGCGCCTGGGCGCCGAGGAGAAGGCTGCCGAGTTGAACATGGAGGTCAACTTCGACGGCCCGCCCACCGAGTCCGACGTCCAGATCCAGGTCGACATGCTCGAGGCGGAGTACCAGAAGAACCCGGATGCGGTCTGTTTCGCGGCACTCGATAGCCAGGCTGCGTTGCCGACGCTCGAGAAGCTGCAGGCCGACGGTATCCCCGTCATCGCCTTCGACTCCGGCGTCGAGGGTGATATTCCGATCACCACCGCCGCGACCGACAACGTCGCCGCCGCTGCGCTCGCGGCCGACAAGATGGCCGAGGCCATCGGTGGGGCCGGCAAGGTCGGCGTCATCGTGCACGACTCGACCAGCCGCACCGGCATCGATCGCCGCGACGGATTCCTGAACCGTATGGCCGAGGCCTACCCGGATATCGAGATCATCGGCCCCGACTACGGCGCCGGCGAGCACCAGAAGTCGACCGATATCGCGCTGGGCATGCTCACGGCCAATCCGGACATGGCGGGCTTCTTCGGTGCCAACGAGGGTTCCGCGATCGGCGTCCTCAACGCCGTCACGCAGCTCGGACTCGAAGATCTCGTCGTGATCGGCTATGACTCGGGCCAGTTCCAGATCGACGCCATCAAGGACGGCACGATGTACGGTGCGGTCCAGCAGAACCCGGTCGGCATCGGCGCCAAGTGCGTCGAGGCGGCGGCCATGGCGCTGCAGGGCATGGACGTGCCCCCGATGATCGACACCGGCTTCATCTGGGCCGATGCCGAGACCATCGACGACCCCGAGGTCGTGGCGGTCCTCTACAACTAGCCGCACCTGAACCAGGAGACCGACGGGGCTGCTGCGGCTCAAGCGGCAGCCCCGTTCGTCTATCCCGAGCGAGGAAAGTGATGTCAGCCGACCTGCTCATCCGGATGCAGGGCATCGACAAGGCATTCCCCGGCGTGCAAGCGTTGAAGGACGCCCGCTTCGAGTTGCTCCCCGGTGAGGTGCACGCGCTCGTCGGTGAGAACGGCGCAGGCAAGTCGACGCTGATGAAGGTCCTCACCGGCGTCTATCAGCGGGACGCAGGTACGATCGAGGTCGGGGGCCGGCAGGTAGAGGTTCCCAACCCGCGCGCCGGTCGAGACCTTGGTATCGGCATGATCCACCAGGAGCTGGTGCTGGCCAACCATCTCACCGTGGCACAGAACATCTACCTTGGCCGTGAGCCCCGCGGACGCCTCGGGTTCACGCTTGACGACAAGGCGCAGGTCCGCCAGACCGAGGAGCTCGTGGAGCGGCTCGGTCTGAAGCTCGAACCCACCGCCAAGTGCGGTGAACTCAAGGTCGCACAGCAGCAGATGGTGGAGATCGCGAAGGCTCTTTCGCTCGACGCCTCGGTGCTCATCATGGACGAGCCCACCGCGGCCCTGACCGAAACCGAGATCGAGGAACTCTTCCGCATCATCCGTTCGCTACGCGAGCAGGGGAAGGGCATCGTCCACATCAGCCACCGGCTGGAGGAGCTGCGCGAGATCTCCGACCGCGTCACGGTCATGCGCGACGGCCAGCACGTGGATACGGTCGAGACCGCGGACGTGACCATCGACGAGATCATCTCGATGATGGTGGGCCGTACCATCTACGAAGAGGCGCCCCACGTGCCCGCCGACGCCGACCAGCAACCCTACGTGCTGGAGGTCAAGGGCCTCTCGCGCGGCCGCGCCGTACGGGACGTCTCCTTCGGGTTGAGGAAGGGTGAGATCCTCGGCGTGGCTGGCCTTGTCGGCGCCGGTCGCACCGAGCTGGCCATGCTCATCTTCGGGGCCGACGTCGCGGATGGTGGCGAGATCCTCGTGAAGGGCGAGTCGGTCCACATCACCAGTCCGGCCCAGGCCGTGGAACTGGGCATCGCCTATCTCTCGGAGGACCGCAAGCGCTACGGCTTGACCTTGGGGCTTGACCTGGAGACCAACATCTCCCTGGCCTCGTTCAACAAGTTCCTCAAGTCGCTCGGCCGCGTCGATACGTCCAAGACGAAGGCGGCCGCCGAGCAGCGTGTCGAGGAGCTCGACATCAAGACGCCGGGCATCAGCCAGAAGGCCCGGAATCTCTCCGGCGGCAACCAGCAGAAGGTCGTCATCGCCAAGTGGCTGACCGCGGAGATGGACGTCCTCATCTTCGATGAGCCCACGCGGGGCATCGACGTGGGCGCCAAGCAGGAGATCTACCACCTGCTCAACGAGCTGGTGGCGCAGGGCAAGTCGATCGTGATGATCAGCTCCGAGCTGCCGGAGATCCTGCGCATGAGCCATCGCATCATCGTCATGTGCGAGGGTCGACTGACTGGGGAGCTGACCGCCGACGAGGCGGACCAGGAGAAGATCATGACACTCGCGACGCAGCGCGAGTCGGTCACCGAACTGAAGGATTTGTCGAGGGTGTAGATGCAGAGCTCACTGAATTCAGCCGGGTCCATCCTCAGGTCGGATGCCGTCCAGCGTGTCCTCGCGCTCGGTGCGCTCGTCATCATCGTCATCTTCTTCGCGATCGCGTCGCCGTTCTTCCTGACGAGCAACAACGTCATCAACATCGTGTTGGCCACGTCCGTCGTGGGCATCCTCGCCATCGGCGTGACGTTCCCGATCATCACCGCAGGCATCGACCTCTCGGTCGGCACGAACCTGTCACTCTCGGCGGTGATCACCGCCATCGTCATCACCAATGCCGGCCTTCCGGTACCGGTCGGAATCGTCTGCGGCGTTCTTGCCGGCGGTACCGTCGGTCTCATCAACGGCACGCTCATCGCTCGCGTCGGACTGCCGCCATTCATCGCTACGCTGGGCATGCTCAACGTCGCGCGGGGTTTGGCGCTGGTCCTTTCCGACGTTCGCCCGGTCTACTTCCCCAACAATCCCGAGTTCGCCGAGTTCTTCCGGGGATCCATCGTCGATTCGCTGACGCCCGGCGTCGACTTCCCGCTGCCGAACATCGCGCTGGTCTTCTTCGGTTCGGCCATCCTGGCCGGCTTCATCCTCTCCAAGACCGTGCTCGGCCGGTACATCTTTGCCATCGGCAGCAACGAGGAGGCCACCCGCCTCTCCGGTGTGCGGGCGATGCGCTACAAGGCCTCGGCCTACGTGCTCAGCGGCCTCTTCGCGGGCCTGGCCGGCGTGATGCTCGCGGCGCGGCTCAACTCGGGCCAGCCTTCTGAGGGCTTCGGCATGGAGCTCGATGCCATCGCCGCGGCCGTCATCGGAGGCACCTCGCTGAGCGGTGGCGAGGGTTCGATCTTCGGCACGGTCATCGGCGCCTTCATCATCAGCACCCTGACCAACGGCCTCCGCCTGATGTCGGTGCCACAGGAGTGGCAGATCACCATCACCGGCATCATCGTCATCCTCGCGGTCTACCTAGACATCCTCAGACGACGCCGGAACGGATGACCCACGCGCGGCAGGGCCGCGCGTCGCCAACGACTTCCAGCCGCCCCGCTCCCTGTCCGTCCCGATCGGCCGGCGTCGCGGTCAGCTTCGTCTCGGCCAGGGTCGGACGATGAGCACGGCGTCGGACGGTGAGGCTTCGCCCGCGCTTGGGCCCAACTACCACAAGCTCTGGTCGGCTTCGGCACTCTCGAACCTGGCCGACGGCATCTTCGTGGTGGCCCTGCCGCTGATCGCTGTCCGACTGACGGACTCGCCGATGCTGGTGGCTGGAGTGTCGCTGGCGGGCCGGCTGCCGTGGCTCGTCTTCGTGCTCTTCGCTGGGGCCCTGGCCGACCGCCTCGATCGCCGTGTGACCATGCGCAACGTGCAGCTCGTGCGCGTCGGCGTGGTCGGGCTGATGGCGGTGTTGGCCTTCACCGACGCGCTCTCGCTACCGGTGCTCTACGTGGCCGCTTTCGTCCTCGGGGTAGGGGAGACGCTCTTCGATACGGCGGCCCAGTCGATCATGCCCAGCATCGTGGGACGGCCGCTGCTCAGCCGCGCCAACAGCCGGCTGTATGCGGTCGAGCTCACCATGAACGCCTTCGTCGGCCCGCCACTCGGAGGACTCCTGGTGGCGCTGTCGGTGCCGGTCGCACTCGGCGGCAGCGCCATCGGCTACGGGCTCGCTGCGATCGGGCTGGCGCTGATGGTCGGCTCGTTCACGCCCGCGACCGAGGCGCCACGCCGAGCCATCACAGCGGAGATCCGCGAAGGCTTCGGGTTCCTCTGGGACAGCCGTGTGCTTCGGTCAATGGCTGTCATGGTGGCGGTCTCGAACACCGGCAACACCGCGGTCATCGCGGTCTTCGTGCTCTTCGCGGTCGCGCCCGGACCGATGGGCCTCTCGGAGCTCGGTTACGGCCTGCTCATCACGGCCATGGCGGTCGGCGGGCTCATCGGCAGCGTCATCGAGGAGCGCATGGAGGGCTGGTTCGGCCGCTCGAACCTGATGTTCCTGACCATCGTCACCGCCGGCCTGACCTTCCTCATCCCGGTCTTCACCGCCGATCCCTGGCTCATCGCGGCCGGCATGCTCGCCCAGGGCACGGTCTTCATGATGTGGAACATCGTCACGGTCTCGCTGCGCCAGCGCATGACGCCCGACCATCTGCTGGGCCGTGTGAACGCCACTTACCGCCTGTTCGCGTGGGGCTCGATGCCGGTCGGCGCCATCCTCGGCGGGCTGATGGCCGAGGCATTGGGACTGCGCTGGGTCTTCATCCTGGCCGCGGTCACCAGCCTGGCCATGGTCTGGTTCCGGCGCTACCTGCGAGACTCCGACCTCGATGCCGCCGAAGGGGCGGTCGAGGATCCGGCCGTGGCCGCGACGCCCTAGTCGAGCTCGAAGGTGCGCGGCCGCTCCTGCCCTGCCCACTCGTCCGCCAGCATGCTCATGTAGTAGACGCCGTGATGTCGTCCGTGACGGAAGTGGGCCTGGCGGTAGCGGACCTCGTGGCGGAAGCCGATGCGCTCATTGCCCTGCCCCTCGTGGGACTCCTCGAGCCAGCGCGCGGCCGCGACCAGGGTCAACGGCGCACGCCTGTCGTATCCCTCGGCGAACTCGGGATCGGAGAACCACTCCACGCTGGCAGGTAGCGTGTCCCTCTCGACCGGCTGCAGGTACAGGCGTTCACCGCGCAGGATGGGTCGCGGCGGGACCGGTGTGCCTGCCTCGCTCACTCGAGCTCCCAGCTGCGCGGACGCTCCAGGGCCGCCCATTCGTCGGCGAGGATGCCCATGACGTGCATGTCGTGATGGCGGCCGTGTCGGTAGTAGGCCTCGCGCTTCGTGCCCTCGTGCCTGAAGCCGACCCGCTCGTAGACGTGGATGGCGCGCTCGTTGAAATCGAAGACGTGCAGGAAGACCCGGTGCAGGCGCAGCTCGCCGAAGCCGAAGTCGAGCAGGATGTCCATGGCCTCGGTGCCCAAGCCCTTGTCCCACTCGGTCGGCTCGCCGATGCCGATGCCCAGCTCCGTGCTGCCGTTGACGGGGTCGATGTCATGGAGCGCGCAGAAGCCGATCGGCCGCTCGCTGCCTCGCAGGCAGATGACGAAGTGCCAGATGGTCTTGTTCTGGGCTTTCTGGAGCTCGTCGAACCAGGCCTCCTCGGCGACACGACTCCAGGGCGCGCGGGTGGCCAGGCCCTCACTGACCTCGGCGTCAGCCAGCCACTCCAGGAACGTCGGGATGTCCTCGCGCTCCGCCGGTCGCAGGAAGGTGCGCTGGCCGCGCAGGATCGGTCGTCGTTCATCCCCCATGGCGTCAGTCTAGGACGGCCGTGCACGGTGCGCACCGGGTGGAACGGTGCCCGGAGGAGGGCTCTGACGCGGTCTGGTGCGGTCGCGCAACAGGGTCCCCGTACGAGTGACCCAGACCAGAGTACGGGTTGTTCCGGAGCAGTCCCAGCGCCACTATCCGACCAACACCTCGATGGACCACACCAAACGGTCCGAGACCATCGGGGTGGCCCGGCCTCCAGTGGCGCCGAGCACCCGAGCACCCGAGCACCGTCCAGCAGCCCACTGAACGCGAGATAAGGAACGTTAGATGGCGTCCATGGCAGCGAACGACCTCGGCCCGATGCTCACCGCGAGCGAGGTCGCCGAGCTTCTGCATCTGCATGTCAACACGGTCAAGCGACTCGGCGACCGTGGTGAGTTGCCGTTCTATCGTGTCTGCAAGCGGGGGGACCGCCGCTTCCGCCTGGAAGACGTGATGGCTTTCCTGGCACGCAACCGCTAGGACCACGACCACCAGGATCGGCCGCGTTCGATCCATCGCCGCCTCTGCGCCGCCGGACCACGAGCACCGGCGGCGTCGGCATGTCCGGCACGCGTAGCATTGCCACGATGCCCGGACCATCCCGACTCGACGAGCTCACTGCCCATCTGCGTGCGCCCGACCCTCGCGCGGCCCTTCACGCCCTGGCCCGACGGGTGGTGCCCGGCCAGACCGGCCCGGCCGACCACATCGTGGCCATCGCCTTCGCGACACGCGACCTGGAGCGGGCGATGGCAGCGGCGTCGCTGCCCTTCAAGCGCGTCGCACGCGACCGCATCCTCGATGGGCATGTCGCCGCTGTCCGCTATGGGCCGGCGCAGCTGCTACTGGAACAGCCCGACCGCGAAGGTCGCCTGTGGGCATACCTCTCGCGCTACGGCGAGGGCGTGGCGGCCCTGTACCTCGAGCGGGCGCGGTTCCTGCCCTCGTCGCACGCTTCGCAGCGACCGCCGCGGCCGATCCGCACACCGTTCGGCCGTCGGGGCTGGCTGCTGCCCCACGAATGGCCATGGGGACCCTTCGTCATCGCGCTCGAGGAGGAGCGCTGACGGAGCGGAGTGACGCCGAGCCCCGCGCCCGTCAACCCTCGGCGAGCACCGTCGCCTGGCCGACCCAGTCCTCGCGTTTGATCTGTCCCGGGCTGGTGTTTACCGCGAGCCCGACCTCCGCGATGTCGTCGTCGGTCCAGGCGGCGATCTGGGCATAGCTGGTGATGCCGGAGGCCACGAGCTTGGCGGCCTTGACCTTGCCCAGCCCCCTGATGGCTGTCAGGTCGTCGAGGGTGTCGCTCGGGCTGGTCGTGGCCACCGGAGCCGGGCCCGGGACCGCGTCCGGAGCCGCGTGGTCAGCGCGGTCTTCGCTCACCGGCGGCTTGGCCGCCGAGACCGTGGGCCGGGCCTCGTCCTCGGCTCTTCGTCCCCGCACCCACTTGGCGGCTCCAGCCGCACTGGCTGCGGCGGCGACCGCCGCCACCAGCGCCGTGATCTTGCTCCTCATCGTGACCTCCTCGAGTCCCGTTCGATCAGTGTTCGCCCCAACGTTCGTCGTGGACGACCTCGTCGTAGCGCTTGCGCCCGCCGGCCTTGGGTGGCCGCTGCAGGTCACCGGGATCGGCTGGCCAGCCGAGCGCGATGATGTACTGGCATTCCTTGTCGTCGGGCAGCCCCAGCACGTCCGCTGCCAGCTCGAAGTCCCGCACCGTGATGGGGCACGAGCCGATGCCCATCTCCCACGCGGCGAGCACGATGTTCTGCGCCGCACGACCCAGGTCCCACAGCACAGAGCGCGGGTAGTCAGGGTTCGGCTTGTCCACGATCAGCGCGATGGCTGCGCCGGCACCGGGCAGATGCTTGGCGTAGATGGTCACGCCCCCAAGACGTGCCAGCGATGCCCGGTCGCGCACGGTCACGAAGTCCCAGAGCTGGACGTTCTTGGACGAGCCAGCCTTCCGAGCGCTGTCCGCGATGGCGCGAACCTCCACCTCGGTCAGCGGCTTCGGGGCGTACTGGCGGATGACCCGGAGCGTGCGGATGGCGGTGATCGTGTCCATCCCCTGAGTCTATCGGGCGCAGGTCGCGGTAGCCGGACACCCGCGGCGACCGATAGACTGCGCGTCATGCCCAACAAGCTCTCTTTCCCCGCGGTCATCGAGGTGGTGGTCGAGATCCCGGCTGGGAGCCGGAACAAGTACGAGTACGACGAGGAGGCCAAGGTCATCCGGCTCGACCGCGTGCTGTCATCCGCGGTCTTCTACAACTTCGACTACGGCTTCATCGAAGGTACGCGTGCCGACGACGGCGACCACACCGATGCGATGCTGCTCATCGACGAGCCCACCTTCCCCGGCTGCCACGTGTGGGCACGCCCGGTCGGCGTGCTCAGGATGGCCGATGAGCAGGGTGTCGACTACAAGGTCCTGTGCGTCGCGCTGGCCGATCCGATGTACGCGCACCTCGAGGCGCTGCGCCAGGTCTCGCCGCACAAGCTGCGCGAGATCGAGCAGTTCTTCCACACCTACAAGAACCTCGAGGACAAGTCGGTCGAGATCGACGGCTGGGCCGGCGTGGCCGAGACGCTCGAGATCCTCCGCTTCGATCGCCAGCGCTGGGTCGAGGAGCAGCCCGCCGGGGTGCCTGACGCCGAGGCGTAGCCATGGCCGCGAAGTTCGAGCTGCTCGATGTCGGGGGGCGCGAGGTCAAGGTCAGCAATCCCGACAAGGTCTATTGGGCCGGGCCGGGCCACACCAAGATGGACCTCGTGCGCTACTACCTCGCGGTGGCCGAGGGCGCGCTTCGCGGTGCGGGCGGGCGACCGATGGCGCTCAAGCGTTTCGTCGACGGCGCGGCGGGCGAGTTCTTCTTCCAGAAGCGCGCCCCGGACAAGCGACCGGAGTGGATCGACACGGTCTCGCTCTCGTTCCCGTCGGGGCGGACTGCCGAGGAGGTCGTCCTGCGCGATGCGGCGTCGCTGGCCTGGGTCGCGAACCTCGGCTGCCTCGACCTCAACCCGCATCCGGTTCGCGCCGGGGACCTCGACCATCCCGACGAGCTGCGCGTCGACCTCGACCCGGTGCCGGGCGTGCCCTGGGCTGACATCCGGACCGTAGCCCTCGTGGCACAGGAAGCGCTCGCAGCGGTCGGGTTGGTGGGCTGGCCCAAGACCTCGGGCTCGCGTGGCATCCATGTCAACGTGCGCATCGAGCCGCGCTGGACGTACCCCGAGGTGCGCCGGGCGGCGCTGGCCCTCGCCCGCGACGTCGAGGCGCGCGCTCCGAAGCTGGCCACCAGCAAGTGGTGGAAGGAGGAGCGTCACGGCGTCTTCCTCGACTACAACCAGAACGCCAAGGACCGCACGGTGGCCTCGGCCTACTCGGTGCGGCCCACGCCAGACGCGCGCGTGTCGATGCCCCTGAGGTGGGACGAGGTGCCCGAAGTCGAGGCCGAGGACTTCACCCTGGCCACGGTGCCGGCTCTGTTCGAGGCCCACGGCGACCGGCACGAGGGCATCGACGAGGCGGCCGGCTCGCTCGAAGCGCTGCTGGAGTTGTCCTCGAGACACGAGTCCGAGGGCCTCGGTGATGCGCCCTGGCCACCCCACTACCGCAAGCAGGCCGGCGAGCCACCGCGGGTGCAGCCGTCGAAGCGCAAGAAGGGTGACGCGCCATCACCGACGGGTCGCCGCACGTCGACCAAGCCGCTCATCGAGATCGCGCGCGCCGAGAAGAAGGACGAAGCCCTCGCCGGCCTCGAGCGCTGGAAGGTGCGGCATCCTGACGTCGCGGACAGGCTGGAGCCGGCAGACGTGCTCGTCGACGGCATGCGCGGGCGCTCCACGCTGTGGTGGCGTATCCGCGTCAACCTCGAGCACGTGCCGGAGGACGAGCGGCCTCCGCAGGAACCGCTCGATCCGGACTACGACCCGTGGGCTGGGTATCGGGAGCGGGACGGCTAGGCGGCCGTGTCAGCCTCCATCTCGCCCTCGGTGACGACGAACTCCTGGATCATGCCGTTCACGATGTGGGGCACGCCCACCGACATGACCTCCTCGAGGTAGGCCTGGGCCTCGACCGGGAGGTCGGCCATGTCGGTATCCGGCCCGATCGTGGTGACATCCACGCCGAACTCGGCCAGCTTCTCGGGCACCAGCCCCGTCGGGACGAAGCAGAGCACGACGTAGCGGCCGGCCTGGTCGAGCGTGATCGTCTCCTCCGCCGTCTGGCCCGGCAGCGCCATCAGTATCGGCTCTCCGAAGGCCGTGTCGATGTAGCCCTCGGCCTCGAGGTCCACGCCGCTCTCGTTGAGCGCCATGAGCTCATCGAAGGTCTCGGTCACGCCGTCTGCGATCCGGTTGACGATCATCTCGTGCAGCTCGACGCCGCCGTTGGTGAAGCCGAGCGTGGTACCCAGCGGTACGCTGTCCGGCAAGCCGGCGAAGGCGTACTCCACGCCCGTGACTTCGACACTCATCGTGGCCATCGAGTCCATCGGCTCGGCCGGGGCCTCATCCTGTGCGAATACCGGGGTCGCCCCCAGCACCAGCGCCGCCATCCCGGCGACCACCCCCAAGGTACGTGTGCGGGTCATCCAGACCTCCTATACTCCCCCCTCGGTGGCGCCGCAGCCCGACGCCCGTGGGCTCGGCCAAGTCCTCGGCCGATGCAAGCGGTCAGCTCGAGAGCATGACCGTGCCGTTCGATCCGTTGACGGTGACGAGCGCACCGTCAGGAACGCGTCGCGTGGCATCGACACAACCGACGACTGCCGGAATGCCGTACTCGCGTGCCACGACCGAGGCGTGCGAGAAGGCATTGCCGCCGTCGGTCACCACCGCCGCGGCCGATCCGAAGAGCGGCGTCCATGCCGGGGTGGTCATCGGCGCGATCAGCACCTCGCCCTGCTGGAAGCCTTCGAAGCCCTCGGCACTGAGCACGATCCGTGCACGGGCCGTGACGACGCCTGGGCTGACCGGGATCCCACAGATCTCGCCGCCGGCCCCGTCGGACATGCCGAGCTGCTTCGCGGTCATGTCGAGAACGCGTCGCAAGAGCCATGGAAGCTCGCCGGCATAGGCTGGTGGCGTCAACCGAGCGGCTGTCTGCACGTGCGCCCGCCGAGCTTCCACGGCAGATACCGGTCCCTCTGCCAGCCGGCCCGCGAGGGCGTCGTTGAGCTCGGCTCGACGGAGGTAGTAGATATCGTCCGGCTGTCGCAGATATCCCCGCTCCATGAGCCTGCTCGAGAGCCTGGCCAGCGCCCGTCGCATGGCCGGCCATGCGCGCGTGAACTCGCGCATCTGCTCCTCTCGGACCAGGTTGTAGTGCTGGGCTCCCTGGAGCAGGCTCTGGAATTGCTTCGATCGTCGCGTTGCCCCGGCGAGCGCTGCACGCGCGGCCGCTTCGCGCTCCTCGCGCTGCTGCCGCAGGCCGGAGGTGTCCGGTGCGGGCGGCGGCGCGAAGAGCCGTTCACCGACGGTGGGGTAGGCCCAGTCGAGCGTCTCGACCGCGTGCGCGGGCGGCGGTTCCAGGTCTCTGAGGCCCACCAGCAGATCCAGGTAGGTGCCGCCGATCACCGGCTCCAGATGGCGACGGTAGAAGCGGTTCAGTTGATACTCGTACTTGTAGGCCGCGCCCCCGACCGCGGTGATCGAGCCGAAGTAATCGCCTGCGGCATCGAGCTGCGCGTCCACGATCGCGGGCAGCTCGCCGACCGTCGCAGCCTCGACATCCGCCATGACCCTGGCGGTCGTGGCCATGAATGCCGGCAGCAGCTCCTCTCGCCACTCGCGTTCCAGGAGATGGATGCCGAGGTGGACCGTGGGCGGGAGGACCGGAGCCACACGTCGTGGCTGCGTGATGATGCGCGGGATGAGCCCGGGCGCCCACCGCAGCAGCGCGCGGGCGGTCACCGGAAGCCAGGCCAGCGAGTAGAAGTACCAGCCGTTGATGACGACGTGGTGGGGCGTCGGCGCCGGCTGCCCCAGCGTCCTGAAGTGCCACCCGTGCATGGCAGCCTCCAGGCGCGTCAGGGCCCAGTCCTCGAAGAGCGGTGTCACGGGCCCGGTGATCCACTCGCCCAGGCGGAAGCTGGAGCCGTAGGGCCCTGGGACCGGGGGCTGCCAATCGATGTCTCCCCCCGCGACGATCGACCGCGCCGTCGCGGCGTCGTTCATCGGCTCTCAGCCTCCGCTTCGATGATCGTGCGCAGGACCCACATGACCTCGCCAGCGGACGCCTGCGCATCGAGCCCGGCGGCACTGAACATGCGCTGGGCGCCGGAAGAGGTGAGTACGAGCAGGAGCCGTACCAGCCGGTCGCGGGCCGGCTCGTCGAGGCTTGGGGCCAGGCTCGATACGCACGAGTCGATGAAGCGCAAGCGACTCGGCATCTGCGCTCGACGCGCCTCGTCACCGAGCGGGCTGTCGATGGCAGCCCGCAGGGTCGCGTCCATGCGCTCCGTGCCCTCGAAGGCTCGCAGCACCAACTGCTCGAACTCCCCCATCGACGTCGGGACCTCGAACTGCTCGGTACCGGTCCGGCGAGCGAAGTACGCCGGCATCGCGTCGAACAACGCCTGCTTGTTGGGGAAGTGTCGGTACACGGTCGCCACTGAGACGCCAGCTTCGCGCGCCACGGTCGGCATCGAGACCTCTGACAAGCCCTCGGCCATGGCGGCGATCAGTCCGTCAAGGATGCGATCGTGCGTGTCCGCGGCCTGTTGCTCTCGCAGCGGGCTCCGGTACGTTCGTCGCGCTGCTTCCTTATTGGAGATAGACATCGTGTCGTCAATATAGGATGCCTGTCAATGGCCGTTTCAGCCCATCGGTGCCATCAGCGCTAGGTCGGCTCGGGCGCGGCAGCCTCCGCTGGGATGGCCGGATCGAGCGGGTCTTCCGGGCCGGCCTCCGCCGGTCCAGGGAAGCCGTCGTCATCGGAGCCGATCACCCTCAGGACCGTGCGCCAGGTCGTGAGCACGACGCCAAGCACCGGCACCACCAGGAACATCCCCAGGATGCCGGAGACGCCTGCGGCCGCCGGGATGCAGGCCAGGACGATGGCCGGATGGATGCTCGTGGTGCGGTTGTAGACCATGGGCGCCACGATGTTGCCCTGCACGATGTTGAAGACGAGGGTCCAGATACCCATGATCACGATGTCGAGCGTGCTACCGGACTGGACCGCGATGAGGAAGGCCAGGCCTGTCGTCAGCAGGCTACCGATGTACGGGATGAAGCCACCGAAGAACGAGAGCACGAAAATGGGCATCACGAGGGGCAGGCCCAGGATCCACATGATGGCCGCCTGGCTGGCTGCGCCCACGAACGAGATCGCCGCCGTGCCGACCATGTAGCCACCGAGCACGCCGAACGCGCGCGCCCCAGCTTCGCTCAGCTGGCCCGCGGCATCATCGGCGATGTGTGACATGAGCCGGGTCCACATGCCGCCGCCGTCCCGCAGGAAATAGAAGGTCAGCAACACGGTCAGGATCACAGCGACCGCGAGCCCGGCGATCTCGTCGGAGGCGTCCAGGATGAGCTGCACGCCGGATCCGGTACCTGACGCGATGGCCTCGGTGCCGACGCCGAGCACGCCCCCGGCAGCGTCGTTGATCTTCCCGGCCGCGCTGATGGCGGTATCGCCGACGTTGGAAGCCTGGTCGACGAGCGAAGCCAGCGCCAACGCGAGCACGCCGAAGATGGCGATGGCGGCGCCCCCGACGGCGACCGCCGCGGCCACCGTGCGTGACTGTCCCCGGCGCAACACGGCATCGAACAGGGGCAAGACCGTGGAAGCGGCGATGAGAGCCAGGACGACCGGCAGCACCACCAGGGGGACTGTCGTCATGATCAGCCCCAGCAGGGCCACGAACGCGATGCCCACCAAGGCTCGCCAGCTCCACTGGGCGACGCGGTCGAGCCAGCTGGGCACGATCTCCGGCAGGCTCGGCGGCTTCTCAGGCGCCAGGATGTCGGTGATGCCCTGGGCCACGCTGACGACTACGGCCGTGATGGGGACCGCCAGGACCAGGCCGACGAACCCGGCGATCTGCAGCCCGACCGGCAGCACGATGAGGATGAGGGCCGGGTGAACCGTGAGGGCTTGGGAGGAGGCTCGCGGGCGGACGTACACGTGAACGACGGCGAACCGGGCCAGCAGCAGCACGACCATGATCAAGGCTGCGGTGGCGTCCACTGCTCCCCACGTGACGAGCACGATGATGATGCCCGCGATGGCGCCGCCGAAGTAGGGGATGTAGGCGGCCACGAATACGAGGAGGGCGAGCGGCAGCGCCAGGGGTGTGCCCAAGATCAGCATGAAGAGCAAGCTGCTGACGGCTGAGATGGTGGCCAGCACGGTGGTGCCGCGAACGTAGTTGCTGACGCGACCCAGGGTCTCGTCGCCGACCGTGGTGATGCGCTCGCGCTTCGCGTCGTCGATCCACTGGAACAACCACGCCCACGCCTTGTCGCCGTCGCGCAGGAAGAAGTACAGCAGGAACACGGCGATGATGACGATGCCCACCAGGTTGGCCGCTGAGCCCACGGCAGCGGAGATGGCATCGCCGCTGACACCGTCAGCCTTCTCGATGACGTCCGTCACGAAGGTGCTCAGCCAGGTCGGCAACTGCAGGTCCGTGACGAAGGTCTCGACCTCGTTCTGGCCTGCCTGGAGCTCCCGCAGGATGTCCACCGCGTAGGGCACCAGCGCCACGGCCATGAGGACCAGCAAGCCCAGGCCGACACCCATGGCCAGGAGCCAGGCCCTCAGCGCGGCCGAGCTCCGGGAGCGTCCGCCGTCGCGCATCTTGAGCACGACCGGCGCCAGCACGATGGCCACGAGGATGGCCAGGCCGATGGCGGCCATCACGTTCGCGATCAGCGAGCCGAGGTAGACCGTGACGACCACCAGCGCGACGATGACCAACACACGCCAGCCGAGTGCGGCGAGGTTCTCAAGCCATGCCGGTACCGGGCCCTTGGTACCGCCCGCCCCTTGGGTCACCTCTGACGTGTCATCTGCCACGATGCCGGTCATCTCCAACGCCTTCCCTCTCGTGCGTGTGGTGAGCCTACCGTCCCGGACGACGCAGTATCTGCCGTGCGGGTCAGCCGGGGATCCAGTCGAAGGTATCGGGGTGAGGCCCGATGCGCCCGGCCTCCCCACGGTCCAGCCCCGCGATGGCCTCAAGATCGTCAACCTCGAGCTCGAAGCCGAAGATGTCGAGGTTCTCACGCATCCGCGTCACCGACATCGTCTTGGGAAAGACGACATCGCCACGCTGCACGTGCCAACGCAGCACGACCTGTGAGGGCGTTCGCTGCAGGCGCTCGGCGATGCTCGTCACGATCGGGTCGGAAAGGACCTTGCCCCGAGCCAATGGCGACCACGCTTGGGTCACGATTCGGTGCTGCTGCCCGTAGGCACGCAACTCGTCGTTGCTGAGATAGGGATGGACCTCGATCTGGTTCACGGCGGGCACCGTGCCAGTCACTTCGGCCAGCCGCTCAAGGTGCGCGATCTGGAAGTTGGAGACGCCGATCGAGCGAGCCCGGCCGTCACGCTGGAACTCCTCGAGCACCTTCCAGGTTGACACATAGTCGCCCTCGTTGCGCGTGGGCAGCGGCCAATGGATGATGAACAGGTCGACATGGTCGGAGCCCAGGTCGGCGAGGCTGCCGTCGAAGGCGCGCCGAGCGTCGTCGGGCAGGTGCCAGGCATTGCTCAGCTTGCTGGTGATGTAGACCTCGTCACGCGCTAGGCCCGACGCCCGCAGGCCCTCGCCGACGCCACGCTCGTTGTCGTACATCTCGGCGGTGTCGATGTGCCGATAGCCGGTCTCGAGTGCCGCCCGCACCGACTCAGCCGTCTTCTCCGGCGGGACCAGGTAGGTGCCGTAGCCGAGCTGCGGGATGGTGTGGCCGTCATCGAGCTCGAGCTCAGGGACCAAGGTCATGCGCGAAAGCATACCCAGCAGGAGCGGCCCCAGAGGGACCACCGCGTGCCCTGCTGTGCGCACGACGTGGCGGTGTCACGTCTTCTGGACCGCGCCCTTGTGACCTCCGGCCCTCCGATATCTCATCCGACGATGACACACTGGAGGCTGAGATATCACACAAGGGGACCTGGTGGCCTGCAGCACATGCGTCGAACTATCCGTCGTGGCCGCCGACGACACGCCGGACGCACTCGACCGGCGTCCCAGCTTGCGCGAGCACCGCACGCCTGATACCGAGCCGGCCGTGGCTGCGGCGGCCCTCATCGCCGAGCCGGTGCGGGCCGGCATCCTGGCCATCCTCCGTGATGGACCGCACTGCGTATGCGAGATGGCCGCGGCGCTCGACGTCAAGCAGAACAACCTGAGCAATCACCTCGCCCGATTGCGTGAGGCCGGACTGGTGCAGGCCAGTCGACACGAGATCGACGCGCGCTGGAAGTATTACGAGCGGGACGAGGTGGCCATCGCAGCTGCCGCCGAGGCGCTGGGCCGGGTCCTCTGATGGGCACCCTCACCCTGCAGCGCCAACATCTGCCGTTCTGGCCGACCGTGGCGCTGGCCGTGGCAGCCTGGCTCGTGGCCTGGTTCCTGGCCTGGCCGCTGAGCCAGTGGGTCGCCTTCGAGCTGCTCGGGCTACAGGAGGGCAGTCCCGTCGGGGAGGCTCTCGCCTTCTTCCTCTACGACGTGCCCAAGGTGCTGCTGCTCCTGCTCGGCATCGTCACCATCGTCAGCTTCCTGCGCTCGTTCGTACCGCCCGAGCGCGTTCGGGC
>CAVQPG010000011.1:0-105878 GCA_963714675.1 uncultured Chloroflexia bacterium | reverse complement strand
TCGCGGCCCTCGGAGTAGTGGGTGAAGGCCACGAGGTCCGCGAAGAGCACCGACACGAGGCGACGCTCGGCGCCGGCCTCACCTGGTGTCACGGGGGGCTCGGACGCGATGGGAACCGCAACCGCGCCCGCGGCACCGTCGTCCAGCCGCGCACCACAACCCTGGCAGAAGCGGGCCTCGGGGCGGTTGTCGGTCCCGCATCCGGGGCACAGGCTGGCCAGCCTGGTGCCGCAGCTGTCACAGAAGACAGCACCGTCGCGGTTCTGCTGCCCGCAGCTGGCGCAGGGGGCGGTCATGACTCACCACCGACGAGGCTGGGCGGCTGGGGGATCGATGGCTCCACGCGGCGGGCGACGGAAGCGTCAAGGAGCCGCAGCCACGGACTCGCGCCGAGGCTCGCGAAGCGCGCTCTCGACTCGGCCTCCCAGCCCCCGGGATCCGAGCGCATCGGCAGCAGCTCGATGGCCACCGCCTGCGCCACCGCGACCCAGAAGTGGTACTTCGCCGCCCTGAGCCGCTCGACGGCGCGAACGAACAGCGCCGCGGCATCGTCCTCGTGTCCCTCGAGCGCTGCCGCGCCGGCGGCACCCAGGTCGCGCAGGCCGTCGAGGCCGCGACCCGCGTTCGGGTCTGCCTGCAGTCCGTCTGCCGCCTCCCGCGCACCTTCGACATCGTGGGCGTAGGCAGCCGCGATGCCACAGCCACTGAGCGCCTCGTTGATGGCCCGTCCCATGACCTCGTAGGTGGACCGGAACGCGCGCACCGCGTCAGTCGGGCGGCCGGACAGCAACAGCTCGAAGGCAGCGTAGTGGTCGAAGCGCTGGAACGGCACGAAGCCCGCGGTCTCGAGGATGCGCTGTTGCGCCGCGACGACGTCGCTGGTGTCCTCACCCCGCATGGTGAGGAACTGTTGGTGGATCCCCAGGAAGAGCTGGCGGATGTAATCACCGCTGGCGTTCTCGAGCGCGTCCTGGAGCAACCGCGTGGAGGCTTCCCAGTCCTGGCCACGAGCGAAGTCGAAGATGGCCACCCCGCCGACCAGCCACTCCACGTAGCCCCGGACTCCCAGTCGCCGGGCCAGGTCCAGCCCTTCGTTGCAGGTCTCGATGGCCAGGTCCATGTCCTGCACGCTGTACGTGGCCGCGAGGTTCGATCGGGCACGCATGCGCAGGTCGATGTCGCCGATCTCATCGGCCAGCTCCACCGCGCCTCGCATCAGCAGCAGGGGCTCGCGGATGCGGCGCATCTGGCTGAGCGTGCCCGACTTGTTGATCCAGGCCTCCGCGATGACGCGATCGAGGTCCAATGGCTCAGCCAGGGAGAGGGCTTCTTCCGCCGCCGCCAGACCCTCAGCCTCTTCCTGGAGTCGCATGTGCACACGGCTCAGGCGCGCGAGGAGATCGGCTCGCACATCCGCATCCTCCGGAGCGGAGGCTCGAGCCACGGCCTCGATGAGCATGCGCCGCGCATCCTCGTCGTACCCGGCGTCGGTCTGGATGCCGGCCATGAGCGCGGAAGCCTCCAGCGACGAACGGCGGTCTCCGGCAGCATCGAAGAGCTCAGCGGCACGAGCCGCATGCTTGATGCCCAGCTCCTTGTCCGCGGCCAGGGACGCGGCGTCCGCCGCGCGCACGAGCAGCGCTGCCTGCTCCGCTGGGTCGGGCGTGATCGCGAGCGCCGACTCAAGATGGACCAGCGCCTGTGCCGGTGCACCGAGCGACCGAGCCCGCTCCGCCGCGGACACGAGCGACCGCCGCGCCTGGACACCAAGCGCATCCGCCTCCGGTCCCTCATCGGAGGCTTCGTAGGCGCTGAGATAGTGCGCGGCCAGGACTCCCGCCAGCTCATCGTCGCCGGCGGCCTCGAAGTAGCGCGCGGCAGCCAGGTGCCGCGCGCGCCGGTCACGCCTCGAGAGCGTGTCGTAGGCGACTTCCCGGATGACGGCCTGGACGAAGCCGTACTGGCCCCGGTCGGGTGCGCGGGGGTCGACCGAGACCTCCAGCAGCTCACGCCCGATGAGGGACCGCAGCCGAGTGACGACCTCGTCCTCATTCCGGTCCGTGATGCGTGCGAGTGTCCGATGGTCGAAGGTCTGGCCCAGGATGGTGGCATCCTGCAGCAAGGAGCGATCGCTCGCATCGAGCGTGTCGAGCCGCGATGCCACCAGGGCCCGGAGCGTGTCGGGGAGAGCCAGCTCGCCCAGCTCGCGGGTGGTCTCGTAGGTGCCGTCGGGTCGCCCCACGAGCGATCCGTCGGCGATGAGCATGCGCAGCATCTCGACCGCGTACAGAGGATCCCGTCGGCTCGTGCCACGACCTGCGTCACGGCCTGGTCCGGCATCTGCGGGACGATGCCCCGCAGCAGGTCGCGCATCTGCCCGTCGGTGAGGGGCTCGAGGCCGATGGTGTTGAATGAGCGCGCGCCCGTACCCCAGCCGGCCCGCCGCTCGAGCAGCTCGGGCCGCGCCAGGGTCACGACCAGCAGGGGCACGCCGCGTGACCACTCGAGCACGTGGTCGATGAAGTCGAGCAGGCCATCGTCCGCCCAGTGGATGTCCTCGAACACCATGACCGTGGGCCGCTGGGCCGCCAGGCGCTCGAAGAAGGTGCGCCAGGCCGCGAAGAGCGACTCGCGCCCGCCGGGAGGTGGCGGCTCCAGGCCCAACAGCGTCAGCAGCGATTGCTCGATCCAGTCGCCGTCATCGTCGGAGACGAACTCCGTCACGGCCTGGTGGATCCGCTCGCGCGTCGTGGGCTCGTCGTCGTTCTCGGCGAGACCCGCACGGCGACGGACCATCTCGCCGAGGGCCCAGAAGGCGATGCCGTCGCCGTAGCTGGGGGAGCGGCCGCGGTGCCAGTAGACCTGCTCGACCAGACCATCGACGTACTTCTCGAACTCCCACGCGAGCCGGCTCTTGCCGATGCCCGCAGGGCCGGTGATGGAGATGAGGCGCGGCCGCTGCTCCTGGCCGATCTGGTGCAGCAGGTCCTTGAGCAGGCGCAGCTCCACCTCTCGACCGATGAACGGCGGCTCCAGGCCCTCGCTCCGACCGCGGCCACCGCGGTCACCCACGACGCGCAGGGCGCGCCAGGCAGCGACGGGCGCTTCCTTCCCGCGGAGCACCTGTTCGCCGGCCTCCTCGAAGGCGATGGCACCCGACGCGGCCTGCATCGTGGCCTCGCCGACGAGCACGGTGTCCGGCGGAGCGACGGCCTGCAGACGAGCGGCGGTGTTGACGAGGTCACCCGCGACCATGCCCTGGTCGGTGGCGCCGATGGTGACGGCGGCCTGGCCCGTGAGCACGGCCACGCGGGCATGGAGCTCCTCGCCCAGACCCCCGACGGCGTTGACCACCTCCAACGCCGCACGCACGGCACGCTCAGCGTCATCCTCGTTCGCGCGCGTGGCACCCCAAGCTGCCATGACCGCATCGCCGATGAACTTCTCGACCACGCCGCCGTGACGCTCGATGACCTCACGCGCCGCCTCGAAGTAGCGCGTGAGGGTCTCGCGCACGAGCTCGGGGTCGCGACCCTCGGAATAGCTGGTGAAGGCCACGAGGTCGGCGAAGAGCACCGACACGAGGCGCCGTTCGGCACTGCTCTCCCGGGGCGTGCCCTGGGGCGGAGGGGCCGGATCGGGTCGCGCGGGTCGCGCGGGTACGTCTCCGGTCGGGTTCAGCGATCGGCCACAGTCACCGCAGAAGCGAGCCTCAGGCCGGTTCTCACCGCCGCAGTCGGGGCAGGCGGAAGCGAGACTGGCGCCGCACTGATCGCAGAACCGACGGCCAGCCGTGTTGTCCACGGAGCAACTCGTGCAGGTGACGATGGCTGGTCTCTCCCCTTCCCCCATAGGTGGTGCAGGGTACCGGAACCGAGACAAAAAGGGCCAGTGGCGTACTGCGCGATCCGAAGCTGGCGCGCCGGGTCCGCATCAGGGCACCGTGCCCGCCTCGGCACTTGCCTGTGAGGCACGTAGCCGACGCCTGGCCGGGCCCGCGACCGATCCACTGCCTGCCCGGCACGAATCTCGCCCCCCGAGCACTCGGCGTGCCAGCCAGGCAGATCCTCGGCGACGAGGTTCACGACGCGCCCATTACGTGCGCTGCACGCACTCTTGGTCAGCTTCACCGGCTGACCGGGCTGGGCTTCCTTGAGGTACGGCTACTGGTCCTTCGGCGCCTCACGCGGAGGTGGCGGTGGAGGAACGGGTGGGCGGCCCTGTGCGCCAGATGGGGGCGGCGGCGTCGGTGGGCGACCCTGACCGGCGGGCGGTGGAGCGTAGCCAGGTGGCGGTGGCATCACGCCGGGCGCTGGCGGTGGCGGTGGCATCACGCCGGGCGCTGGCGGTGGCGGTGGCATCACGCCGGGCGCTGGCGGTGGCGGTGGCATCACGCCGGGCGCTGGCGGTGGCGGTGGCATCACGCCGGGCGCTGGCGGTGGCGGTGGCATCACGCCGGGCGCTGGCGGTGGCGGTGGCATCACGCCGGGCGCTGGCGGTGGCGGTGGCGTGGGTGGCATCTCGCCTGGCTGCGGTGGCGCCGGTGGCGATGGCTCGCCACCCGGCGGTGGTGGTGACGGCTGCCCGGCTTCCGGTGGCAGCGACTCTGCGGACCAGGGACGCCCGCCGATCGCGTCGATGCTTCGCTTGGTCGGTTCCCGCAACGGAGTCGGCGGCGGCGGCGAAGCTGACGACGCAGCCGCTTCGTAGCCTCCCGAGTAGGGGTCATACCGCGGCGTCGATGACTGTCCGCCGTCGAGATCGGCGTACGGGTCGGAGGTCTTCTCGAACGCCTCCATGATGCCGCCGCCATCGGCGGTCTCGAGGGGATCGGGCCGGGTCAGGTCGCCGACCTTCGCAAGATCGACGGTGATGCCTACCCGCTGTTGGCTCCCTCTGACCTCACTGTACTGATCGTCGATGAGAGCCGGGTTCCCGGGCTTGGTCTCTCGGCACTTGTAGCACTTGTTGGCAGGTAGATCGTTGAGGCTCTTGCATTTGTCGCAGACCCACCACTTGGCCTTACCCATGGCTACAGCATACCGATGGCGGACTACCCCTCATCACCTCGAACGGACCGCAACGCTTGCCATCGAAGTGGCTAGGGGCAGCTGGAGAGCGCACTGGTGTCCGCGAGGCGGGAGACATCACGCCGATCGGTCCAGACCAGGTGCGAGACCGAGGTGCCGTTGGTGGTGTCGGTGATGACCAGCTCCACCGGCTCGTCGGTCGCGACACCGGCCCAGGTCCAGAACGCGCCACTGAGGGCACAGCTGTCGATGATCTCCACGAGCGCGCCGTCGGTCGCGTGCTCCCAGCGCTTTCCCTCGGCGTCGCTGCCCACGAGCGGACCCACCAGCGGCACGTCGGTGCGCTCGCCGTCCGCCGTCACCAGCTCGACGCTGAAGCGGGGCTCGACCGGGAGCGGCGGTTCGATCGGCCGGCCGCCCTCCCTGATCCACCGCGCTGCGGCGAGGTAGGCGTCAGCGCCGAGCGTGTCGAAGTCGAGGCTGACGTGATGCACACGCTCGACCTTCCTGAGCCCCAGGTCCTCGACGATGCCCTTGGGCACGCGGCGGTTCTTGGCCGTCTCGTAGGCGCGGCGGACGTTGGCGTTGGTCAGGCCCTTGACCGCCTTCTCCAGCCTGCTCGTGTCCGGCAGCATGCCGTCCTTGCCCGAGAAGACGATGCCCTCGAGCTGGCGCGGCGTTCGGCTCTCGCTGAGGAGCATGATCTGGTCGGAGGTGCCGTTCGAGTCGACGGCTACCACCGGTGAGCCACGGCTGATGATCTGAAGGGACTCGCCATCGTGATAGATCCGACGGTAGGCGTCGTCACGGCCGTCCGAGAGCAGCGTGATGACCGAGGTGGCGTCCTGTCCGCGCGAGTCGGCCGAGGTGAAGGTGGCCAGTGCGTCGAGCGGCGGCAGCCCGCCGACCTGGTTCTCGTCGTCGCAGATGGGCAGGGCCTCGGGCTCGAACTGGGTGCCGATGGGCACGCCGGGCTCGAAGGCCGGCAGCACCAGCCGCGACGAGCGGTTGGTCTGCAGATCGGAGACGGTGACCGCGATGGGAATGCCCGAGAGACCCGCGCCGAAGACCCACAGGTGATCATTGACCGCGCAGCCATCGATGACCTCGATGGCGAACGGCTGGTCCTCGTCGTCGAAGAAGTGGAGCGTGCCCAGCTCCAGCTCGTACTGGATGTTGCCATCCGGGAGCTCGGCGGTGGCGATCAGATCCGGGTCGGTAGCAGCGGCCAGAGCGACGCCAGGTGTGAGTGTCGCTGTGGCAAGGGCCAGAGCGGCCCCAGCAGCGAGCCACCGGTGCGTTCTGGCGGTCCCGAACGTCATGTGCAGAGGCTAGCGACTTTCACACCCGGATGTTACTCGGCGGGCGACCGGTCGAGTCCGGTGTACCAGCGCGGCATGCCACCCTCGAAGCTGGCGCGCCAGGAAGCAAGCGTCGCACCACCGACGGCGGCCGCAGCAACTGGAAGTCGATGAGGCGGTCGAGCTCAGTGGACGCGGCGCCACCTCGCGTGGCACACCTGATCAAGTGCCGAAGATGAAGTCGAGGATGTCGTCGAGGAAGCTTCGCTCGTCCTCCGGCTCGCCACCATGTATGCCGGTCCCAGATACGCGAGCCTCCTGCTCGAGCTGACGCAGCCAGGCGAGGTGCCTGGTGTCCGGCTCGTAGGCGCGGACATCAGCGAGCCCGAGACTGACGAGCTCACCGTTGACCATGAGCCAGCCGCCCTTGGCCTCGATCCAGACGTAGCGCAGCAGGCGGTCATAGCGGTCCGTGTCGCTGACGTCGCGCTCGAGCAGGACCTGTTCGTCCTCGACCCAGCGACGGTTGGCGTCGGTGGCCTCTCGGCCCCAGGGCTCGCTGGTCTCGCCAGGCGCGTGGCCGATCTCCGGGGTGTCGATGCCGATATAGCGGACGCGCTCGATGCTGCCGTCCGCCCGCTCGACGCGGATGGTGTCGCCGTCGATGACCTCGATGACCCGAACGGGCTCACCGTCGCTGGGCGGCCGCGGCCACTCGTCTGTTGCGAGCGCCACCCCAGGCACGAGCAGGAGGAGGACCGCCACCAGCAGCAAGGCGGACCGGGACACGTGCTGCATCACACCTCCACACCGCTTTGGCAGGGTTCCCGCCACGGTAGACCAATACGGCGCGGCCGCGTACCTCCTGACCCGGCACACTGGGGAGCCATGAGCATCGCGCGCAAGGCACCGGTGGACCTGCCCGCGTGCACACGCAGCTGGGAGGACCTCGTGTCGCATCTCGACCTCGGCGGGGGCCTCGGCGCTGGCCGCATCGATCCGGACAAGCTCGCTTCGGTCAGACTCAGGTAGTGCCACGCATCATCCGGCCCCTGGGAGCGCCGGCGCCGATCATCGCGCACGTGCCCCATGCCTCAACGATGATCCCGCCGGATGTACGCCCCGAGATCGTGCTCTCGGACCACGAGCTGGCCGACGAGCTGCTGCGCCTGACCGACTGGTACACCGACGAGCTGTTCGCGGGGCTGGTCGAGCTCGGAGCGACGCTCTTCGTCAACGACCTGTCGCGTCTCGTGTTCGATCCCGAGCGATTCGTCGACGACTCCGCGGAGCCGATGGCCGCGCGAGGCCAGGGTGTCGTCTATTGGCTGGGAACGAGATCGCAGCTGCTGCGTGAGGCTTCGAGCGAGGTGCGCGATCGACACGTGGCTGAGCGGTATCGGCCGTACCACGCGGCTCTCCATGGGCTGGTGAGCGAGCAGCTCGAGCGGGCCGACCGGTGCCTCGTGATCGATTGCCACTCGTTCCCCTCGGTGCCGCTCCCGAGCGAGCTCGACCAGACCCCCGAGCGTCCCGATATCTGCATCGGCACCGATCCCGTGCACACACCCGGGGCGCTGGCGCTCGCGATGGAGGAGGCGTTCGCGACCGAGCGGTTGCACGTGCTGCGGGACATGCCGTTCGCGGGCACGTTCGTGCCCAGTGGCTACTACGGGACCGACGACCGCGTCCACTCGGTGATGATCGAGGTGCGCCGCGGCCTCTACATGGACGAGACCAGCGCTGAGCGGCTCCCTGGGTTCGGGGCCGTGGCTGCCACCATCGTGCGTGCGGTTACAGCCGCGTTGGCCGCTACCTCGGTGTAGCCAGCGTCAGGCCAGGCCTTCGATCCCGTAGACACCCAGGAAGGGCAGGTCCGGACGCGTCTGCCGGATGAGCTCACCGACACCGGGCAGGAACGACTCCGTGGCGCTGGCGATGAAGGTGGCGCCACAGCCGGCGCGCTGACCGTCAGGAACGTCCAGGTAGCCGCCTGCGATCTCGCGCGGCAGGATCGTCATGTGCGCATCCTCATCGATCTTGGCCCCGCCACCGCAGGCGCTGCAGTACGACGAGTCGCTGTTGATGACGAGGGTGGCGGTCTCGCCGCGATGGTCGCCCCTGGGCACGCTCAATCCCTGAGCGGCGGGTCGGGCCAGTAGCCTTCGTAGACGACCTCTTCGCGGGGTAGTCGCGCCTTGCCGGGGTGCGACTTGGGCGACAGCGCGTCCTCGGTCGGGTGGCCGAAGGCCACGATCGTGCGCACCGAGCGGTTCGGTGGCAGGCGCAACAGCTTGTTGATGCCGTCACGCACGTCCGCACGCACGCGGCTGATACCGCCGCCGAGGCCCAGCAGGTGTGCGGCGATGAGCATGCGCTCGGCAGCACGACCGTCGTCGAATGCGCGCGACAGGCCCCGCTCGGGCTCATCGGGTTCCACGATCGCGACCGCGGCCGAGGCCGTCGGCAGACCGCGCGTCTGCGGCAGGCCGAGCTCGGCGATCTCGCGGATGACGGCCTTGTCGCGCAGGGCGATGAAGCGACAGGGCTGCTCGTTGCGGCTGCTGCCCGACCAGCGTGCGACCTCGGTGATGGCGTCCAGCTCCGCCCTGGTGACCTTCTTGCCCGCGAACTCGCGCGCCTGGCGCACACGGATGAGTTGATCGACCTGCTCGAGTGGCGTCGGTCCCGAGGCGTCGCTCACGCCCTTGGCGGGCTTCGCCTTGGCGGCAGCCTTGGACTTGGCCGTGGCCGCCTTGGGCTTGACCGCGGGCCGGGACTTGGCTGCCGCCTTGGGCTTGGTGGTGGGCTTGGTGGTCATGGGAGCTCCTTTCGGGAGCGCGGACAGCGGCAGGCGCGCGGGGCTATGGATCGGGGGAGGCCTAATCGTGACACAGGAGGCGGCGTTCGATGGTGCGCGCAGGCCCCACCTGGGCCCTGGGGGTAGGACCTTCTGGTCCGTGGTGCACAAGGCACAGCGAGGGTGTACTCGATGGTACGTGTCCGGCACGGCGCCGGGCGTCGAGCCTGTTAGCGCGAGGAGTCTTCAGGGATGACCAACATCGTTTCCGGTGCCGTATCGACGGTCACCGACCTTGGCAAGGACGAGGCCTGGCTGCAGGGCTGGCTCAAGGAACAGCCCCATCGACTGGGCCTTGGTGACCTCGAGGTCGCCGATGGTGCATCCGATGACGGCGGTTCCTTCGTGGCGACGGATGACGATCGCTGCTTCAGCGTCGATGTCCAGCTTGGCGAGATGGAGGCTTCGCGCGGCTTCCAGGTCCTCGACAACTGGGCTCGCAACCGTGTCCTTCATCCCGACAAGACCCATGTCGCCGTCCTCGTCACCGAGGCCATGAGCGACCGCTACCAGACGACCTTCGAGACGCTCGCCGAGCACCTGCCGCTCGTGGTGGTCGAGCTCCAGGTCTGGAAGGGCGAGTCCGAGGCCATCGTGGTCCCGCACGTCTCGCTTGCGAGCGACGAGGTCGACCTGGCCGACACGCCCGCCGCCAAGGCCGCCGAGGCCGTGGCCAAGGTCAGGGCCACGAGTGACGACGACGAGCCCGCAGCCGATGCAGCGGACGGATCCGAGGTCCTGAGCGAGGCCGAAGCCGTGGCAGCCGAGGCCGAAGCGATGGCCGATGCCGAGGCTGAAGCCGATGCCGACACACCCGAGAACAAGGATGACACCGGCGTCGGCAACCCCTGGGGCCTCTCGGGCGAGGACGCCGATGACGGAGCCATCAAGGCCAGCGCCAACGGCTCGACCGGTCTCCTGACCAAGGTCGGCAACTAGCGCCGGCTCCGCTCCCGATCCCTCACGAGCAAGGCCCGGGCCAGAACCGCCCGGGCCTTCCTGTGTCTACCGCTCGGGCTCGGCGTCAGGCGTCCGGTTCATGCGGGCAGCGACGGCCTCGCCGATGGTGCCCAGGTGGTCGGGTGGGGCGTCGGTCGAGATGGGGATGACCGCGGGTGCGTCAGGCTCCGGACGCCAGGACCCGAGGTCGGCCGCGATCAGGCCGGCGATGTAGTCGGAGAGCGTGAGGCCCCCTTCGGCGGCTCGCCGGCGGGCTCGTCGTCGCAGCTCCGGACCCAGGCTGACCTGTACGGGCTGGTCCATGGCGGTGACAGGATGCACCGGCCCGGGACGTCTGGCAACCCGTGTCGCCGAGCACCTAGTCTGTGCACATGGAGTTCAACGACGTCATTCGCAACCGCCGCAGCGTGCGGCGCTTCAAGCGCGAGCGACCCGCTCCCGAAGCCGTGGGCCGGGTCATCGACCAGGCACGGCGCGCGCCCACGGCCGGGTTCAGCCAGGGGGTCGACTTCCTGGTCCTGGACGAACAGGTCGCCCTCGACGAGTTCTGGGAGCTGACCGAGGACCCCGCGTTCCCGAGCGAGGAGGAGGACCGTGTCACGCGGCCGCCGGTGCTAGTGCTCGTGTGGTCGGACCCGATGCGCTACATCGCTCGCTACTCGGCGCCGGACAAGGTCGACTTCGGGATGGACAAGGTCGAGGCCTGGCCGGTGCAGTTCTGGGACATCGATGCCGCCATGGCCTCGATGCAGCTGCAGCTGGCTGCGGTGAACCAGGGCATCGACACCTGGTTCTTCGGCATCCCCTACGGCGAGGAAGCGGTTCGGGAGCGGTTCGGGGTGCCCGACGATCGCAAGCAGGTCGGCGTCATCGCGCTGGGCTATGGGCACGAAGGCGAGCAGCCGGCCAGCTCCGTGGTCAGGCGCCGCCGACGGCCCCTCGAGGAGCAGCTCCACCGCAACGGCTGGTAGTCCGGGACGGATCGTCGAGAACCTTGGCAGCATCGGTGACGTTGGCGATCGGTCCTATCATCGAGACCATGACGCGCGGGGAGGAGGCTGAGCGGCTGGTCGAGGAGCGGCTGCGGGCGGCGCTGCCCGGTCCTGCGTACCGTATCTACGTCAACGTCAACTGGACCGGACCGGTGCGCGACTACGGGCCAGCACGCGACGGCGAGGCCGACGCGGTCATCACCCATCCCGAGCACGGACTGCTGGTGTTGGAGGTCAAGGCTGGCCAGCCCTCGATCGACCACGAAGGGCACTGGCATCTGGGGCCCATCGAGCTGCAACAGTCACCCTTCGAGCAGGCGCGGACCTCGAAGCACTACCTGCGGGCGAAGCTCGTGGACCTGCCCGAGTGGCCGCGCGGCGTCGATCCCCTGGCGGGGCATGCGGTGGCCTTGCCCGATGTGGACCTCGCATCGCTACCGCGGGGGCACGCGCTACTCGGCGTCGACGCGCCGACCGAGCTGGTGCTCGATGCCCAGGCGCTCGAGACGACCGATGGCATCCAGCGCTGGCTCGATCACGTCTTCGACTACTGGCAGGGCGACGGGGGTGGTCGCTATCGGCCGCTGGGTGAGAAGGGCGTGGAGCTGGTCGATGAGCTGCTGCGGCCGACGGTCTCGCTACACCGGCTGGTGCGAGGGCGTATCGAGGATGATCGGGCGGCGCTCGTCGATGCCTCGAGGGCGCAGTCGCGGATCCTCAACCAGTGGAAGTCGCTGCGGCAGGTGGAGGTCGTGGGGCCGGCCGGCTCGGGCAAGTCGATGCTCGCGGCCGAGCGGGCGCGACGACTGGCGGCGGAGGGCTATCGAACGTTGCTGGTGTGCTTCAACCAGCGGCTGGCCACGACGATGCAGCGCGACCTTGCCGATGCACCCGCCCCGGCGGGGCTGGAGGTGACCACGTTCCATCGGTTGTGCGAGCTGCTCGGTGCGGCGGCGGAGACGCTGCCTGCGCGGCCTGACCCCATCCCGCAGGAGTGGTGGGACCGGGCACTGCCCGACGCGCTCGATGCGGCCATCTCGACCGACGACGAGGAGCGCTTCCACGCGGTCATCGTCGATGAGGGACAAGACTTCGCGATCGGTTGGCTGGAGTCGCTGCAACTGCTGCTGCGTGACCAGGACAACGGCGTGTTCTGGGTCTTCCATGACCCGGCGCAGGCGCTCTTCCGGCCCGACGTCGTGGGGCATCTGGGGCTGGAACGGCTGGAGCTGTTCGAGGACCATCGCAACCCGCCGGGGGTGGCACGCCTGGCCTCGCGCTTCCGGGACGATGACGCCGAGATCGAGGTCTACCGCGAGGAGGGCCTGCCGGCGGAGATCGTGGAGGCTGCGTCCGGGGCGGAGACGGTCGACGCGGTGCGAAGGACACTGCATCGGCTGATCGTGGAGGAGGAGGTGCCCGAGTTCCGCATCGCGGTACTGTCGGGCGCGTCGCCGACCAAGAGCGAGGTGTGGCGGCAGCGGCGGTTCGGCAGTGCCACGCTGTGGAACGAGGCACTCGACGATGAGGGGCGCTCGAAGGGGCTGCCGCCCGAGCAGGTGCCCGATGAGCCAGGCGATGTCGTGCTCTTCGAGACCATCCGCCGCTTCAAGGGTCTCGAGCGCGAGGTCATCGTGTTGTGCGAGCTACCCGAGGAAGCGGGGCGGTTGGATGAGCTGCTCTACGTGGGCCTGACCCGGGCGACGACGCACGTGGTGGCCATCGCACCCGAAGGACTGGCGAAGCGGCTGCTAGGCGCGAAGCCGGGATCATCCCAGCGCGATCGTCACGTCGATGGAAGGTCGAACACGAGCGAGGGATCTGGCGCTAGAGGCTCGGGTCGTCCTCGGCTGCCATCAGCCGCACCGCCAGACACTCCATGACCTGGACGCGGACGCTGGGCATCTCGTCCATCAGGGCCGCGAACTCGCGGCGGGCGAGCACCAGCAGCCGAGCGTCGCTCAGCAGCGTCACCGTGGCCGCACGCGGCTTCCCTGACAGCAGGGCCATCTCACCGACGACCGCGCCGGGGCCGATCTCGTTGAGCACCTCGCCGCCGCGCTCCACCCTGGCCCATCCTGAAACGATGACCATCGCCTCCGCACCGGACTCACCTTCACGCATGAGCGTGCGACCGGCGGGTCGGTCAAGCACATCGGCGAGTTGACCGACGCGCTCGAGTTCACGCTTGCCGAGCTGACTGAATAACGGCACGCCAGCGAGCAGTTCCAGCTTGGAGTCCTTGACCATGGAGCCACACCTCGTTCGTGAAGATGAGCGTCAGCATACTCATCGAGTCCAGACATCTGGAGGCCTCCCACGACTCCCTCATCGCACCGGACGACGGCGCCGACTAGCTTCGGCGCCGACGTCGGCGGGCCACGAGCGGGATGGCCAGGTGCGCTGCCGCAGCCACGAGCGCCTGGTGGCGCATCGAGAGTGGCTCTGGTGTCCCCTCCACCACCACCGCGCCATCCTCGAACGCGCGCTCCGCGAACAACGTCACGTTCGTCCAGGCGGCGTCGAGCGTGGACCACCAGCTGAGGCCCAGCGCACCCTCCTCGAAGGCGCGAACGGCCATCGCCTGCGTGACCGCCCGGTCGCGGCTGGCCACACCTGACGGCCGCCAACCCTTCTCGACCAGAACCGCCGGCTCGTCGAGGTCCAGGAGCGCCTCGAGCGCGGCGTCGTCATACGTTGCGAGCGCCAGGTGCGAACCATCAGCCAACTCCAGGTCCTCGGGCGACAGATCGCGGCCACGAAACGCCTGGATCGTCTCCGCCACCGCGGCCACGGGCGAACGCGCCGTGTACAAGGCACCGAAACGTGCGGGGCTGTCGTGGCGGCCGGCCCCCTGGTGCACACGGGGTACGTAGCCCGGCCCTCCGCGTGCGTCCGGCGCCGCCCCAGGGAGTGCCCGGAAGACGCGATACAGCACGATCGCCGTACGTCCTAGGCGTAGGCGCCGGTCTCGTCCGCCTCGATCGCTCGAAGCACATCAGAGACCCGGCCGTGATTGAGCAGGTCGATGGGACGAGCGTTCCCGAGGTGCGCGTTGAAGCCGTAGAGCCACTTCAGCGCGGTCGGCCGTCCGTAGCTCAGCTGGAGCCGAGACAGCGCGAACTCGACGGCCTCCAGTTTGAGCAGGTTCTCGCGATCGGGCTCCTCATCTGCCAGCCAGCGGCTGACCCGTGATCGATCCACGTCGAGCGCCCGTGCCACCTGGGCCTGGCTGCCCATGTCCTCGACCAATGCCGCCAACTTCTGTCGTGCGCGTCCATCCATCGCCCAAGCGTATCGCAACGGCTGCCGGTGCGACAAGCTCACCGCTTTCGGCCAGCGCGACGTCGGGCGCGGGTCGGCCGCTACCATCCACCTATGTCCCAGGAGTTCGACACCGCCGAATTCATCGCTCACGTCGAGTCACTGTTGCGCGACATCTCCCCGGGTTCGCGACAGATCATCGCCATCGCCGGTGCCCCGGCGTCGGGCAAGTCGACGATCACCGACGAGCTCCACCGGCGCCTCAACGAGATCGATCCCGGCTCCACCGCGCTCTTGCCCATGGACGGGTACCACTACGACGACGAGGTGCTGGGCCCGCGCGGCTGGCAGTCCCGCAAGGGCGCCCCACACACCTTCGATGTCGGCGGCTACGCCTCATCGCTGCGTCGCCTCAGGGCCAACGACGAGCCCAACGTGGCTGTGCCGCGCTTCGATCGCGACATCGAGATCGCCCGTGCCGGCGCCATCATCATCGAACCCGCGGCACGCCTGATCATTACCGAAGGTAACTGGTTGCTTCTCGAAGATGAGCCATGGCCCATGCTCCGTCCCCACTTCGACCACACCGCGCTCGTGGTGACGGAACCCGAAACGCTCGAGCGGCGCAACCGGGACCGCTGGGTCGGCTACGACTACACCGAGGAGATGATCCGCCAGAAGCTCGAGGGCAACGACCTGCCCAACGCCCGTCTCGTCTACGAGCGCAGTGCCGAGCCGGACTGGATCGTCCGCACCTAGCCCCTCGCCGGGAGCCTCGAGTCGCGGACCGGCCGGCGCTACTCGTTCGCGGGAGTGGGCTGGTCCATGTAGTCGTAGTGGATGAGCCGGCGCTCGCGGAGCCACTTGTGGATGTAGCCGATGTGGTTGCTCTCGAAGGCTTCGTGGAAGGCCCGGGTCTCGAACTCCCCTTCGCGGTGATAGCGCCCGATCTCGCGCATCTCCGGGATCGACGCCATCCAGCGCACGATATTGACCGACAGCGTCCACGCGGCCAGGTCCGGCTTGCGGCGGAGCAGGAAGTAGAGCGTGAGGATGCCGGTCCAGGAGTGGGCACCCAGCAGCGGGTTGCGCAACACGTAGATCCCGACGACCTGGCTGATGGCGACGCTCACCGGGACCGAGAGCGGGTCCAGCGCCAGAGCGGTGCCAGTGAGCATGGCCTCACCCCGGCCACCGCGGAACCGGTGCTGGGGCGGCAGCATCTGGCCGATGGTGGCAGCGGCAGCCCAGAACGCCTCGAGGTGCTGGCCCGGGTAGAGCCGGCGCAACACCAGCACCGGAACCACGGATTTGCTCATGTCGAGCAGGGCCGTGGCCGCTCCGAGCGCTGGGCTGGTGGTGACTTCCACCGTCGTCGAGCCGGCCGCATTGAAGCGGATGGCCTGGCCCTCGCCCCACTCAAGATCGAAGTGGTCGGTCACTGGCCCTTCGCTGTAGCGACGCTGGACGAGCCGCGGGATCTGGATCGTGCCGATGGCGTAGGCCACGGTCGCGAGAGCGGCGTAGCGTACGAGCTTGCCGCGGTCGAGCGTGCACCACTTGGCGAAGGCGCCCTTCATCGTAAGAATATACAGTCTGTCGACAAACACTGCACACCAAAGTAGGGGTGAGGGGTCGTCGCTTCGGCTACCCTCCACTGACCTTTCGACACCCGAGGGAGGACACATGCCCATCGGTCTCGTACCGCTGGCAGATGCAGAGCTGTCACACGGCGGAAAGGCCGTCGGCCTGCGTTGGCTCATCGAACACGGGTACGACGTCCCCTCGGGCGTCGTCGTCAGCGGCCCTGACAGCGACGGTCTCGCTGAGTGGGTGACCCCAGCTCAGCGCTACGCGGTCCGCTCTTCCGCCTCGGTCGAAGACTCACCGGCGCACTCGTTCGCCGGGCAGTTCGCGACCGTGTTGGACGTGGCCGGGATCGAGGCCGTGCGGGCCGCTATCACGACCGTGCTCGAGTCCGCTCGCGACGAACGCCTCGAACCGTATCTGCAGCACGCGGGTATCGCTGCGGCAGACGTCGAGATGTCCGTCATCGTGCAGGAGATGGTCGCGGCCCGGGCCTCCGGCGTGGCCTTCAGCCGCAACCCGCTGACGGGTCTGGCGGACGTGGTCATCGAGGCCGTTTCCGGCACGGGCCTGGAGCTCGTGAGCAGCAAGGTCACCCCGGAGCGCTGGGTCAACCACTGGGGTGACTGGACCCAGCAACCAGCGCAGACCGATATCCCGGCCTCGCTGATGGATGAGCTCGCCCACCTCGTCGCTGCAGTCGCGGACGAGCAGGGACAGGCGGTCGATGTCGAGTGGTCGTGGGACGGCAAGCAGCTGTTCCTGCTGCAGCTCCGGCCGATGACGATGACGTCCGTGCCGGTGTATTCGAACCGGATCGCCAAGGAGTTCCTGCCCGGCATCATCCCGCCACTGGTGTGGTCGGTGAACGTGCCCGTGGTGAACGGCGCATGGCTGGAGCTCTTCACCTCGGTGGTGGGCCGGCTGGACCTTGAGCCGGAGGACCTGGCCCGCCAGTTCGCCTATCGCGCCTACTTCAACATGGGCGCGGTCGGCGACATCTTCGAGGCCATGAGCATGCCGCGGGATCTGCTCGAGGTGCTCATGGGCATCGAGGGTGGAGATGAGCGCCCCACCTTCCGACCCCGCATGGGCGTGATGCGGCACATGCCGCGCATGACGCGGATGGCCTGGCGCATCGCCCGCTATCACCGCGAGCTCGACCGCCTCATGCCCAAGGTCGAGCGGCAGCTGGTCGTCATCGAGGCGCGCGATCCGTCCGCCATGTCGGATGACGAGCTGCTCGCACAGATGCGGAGAGCTGGAGGCACTCTGCGGTCGCGTCGCCTTCGCCAACATCGTGGCGGCGCTGCTGTTCAACGGGTATGGCTCCATGCTTCGACGCCGGCTGGAGAAGCGAGGGATCGACGCCCACAGCCTGGACCTCGGCGCGGGGCAGCCCGGCCTCGAGGCGTACGACCCCAAGCCACAGCTAGCACGACTCGGCCACGAGACGGCTGGGCTGGACGCGCCATCGAGGGAGCGCGTGCTCGCCGGCGAGCTGGAGCTGCTGCCCCAGGGTCCAGCCTTCATCGAACGGTTCGGGCACCTCTCTGACTCTGGCAACGACTTCTCACATGTGCCCTGGCGAGAGGATCCCACGCAGCTGGCGCCGCTCCTTGAGAGCCCGACGAGCGACGACGCAGGCGGGGGTGCGGCCGATCTGCCGAGCGATGTCGGCCGAGTGGACCGCCTGCTCGCGAAGCGAACCTCGCGCTATCGGTTCGAGCGCGAGCGCGTCTCCTATACCTACACTCGGGCCTACGGCCGCTTCCGACCGACCGTCCTGGAGATCGCCCAGCGGCTCGTCGCGAGAGATCTGCTGGACGCGACCGATGACGTCTTCTACCTGACGCGTGCCGAGATGGAGTCGGGCCTGGCTGGACGGGTGGCCGGCGGCCTGCGAGAGCTGGCGTCCGAGCGACGCGCGGACATCGAACGCGTGGCCGACATCGAGATGCCGGAGGTCATCTTCGGCGACGAGTTCGAGCCCTCAACGCCCGTGGCGCCTGACCATCGGCTGAGCGGCGTGGCCAGCTCTCGGGGCGTCCGTCGAGCCGCTGCCAGAGTGGTGAGCGGGCTCAGCGAAGCAGGACGGGTCGAGCCCGGCGACGTCCTCATCATCCCCTACTCCGACGCGGGCTGGACCCCGATGCTGGTGCGCGCGGGCGCTATCGTGGCCGAGTCGGGAGGATTGCTCTCGCATTCGTCGATCGTGGCCCGCGAATTCGGGATCCCGTGCGTCGTGAGCGTGGCCGGAGCCATGCGCATCCCCGACGGTTCCATCGTGCGCGTCGATGGTTTCAGTGGCGAGATCCAGTGGGAGCCCGGGGCTTGAGTGCCCCCGTTCGCCGCCGTTCGCCGCCGTAGGCGGGCGATGTCCACGGATCATGATCGATGCCGGCATGGTCGACGCCATCGCCATCCCGCTCATCATCGCCGCGGGCGCGGTGGCGCTGGTACAGGCGAACCTCTAGCGACGTCCCGATCGTCGTCAGTCGGACTCGGCCACGATGGTCAGGATGTCCGCGCCATACTTCTCGACCTTGCCGGGCCCGATGCCGGCCACCGCCAGCAGTTCCTGCTCGTTCTGCGGCCGTCGCTCGGCGATCTCAGCGATGACGGTGTCGTAGGCCACGATGAAGGGCGACACCTTCTCCTCGCGTGCCTGCTCCATGCGCCACGCCCGCAGCGCATCGAAGAGGACCGCATCATCCGCGCTCAGCCGCGCCCGTGCCGCACCCGCCGGTTGCCGCTCCCGTGGTCCGGGTCGCGACGCCACGGTGGCCGGCCCCGACACACCCAGCGCCGCCAGGAACCGCGACGGCTTGCGGTTCTGCTCCTTCCCCGACGATGACGACCGCTGCCGGGCCCACGACAGCGCCAGGTGTCGCCGGGCTCGAGTGATGCCCACGTAGAGCAGCCGCCGCTCCTCAGCCAGCTGCGTCTCGTCATCACCGGCCTGGCTCACCGGCAGGGAGCCTTCCTCGACCATGGGGATGAAGACCGCGTCCCACTCGAGCCCCTTGGCCCGATGGAGGGTCAGCAGCTCTACGCCATCGGCGTCTGCCGCCGTCTCCCGGGAGGCGCGCTCAGCCAGTGAGACCACGACGTCGTCGCGAGCGGCGCCATCGTCCGACAGCACCAGCTGCGACACGATCGAGAGCAGCGTCGAGAGTGAGGCGTGCCGCTCCCGGCCCTCGCGACCCTCTGGCTCCGCATCCGGATCGAAGCCCAACTGCCGGTCCCACGCCTCCCGCACCGCCGCCATCAGCTCGTTGCCGTCGAGGTCGTCCGGCACTCGCTCGAGCGCCCGGATCGCGGCCTGCACCTCCCGTCGCTCGAAGAATCGCTTCCCCCGCAGCTGGTACGGGATGCCCTCGCGAGCGAAAGCCGACTCGAAACCGGCCGACTGTGCGTTCAGCCGGAGCAGGATCGCGATGTGGTTGGCAGCCACCCCTGCAGCGATCAGCGTCTTGACCCGCGCCACGATGGCTGCCTCTTCCTCCGCGGCCGAGCCGTAGACCGACACTGACGGCTCCGGTCCCTCCCCCTGGGTGGCGACCAGCTGCTTGGGAGACCCGGTCGCAGCCAGCAGTTTGTTAGCTAGGGCAAGCACCTGCGGCGATGAACGGTGATTGGTCAGCAGTGGCAGCACGACCGCTTTCGGGTAGCGCCGCCCGAAGCCCATCAGGTGCTCAGGCGTGGCCCCCGCGAAGGTGTAGATCGTCTGGTCCTCGTCACCGACCACGCACAAGTCCGTCCGATCCCCCAGCCACAGCTCCAGCAGTCGCGCCTGCAGCGGCGTCGTGTCCTGATACTCGTCGACCGTGAACCACGAGTAGCGTCCGCGCACGGCGTACGCGGCCTCCTCGTCGTTCTCCAGCAGCTCCACGGTCAGTCCCAGGATGTCGTCGAAGTCGATGAACCCACGCCGCGCCTTCAAGCGCTCGTAGTCCTCGAACACACGCACGAAGAGGTCCGGCGTCGTTGGCGGCGTCCGGCCCGCCGCCCGCGCGAGGTAGGTAGCGGGCGTGATGCGCCGGCTCTTGGCCCACTCGATCTCGTCCATGAGGTCTCTGGTGGGCGTGAAGCGATAGCCGCCCGGCAGGTTCCGCGCGAGTGGCGCCACGATGCGCCACTTGTCGGCCAACACCTCGGGCAGCACAGCACCGTCGTGGCGCGACGGCCAGAAGTAGCGCAGCTGCGCTAGCGCCGCCGAGTGGAAGGTGCGCGCCGTCACACCTCCCAGGCCTAGCGCACGCACCCGGCCCGCCATCTCGCCGGCGGCCTTTTCGGTGAAGGTCACCAGCAGGACCTGTCCTTCAGGCACCACCCCGGTCGCGACCGCGTACGCCGTCCGATGGCTCACCACGCGCGTCTTGCCACTGCCGGCGCCGGCGATGATGGCCACGGGCCCCGAGACGGTCGTGACCGCCAGCCGCTGTTCGTCGTTGAGGTCCTCGAGGATGCGGTCGGTGTCGGTCACGCCCCGAGACTAGCCGACACCACTTCACCCCGACTCACCGGGCTCCTGGCACGAACGAGACCACGTTCGCGAGCAGCCGGCGCATCGTGTCGACCGGTGCCCAGGTCGAGGGCTCGGCGCGCTCGAGCGCCACCACCCGTCGCCGCACCGGCGTCACGTCCGAGATGTCCACCGACGCCAGCCGCCCGTCGTCGATCTCCGGCACCGCCGAGGTCGAGGGCAGGAACGCCACGCCCAAGCCCCGCTCGGTCAGCCGACGGGCGGTATCGACCGAATCCACCTCGATCACGCCATACGGCGTCACGCCAGCCGCCTTGAGCATTGATCGCGCCGCGTCGTAGTCGTCGGAGCCACGGTCGTAGAAGACGAGCGTGGCATCGCCGAGGCGTGCGAGAGGGATGGGTCCCTCGGCCACGAAGGGATGCTCCGGCCGAGCCGTCAACATCAGCCACTCCTCGTACAGGGGCGTGACCGTCAGCCGCGGATCGCGTGAGGGGACCGACTCCCGCAGCAACCCCAGCTGCGCGCTCCCGAAGGTCACCAGCTCCACGATCCGCTCTGCCGACCCGGTGTGTACGTAGAGATGGACCCCGGGGTGGTAGCGCCGGAACCTGGCTACCAGCTCGGGCACCACAGAGGCATTGATGGCACCCGCGGCTGCGATGACCAACTCCCCGTCGTCGCCCTGCTCGACCTGGCTCACCGCCGACCGACCGGCGTCGATGGCCTCCAGGGCCCGCTCGGCATGGGGCACCAACGCTCGACCCGCCAGCGTCAGGCGCACCCCCCGCTTGGTCCGCTCGAAGACCCTCGCCCCCAGTTCGTCCTCCAGCGCGATGATCCGCGCCGACAACGCCGGCTGGCCCAGGTGCAGCGAACGCGCGGCAGCCCGCATCGAGCCCAAGCGGGCAACCTCAAGGAACGCTTCCAGCCGCGGGACATCCATGCGTGTGCTCCAGAATGTGAACGTCTCAATCGATCACCAGCGTCGCATACTTCGATTAGACAGTCCAGTGGTTCGGGTTTACCTTGGGAGGACGCGGACGAACCAGCCCGCCCCATCGACCGAGGAGCACCCGATGACCGCGACCACCGCGACCACCGGACGACCGATTCCCAGCCAGAAGCAGCAGGCCGCTCGCATGATCGACCCGCGCGGGCATCGGTTCGGCGCGGCGCTCTCGGTCGCCATCCTCGCCGCCGGCTTCGTGCTCGGTGTACCGATCGTGGTGGCCTTCCTGGCCGGGGCCCTTGGGATCAGCGCCTTCTTCGGGACGCGCTACTCCATCCTCGGCCGAGCCTGGCCCATCGTCCGCAAGACCTTGCGTATCGCTGCTCCGAGTGAGCTGGAGCACGAGCTCCCTCCGCGCTTCGCTCAGGCCCTCGGCTGCATCGGCTTCACCGTCGCGACCGCACTGTTCCTCCTCGGCTTCGCGACGGCCGGCTGGGTCGCAGCGGCCGCGGTCGGGGCCCTGCAGGCCGTCCTTGCGGCGACCGGCTACTGCCTCGGCTGCCGCCTCTACTTCCTCAAGTGGTGGGTACCGGCCCAGTTCCAGAGACTAGCGCGGCGCACGACGCTCGCGTAGACCATATGCGTCGGCCTCGGGCGGCCGATCTGCGCTAGAGAAGACGGGGTCTGACGTCCTCCCCCTGATGTCGGACCCCGTCTCTTCCTTGTGTGCGCTACTCCACCGGTAGCGGATCGGGCAGGGACTCGAGCGTGCTAGCCATGATGTCGCTCGGGCCCTGGACCATCCAGATGGTGTCTCCCTGGTCGTAGACATAGAGTGCGACGTATTCGTCGTCGTCCCCGACGGAGGTCACCACGGTGACGTTCCGACCACCGACCTGGTCGACGGTGCTCGAGGCGTCCTCGAGGTCGGCGAGGAGGATAGGCAGATAGGCCGGCAGGAGTGTGCCCGGCTCCACGCCATCGACACGGATGCCCACGATGAAGGCGAAGTAGTCCTCCTGCGATACCAGGGCGTAGCCGCTGACCAGGTCCTCGGTCTCGGCGCCGACCGTTTCGAGGAACGTCTCGAGTTCGACCCGTGTGAGGTCGTCCGCGCCCAGGCTCGCGAAGTGCTCGTCGCCGCGGATCATCACGATGTCAGGCTCGAAGCCACCGATGGTGTAGGGCATCTCGAGGTAGAGGTCAGGCCGACCCGACTTCGTCGTGACCGGGATCGGCGTGGCGTCGGTCACGGGCGAAGGGCTCGGGTCGGCGTCTTGGGCAGATGCCGGGACGGCAACTGCCAGGGCCGCGAACGCCAGGCCGAGTCCGATCATCGCTCGCTTCATGGGTCCTCCTCGCGTGGGGCGGCTTGCAGGGCGGCAGCCTAGCTGAACCCGGGCTGGCAGACACACCGCGTCTGGGATCCATCACGAGTGCCATGACCATCGGCGGCTTGCGTTTCGCGGCCGACTCGCACAGGATTCGGGTCCTGCATACCTGCGAGGTAATCCCATGCCTGACCCACGAGCACCGTCGTCCAGGATCGAGTTGCGCGTGCTCGGCGGCCATCGCACCGCCGCCATCCGGGAGAAAGTCCCCGAGAACGACTTGGCCGAAGCCATGGGCCGCATGCTGCAGGCGGTCAGCGCGGCGCTGCGCGAGCAGGGTGTGACACCTGCGAGCCCGCCATTCGCCCGATATCACGCCTTCGGTGAGATCGTGGATCTCGAGGCTGGCGTCATCGTCAAGGAGCCCGTTAAGCCGGCCGGCGACGTCAGACCGGGCGAACTGCCCGCGGGACCGGCGGCGATCGCTGTGCACACCGGCTCCTACGAGACACTCGGGGTGACCCACGCCGCGATGCGTCGCTGGCTCGAGGCCAACCCGACCCAGGAGGCCAACGGCGGTCCCTGGGAGCTCTACCTCACCGACCCTGCGGAAGAGCCCGACCCGGCGAGATGGATGACCGAGGTCATCTTCCCGCTCAAGCGCAACCCGGCGATCGGCTAGGGGGAACCGGCCGCCCACGACCGACGTCTAGGCAGTGCGGGGCGACGTCGACCACGCCGTCCGCACCCGCCTCTGCAACTGCACGCACCCGGAGGATCAACCACGGTGAACACCACTACCCTTTCCCTCTCTCGTCCCGGTCTCCGCTGGCTCGCCGGCGGCCTCGCGGTCGGCCTGCTCGCCGCATCGCTCATGGGTAGTGGTGTGGCCACGGCCCAGGCCCAGTCCACCGACACCGATGAGACCGTGCGCACGCTGAGCGTCTCGGGCACCGGACGCGTCAACGCCGTCCCTGACGTCGCGGACATCAGCCTCGGCGTCTTCGAGCAGGCCAAGGAGGCCGCCGGCGCCTCGCAGAAGGCTGCCGCCTCGATGGACGCGATGGTCCAGGCCCTGCTGGGCATGGGCATCGACGAGAAGGACATCCAGACCACGAGCATCAGCCTCGACGCCCGCTACGACTGGAACCAGGAACCGGCGCAGATCGTCGGCTGGGAAGCGCGCAACATGGTCAACGTGACCGTGCGTGACATCGAGTCGGTCGGTGATGTCGTCGACGCCGCTGTCAAGGCCGGGGCCAACCAGGTCAATGGCATCAGCTTCCGCGTCGAAGATCCGGCCGAAGCACAGGCCCTGGCCCGCACGGCGGCCGTCGATGACGCCGCCGCCAAGGCCGAGCAGTTGGCCGCTGACGCCGGTGTCGAGATCGTCGGCATCGTCTCCATCAGCGAGTCGGGCGGACAGCAGCCGCAGCCGCTGTACATGGCCCGCCAGGAGATGGCGTTCGCTGCCGACGCAGCCGCGACGCCGGTGCTCCCGGGCGAGGTCGAGCTGTCGGTCGATGTCTTCATCCAGTACGAGATCGCCTCGTAGTCCACGCCCTCGGGCAGGACAGACGCAAAGGGCCGGGAGTCGATCCCGGCTCTTTCGCTGCTACCAGGCTATTCGACTAGGCTGCGAGGATGCGCATCGCCGTCTTCTCCTCCAAGCCATACGACCAGCGGTACCTCGGAGCTGCTGCCGATGGCACTCCCCACCAACTCGACTTCTTCGAGGCCGAGCTCAACTGTGACGTGGCCACCCTGGCCGCCGGTCATGAGGCCGTCTGCGTCTTCGTCCACGACGAGGTCAGCGGCGAGGTCCTGCGTCAGCTGGCCGAAGGTGGGACCCGCCTGGTGGCACTGCGCGCCGCGGGCTTCAACAATGTCGACCTCGAGGTCGCCCGCGATGTCGGCATCAAGGTCTGCCGTGTGCCGGCCTACTCCCCATACGCGGTCGCGGAGCACGCGGTCGCGCTGATCCTCAGCCTCGTGCGCCGTACGCCTCGTGCGTACAACCGCGTCCGCGACGGGAACTTCGCGCTCGATGGCCTGCTCGGGTACGACATCCACGGCAAGACCGTGGGCGTCGTCGGCACCGGCCGCATCGGCACCGTCTTCGCCGGGATCATGAGGGGCTTCGGCTGCGAGCTGCTCGCCTACGACCCCTTCCCCAACGAGGCCATGAAGGAGCTGGGCGCCGAGTACGTCGAGCTGCCGGAGCTGCTCGCGGGATCGGACATCATCGCCCTGCATGCGCCCCTCACGGCTGAGACCCACCATCTCGTCAACGCCGAAACGCTGTCGCTGGTCAAGCCGGGCGTGACCATCGTCAACACCAGCCGAGGCGGCCTCATCGACACCGAGGCAGCCATCGATGCGCTCAAGGACGGCCGGCTCGGCTATCTCGGCCTCGACGTCTACGAGGAGGAGCACGCGGTCGGCTTCTTCGAGGACCAGAGCGCGTCGATCATCCAGGACGACACGTTCGCGCGATTGCTGACCTTCCCGAACGTGCTCATCACCGCCCACCAGGCCTTCTTCACGGCTGAAGCGCTGGCCAACATCGCCGAGACCACCATCGCCAACGTGACTGCCTTCGAGGAGACCGGCACCCCGGTCCACGAGGTCGGCGGGGTCTAGGTCCGGCGGCGCGCCTTGCGGCCTCTGCGGCCCTTCCGCATCCGCTGGTCCACGCGTTCAAGGTCGGTGGCGGCGCGAATGCACACCGCTCGCATGCCTTCGCAGTCGTAGCGGTTGTGCTCGAGCAGGTCCGCCCACTGCTGCGACTGGTGCTCGCTCGGCCCGCGGCCGGCGTCGAGGCTGCCCCGCAGGCTGCGGACGGTCGAGCTGACCCGTCCTGGGCCAGCTGACTCCGGCACGACGAACCCGATCAGCTCGAGATAGAACTCGAGGTCACCGCTCTCCAGCTTCTCGATCGCTCTGGTGCGTGTCGCCCAGCGAGCGGCCAGGGCACGACCGTTGGCATAGCGCGCCTCGAAGCGGTGGATGAGCGCAGGCTCCTTCGTGAGGCTGCGCACGATCTTGAGATCGTGCTCGCTCCACGAGACGATGCGGCGACCCTGCTTCTCCGCTCGAGCGATCACCGTGGCCACGGCCTGGCGCAGCTCGAGATATGCGGGGCCGAGCGGTCGGAACGCAGGGTCGACCACGTACTGTTGCGTGTGCCTGCGCAGGACTCCGATGAGCACCGGAGGCTCGTCCGTGCCACCCTCGAAATCGACGTAGAACGCGGTCCGTGCCTCGGCCGCGGTCATCTGCTTGGAGTGGTTGCTCATCGTGCGGCCATGCTGCCCGTCATCGGTCATAGCGTCTTGCCTCTCGACCAAGCCGTCAACGGCCTCGCGACTTCGTGCCGCACGGGAGACGCACACGCGTGAAGGACGACGTCGAGAGTCGGTAGATTCCACAGAGCGGCTCGCAGGGGTCGCTCTGGAGTAGGGAGGTCCGCGCGTGTTCTTCTATCTCGTTATCGGGATCCTGGCGCTCGTGGGCGCGGGCGCGATCATCGCCTGGGTCCGACGCGGAGATGAGCACGTCACGTTCGGCGTGGTGTTGATGGTGCTCGCGCTCGGCTTCCTTGGCCTCACGATGCTCGGTTGGGCGCTCAAGAGCCTCTAGCTCCGGCAGTCGGGTCCTGGAGTGAGACCCGCAGCCACGTAACAGTGCCAGCCCAGGCAAAGGAGACCGACATGAGCGACTTCGAGTTCCGAACGAGCATCGAGCAGCACACTGCCGCCATCAGGATGACCCGACCGATCACCCAGATCGGGCCGGCCATGGCCGAGGCCTTCCCCAAGATCTACCACGCCGTGATCTCGTCGGGCGTCCAGCCGGCAGGCATGCCGCTGGCGCGCTACTTCGACATGAGCGCGGAGAGCACGACCTTCGAGTGCGCGATCCCGGTGCCGGGCCCGTTCACGGCGACGGGAGAGGTGGAGGCCAGCTCGATCGGCGGCGGCGAGGTGGCATTCACCCTCCACGTCGGCCCGTACGACACGATCGGGGAGACATGGGAGGCGCTCCTGGGCTGGATCGCCGAGCAGGGCAAGAGCCAGGCTGGCCCCGGCTGGGAGTCGTACCTCGATGAGCCCGGACAGGTGCCCGATAGCGAGCTGCGCACCGAGATCTACATGCCCGTAGCCGAGACGCGCCATTGAAGTAGGAGTCGCTAGGTGTCTTCGCGCTCCTCGGCGTCGAGCTCGGCGGCGGCCTCGTCCGGCAGCAGGAACCAGCGCAGACCCTCGAAATCGCCGCCGACATCGAGGTCCCCAGCGCGCTGGGGTACCTCGGCCGGTGCCGGCGGGTCGGCCAGCAGGCCGCGGGCTTCTTCGAGGTACAGCGCGAAGGCGCTCTGGGGCTCCTGGCGGCGATGGTGCTGGTAGGCCAGGCCGCTGGCGGTGTAGGCGATGTCGCGCAACGAGAGCGGCGCCTCAGCCTGCCGGCCGACGTGATGCCATAGCCCGGTAGCGGGGTCGTGTCGGTAGTGCGGCAGGAGGCGCCAGCCTGTGGCGGCGATCATCTCGACGGCCGCGAGCACGTACTCGAAGACCATCTCGTCGATGAAGTAGTTGAAGTTGACGCGGACCCAGCCGGGCTTGATGCCCTCGCAGCCACGGGTGATCTCCCGCTCGAACTCGTGGCTGGTCTCGATGTCGATACCGAGCAAACGGTGGCCGTACGGACCGGCGCACGAGCAGCCGCCGCGCGACTGGATACCGAAGAGGTCGTTGAGCAGCGCCACCACGTAGTTGTGGTGGAGATAGCGCGCGCCATGGCGAACGACGAACGAGACGATCGAGAGTCGGGGGCACTCGCGGCTGCCGAGGACCTCCAGACCGGGCGTCTCGAACCAACGCTCCAGCGCCCGCTCGATGAAGTCCTCCTCGCGCTGGCGGATGGTCTCGGCGCCGACGGCATCCTTGAGCTGGAACACCAGGCCGGCGCGGATCGACTCGATGATGGCGGGCGTGCCACCCTCCTCGCGACGTTCGGCGTCGTCGAGGTAGACGTGCTCCTCGGCGTTGACGTAGGCGACGGTGCCGCCGCCGGGCACGGCCGGCACGGAGTTGGTCAGCAGTGCGCGCCGGACGATGAGCAGGCCAGGCGTACCCGGGCCGCCGATGAACTTGTGCGGCGAGATGAAGAGTGCGTCCTTGTAGTCGAGGTGGGCGGTGCTCTCGTCGCCGTCGTCGGCAGGGCGGTGCGGCGCGACGTCGAGGTCGACGTACGGGGCCGCGGCGCCGTAGTCCCAGAAGGCGAGGGCTCCGTGCTCGTGGAGCAGGGCTGAGATGCCGCGCGTGTCCGACTTGATGCCACTGACGTTGGAGGCGGCGCTGAAGGAGCCGATCTTCAGCGGACGCCCGTCGTGGGCACGGAGCTCCTCGGCGAGGTGGTCCAGGTCGATCCGGCCGTCGGCGTCCTCGTGGATGGTCACCACGTCCGCGATCGACTCACGCCAGGGCAGCTCGTTGGAGTGGTGCTCGTAGGGGCCGATGAAGACGACCGGCCGCTCGTTTGCCGGGATGTGGCCGCTGAGTCCATAGCGCTCATCGAGGTCGGCCGGGATGCGAAGGTTGAGGATCCCGATCAGCTTGTCGACGGCGGCCGTGGAGCCCGAACCGCAGAAGATGACCGCGTACTCGTCGCGGTCGGCCCGGCAGGCCTCGCGGATGATGTCGCGCGCGTCCTCGCGAAAGCGGGTCGTCTGCAGGCCGGTGCCGCTCGATTCCGTGTGGGTGTTGGCGTAGAGCGGCATGACCTGGTCGCGGATGTAGTCCTCGATGAAGGACAGGCTGCGACCCGACGCGGTGTAGTCAGCGTAGGTGAGACGCCGGACACCGAAGGGACCGTTGAAGGCCTCGTCAGCGCCGATGACGCTGCGACGGATCAGCGCCAGCAGTTCGCCGGCGTCGCCGTCGGGCGATCCGGGCGACTCGGAAGTGGAGAGCGGCATGGCCGGAACATGCTAGCTGTACCCCGTCCTCGGCGCCCGGCGGCATCCGTCCGCTGGGCCTGCTGGTGCGGGGCGGGCGCAGACGGCGGCCCCGCGCCGGGAAACTCCGCTCACGAGACCGGCGCCGACCACAGCGGGAGACGTGCTGGAGCTGCCGACCATGGGCATGCGCATCCAGCCTGGATCCGGTCCCCACCGCGGTGGGCATGGTCGAGGAGGTCCTGATCATGAGCGCGGCGATCGCCGTCGCGGTCGGGGTGATGCGAGACGGGCGAGCCGCTGCGCCGCTGCGCTCGAAGGGACCGGGGAGATCGATTCCTCGTCGCTCCGGAGGTCTCCTGCGACCGCCGACCAGGAGGTGTGCCGGTGACGGCCGCGATGGCAGGCCGTCGCCGAAGGGCGTGCCGTCGGTGATCGTCAGCTCGATGTCAGGGGATCTGCACCGCTCGCGCTGCTTCATTGAAGACCAGCGCCAGCACGACGATGATCCCGGCCAGCAGGTACTTGGCGGCGAACGAGGCCAGCAGGTAGCGGCTGAAGCCGAAGCCCATGAGGCCACCGAGATATGCCGCGGCCGTACCCAGCGGCGTAGGTGCGAAGCAGAGCAGGAACATGCCGTACAGCCCGCGCTGCTCGAGCACGGGTTGGGCCCGCTCCTGGGCCCGTTTCAGCGAGGTCGAGAAGCGCTTGCGCAGCCTCGTCATGCGCGACACCGGCTCGGTGTCAGCGGAGGGACGGTCGGTGGTTGCGGATGCCGGTGGCGTGACACCCGCGATGGCCGAGACGACATCCGCATCGAGCCCAGCGCCTGGCGAGAATTCGGGTCGCTCGTCCTCGAGCATGCCGGTCTCGGCTGCCAGCTGCTCGGCGCCCTCGGAGTCACCGGACGAGTACGACTTGGCAGTACGAGCGCCGGCGATGTAGTAGCTCAGGAGCCCAAGGGCCATGGCCCCCCCGGCGACCGCGAAGACCTGCAAGGATGGCAGTAATACCGCTTGCTGGAAGATCAGCAGCAGGCCGGCGAAGCGCGCCCCGGGGATCGGTACCAGCGCGCCGCCGTTCCCCAGCCAGTTGACCAGGAAGAGGCCCACGAAGGCGACGATGTCGAGCGCCTCGAAGACGACCTCCAGGAACCGCAGCGACGAGAGGACGATGACGGCCAACACCGCGAAGATGACCACCGCCAGGCCGAGCGTGATGCGCGACTCGTTCGAGAGCCAGCGGTGGAACCATTCCTGACCGCGAAGCATGATGGCCGGAACCTGGTCCCGGCCATGGATGGGCTTGCTACGCGCGACCTTGTCCAGCGCTGCAGCCTGCTCGAGATCGGGCGTGGTGGTCGTTCTGGGCACGGTCCCCAGATGCTAGCGGCTCGCGCCCTCGACAGGAACACCCGTTCCGACGCATGATTCAGGTTTCCACGGTCGCGCAAGAGTGGCCGCTGACGCTCCCCGAAAGGACACGATGCTTCGACTCGGCTACAAGGCCTCCGCCGAACAGTTCGGCCCACAGCAACTCCTCGACTACGCCGTCATGGCTGACCGGCTGGGCTTCGACTCGGTCTGGACGAGCGATCACTACCAACCCTGGCGGCACACCGACGGCCATGCGCCCAACGCCCTCGCCTGGCTGGGTGCGGCAGCGGCCTCGACCGAACACGTGATCCTTGGCACGAGCGTGCTCACACCCACGCTGCGCTACAACCCCGCGGTCGTGGCCCAGGCGTTCGCCACGCTCGGCTGCCTCGCGCCCGGCCGGATCATCCTCGGCGTGGGTACCGGTGAGTCGCTCAACGAGGTCGTGGTCGGCGCCGAGTGGCCCGACCAGAAGGAGCGCTTCCACCGGCTCAAGGAATCGGTGCTGCTCATGCAGCAGCTCTTCCGGGAGGACTTCGTCAGCTTCGAGGGCGAGTTCTACCAGACCCACAACGCCACCATCTACGACAAGCCCGATGAGCCCGTGCCGGTCTTCATCGCCGGCTCCGGTCCCGCCGCCTCGCGCCTGGCCGGCCGCATCGCCGAGGGCTACATCGCCACGAGCGGCAAGGCCACGGAGCTCTACACCGAAAGCCTGCTCCCGGCCGTGTCGGAGGGCCTCGAGAAGGCCGGGCGTCCAGACGACGCCATCAGCCGCATGATCGAGATGAAGGTCAGCTTCGACACCGACCGCGCCCAGGCCATGGAGGACACCAAGATCTGGGCCGCGTTGGCGTTGTCGGGCGAGCAGAAGACCGGCGTGGAGGATCCACGCGAGATGGAGCGCCTGGCCGCGACCGTCGAGGACGTGGCCCATCGCCGCTGGCTCGTCAGCGACGACGTCGAGGAGCACATCGAGCAGATCCGCCCCTACCTCGAGTGGGGCTTCGACCACCTGGTCTTCCACTTCCCCGGCCACGACCAGGAGCGGGCCATGGCCCGCTACGCAGAGTCGGTGCTGCCGGAGCTGCGTACGCGCTTCGGCTGAGCGTCGGGCCGGCGACGCTCAGGCTCGCGCCGTAGCCCTACTCCTCGGGTGGGATCACGCCCTTGCGCAACATGAAACAACCGTAGAAGCGACGCTCTCCCGACTGGATGATGGCGTAGGCGCCCTTGGCCAGGTCGTAGAAGGCGAAGCGCTCGACCGGCATCATGTGGCGCGATTCGCCCGACGCCGCGATCTCCGCGGCCACTTCCTGCTGCACGGCCGGGATCTCGTCGGGTGAGCCGACGACCTCCATGCGGCCGGCGAAATCGTCGACGAAGGTGTCGAGCGGCATCACCGAGAGGATGGCGTTGATGGCCTCTGCGGCGGTCAGGTTCTCCATGCGCAGCAGCTCGCCGGCGCGCGTCTCGGCCGCGATCGAATCAGCCGGGAAATTGGTGTCGCTGACGATGAGGTAGTCGCCGTGGCCCATGGCCCGCAGCGTGTACAGGACGTCGGCATTGAGCCGATGGTCGATCCCCTTGAGCATCTCTTCCCTCCGCATGGTGGTGTCGTTACCACATGGTAGGCCGCGGCTGGGCTGGCTGTGGGCCCCCTTGGCGGCCAGTCAGCCCGCTCCTCAGGCAGCGTCGAGCGCTTCGAGGACCGGGGCGAGCGACTCCACGCCCGCGGGGGTGATCGGATCGATGACGAGCTGGACGTGGCTGACACCGGCCGCCGCGAACGCGCGGAGCGTCTGGGCCATCTTCTCCGGTGTGCCCGCGATCGGCGGCGCCGTGTCCCGGTCGAACGTCCGCGCGCCGGTGGCTCCGGGCAGCTCGACGTAGGCGGCCACCGTCCGGCCCACCTCGGAGGGATCGCGTCCGACCTCCCGACAGGCGGCATCGACCAGCTCGTGCTGCTCGGCGATCCCGTCCGGGTCGTTCCTGAACCACCAGTACCAGGCGTTCCAGTGGTCGACGTAGGGCATGGTCATGCGCAACATCCGTGGGCCACTGGAGCCGATGAGCAGGGGCGGCCCTTCCGGTCGTGGTCCGCGCGGCAGCAGCTCGCAGTCGCGCAACGTGTAGTACCGGCCCTCGAAGTCGATGGCACCCTCACGCAGCAACGTACGGATGATGGTGAAGGCCTCCTCGAAGCGGGAGACCCGGTGATCGAAGGGGAAGCCGAACGCGCGGTACTCCGTTTCGTTCCAGCCCGCACCCAGCCCGAGGATCAAGCGGCCGCCGCTGATCTCCTCGACGGTCATGGCCAGCTTCGCGAGCACGCCCGGCTGATGGAACGAGGTCGAGGCCACCAGCGGTCCGATCTCCACGCGCGAGGTCACCGCCGCGATGGCCGCCAGCTGCGTCCAGGCCTCCCACGGCCCACGCGCCCCGTCAGGCTGCCGGTACAGGTAGTGATCGCCCACCCACACCGAGTCGAGCCCGATGTCTTCTGCGACCCGGGCCATCGCGGCGAGGTCGGTCCAGCGCGGCTCGTACTCGACCTCGGGCAGCTGGACACCGACCTTCAGCGGTCTGGCCATGAACGCTCCTCCCCTCGTGCGTGACGGTTCGATGACGGCGCGGGGCTGAACGTAGCCACTGTCACATCCCCGTCGTCAGTGCCAGCATACGGTCGTCTGCATGAACCGGATCGTCATCGGCGCCGTGGCCGCCGCCTTCGGGCTGGCCGCTGCGGTGGCACTACCTGCCATCACCACCTCCGCTCGATCAGCGGGTGCCCAGGAGGACGCAGGAGACGAGTTCGTCCCCGAACGTCCCGGACAGATCGAGGACCCGGGCACGCCGCGCTTCCCCGTGGGCGGCTGGGCCACCGACTTCAGCATCAGCTCGGTACCCTTCGATGAGATCTCCTCGGGCGGACCCGGCAAGGACGGCATCCCCGCCATCGACCAGCCCCGCTTCGAGTCGATCGAGGAGGCCCGCTCATGGGTCAGCGGCGCCGGTCCCGTCATCGCGCTCGAGATCGACGGCGACGCGCGGGCCTACCCGTTGGCGGTGCTGACCTGGCACGAGATCGTCAACGACACCGTCGGCGACGTACCGGTCATCGTCACCTTCTGCCCGCTGTGCCACACCGCGCTCGTCTTCGAACGCGCGCTCGACGGTACCGTCCACGACTTCGGCGTGAGCGGCAACCTTCGACTCTCGGACATGGTCATGTACGACCGTGGGACCGAATCGTGGTGGCAGCAGGCCACGGGCCAGGGCATCGTGGGCGAGCTCACCGGCGCCAAGCTCGAGTTCGTGCCCAGCCAGCTCATCGGGCTCGACCAGTTCGCCGAGGCCTACCCTGAGGGCATGGTGCTCAGCCGCGACACCGGCTTCTCCCGCGACTACGGCCGCAACCCGTACGTCGGCTACGACACGGCCGACCAGCAGCCGTTCCTCTTCGACGGCGTCACCGACGGTCGCCTCTCGCCCAAGGAGCGCGTGGTCACGCTCGGTGAGCAGGACAGCGATGCGCCCGTCTCGCTCCCCTACTCCGAGCTGCGCCAGGTGGGCGCGGTGAACCTCGAGTTCGAGGGCCGTCCCACGGTCGTGCTGTGGACCCCCGGAGCTGCCTCCGCGCTCGATGACGACGACGTCGACGAGGGCGAGGACGTGGGCGCCACCGGCGTCTTCTCTGCCGTCGTCGATGGTCGGACGCTGACCTTCGCTCGTGACGGAGACGAGGACGCACCGGTCACCGACGCCGAGACCGGCAGCACCTGGGACATCACTGGTCGTGCCACCGACGGACCACTGGCCGGCACGACGCTCGAGCCGATCGTCCACGGTGACCACTTCTGGTTCGCGTGGGCGGCCTTCGTGCCCCACACGGACATCTGGACCCTCGACGGGGTCCGCTCACTTTCAGACGAGGAGGCTGCCTGATGGGCGAGACAGGCGCGCACACGTTCGAATCGGTCTGGGACTACCCGCGACCACCTCGTGTCGAGCCTTCCGAGCGACGCGTGCGGGTGATCGTCGACGGCACCGTCATCGCCGACAGCCGGCGAGCCGTGCGGGTCCTGGAGACCTCGCATCCGCCGGCCTGGTACGTGCCCCCCGCGGATGTCCGCACCGACCTGCTGCAGCCGACGGAGCGCCGCACCGCCTGCGAGTTCAAGGGCCAAGCCAGTTACTTCGATGTGAGCGTCGAGGGACGTGAGCGTCGCGAGGCTGCCTGGACCTATGCCCGGCCGCTGCCGGGCTACGAGGCCATCGCGGACTACATCTCCTTCTACCCCGGCCGCGTCGATGAAGCCTGGATCGATGACCAACGGGTCACGCCCCAGGCCGGTGACTTCTACGGCGGCTGGATCACGCCCGAGATCACGGGCCCGTTCAAGGGCGGCCCGGGTACCCGCGGCTGGTAGCGAGCAGTCGACCGCACCAGATCCCACCGTTCCGCTCTCTGGTAGTCCCGCCGTACGGGGACCGGTCGTACCAAGGTGGGGTGCACAGATGGTTCGCAGGAGCGCAGATTATGGCCAGAACCTCTCATAGCGACGCCATTCCACTGCACGGCCCTGATCGTGAGGAACCCCTCTCCCTCACGAAATGGGGGTGGAACAGGTGACGCGAACTTTTTGCCCGGTGGCAAGGTCGGCCCCCTCCTCCCGACCTCGCCACCGGGTTTCTTCGTCTAGTACAGGTAGGGCACGAAGCGCTTCGTCCGGGACGCGTATGCCGGATAGCCCTCGTATCGCTGTCTCAGCCAGGCCTCCTCGCGGCGGGACTTGAGCTCGAAGAAGATCGTCAGCACGATCGCCAGGCCCAGGGCCAGCGGGCTGGCCGAGACGAGCGCCCAGCCGATGGCGGTCAGCACCAGACCTCCATAGATGGGGTGACGCGCGCTGGCGTACACACCCGAGACCACCAGCTGGGCATCGTCTCGAGGGTGGGGCACCGGGGTGAGATTCCGACCGAGGTCCAGCAGGCCACGTCCCGCGAGCAAGGCACCGACGGCCATGAGCGCGAGGCCCACCGCCCAGACGACCGTCGGTGGCCGCGACACGGCGGCCGGATCGACGAGACCAGCCAGGGCCACGGCCGCGAGCAAGGCGAACTGGATCGCGACCCAGCCCTCTCCCCGAGGGCCGAGGTCCGGGAGCCGGCTCACGCAACCCTGCCTATTCCACGACCTCGGGCACGCCGATGATGTTGTAGCCGCCGTCCACGTAGTGGATCTCGCCGGTGGTGCCGCGGCTCATATCGGAGCAGAGGTAGACCGCCGAGTTGCCCAGGTCGTCGATCGACAAGGGGCGTCGCATGGGCGAGATCTGCTCGAACAACTTGTGCATCTTCTTGAAGCCTGACACGCCAGACGCCGAGAGCGTCCGCACGGGGCCGGCACTGATGGCATTGACCCGGATGCCGTCCTTGCCCAGATCGACCGCGAGGTAGCGCACGCAGGCCTCGAGCGAGGCCTTGGCCACGCCCATGACGTTGTAGTTGGCCACGGCCTTCACCGCGCCGTAGTAGGAGAGCGTGAGGATGGAGCCACCGTCGGACATCAGCGGGCGTGCCGCTCGGGCGAGCGCCACGAGCGAGTATGCCGACACGTCCTGGGCCAGCAGGAAGCCATCGCGCGGGGTCTCGATGAACTCACCCTTGAGGTCATCCTTGTTGGCGAAGGCCACGGCGTGGACCAGGATGTCCAGCTCACCGAACTGCTCCCGCCACTTGGCGAAGACGCGCGCGATGTCATCGTCGCTCTGCACGTTGCAGGGCTCGACGAAGGGGGACTCGAGCCTCGCCGCCAGCGGCTTGACGCGCTTCTCCAAGAGTGACTCGACCGAGGAGAAGCCGACCACGGCACCCTCGCGGTGGAGGGCCTGGGCGATGCCCCAGGCGATGGAGTGGTCGTTGGCCAGTCCGAAGATCAGGGCGCGCTTGCCCTCCAGCAGACCCATCTGTTCGCGTACCTCCTGTGACCAGCCCCCGGACGATGCCGCAGTTTCACGGCCTGCTAAGGATGCACCGGATGGGCGCGGCGTGCGCCTCGACCGACCGAACCACCCTTCCGGGCCACAGCCCCCGGACGTTCGGGTGGTTCAGACCGCACCCTGTGGACCGCACCATGCGAACACGTTCGAGGGGTCACTGACCGGCGATGCTCGGAAGCCGCGATGGGACCCCTCGTTCGTCTTCGGGCCGACCGCAGCAGGTCGACAGCCGCCGGTCGATCACGTTCCCCGGGGCAATCGTCGAAGGCGCGATACAGTAGAGCCTCGTCACCCCTAATCGGAGGAGTCGTGTCCTTCCTCGGACGGGTCTCTGTTCGCTCCCTTTCAGTCACCATCTGCGTGGTCCTGCTCGCCGCGCTGCTCCCCGTTGCCACCATCGCCGCCCCTGAGGGCAAGCGCAACGAGTACATCGTCGCGCTCTCGGTCGAAGATTTCGGCCGGGGCATCAAGCCTTCGAGCCGCGAAGCCAAGCAGCGCATCCGACAGCGCGCGAAGGCCGCCAGGGAGACCACCGACCAGGTCATCACGCGGCACGGCGTCAAGGCCCGCTTTCGCTTCGACGCTGCGGCTATCGGTTTCTCGGCCAGGATGACGCCGGCCGAGGCGGCCAAGCTTGCCGCCGACCCGAGCGTCGCCGATGTCCGAGTCGCGCGCCGGTTCAAGATCGCCGGCCAGATCACTCCGGTCGGCATCCAGCGCGTGATGGCCATGACCGCAGGCGCGGGTCCTGACGTCGATGCGGACGTCGCGGTCGTGGACACGGGCATCGGCCCGGCCACAGGCGATGGCACGCCCATCGATTCGGGAAGCTCGGAGCTCAACATCCGCGGCGGCGTCAATTGCTCCGACGACCCTGGCGCTACCGATGGGCGCTGGGGTGACGTCGACGGCCACGGCACCCACGTGGCCGGGATCATCGGTGCCCGTGACAACGGCGTCGGCACGGTCGGGGTGGCTCCCGGCGCCAACCTCTGGTCAGTGCGCGTGTTCAACGGTAGCGGCGGTAGCGAAGCTTCGGTGATGTGCGGCCTGAACTGGGTGATCGCCACGTATGCGAACGACATCCCGGACATCGACGTCGTGAACATGAGCATCCAGGGCCAGCGGATCGACTACAAGGAGAACTGCGGCGCCATCCTCGCTGATCCCCTGGCGGACGGGATCCAGCAGATGGTCTGTACCCTCACCGAGACGCTGGGTGTGCCGGTGGTCGCTTCATCCGGCAACAGCAGCATCAATGCCAACGAGAGTGCGCCAGGCGGCTACGACCAGGTCATCAGCGTGGGCGCCATGACCGACACGGACGGCACGGGTGGGCAGCAAGGTCCGCGGGCCGGCTGCGGCTACGGCGATCAGCGGGACGACACCTTCGCCACCTATAGCAACTACGGCGTGGACGTCGACATCGTGGCCCCTGGCACGTGCGTGCCTTCCACCAACAAGAACGACATGAACGGCGCGCCGGTCTACATGACCGGCACCTCGATGGCCGCACCGCATGTGACCGGCGCCATCGCGCGCTACGTCGCCGAGCGGGGCAAGCCCGCCTCCACGGGCGTGATGCGCCAGCTCATCCGCGCCTCCGGGCGCATGGATTGGGATGCCAAGAGCGACCCGGTCTGGTTCGGCGTCAATGACCCCAACCCACCCAACCGCGTGCTCGATGTCGCCGCGCTCACCGGACCCGCGGCCATCAAGACCTTCGTCTATCACGACAGCTTCACGGTGGGCGGAGCCCAACGGAACCGCACCACGCGCGTCGACATCCAGCGCGGGGGTGGCTACGGAGCCCCCGTCAACCTTGGGCTTTCCGGCCTCCCGGCAGCTTCAGGACGGGCGACCTTCGCTGCCTCCAGCCTGAACGGGTTCGGGCGCAACGAGCTCGGCACCAACCTGGACCTGAACCTCAGGAAGAACAGCCGCAACGGTATCCACGCGCTGCAGATCACCGCTGCCGGTGCGGGTGTGGACCAGGCCAAGCCGCGCACGCTCATGCTCACCATCGACCGGACCGGCCCGAAGGTGACCAAGCTGGGACCGAAGATCAGGGCCGGACGGTATCCCATCACGGCCAAGGGCACCGCCCAGGTGTTCATGCGCTGGATCACGCGCGACACGCTCAGCCCGGTCAAGTCGGAACGACTCCAGCGCAAGGTCGGTGCCGCTGCCTGGAAGGATGCCGGAGTCGCCGGCATCTCGAGCGCGCGGGTGTCGCTGAAGCCCGGGCAGACCAACAGGTTCCGGGTCAGGACCAGCGACACGGTCGGCAATACCCGCACGAGCGCCCCGGTCGCCGCGCGCCTCGTGATCCGCGACTCCACCTCGGACCTGTGGGATGTGGTTGGCGGCGCATGGCAGACGAAGAAGGTGAAGCAGGCCTTTGGCGGCTCCATCCTGCTCGCGAGCGGCCCCAACGCCAGCCTCAGGACCGAGTTGAGCGGCAAGGCTGTCGCGATCGTGGCGGCGGTCGGGCCCGGCCGGGGCAAGTTCCGGGTGCGAGTGGACGGTGGCGCCTGGCACACCGTCAACACGCAGGCCGCCTCAGCCGGTCAGCGCAAGGTGGTTTGGAGCATCCGCCTGGGCCCCGGGACGCAAACGCTGGTCATCCGCGGGCTGACCGGTCGCTCCGCCGTCGACGGGCTGCTCATCGTCCGCTGATGGCACGCCGGTAGGCTGCCTCGTACTGCGCCGCGGGTAGGCGCCAGGAGTGGTCACGATCCATGCCCGCCGCCTGGATCGCCCGGAACCGCGCCCGGTCGTCCATGGCCGTGAGCGCACGTCGTACCGCCTCCACGAGCGCCCCTGGCTGGGCCGGTCCGAAGACGAAGCCGTTGCCGTGCTCGGGGTCCTCGTCGGCGTCGATGACGGTATCGGCCAGGCCGCCAACGGCACGCACGACCGGCGGGGTGGCGTAGCGCATGGCGATGATCTGGCCCTGCCCGCATGGCTCGAAGCGTGAGGGCATCAGGAACAGGTCGGCCCCCGCGTAGATTCGGCGGGCCTCATCGCGATCGAAGCGCTCGAGCACCGCGATGCGGTCGGGGTGTTTCGAGGCCAGCTCCTGCAGCCCGGCCACCAGCTCCCGATGACCGGTGCCCAGCACGATGAGCCGGGCACCCATGGCCACCAGCTCCGGCGCCGCTCCGGCCACGAGGTCGAAGCCCTTCTGGGGATCGAGCCGGCCGATGACGCCCAGCAGCGGTCCCGCAGGATCGAGCCCGTTGCGCTGCGCGAGGTCGACCTTGGTGAGGGCCTTGGGGGTGAGGTCAGTAGCGTCGTAGGGCGCGACGAGGGTCGGGTCGGTGGCCGGGTCCCAGAGGCTGGTGTCGATGCCGTTGATGATGCCCACGTAGCGATCGCCGCGAGCGCGAAGGGCGTCGTCGAGCCCGGCCCCGAACTCGGGCGTCAGCGATTCGCGCGCGTAGGTGGGGCTCACGGTGTTGACCATGTCAGCGACCTCGATGGCCTCGCGCAGCAGGTCGACCCCGTCGGGTCGGCCCACGCTGTCGGGCAGGTCGAGCTGCCAGGTATCAGCACGCGGCGTCCAGCCGTGATAGGCGAGGTTGTGGCAGGTCAGCATCGTGGCGGCGCCAGCGAGGAGCGCATCGCCGCGGTAGCGACCGCGCAGCGAGAGCAGCACCGGGCCCGCCTGCCAGTCATGGCCGTGGATGATGTCGACCGGCCGTGCCTCCGCGCGGATGGCTTCGAGCGCAGTCCGGCCAAGGAGCGTGAAGCGGGCGGCGTTGTCAGCGTAGTCGGAGCCACCGTCCATGTAGTAGCTGTCGCGATCGAACGACGGCGCGTGCTCGACGAGTCGGAGCCGATAGCCGTCAGCCTGTCCGCTCCAGAGGGTGACGGTCTCGTGCCGTGACCCGCGGCGGGGGTCCCCGACCGGCACGCGCAGCTCCAACGGCACCAGGCCCGGCGGCGGGATCAGGCCGCGGTACCAGGGCAGATAGACGTCGACCTCGTGGCCGGGTCCGGCAGGCGGAGTCGTACCGAGGGCTCGTGAGAGCGCGTCAACCACATCGGCCAATCCGCCGGTCTTGGCCCAGGGCTCGCACTCGGAAGCCACCATCGCGATGTGCATCGTGCGGTGATGGTACGCGCTGCCGGCGGAAGTGCTGGCATCCCACGCGGATAGCGCCCAGCCACGGTAGGCTATCCGCCGTCATGCCCTTCCGAACCTCTATCTCGACCTTGCCTACCCCTGACCATCGCCTGCCGCCGGCACTCGAGGGTCTCCACCGTCTCGCCTACAACATGTACTGGTCCTGGCATCCCGAGGTGCGCTCCCTCTTCGCGCGCATCGATCGCCGGGTCTGGCTCAACTACCGCAGCCCGGTCGCGGTGCTGCGAGTCCAGCGCGACTGGACGTCGCTGCTCGACGATCCCGACTTCATGGTCCAGTACCAGACCATCCTCAAGGCCTTCGACGCCTACATGGCCAACGGTAGCGAGCACTGGTTCGCCCGCCATCACGGCGAGAAGCTCGACGGGCCGGTTGCCTACTTCTGCGCCGAGTACGGCCTGCAGGAATCGCTGCCCATCTATTCGGGCGGCCTCGGCGTGCTCGCCGGCGACCACTGCAAGGCCGCCTCCGACATGGCCCTGCCGTTCGTGGCAGTGGGCCTCTTCTACCGGCGCGGCTACTTCCGCCAGAACATCGATGCCGACGGCCACCAGGAGCACGGCTACTTCAACCTCGATCCGGCGCGTCTGCCGCTGCAGCGCGCCGTCGACCGGCTGGGCGAGCCGCTGCTGGTCAGCGTGGAGCTGCCCGGGCGCATGGTCTACGCGGCCGTGTGGCTGGTACAGGTCGGGCGCGTGCCGCTGCTGCTGCTCGATACGGACATCCCCGAGAACGCCGAGAGCGACCGGCCCATCAGCCACATCCTCTACGTGCGCGGTCGTGAGATGCGCCTGCACCAGGAGCTCATCCTGGGCGTGGGCGGCGTGCGGGCCCTGCGCAAGCTCGGCATCTCGCCCGCGACCTGGCACCTCAACGAGGGCCACTCCGCGTTCATGCTCGTGGAGCAGGCGCGCGAGCTGGTCGCCGAAGGCGCCTCCCTCGAAGAGGCCCTCGCGCAGGTCCGCTCGCAGGCCGTCTTCACCATCCATACGCCGGTGCCGGCCGGTAACGAGCGTTTCGCCGCGTCCCTCGTGCGCGAGCTGACCGCCCCTGAAGCCAAGGCCTCGGGCATCGACATCGAGCAGATCCTGCAGATGGGCCTGGGCGTGGACGGCGATATCAGCCAGTTCGACATGACCGCCTTCGCCCTGCGCAACACCTCAGCTGCCAACGGCGTGAGCCAGCTGCACGCTCGTGTCGCCGACGCGACCTGGTCGCCCATCATCGACCACCACATCCGGGGCATCACCAACGGCGTCCACCCGCCTACCTGGGTCGGCCGACCCATGCGCAAGGTCTTCGGCGAGCTCGGAGGTGACCTCGACCACCAGGAGACCGAGCGCGAGGAAGACCGCTTCTGGGAGCGCCTGAACCTGGTGCGCGATCGTGACCTGTGGGCGGCACACCTGCAGCAGAAGACGGCGCTGCAGGAATACGCGCGCATCCGCCTGCGCCGGCAGCTGGCCCGCCACGGTGAAGCGCCCGAGACGCTCGCGGAGCTGAGCGACATCCTCGACCCGCAGGTGCTGACCATCGGCTTCGCCCGACGCATGGCCACCTACAAGCGCGCCTCGCTGCTGTTCAGCGACATCGCGCGCATCACCCGCATCATCACCGACGCCGAGCGGCCGGTGCAGTTCATCTTCGCCGGCAAGGCCCATCCCGCCGACCGACCCGGCCAGGGTGTGATCCAGACGATCTTCGAGCACAGCCGCTCGGAGGCCCTGCGCGGCCGGATCTTCATCCTCGAGGACTACGACATGCGCGTCGGCCGACACCTCGTGCAGGGCGTCGACGTCTGGCTCAACAACCCACGCCGGCCCCTGGAGGCCTCGGGCACGTCCGGCCAGAAGGCCGCCATGAACGGGGTCATCAACGTCTCCATCCTCGACGGCTGGTGGGACGAGGGTTTCCACGGCAACAATGGCTGGGCCATCGGTGGCCGCGAGACCAACCCCGACGAGGGCGCCCAGGACTGGGCCGATGCCCAGGACCTCTACCGCCTGCTGGAGAAGGAGATCGTGCCGCTCTGGTACGACCGCGACAGCGACGGCCTGCCCCAGGGCTGGCTCGATCGCATGCGCGAGGCCCAACGCACCTCGCTGTGGGACTTCAGCACCACGCGCATGCTGGCCGAGTACGTCGAGGAGATGTACCTGCCGGCCGCCAGGGCCAGGGCCGCCTCGGCCGGCTGACCGCCGGCCCTCGGGGAGGCGCCCGCCCGGTCAGCGGCGCCGCGGATCCTCGGTCACCAGCCAGCGAGTCCAGCTGAAGGCCCGTTCGTAGCCGAGCGACGAGTAGACGCTCAGCGCGGGGTCGTTGTCCTCGCGGACCGAGAGCCACACCAGGCGGTTGCCCGTGGCCATGCCCGCACGGGTGGCGATGGTGGTGATGAGCGTGCCGTAGCCCTGGCCGCGTCGCTCCTCGACCACGCCGATACCCTGTAGGCCGGCGGCGCCCTGCCCTTGCGAGAGGCGGGCCACGGCCACCGGTTCATCGCCCAGCCAGACCACCCAGGCCCGCAGGCGGCCGGCCTCGAGCGCCGCGCCGATGGCCGCCCGGCGGCGGTCGGCCTGATCGGCGCCGATGCCGAAGATCCGGCGCTCCAGTTCCTCGTGCACTTCGAGCGCTGAGGCCCGCACCGCCTCGATGCGCACCTTGGGGTCAAGGTGGGGCACGACCGCCGCGCGTCCGCTGACCATGACCGTCTCGCTCACGACCGGCATCCAGCCCTGCCGCTCGAGCTCGGCCGGTAGCTCCGGCGGATGCTCGAGTCGGTCGGTCAGCAGCAGGGAGGGCCAGGTGCCCTCGTCGAGCATGCGGGCGCGGACACCTGCGAGTCCACCGGCCCAGGTCACCTCGTCCCAGCCGGGACGGGCCGCGTAGGTCAGGTCGGGACCCGATCCGGGTCCACGCACGAAGGTGACGCGAAGCTCGTCGTCATCGATGACCTCTGCGCCCTCCTGGCCCGGCAGCGCCACCAGGTGCCGGTGGATGGCCTCGAGCTCTTCGAGGCTGGGCGGGTCGACCTCTGGGAGGGCTTCCTCGCGAAGACGGGCAGAGTCCGGACGACGGATGGGCGAGTCGGGGCGGAGCTCACTCACGCGCCGTCACCCCCGAGGTCCCGTAGCACCAGCTCGCGGCACCACTTCACCGGCGGGGTGCCGTAGCTGATGACCTGCTCGAGGTGGGTCCGCACGTCGAACCCGGGTGACTCGGCCAGGCCGCCGCGGATCTGCTGCTGGGGCACCGCGCCGGGGCTGGCGCCGGCGGCCCTGGCCAGCCGGTGGCGGACCTCCATCTCGAGGTCCCACATCTCGAGTGAGCCCACGAAGTAGGTCGAGAGCTGGGTCGAGCTGATGCGCGCCCGCAGCCATTTGCCGCGAGCCTCGTCCTGTTCCTGCCAGGCACCTTCGACCATCAGCGCCATGGCTTCGTCCTCGGTCATGCCCGCGGTGTGCGTCTCGACGTCGAGGATGGCGTTGACCACCGCGCGCAGATACATCTTCCAGTGCGAGAGCGCGAAGCCTGGGTCGTCGGCGGCGTAGCCTGCGTCGTACATCACCTGGGTGACGTAGACCGCCCAGCCCTCCGCGAACATGCCGCTGGTGAAGACCGTGCGGGCAAGGGAGTCACAGGCATTGGAGGCGGCCAGCTGGAGATAGTGCCCAGGGATGCCCTCGTGGATGCTGAGGATGCGCAGCGCCGCGTCGTTCTCCTCGCGCAGGTAGGAGGCCACCGTGTCGGGTCCCCGACTCTCGTCTGGCGGGGTGATCCAGAAGTGCGACTGCTGGCCGCGGTCGAGCGGACCGGGGCTGTCGAGGAAGGCGCGCGCGGCAGCCCGCAGGAAGACCGGCGTCCAGGTGATCGTCAGCGGCTCATCGGGGAGCGTGATGAGCTCGTGCTCGCGCACGAAGTCGCTGATGCGCTCGATCTCAGCCTCGCAGTAGCTGATGAGCCCGTCGGGCTGCTGGTGCTGGTCGGCGATGGCGTCGAGCACGCGCTGCACGATGGCTGATTCAGCCGCGGTGTCATCGTCGGCCACGTCGGGCAGCAGCTCGCCGGGCATCCAGGTGGGCCACAGCTCGCGCGCGAGGCGCACCATCTCAGCGCGAACCGCGTGATAGTCCGCCCAGGCACGCGCTCGCAGCTCATCGGGCGTGAGGTCGGAACCGAGGGCGAAGCGCAGCTTCCGGGCGAAGAGCTCGGGGCCCAGCCGACCCTCGCCCTGCGCCCGTGTGCGGACGTCTGTCCCGAGACCCTCACCGAAGGCCTCGAGCGCGGCCGCGGCGGCGGCCGCGGCGGACTCCAGTGGAGCGAGCAGCTCCGGAGCATCGCCCGTCGCGCTGCGACGACGCGCCTCCGCCACTGTCTCCTCGAGCAGCGCGGTCACGCCCGAAAGTTGTGCCAGCGCCGTCTCGAGCTGCAGCAGTGCCACCGGTCGGTCGGGGGAGCCGGTCAGTCCGGCCAGGGCCGCCCCGGTGAGCTGCGGCAGTCCCTCGAGGCGTGAGAGCAGTGAGGCGCCGCGAACGGACCATGGCGCGTACTCACGCGAGAGCACGCCGAACAGGCCGCCGCCGATGAGGTAGACGATCTCGAGCGGGTCCCAGGCCTGCGCGCGCAAGACCTCCTCGCTGAAGACGACCTTCTCGATCTCGTCGAGCAGGATCTGGCGATCGACCGACTCGTCTGCCGTGAGCGTCGTCGTGTCGGACGCCTCGAGCCGGGCACGGTGCGTCGCGAGCGTCTCGAGGCGCGACGCTCGACCCTCGTCGCTGAGGTCTGGCCAACGACCATCGACGCGGTGGTAGCCGGCATCGGTGCCCCACGTCGGATAGGCCTCGAAGAGGTCGACGAGGAAGTCGACCACAGCGGTCTCGAACGGGGTGCGCGGCTGGGGCAGTCCATCAGGACGGAGCGCGTCGGTCACATGTTCTCCGGATGGCGGGCTGAGGTATCGGTGGCATCGTACGTCGCCTCGGGCGGGTCGGCCCGAGGCCTCGGTGCACGAGCGTCGGCGCGCGTCGCGGTACCCTTGGCCTTCGATGGCCGAGACCTCCGCTACCCCCCACGCACGCCGGGCGTTCGCTGAACGCGTCGCCGCGTGTCCGCTGCTCCTCGACGGCGCCATGGGCACGCTCCTGTACAGCCGGGGCACGCCGCAGCGCGCCTCGCTCGACGAGCTGGTGCTCAGCCGCCCCGATGTGGTCAGCGCCATCCATCGGGAGTACATCGCGGCCGGGGCCGACATCATCGAGACCGACTCGTTCACGGCCAATCGCCACCATCTCGAGCCACTGGGACTGGCCGACCGCACCGGGCTCATCAACCGCCGCGCGGCACAGTTGGCCCGGGAGGCCCGCGAGGTGGCCGGCGTGGACGTCCTGGTGGCCGGCTCGATCGGCCCGGTCAGCTCACCGCTCCACGGTCCGGGCCACGTCTCGGCGGAGACGGCTGCCGCCTCGGTCACCGAGCAGCTGGAGTCGCTGCTCGAGGGTGGCATCGACGTCGTCCAGCTGGAGACATCGGGCGACCTCGAGCACCTGCTGGCCTCACTCGAGGCGGCGCGACGACTGTCCGACCTGCCGGTCGTGGCCTCGCTCACATTCGGCGAGGATCTTCGCCTCGCCGACGGCACCGATCCCGCAGGTGCTGCGCGGGCGCTGCATGAAGCCGGGGTCGACGTGATCGGCGTCAACTGCGGCTCTGGCCCCATCGCCGGCATCGATGCCCTCGAAGCCATGGCCGTCGCTGCCGCTGGCACACCCCTGCTGATCATGCCCAATGCCGGCCTCTCGGGCCGTGTCGGGGGCGAGTTCGTGTGGGCCGCCGAGCCGTCCTACTTCGCCGAGGAGGTGCCGGGCTTCCTGGCCGCTGGCGCCCGTCTCATCGGCGGCTGCTGCGGCACCACGCCCGCACACATCGCGGCCATGCGCCAGGCTCTCGACCGCGAAGCGGCTCGACGAGCGAGCACGACGCCGATGGAACCCGCGCCCGCGCCGGCGGAGGCAACTGCCCGCGCGCCCCGGCCACGGACCGCGAGCGACGATCGAGCGACGACCGCCATCCCTGACGCTCCACCGCCCACCGGCCTGGCCCGGAAGCTGGCTGAGGGCCACTTCGTCATCAGCGTCGAGATCGATCCGCCGCGCTCGGTGCGCATCGACCGCACGCTGGGGTCGGCGGAACTCATCCGCGATGCCGGAGCTGACCTGGTCAACATCAGCGACAGCGCCATGGCCCGAGTGCGCATGGGCGCCATGGCCGTGGCCTTCGCCATCGGGCGTGACCTCGGCCTCGAGTCGCTCATCCACTTCACCACGCGGGACCGCAACCTGATGGCATTGGAGTCGGAGCTGCTGGGCGCGCATGCATTGGGCATCCGCGACGTCCTCGCGCTCACCGGCGACCCACCGCGCGTGGGTGACTACCCCAGTGGCACCGGCATCTGGGACATCGACAGCATCGGCCTCATCGGCATCCTGCAGCGGCTCAACCGCGGCGAGGACCAGGCCGGGCGGCCCATCGGTGCCCCGGCCGGCTTCACCATCGCCTGTGCCCTCGACCCCACAGCTGAGGACCTCGAGGCGGAGATCGACCGGCTGGCCGGCAAGGTCGAGGCCGGCGCGCACCTCATCATGACCCAGCCGATCTATGCCACCGCCCAGTGGGACCGCTTCATGGAGCGGGCCTCTGCGCGCTGGGGTGACCGCCTGCCACTGCCGGTGCTCTTCGGAGTGCTGCCCTTGCACACCGCCCGCCATGCCGAGTTCCTGCACAACGAGGTCCCCGGCATCACCATCCCCGACGACGTGCGCGCAGCCATGCACGCGGCCGGCGATCGGGGCGCGGAGGTCGGGCTCGAGCAGTCGCTGGAGCTGCTCGCGAGCATGCGGCGATACGTGGACGGGACATACATCATGCCCAGCTTCGGGCGCTACGAGCAGTCGGCTGAGCTGGTCCGACGCGTGCGAGCGGAGCTGGCTGAGGCGCGAGCATGAGCCGACGGCGCTCCCTTGGGGCGGTCATCTCGCTGGCGCTGGTGCTGTTGCTGACGCTGGCGCCGCTGACGGTCGCCCAGCAGCTGATCTACGCCCCGAGGGGCGAGGACCAGCACATCTCCGACCAGGCCAGGGTCTTCGACGGCATCAACGAGACGCAGATCAACGATGAGCTGGCCACGCTCGCGGAGGAGACCGGCATCGACATCGTGGTCTACACCCAGACCAAGTCGAAGGTCGGCAGCCGCAAGGACGCCCGCCGGGAGGCGGCCGATCTGCTCCAGGAGTGGAACGTGGGCGCGGAGTCCGGCCTCGGCGCGGTGATGTTCTGGAATGTCAACGACGACGGCACCGCCACCAGGACCGGCGTGGCCCTGACCGATGCCTGGACAGCGGAAGAGCTGACGGCCATCGATGACTCGGTCAACCTCGCTACGAGATCGACCCTCGAAGTGGGCGCCTTCGTGGATGCCATGCGCGTGGGCATCACCGAGCTCGAGGACCAGCTCATCACCCAGGGCACACCGACCGTCACGCCGGCACCGGGCAGCAGCACGGGCGGCACGAGGTCGAGCCCGACCACGGCCAGTGACGGCCGCCGGCCGACCAGCGGGCTCCAACCACCGGCTGGCCCGCCGTTCCCCGATCCCATCAACACGGTCGCGGTCTACGACTACGCCGAGGTCATCAGCCCTGACGTCATCACCCGCCTCGACCGGAGCATCGACACGATCGAAGAGCGGACCGGCGCCGAGATCGTCATCTATACCCAGATCAAGCCGTCGGCCGACACCCCTGAGGCGACCGAGCGAGACGCCATCGCGCTCATCGACCAGTGGGGCGTCGGCCGCGAGGGTTTCGACGACGGCATGGCCATCTTCTTCAACCTCCGCGATGAGTGCCACGGCCAGGTGCAGCTCTACGCCGCCCCCGGCTACCGCGCCGCCTACCTCAGCAACGAAGAGCGCCAGGCGGTCTTCGAGGAGCAGATGCTGCCGTTCCTGCGTGAGTGCGACTTCGATGCCGCGCTGCTGAGCGCGATGCGCGAGATCGACGACGCTGCCACCGCCGAGCATGCGCAGGCCCTGCAGCTGGCGCGGCAGGTCGATGCCATGGCCGGATTGGTGGTGGCGCCGCTGCTGCTGGTGGGACTCGTCGGCTGGGCCGGCTGGTCGTGGCTGCGCTACGGCCGCGATCCCGAGTACCTCGACGACGACTCCATCCTCATGCCGGCTCCACCGCCCGGTCTCTCCCCGGCCGCGGCGGCGGTCATCATCGACGGCCGTGCCCGGCGTCATGCGCTAACCACGGCCATGGTCGATCTCGCCGCTCGCGGCGAGATCAGCTTCCGCTCCAAGGTGGGAGATCCCAAGGAGCTGTCGATCGATATCACCGTGCCCGACCAGCGTGATGCCCGCCTCGCGCGCAACCGCCGTCGACCGCTGGGCAGCGCGGAGGCCTATGCCCTCGAGGAGCTCAAGAAGCTCGGCGGCGCGATCCGCACCATCGACCCCGACGAGGTGCCCAGGTTCGCCAAGTCCGTCGATGGCTTCGACGAGCGCCTCGAGCAGACGGTGGCCTCCAACGGCTGGTTCGCGGAGGCGCCTAGCGACGCCATCGATCGCTGGTCACGTCGGGGCGCGGTGGTGCTCATCGGTGGCCTGGCCGGGCTCTTCTTCGGCTTCAAGCTGCCCAGCAGCGGCCTCGTGCTGGTCGCGGTCGCGGCCATCGTGGCGGCGGTGTCCATCTTCGTCATCGCCCGGGCCATGCCGCAACGCACGATGGAGGGCGCCCGCATGTACGCGCAGCTGGCGGCCTATCGGCGGACGCTCGGGCGCACGCTGGAAGCCTCCCGCACCATGGACCAGGTCGTGAGCAGCAAGGCCCTGCCCTGGGTCGAGACGCCTGACCAGGCCGTGGTCTGGGCCTACGCCCTCGGGCTCCACGAGGAAGCCGAGGAAGTGCTCGAACGATCGATGGAAGACGTGCGCACCGGCGCTGCCTCCCCGACACGGACCTACTTCCCGCTGTGGTACAGCCTCGGTGCCCGCGAGGGTGCTCGCATCAGCGGCGGTACCAGCAGGGCCCCTACGGCAGGGCTCTTCTCCGCGGGCGTGGTGCCCGACTTCACCTCCATGACCGCCGCGCTGGGCAGCATCGGCAGCCCCCCGGCCTCCTCGGGCAGTGGTGGTGGTGGTTTCAGCGGCGGTGGGTCCGGCGGTGGGGGCGGCGGCGCCGGTGGTGGCTTCTAGGGGCACTCGCCGACACCCATCGCTGCCCCTCGGCAGACCGCTTCCACACTGATGGCGCAGGTCGCCTAACCTGTAGCCATGGGTGCGAGCGACACGATGGAGATCTTCTTCGAGAAGCTGAACGACGGTGACCGCCAAGGTGCGGTCGACCTCATGGACGAGCGCATCGAGATGCGCGTGCACGTGCGGGATGGCTTCCGCACGCTCCGCGGCGTGGCCCAGGTGGGTGGCTGGTTCCTGCGTGGCGATGCCGGCCTCAGGATGGTGCCCGGTGAGGTCCGCGACATGGGCAACACCTACGAGACGGACCTGCTGGTGCTCCGCCCGGACGTGCCCTCGCAGCATATCGATGCCACCTTCCGCATCGAGGCCGGCAAGATCACCAGCATCAACCTCGCCTCTAACTAGGTCCGCCCTGGGGTTCGGGCGTGGCGTTGCGCCAGCCCGGCGGGCAGCTGAAGCCCTCGGGCGGGATCTCGAGGCGCGCCCCGACCACGACCAGGTTCTTGTCGCTGATGCCGTTGAGGCACTGCAGGTGGTTCACCTTCACATCGAACTTGTTGGCGATGCCGGAGAGTGAGTCGCCGGACCTGACCCGGTAGAAGCTGGGATTGGGCTTGGGCGTGCGCTGTGGCTCCTCGCTGGGTGCCGCCGTCACCGTCGGCGCCCGGGTCGCCAGGGGCAGGAACGAAGGACCGGCTGAGGGCGACGCTGCCGCGACCGGCGCAGGTCCATCGCCGCCACCGATCTGCGTCGCCACCAGGAAGACCACGATCGACACCAGCAGGATGCCCAGCACCCCCAGCAGGATCGGCGGCGTGACGCCATAGCGGCGGCCCACCAGCGGCTCGTGGCCGGGCGGATCGGCGTAGAACCACTCTCCCGAGCCGCGAGAGCGGATGGGCTCCTGCGGCGGCTTGCGGCGACGCATCGGGAGGGCGGCTGGGATCCGGGGGCCCTGGGTGGCCTCGACGGCCTCGTCCGCTTCGTCGTCCTCGTCCGCTTCGTCCTCCTCGTCCTCTTCTTCATCAGCGAGCTCATCCTCTTCGAGATCCTCGGCCTCCAGCTCGGCCCGCTCGTCCCAGGGCGCTTCCGCCCAGGCCGAGGCTGAGACCCAGTCGAGCTGCTCGACCGTCTTGACCTCGTCGGGATCGGCCGGTTCGGCCAGGCCGAAGAGGCCACCCTCGGGCGTGGGTGGTGTTGGTTGCTCTCCAGCCGCAGCGGGATCGGACCCAGCTCCGGTGCCCGGCGCGTCAGCCGCCGTCTCGGGTCCGGAGACGCCGGAGCCCCAGGCCCGCTGCGCCGCCTCGCTCAGCGAAGGCCGGCTCCGCGGCATTGCGAGCAGCCCAGGCGAGGAATACCGAGCACTTCGCGAAGTCGGGCGAATAGCAGTGCTCGGACTGGAACACCAGGTCGCGCCGGCGGGGAGCCCGCTCGGCGTAGCAACGGTTGCTCTCGTCCGGAGTATCCGCGCGCCGATCACGGTCCTCGGCGAGCGCCACGAACGGGCAGACCGAGGGGCCGGCAGCCGGCGACGGTCTCGAATCTGTCACCGCCCGATGATACGGCCGCGTCGAGCATGAGGCCTGTGGTGGCCTGCCGCGGACATGAAGAAGCGGTGAGCCCCTGGGCAGTGGGGCCCACCGCGGATGAAGTGCGGCGAGCGGCGAGCGGCATCGCCCGCCGGGAGTCGGAAGCTAGGCGGCCGACTCCTCGCCTTCGAGCTCGACCTCGGGCTCGGGGCTGGTGCGCACGACCATGCCGGCTCCGACGGTGTCGGAGGTGGCCTCGTCGATGAGGATGAACCCGCCCGTAGCGCGGCTCATGCGGTACTCATCGAGCAGCAGTGGGGTGCTGGTGCGGATGCGGACGCGACCGATCTCGTTGAGGCCGAGCTCATCGGCCGACTGGTCACGCTGCAGGCTGTTGACGTCCATGCGGTAGCGCAAGTCGTCGACGATGGCCTTGGCCGAGCGCGTGGCGTGCTTGATGACGTAGCGGCCACCCGGACGAAGCGGCTCGTCGGCCATCCAGCAGACCATGGCCTCGAAGTCGTTGGTGATCTCCGGCTGGTTGTGCGGCCGGCAGATCATGTCGCCGCGGGCGACATCGACGTCATCCTCGAGCTGCATCACCACCGACAGCGGCGGGGACGCGACCTCGAGCTCACCGTCGATAGGTGCGGATCTCCTTGACCTTCGACCGCTTGCCCGAGGGCAGCACGATGACCTCGTCGCCCTTCTTGAAGGTGCCCGAGGCGATCTGGCCGGCGTAGCCGCGGAAATCGTGATGCTCCTCGCTCTGCGGGCGCACCACCCACTGCACCGGGAAGCGCACGTCGATGAGGTTCACGTCGGAGCCGATGTAGACGTGCTCGAGGTGGTACAGCAGCGACGGACCCTGGTACCAGGGCATGGCCATCGAGCGCTGCACGACGTTGTCACCGTGCAGGGCGCTGATGGGGATGAACTGGATGTCGTGGACGTCGAGCTTGGCGGCCCAGTCGGAGAACTCCGCGGTGATGCGGTCGTAGACCTCCTCCTCGTAGCCCACGAGGTCCATCTTGTTGACCGCGACCACGATGTGCGGGATGCCCAGCAGGGCCGCGATGAAGGCGTGGCGGTGCGACTGCTCGAGCACGCCGAGCCGGGCATCGATGAGCACGATGGCCAGGTCTGCGGTGGAAGCGCCGGTAACCATGTTGCGTGTGTACTGCACGTGGCCGGGGGTGTCCGCGATGATGAACTTGCGCTTGGGTGTGGCGAAGTAGCGGTAGGCCACGTCGATGGTGATGCCCTGCTCGCGCTCTGCGCGGAGGCCGTCGGTCAGGAGGGCCAGGTCGACCTGGTGGTTGCCGCGCGCCGCGCTCGTGCGCTCGATGGCCTGCAGCTGGTCCTCGAAGATGCCCTTGGAGTCATAGAGCAGGCGCCCGATCAGCGTGGACTTGCCGTCGTCGACCGAACCGGCGGTGGAGAAACGAAGCAGATCCATGCTAGAAGTAGCCTTCCTTCTTGCGGTCTTCCATGGACGTCTCGCTGAAGGAGTCGTCGGCACGGGTGGCCCCACGTTCGGTGATCCTGGCGGCGGCGGTCTCGGCGATGATGGACTCGAGATCCGCCGCGTCGGAGTTGACGGCGCCGGTGCAGGTCATGTCGCCGACCGTGCGATAGCGGACGACCATCCGCTCGACGGATTCGTCGGGTCCGGGCTGCAGGAACGGGCCCGTCGACAGCCACATGCCGTCGCGCCGGAAGACCTCCCGCTCGTGGGCGAAGTAGATCGGCGGGACCTCGATTCCCTCGCGCTCGATGTACTGCCACACGTCCATCTCCGTCCAATTGGAGATGGGGAACACACGCATGTGCTGACCCTGGCGGATGCGGCCGTTGTAGAGACCCCACAGCTCAGGACGCTGCGAGCGCGGCTCCCACTGGCCGAACTCGTCACGGAGGCTGAAGATGCGCTCCTTGGCGCGAGCCTTCTCCTCGTCGCGGCGGGCGCCGCCGAAGACGGCGTCGAACTTGTGCTCGGTGATGGCATCGAGCAGCGTCGTGGTCTGCAGGCGATTGCGGGAGGGATTGCCCGGCTCCTCACGCACGCGGCCCTTGTCGATGGACTCCTGCACGGAGGCCACGATCAGGCGCTCACGGAGCTCCTCGACGCGGCGATCGCGAAACTCGAGTACCTCGGGGAAGTTGTGTCCGGTGTCGATGTGCATGACCGGGAAAGGGAACTTGGCGGGGCGGAACGCCTTCTCCGCGATGCGCAGCAGGACGATCGAGTCCTTGCCGCCGGAGAACAACAGGACCGGTCGCTGGAACTCGGCCGCGACCTCTCGCATGATGAAGATGGACTCCGCCTCGAGGGCGTCCAGGTGGCTGGCACGATGCCGCATGACACGATCGCCTGCCGGTCTCGTTTCGATCATCTCGTGGGGGTCGACCTCTGCTTCAACGCTTGCGCGACGACGCCTCGCCGCTATGCTACCCTTTCCCGACCGAAGTGATAGACATTATCGGGTTAATCAGGTAAGTGGGAGTATACCCACATCTTTCGTGTGCCGCGTCCGCGCGGCTCCAAGTCGTGCGGGAGCGAAGGGAACCGTGAGCGAGCCGAACCCGACCGAGCAGCCCTCGGCTGAGCCGACGAAGCGGAGCGGCGAACGAGGCGAAGGCCCGGCCATGCCGCACGAGATGCACAAGCCGGCGCAGCTGCCGGGCATCTGGGAGAAGGAGCCCGCCTGGGTCCGCTCGATCCGCTACAAGATCGACATCGGCCCCCGCCAGTTCGCCGCGACCATGGTCGCCTCGGTCATCACCCTCATCGTGCTGGCGGTGACGCTCTACCTCACCCCGAGCTCCGAGAGCACGCTCCTCGTCGGGTCCTGGCTCGTCGGCCTCACCGCTGGCTTGGCCCTGACCTCGGTCGGCGTCTACGGCGGCGTGCTGGTGCCAGGCTTGCTGCTGCTCGATGTGAGCCCCCTGTTCGCCGCTCCCCTCTCGCTCTTCCTGCAGGTGCTCATCGTGCCCTTCGGCGCGAGCGCACACGTGCGCCTCGGCAATGTCTCGCGGCCGATCGTGGTTCCGCTCGTCATCGGCGGCATCATCGGCGCCGTGATGGGTCCGATCGTGGCCTCGTTCATCGACGCCAAGTTCATCGCCGTAGCGGTGGAGATGCTGATCATCATCAGCGCCGTCCTGCTGCTGGTGAGCCTGCCCCTCAAGCAGATGCAGGTCTCGAGGGCGGCCAGCGACGTACCCGCCGTGCGTATCGGCGGCATCGGCACCGTCTCGGGCATGTTCAGCGGCATCTCCGGCGCAGGCTGGGGCCCGATGGGTGTGACCCTCCTGATCCTGTCGCGCATCGAACCCCGCATCGCGGTCGGCTCCTCGGTGTTCGGGCGCGTCTTCATGGCCGCAGCGGCGGTGGTCAGCGCATTCGTGCTCCTCTCGACCGGTTCCGGCCGCTTCGCCGACGTCGTGCCGCAATGGGAGCTGGTGCCGCGTCATCCTCACGGCCTCGCTCGCGACGATGCTGCCGGGAGCCGTCCTCACCAGCCGCCTGGGCCGGACGCGCATGTCGGTACTCATCGCCACCGTCTCCATCTCGCTGGCGGTCCTGGCGCTCACGCGCACGTTGCTCTTCTAGCTCGCCCGGGCGGATGGCCCGTGTTCGTGCGCCGGCGCCGGGGGCTCGGACCCCGACGCCGGCACACGGGTCACGGCGGGTGGATTCGCAGGCTAGGGCTTGAGGTCGATGATGATCTCGCCGCGACGGACGCTGCCGGAGGGGTCGCTCCAGGCTGGCACCCGAACACGGAAACAGCCATCACTCGTGGTCGAGATGAGCACGTTTCGGCCATCGCGTCCCTGGGGATAGACGGAGAACTCCGTGATCGCTGGCCAGGCCGCTCGGGCGGTAGCCGCGCAGGCCAAGGTTGCCGGTGAAGCCATCGTCGAGCCCGAGCGCGATGGTGGTCTTGCCGTTCGAGGGCCTGACCACGCCGGGAACCTCCGAGCGCACGCGCGCGATGGGGATGGCCTCGGCCCTGATCGAGGCCGGATCGCCTGAACCGTTGCCGGCGCGTTCGAGGTGCAGCACGACGCGTTCGAAGCCGGGGCGGGCCCGGAAGGAGACACGACCGAGCGACCAGTCGCGCACGCGGCTGTCGTCGATGACGACCGCGCCCTCACAGAACCAGCCACCGGCGTAGGAGCTGGCCGTGTCTCCGTTCGGACGCGATGCCGACGACGCCTGTGCGGCCGGCACCCCGGCCTCGATCGGGTGCTGCCGGCCCTGCCTGACGCTCCTGCCCGGCTTCGGGTACCGATCCGGCGACCAGCTCGGGCTCGACGGCGGCGACGGGGTCGGGCAGGTTCGGGCTCAGGCTCCTGGGGCGGCACGGCCCCGACGTCGGCTGGAGGTGCCACGACGCGCACCGGCTCGAGCACTTCGGACGGCTCTGACGCGGGCTCGGGGTGGGTGCTCGTGCCGACGTCGGCGCCAGCCCCCACCGGGGGTTCGATGCTGATGCCGCGCACCGCGGCGGTCGCGTCGGTCGGTGCCGGCGCGATCGGTGTCGAGAGGAGTGCCGCGGTCTCCGGCGGCCGGCCACGATCGCTGAGGGGTGACGCGAGGTAGAGGGCAGCGCCACCGACGACCATGGCCAGCATCACCGAGACCACGGCCGTGACGGTACGGGTCCGGCGGTTCGCGCGACGATGCTCCTCCGCCGAATACGAGCCGAGCGGTGAGACGCCGTCGACGAAAGGAAGCGAAACGTCAGCGTCGGCATCACCGGGGACGGGTGGCGGCCCGGAGAATGGCTCAGCCACAGGCGGCCGCTTGGCCCCGGAGCCGATGGCGATGAACGAGCCGCAGCTCGCGCAGAACAGCCGGTTGGCCGCATTGGGCGTGTCACAGCTCCAGCAGTCCACCGTCCTCGAGGGCACGACCTCGACACTCGGGGCCACCAGCCGGTCGTCGCGGACGACCGACGGAGCAGGAGGAGGGCGCATGGACGCGGCGGTGTCAGGCCCTCGATCGGGGGCCGAAGGCACGAGTGAGTCGCATGCGCCACAGAACGCCGTGTCGGCCACCACCGGCGCGCCACATGCAGAGCAGATCCGTTCCGTCATCACCCCGGGAGTCTGAGGGGCGGAGCAGGAGTTTTGAATAGGTGACCGTGCTTAGACAGAAAGTACTGGTGCCTCGGTACAACCGATGGACTGGTACCGGTCCGGCGACCTGCGCCCGAGGGCGCGGTCGCCGCTCCCAGGCGGGAGACGACCTCGCTTCGTCCGTGTCCGACGACAGCTCCTCGCCCCGAGCGGAGCCGATCAGCTAGCCATCATCCTCGACCGGGCGCCAGTTGCGACCGCCATCGACGAACAGCCCCAAGGCGTCGTCGAGCGGATCTTCCACCTGACAGACCCGGACCATGGCTTCAGCGGATACCGATGGCCACGAAGAGCCCGAGGCTCACGACCGCCAGCATCACCGCTACCGCGAGTCCCAGGGCGAACGGTGCGGGTCCGGTCTGACGCAGGGCAGCGATCCGCGTGGTCAGCCCGACACCTACCAGGGCCATGACGATGAGCACCTGTGAGACGCGCGTGAGCGACGTGGCCAGCGCGTCGGGGATGAAGCCGGCCGAGTTGACGAGGGCAAGGGCGAGGAAACCGAGCAGGAACGGTGGGACGGCCTTGCGCGCTGACGCGAGCCAGTCGCGGCGTTCCTCGGCTGCCAGCCGAGCGGGACTCGCGGGCGGCGAACCACATGCCCACGCTGAAGATGACCGGCACCATCAGCGTGTTCCGGGTGAGCTTGACGATGGTGGCGGTCTCGCCGGCTTCGACCGAGTAGCCGAAGGCCGTGGCCGTGACCTGGCTGGTGTCGTTGACGGCTGCACCCACCCAGTGGCCGAAGAGGTTGTCAGACATGCCCAGTGCATGGCCGATGAGTGGATAGACGACCACCGCGGCGGTGCCGAACAGCGTGATCGTGGCGACGGCGAACGAGACGTCCCGCTCCGGCGCCTTGATGACCGGGGCGGTGGCGGCGATGGCGGTGTTGCCGCAGATGCTGGTGCCCACGCCGATCAGGGCGGCCAGCTGCCGCGATAGGCCGAGGGCCCGGCCGATGCCAAGGGTGACGACCAGCACCAGCACGATGTCGACGACGAGCACGAGGATGGCGCCGAGGCCGGTCGAAAGGATGTCAGCCACGCTGAGGCGGGCGCCGAGGAGCAGGATGCCCAGGGGCAGGAACCAGGCCTTGGCCGACCTGGCGCCAGGCTCGGTCAGCGACACCGGGCGTACGTTGGCCACGATGATGCCCAGGAAGAGGCCGATGGTGACGGCCCCGAAGACGTCGGGCAGGACCAACGTGGCGGCGTAGGCGATGGCCGTCAGGACGGCGACGAGGGCGAGTCCGGGGGCAGCGGCGACCAGTGTCGCCCGATCGATCAAGCGGCGCCGGCTGGCTCAGCGTAGACGACACCCGGCCCGATGAGGATGGTCACGTCACGGCGCTCCTTCGAGTCCGCGTCGCGAACCTCCTGTGCCACGAAGCCGCCGAACCCGACGCGGTCCCGCATGGAGACGGCCATCACTTCCGCGGAGACGTTGCTGGGCAGGAAACCGACCTGGGTGCTGTCATCAGCGGTCCAGACCGCGATGGCGAAGCGGTCCTGCGGCTGGGCGTCCGGCTTCAGCAGCACGCGCTGGCCGACCTGCAGCTCGGGCTTCTTGAGGCCTTCGAAGTCCATGACCCCGGCGACCTCGGAGAGGCGCGCGCCGGCAGCGGTGAGTGCAACTGGCAAGGAGCGCTCCTCGATCCAGTTGCCGCCACCCTCGCTGAAGCGGAGGCTGCGGGCCTCGATGCCGGAATCGATCGCGCCCCACCATTCGGGCAGCGTGGCCTCGACGCTGGCGTCGCCGGCGTGGACGATGAACTGCTGGCGTTCGGGACGATGTTTCGGTTGCGTCATCTGCAGAGACCTCGGGTACGCGTAGCGGGACAGACACAGCCTACCGCGGGCAAACTCAGACCAGCTTCAGCCTCGACGCGATGCGAACGATCTGTCGCCCCAGCCGCCGAAGCAGGTCGATCAGGACCGCGAGCACGACGAGGGCGAGGCCCGCCGGGCCCGAGTACCACGCCAACCTCTGGTATCCACCGCGCTCCTGGGCCTCTACGATCGGATGGCGCTCCCAGTCCTCGAATGGGTCTTCGTCCATGGCGATGTCCATCTTCGGTCATGGAGCGGCCACGTCAAGCGAGCGACGTGGTCGATGGGCAACTTCGTGGGCCTTGCCCAGGGCCCGCCGATGGCGCACGATCGGGGCGCCATGAGCTCGCGCGCAACGGTCATCCTCGACCTCGCCGCCAAGACGGTCCTCGCCGCGCTGCTGCTCCACGCGGTCCTCAACCCCGAACTGCCGCAATACGCGGACAAGGCCATGCAGTGGCGTGCCATCACCTACCCGCTGGCGGTACTGGCCATCCCGGTGGCATGGTGGCTGGGATGGCGAAGCCGGCCATTTCCGGCGGTGACGGATCTGCTCTTCACGCTGGCCTTCCTCATCGACACGGCGGGCAACGCGCTCGACCTCTACGACACCATCGAGTGGTGGGACGACATCAACCACTTCGGCAACTGGATGCTGCTCTCGGCTGCCTTCGTGGCGCTCGGCTGGCCACACGAGGCTTCACGCCTGACACGGATCGGGTTGGGCGTCGGCTTCGGAGCGGTGGCCGCCATCATCTGGGAGCTGTTCGAATACGTGACCTTCGTGCCGGGCTCACCCGAGGCTGCGACCGCCTACCAGGACACGCTCGGGGATCTGGCCCTCGGACTCCTGGGCAGCCTCGTCGGAGCTTCACTGGCTGCCCGGGTCGTGGACCAGGCGATCGGGACCGAACCTAGCGGGCGAGAGCCACGTCGGAGCGGGCCAGATCCTTCGCCGCCAGGAGCGACGGGCGGCCGGTGAGGTACTCGTCGACGGCTCGGGCGCACTCGCGTCCCTCGCTGATGGCCCACACCACGAGCGACTGACCGCGGCGCATGTCGCCGGCCACGAAGACACCCTCGCGTGAGGTGGCATAGCCGGACGAGGCGCAGTTGCCGCGATCGTCCTTCTCGACGCCGAAGTCGTCGAGCACCGCGTGCTCCGGGTGCAGGAAGCCCATGGCCAGCAACACCAGCTGTGCGGGCATCACGAAGTCGGAGCCCTCGATCTCCTTGGGTCCGCCGCCCGACCAGTCGGCGCGCACGGCGTGGATGGCCCGCAAGGCGCCATCGTCGTCGGTCAGGAACGCCTTCGACAACACGGCCCAGTCGCGAACCGCACCTTCGGCCTGCGAGCTCGAGGTCGAGAGCATGCGCGGACCCGGATGCGTGGGCCAGGGCGTGGCCTCGGTCCGACCCTCCGGCGGCTTGGGCATGATCTCGATCTGGGTCACGGACCTCGCGCCCTGACGGATCGATGTGCCGACGCAGTCGGAGCCCGTGTCGCCGCCGCCGATGACGACGACGTCCTTGCCCGTGGCCAGGATCTCCTCCGCGACCGGGATCTCGTCGCCGGCCACGCGCCGGTTCGACTGGCGCAGGAAGTCCATGGCGAACTCGACGCCCGCGGCATCCCGCCCGGCGATGGGCAGGTCGCGAGGCTTGGTCGAGCCACCCGCGAGCACCACCGCGTCGTACTTGGCTACCAGCTGCGAGGCCGGGTAGTCGACGCCGACGTGCGTGCCGGTGCGGAACTGCACGCCCTCGTCGAGCATCAGGTTGACGCGGCGATCGACCACGTTCTTGCCCAGCTTGAAGTCGGGGATGCCGTAGCGCAGCAGGCCACCGGGTCGATCAGCGCGCTCGAACACGACCACGTCATGGCCGGCACGATTGAGCTGGTCGGCAGCGGCCAGGCCGGCGGGCCCGGAGCCGATGACCGCCACTCGCCGGCCGCTGCGGGTGACCGGCGGCCGAGGTGTGGCCCAGCCTTCCTCGAAGGCCTTCTCGATGATCGCGACCTCGATGTTCTTGATGGTCACGGCCGGCTTGTTGATGGCCACGACGCAAGCCGACTCGCAGGGCGCGGGGCAGACCCGGCCGGTGAACTCGGGGAAGTTGTTGGTCGAGTAGAGCGCCTTCAGCGCTCGCTCCCACTTGCCGTGATAGACGTGATCGTTGAAGTCGGGGATGACGTTGGCCAGCGGGCAGCCGCTGTGGCAGAAGGGCACGCCGCAGTTCATGCACCGAGCGCCCTGCTGCTCCACCTCCGACTGCGCCATCGGCAGCGCGAATTCCTGCCAGTGGCGGATGCGCTCCTCGACCGGCTGATACGCCGGGACCACCCGTTCGAACTCCTTGAAGCCGGTGTCCTTGCCCATGCCGCCTCCCCTACGCCGCCACGCCCGCAGCCTCGGCCGCCAGCTCCGCGAGCGCGCGCCTGTAGTCGCGCGGCATGACCTTCACGAACTTCGGCAGCTCGGTTTCCCACCCGTCGAGGATGGCCCTGGCTCGCTCCGAGCCGGTGGCCTCGAGGTGGGCCTCGATGAGCTCCTTCAGCTCGGCGATGTCGGCCGTGTCATCGAGCTTCTCCAGATCGACCATGTCGGTGTTGATCCGTCCGGCCGAGCGCCCATCGTCGTCCCAGATGTAGGCGATGCCGCCGGACATGCCCGCGCCGAAGTTGCGCCCGATCGGACCGAGGACCACCGCGCGGCCACCGGTCATGTACTCGCAGCCGTGGTCACCCGTGCCCTCGACCACGACCTGCGCGCCCGAGTTGCGCACGCAGAAGCGCTCGCCCGCGGGACCGAGGATGTAGGCCCGGCCACCGGTGGCGCCGTAGAAGGAGACGTTGCCCACGATGACGTTGTCGTTGGGGTCGAAGACCGATGCGCGCGGCGGATAGAGGATGGCGGTGCCGCCGCTCAAGCCCTTGCAGAAATAGTCGTTGGCCTCACCCTCGAGCTCGATGGTCAGGCCTCGCGGCGCGAAGGCCATGAACGACTGGCCCGCCGAGCCGGTGGCCTTGAAACGGATGGTGTGCTCAGGCAGGCCGGCCTCGCCGGTGCGCCGCGTGATCTCCTGGCCCAGGATGGTGCCCACGGTGCGGTTGACGTTGCGTACCTCGAAGTCCGCACGGACGGCCTCGCCTCGCTCGAGGGCCGGTTCGGCCAGACGGATGAGCATGTTGTCGAGCGCCCGATCAAGACCGTGATCCTGCGCCACCGACTTGTAGGTGCCGGTGCGCTCGGTCGCGGGCAGGTACTTCAGCAGGCGTGACAGATCGAGCTGGCTGGCCTTGAAGTGCTTGAGGTTCTGACGCTGGGCCAGCTTGTCGCTGCGGCCGACCATCTCGTTGACCGTGCGGAAGCCGAGGCGGGCCATGTGCCGGCGCAGGTCCTCCGCGAGGAAGGTGAAGAAGTTGACCACGTGCGCCGGGTCGCCGGTGAAGAGCCGGCGCAGCTCCGGATCCTGGGTGGCCACACCCACCGGGCAGGTGTTGAGGTGGCACTTGCGCATCATCACGCAGCCCATGGTGATGAGCGCGCCGGTGGCCACGCCCCACTCCTCCGCTCCGAGCAGGGCCGCGATGGCGAGGTCGCGGCCGGTGCGCAGGAGACCGTCGGTCTGCAGCACCACGCGGTCGCGCAGGTGGTTCTGCATCAGCACCTGGTGGGCCTCGGAGAGACCGAGCTCCCAGGGCAGGCCGGCGTGCTTCAGCGACGACAGCGGCGAGGCACCGGTGCCACCGTCGTGGCCGGAGATGAGGATGACATCCGCGTGGGCCTTGGCCACGCCCGCCGCGATGGTGCCCACGCCGACCTCAGCCACCAGCTTGACGTTGATGCGCGCCAGCGGGTTGGCGTTCTTGAGGTCGTAGATGAGCTGGGCCAGGTCCTCGATCGAGTAGATGTCGTGGTGCGGTGGCGGGCTGATGAGGCCCACGCCCGGTGTCGAGTAGCGCACCGCCCCGATGACCTTGTCGACCTTGTGGCCGGGCAGCTGGCCGCCCTCGCCGGGCTTGGCGCCCTGGGCCATCTTGATCTGGAGCTCGTCGGCGTTGACGAGGTAGTTGCTGGTCACGCCGAAGCGGCCGGAGGCCACCTGCTTGATGGCCGAGCGCATCGAGTCGCCGTTGTCCAGCGGCTCGAAGCGGATGGGGTCCTCGCCGCCTTCGCCGGTGTTGGACTTGGCGCCGATCCGGTTCATGGCGATGGCCAGGGTGGTGTGCGCCTCCCAGCTGATGGAGCCGAAGGACATGGCCCCGGTGGCGAAGCGCTTGACGATCTCGCTCGCAGGCTCCACCTCGTCGATGGGGATGGGGTCGAGGTCGTTCCACTCGAGCAGGTGGCGCAGCGTGATGGGCGCGTGCGAGGCGTGGTCGATGAGGCGCTGGTACTCGCGGTAGAGCTCCCAGTCGTTCGTGCGGGCGGCCTGCTGCAGCTTGGCGATGGTGTCCGGGTTGTGCAGGTGGCGTTCACCGCGCATGCGCCACTGGTACTGACCGCCCAGCTCGAGGTCCGTCTCGTCTTCGACATCGACGTAGGCCGCTTCGTGGCGCATGAGCACCTCGCGCTCGATGGTCGCGAGGTCGATGCCGCCGATGCGCGAGGCGGTGCCGGGGAAGAACTCCTCCATGACCTCGTCGGCGATACCGACGGCCTCGAAGATCTGCGCCCCGATGTACGAGCTGACGGTGCTGATGCCCATCTTGGACATCGTCTTGAGCAGGCCCTTGCCCACCGCCTTGAGGTAGCGCGCGCGGGCCTCGTCGGCCGACATCTCCGGCGGCAGCAGCTGCCGGCGGCGCATGTCCTCGATGGTCTCGAAGTGCCACGTAGGGGTTGACGGCCGAGGCGCCGAACCCGAGCAGCGTGGCGAAGTGGTGCACCTCGCGAGCCTCGCCCGTCTCGATGAGCAGACCACAGCGCGAGCGCAGGCCGCGCCGGATGAGGTGATGGTGCACGGCGCTGACGGCCAGCAGGGCCGGGATGGCTGCGTGGTCGGAGTCGACGGTGCGATCGGTGAGGATGATGACTTCGTAGCCGTCGAGCACGTACTCCTCGGCCTCGCGACAGAGACGGTCGAGCGCACGACGCATGCGGCCCGACTCGGCCTTGAAGCCGATCGAGATGGTCTTGGCCTGGAAGTGGTTGACGTCCGCCCAGCGCAGCCGCTCGAGGTCCTCGTTGGTGATGACCGGCTGCGGCAGCTCGATCATGCGCGCGTGCTCGGGGTTGGTGTCGAGCAGGTTGCCCTCCGCGCCCACGAACGAGACGAGGCTCATGACCATCTCCTCGCGGATGGGGTCGATGGGCGGGTTGGTGACCTGGGCGAAGAGCTGCTGGAAGTAGTCGAAGAGGTTCCGCGACTTGTCTGACAGCACCGCGAGGGGCGTATCGGTGCCCATCGAGCCCACCGGCTCCTGGGCGTCCTTGACCATCGGCGCCATCAGGATGCGCAGGTCCTCGAGCGTGTAGCCGAAGACCTTCTGGCGGGTGAGCACGTTCTTGGTCGGCGGCTGCAGGACCTCGCGCGGAGCGGCCAGCTCGGCCAGCGGGATCTTGCCCGCGTCGAGCCACTGCTGATACGGGTGCTGGGCGCAGATGCGGGCCTTGATCTCCTCGTCGGGGATGATGCGACCCTCCTCGAGGGAGGCCACGAACATCTTGCCCGGCTGCAGGCGGCCCTTCTGCACCACCTTCTCCGGGGGCACGTTGAGGACGCCGGCCTCCGAGGCCATGATCAGCAGGTTCTCGTCGGTGAGGCAGTAGCGCGACGGACGCAGGCCGTTGCGGTCGAGCGTGGCGCCGATGAGCGTGCCGTCGGTGAAGGCGATCGAGGCGGGGCCATCCCAGGGTTCGATGATGCCGCCGTGGAACTCGTAGAAGGCCTTGCGGTCGGCCGGCATCTCGGGGTCCTTCTCCCAGGCCTCCGGGATGAGCATCATCATCACCTCGGGCAGGCTGCGGCCGCCGAGCATGAGCAGCTCGACCACGTTGTCGAGCATGGCCGAATCGGACGAGCCCTCCTGCGCGATGGGCCGCATCTTGTGCAGCTCGTCGAAGGTGAAGAGGTCGGACTCGAGCAGGGCTTCGCGAGAGCGCATCCAGTTGACGTTGCCGCGAACGGTGTTGATCTCACCGTTGTGAGCGAGGGTGCGGTAGGGATGCGCCAGCGGCCACGACGGCAGCGTGTTGGTGCTGAAGCGGCTGTGGATCAGGGCGATGGCAGACTCGAAGGCCTCGTCCTCGAGGTCGGGGTAGTAGGCCGGCACCTGCTCGGGCGTGAGCATGCCCTTGTACAGCAGCGTCCGTGACGAGAGCGAGCAGATGTAGAACTTCTCAGCCGTCTTGGTCGACTCGCGGACCATGCGCGTGCCGTACTTGCGCACGACCATGAGCTTGCGCTCGAACTGGTCCTGGCTGAGCGTCGTGGGCCGGCGGATGAACATCTGGCGCACCACTGGCTGCGCCGCCGCCGCGCTGGCGCCGAGGGTCGTGTCGTCGGTGGGCACCTCTCGCCAGCCCAGCAGTTCCAGGCCCATCTCGTCGAGAACGCGCCGCAGCACCAGCTCGACCGCGGGGTGCCGATGGGTCTCCTGCTGGAAGAAGCACATGCCCACCGCGTAGTCGCCCGGGCCCGGCAGGTTGATGCCCAGCGAGGTGCACTCACGCAGCAGGAACGCGTGTGGCAGCTGGACCATGATGCCGGCACCATCGCCGGTCTCGGGCTCCGCGCCACGCGCCCCGCGGTGATCGAGGTTCATGAGCATCTCGATGCCCTTCTCGACCACGCCATGGGTGGTGATGTTGTTGAGATCGGCCACGAATCCGACACCGCATGCGTCGTGCTCCGTCGACGGCTCGTAGAGGGTGCTCTTCGGCTGTGTCTCGGGCATGTCTTGATCCTGCACGGGTAGGTTCGACCAGCATCGGTCCGAGTCGGTCGAAGAGAGGGTTACCCAGTCTGCCGGGAACCCCTGCCGCCGTCCCCGGACTCGTGGGTGGAGGTGCAAGGTTAGGGAACACCCGTCGCTCGGTCAAACGGCTGCGCGCGCGCGAGGCGTTCAGCGCAGGCCGATCAGCGGATCCTGGTGCCTCGGAGCAACACCGCGGCAGGATCGGCCAGCACGCTCGGGTCCTCGCGTGGGTCGGCCTCGAAGGTGACCACGTCGGCGGCAGCACCCTCGTCGAGCGCCGGCAGGCCGAGGTAGGCCCGGGCGTCGGTGGTGGCCGCCCGGAGGGCTTGCGCGGGCGTGAGGCCGAAGTCGATGAGCAGCGCGATCTCGTCGCTGATGGGGCCGGCGGTGTCCGTGCCGGCAAGGATGGTCACACCGCGTTCGGCCGCGGATGCGAGCAGGGCGCGGCTGTTGTCGAGCCAGCCCTGCCGGCGAGCCTCCCGCTCGGGGGCGGCGTCCGCCGGCATCGGTCCGGAGAGCGCCAGCAGGGTCGGTGTCCAGGCGATGCCGGATGCGGCGAGGACGTCGAGGTCTGCAGGGCGCAGGCCGCAGCCGTGCTCGACCGAGTCCACGCCGGCCGCGATGATGTCGCTGATGTCGGGACCCTGCGTGTGGGCTGCCACCCGCGCGCCGGCATCGTGCACGGCCCCGACCAGCCGCTCCAGCAGTGACGGCTCGTACGAGAGGCCGCCTTCGGTCCAGTCGGCCACGACCTTGACCCAGCGGGCGCCGGCGCGGACCTGCGCGAGCGCGGCCGCGACCACGTCGTCGGGCGCCACTGGCCGGTGGAGGCTCGCGTAGTAGCGCCCCTCTGGTGCCAGCCACTGTCCTGCTGCCTGGATGGTGGGATGGGCCGCATCCGGGACCAGGTCGAGCACGAGATCGCCGGGCGAGCCGACGTCGCGGATGGCCAGCACGCCGGTCACGGGGAGCCGGCCCAGGGCCTCGGCGGTCGCACTGCAGGTCGAGCGGCACCTGCCCGGAGCCGAGCGAGATGTGCGCATGGGCATCGACCAGGCCCGGCAGCGTGAACCGGCCCGGCAGCCGCTCGGCAGCATCGGGCGGCCTCGAGGTGAGGCGACCGTCGACGACCCATAGGTCGCGCTCGTCGCCATCGGGCAGCAGGGTCGTGGGCAGGGCCCAGCGCTGGCGTGGCATGGCCGTACCCTAGCGGTGGCCGCCGCGTGGCGAGCTACTCCCGGCTGTAGAAGCCCAGCAGCGACGCCTCCGCGAGGACGTGGTCGTGGATGGCCTCGAGCACGCTCGTCTTGTCGGCCCCGGGCTCCCAGCCGAGCTCGCGATCGAGCGCGAACAGCTGGAAGAAGTAGCGGTGGGTGCCGCTCGGCGGACAGGGACCGCCGTAGCCGGTGCTGCCCCACGAGTTGGTGCCGGCGGTTCCGAGCGGACTCGGCCGCCTCCGGGATCTCGCTGAGCGGCTCGATGTCGTAGGCCAGCCAGTGGTCCCAGGTGCCGACCGGTGCGTCGGGGTCGTCCATGACCAGCACCAGCGAGACCGCGTCGGCCGGCAGCTCCTCGATCAGGAGCGGCGGCGAGATGTCGTCACCGTCGCAGGTGAAGCGTGACGGGATGTCGCCCTCGTCCTCGAAGGCCGGTGATGAGATGCGCATGCTGACCTCCTCCTCGTCGGTGGCGATCGAACGCCTCCTGCGCATCCACTCTACGCGAGGCTCGGCAGCGCGTCGAGTGACGGTGGAATCCAAGGCGGCCGCGAGTCGTAACCGTTTTCTATCCCACCCGCTACGCCACACCGGTTCGGCGGGGACTAGGCTCGAGTCGAGGAGCGCGCGAGGCGCGTCCGAGGAGACGACAACGACGATCGGAGACGGGTTTGGCAGCGACGGACGACCAGGACGCGCAGCTCCAGGCACTGTGGGAAGAGCTGGCCAGGAAGGCGCGCGGCGTCCACTGTCCCGAGCACTACGTCGAGCCCTGGCGCGTACACGTCATCGGCACGCCGCCCGTCTCAAGCTCGACATCTCCGGCTGCTGCCCCAAGATCGGCCGGGCCATCAACGAGATGATCGCCGCCGACCCCGGGTTCCGCGCCACCCGCTAGTCCTTGGGCATTCCCCAGCGCGCTCGATCCACGAAGGAGGGGTTGGGATCGAGCGCTTCCTTCCACGGCCGCAGGTAGTCACGACCACCCTCGCTGACGCCGCCGAGCGCGAACGTGTAGGCCGACAGCCGCAGGCCGCAGCGGAAGCCGTTCCGCTGGTCGATAGGGCATCTCGTCGGGAGGCTCGATGCGTGAGGCATCGACAGCGGCCAGGCGGGCACTGACGAGGTCCGGTCGGACGTCCTCGTCGATACCGGGGAACCAGTCCTCCCCGGGACGGCCGAAGAGGAAGCCGCCCATGTCGCGCTCCCACGCTCTCGACAGGCGCACGGCCTGTGCCAGCGTCATCCGGCGCGCGTCGTCGAGGCAGGCGATGACCTGCTCCTGGTAGGCTCCCGAACCGCGATCGGCCGACCGACGCCGCCCACGGCGCGGTGCAGCGCTTCTCGAGCGCGGCCATCGCCAGGGGGTCCCGCGTCTTCTGCGCGATGGCCTCACCCAGCAGCCGCCACTGGGCATAGGCGTTGACGACCACGATGCCGTTGCCGAAGACGCGGCCTCGCGGGAACAGCAGCGGCGGGCCCTCGTCGACCCGCTCGCGCCAGACCAGCTCGATGGCATCCTCGAGCGCCCTGGACCGCGCCCACATGCGCTCGCTGACGAGGTCCTCGAAGTCGTCGAAGAGCATCGGCGGCTCCTCGCCAAGGCTGTAGGTGATCCGTGCGCGCTCGTCCGACGTGAGGTCGCGGATCGTGTCGAAGAGCAGACGCAACTCGTCGTTCCAGGCCCCGAAGTCGAAGCTCGTCGGGTCGTCGACCTCCGGGTCGTAGTCCCACGAGGGCTTCGGCGGCGGGGCGGCGCGGCCCTCCCAGAACCAGTCGGTATCGGTCGAGGGCCGGGGCGGCCGAGGCGGCGCCTGCTGGCTCGTGGTCGAGGGCGCCGCGGCCGGCTGCCTCGTCGGCTTGGGTGGCTGTCCCCAGCGCGGCGTCGGCGGCGGCAGCTGGGCGCGCAGCTCGGCGTCGAGCAGCCATTCGCGGGCGATGTTGAGGCGCTTGGTCTCGTCGAGCCCGGCGATCCCGGCGATGTCGGGGTGGACGTGCCGGATACGGGCCTTGTAGGCGCGGTCGACCGTGGTGGCGTCGGCGCTGGCATCGACACCGAGCAGCTCGAAGGGATCGAAGTCGGGGAGCTGCTGGCTCATGCCGGCAAGGCTAGCGCGGAGCTAGCCTTCCGCGTCGTGCCCACTCACCTCAGACCGCCGCGCCCGTGTCGCGCGCAGCCACGCCGAGGGCATCATCGAGCCGGTCCAGCCAGGCCGTGGCACCCAGGCGCTCGAAGATCTCACGTGCCTCCGCCGCGGCCTCACGCACCCCTGGCCGTGAGGGATCGAGGAGCGCCGCCATCATCAGACCGGTCTTCGCCACCGGGAACGGGAGGTCCATGCCACGGTAGTCGGCGAGCACAGCCTGGAGGGACGCCAGCGCCTCATCGAGTCGCCCCTCGAGCGCCGCGATGCCGGCGCTGGTCCGTCGCTTCGCGAGCTTGACCAGCTTGCCGTGCGAACCCGTCGACTCCATCCCGGCCAGGGCTGAGGTGGCGGCCTCCACGTCACGGTCGAGCACAGCGGCGAGGGCGACCTCGGCGTAGCCCAGTCCCGCGTTGAACGGATCGGCCTCGGCGGCGACGCGTAGTCGACGAGCCGCGTCGCCGTATCGCCCCGCCGGGAGGTCCAGAGCGCCGAAGATGGCGTCTTCGGTGTACTGCCAGGCAGGCTCCCCGGTGGCCGCCTGGACCCGTACATACTCGAGCAGCGGCGTCACGATGGCGGAGGTGTCCTCGCCGCGGTTCGCGAGCATCGGCACGAGGGCGTTGCGGATCCACTGCAGCTCCTCCCCGCTGCTCGCCTCGGCCTCGTGCCGCAGCTCGGCGATGGCCTCGTCCCAGTCCCCGGTGAGGCAGGCCGATTCGGCCATGTTGTTGGTGGCCATCGACACGCCGGCGCGATCGCCGATCTGGCGCGCCAGCTCGAGTGCGCGACGCGATGCCTCCAGCATGGCCCTCGGGTCACGCTCGGCAAGGGGTCCGGACATGTTCAGCAGCGCTCGTGCCTCGACGTAGGCCAATCCCTCCGCCTGCGCCAGACGACGGCCGGCTTCGATGGCGCCCAGGCCCTCCAGCGCCCGGCCGCTCGACGACAGGGCCGTCCCGCGCGTGACGAGCACGTCGGCCACCAGGGCCGGGAGATCGAGTCGCTCGGCCATGGCCAGGGCACGGTCGGCCACGGCGATGGCGACGCCGAAGTCCTCCTGGATCAGCATCTCGATGCGAGCCAGCTGACCGAGCAGCTCGGCCAGGCCGACGTCGACTCCGAGGTCTTCGAGCTCCTCGGTCGCGTCACGAGCGATGGTGCGGGCCGCCTCGAGCTGCCAGCCGTCGTGGAGCGTGGCATCGACGAGCGCCGCGTAGCTGCGTGCCATGTCGCTGCGGCGGTCCATCTCGCGATAGAGCTCGACGGCGCGCTCGAGCGCCTGTCGTCCCGCAGCCAGCGTGGCTGGCCCGCACCGCCGCGCGTCGCTGCCGATGTCAGCAGTTCCGCCTCGTCGGCCGGCTCACTGGCCAGCTCCAGGGCAGCCTCGTAGAGACGTTGCGCCTGCTCGGTGGAACCGAGCGACATGGCCCGGTCGGCAGCACCCCGGAGCGCCAGCCGAGCCTGGATGGCCAGCGCGTCTGCCTCGGGCCCGGGGCGTGCGTTGCGGTGCGCGGCCTGGTACTGCGCGGCCAGCGCGCCGGCCAGCTCGTCCGCGTCGAGGCTCTCGAAGTAGCGCGCGGCGGCAAGGTGACGCTTGCGACGCTCGTCCCGCGCCAGGGTCTCGTAGGCCACCTCGCGCAGGAGCTCCTGGGAGAAGGCGTACTGGCCTCGTTCGGGCGACCGCGCATCCACCTGCAGGACCAGCATCTCGCGTCGTACCAGCGCGCGCAGGCGAGGTCTCGAGATCGGCCGCCGTGGCGTCCGTGATGGTCGCGAGCGCCTCAGCCGAGAACGTGTGGCCCAACACGGCGGCGCTTTGCAGGAGGCCACGGTCATCGCCTTCGAGGGCATCGAGGCGGGACGCCACGAGGGCGCGCAGGGTCTCTGGGACGTCGAGCGTGCTGAGGTCGCCGGTCGGACGATAGACGCCGTCCTTGAGCACGAGCCGGCCGTCGTTGACGAGCATGCGCACCGTCTCGACGGCGTAGAGCGGGACACCGTCAGCACGGTCGAGGACCAGGTCACGCGTCGCGACGGGCAGGCCCGGCACGAGCCCGCCGAGCAGGGCCTGCATCGACCCGCGGTCGAGTGGCCCGAGGCTGATCGACGTCGCGCGAGGACCGGTGCCCCAGTCAGGTCGGACGTCGAGCAGCTCGGGACGCGCGAGTGTGACGATGCAGATGGGCAGATCCTGGCTCCAGTTCATGACGTGGTCGATGAACGCGAGCAGGCCTGCATCTGCCCACTGCAGGTCTTCGAACACGAGCAGCGTCGTGCCCTGGCGCGCGATGCGCTCGAAGAACGTGCGCCAGGCCGGGAACAGCTGCTCCGACGGCGTCGAGACGTCGCCCACGCCAAGCAGTGTCAGGAGCGAGGACTCGACCCAGGCTCGCTCCGCGGGCTCGGACACGAACTTCGTGACCTGCTCCGCGACTCGGGCGCGCGTGGTGGCTTCGTCGTCGCTTTCGGCCAGCCCGCAGCGGCCGCGCACCATCTCACCGAGCGCCCAGAAGGTGATGCCGGTGCCGTACGAGGGCGAGCGGCCGTGATGGAACCAGACGGGCTCGACGAGACCGTCGAGGTACTTCTCCAGCTCCCAGCCCAGGCGGCTCTTGCCGATCCCGCCCTGGCCGACGATCGAGATCATGCGCGCCCGCTGCTCCCGGCTCGACGCGTGGAAGAGCTCCTTGAGCAGCCGGAACTCCGTATCGCGGCCGACGAACGGCGCCTCGAGTGAGTCGCTGCGCCCACGGCCACCGACTTCGGCGACGACCCGCAGGGCTCGCCAGAGCGGCACCGATGTCGACTTGCCCTTGAGTTCCCGCTGGCCGACCGACTCGAAGGCGATGGCCTCGGACGCACTGCGCATGGTGGCCTCGTCGACGAGCACCGTGCCTGGTTCCGCCACCGCTTGGACGCGTGCGGTGGTGTTGACCATGTCGCCGGCCACCATCCCCTGCCCCGTCGCTCCGAGGCTGACGGCTGCCTCGCCGGTCTGCACGCCGACACGTGCCTGAAGGCCACCGTCCATGCCCTGGACCGCATCGATCAGCTCGACAGCAGCCCGGACGGCACGTTCGGCGTCATCTTCACGTGCGACGGGCGCACCCCACACGGCCATGACCGCGTCGCCGATGAACTTCTCGACGGTGCCGCCGTAGCGCTCGATGACCTCACGGGACAGATCGAAGTAGCTGGTCAGCGTCTCGCGCACCTCCTCCGCATCGCGTCTCCTCCGAGAACGGCGTGAAGCCCACCAGATCGGCGAAGAGGACGCTGACCAGTCGCCGCTCGGCCTTGGGGCCATCGGACAGCTGGGTCGCGGCTGGTGCCGACCCGCTGTCGGGTCTTCGGTGCCAGCTGCCAGTGATGCGCCGCACTCGCCACAGAACTTGGCTGCCGGTGGGACCTGGGAGCCGCACGTCGGGCAGGCGGCGGCCAGCCGGTTCCCGCACTCGATGCAGAAGCGAGCCTTCGCCTCGTTGGTCGTGCCGCATACGCCGCAGCGCACGGTGTCCCTCCCAAGACAGGTCCGCGTAGCGTATCTGATACCACCTCACTCGAACAATCTCGCATTCGCGTCCGCCGACCCCGCCGCCCCGCGACGCGGCCGGCGGCCCCGCCGGGCCAAGCGGCTAGCATCAGGCGATGGACGCCGTCGACCTGGCCACAGCCGAGAGCGAGACGCCCGCGTCCACGCCGGAGGTGCGCAGCGCCTACGTCGACCAGATCGCGGTGGGCTACCTGCTCTACGGCGTGGGGGCGGTCACGGCCTTCCTCGCGGCCGCGCTCTCGCTCAGTGATGCCGAGGCCGCGCTCCATTCGTCGATGCTGGCCATCGGCCTGCTGGGCGCCGGGTTCGCGGGTGACAGGATCGATGCCCAGCTCGGCCTGCGTCGCGCCAATGTCCTGGCCTACGGGATGCTGGCCGCGGCCAGTATCTGTCTGCTCACGGCGTCCGCCTACGTGGTCACGCTCGCGGGCGCCGCGATGGTCGGCATCGGGGTGGGACTGCTGCTGGCCCACCTCAACCGGGCCCTCACCCGGGGCGGTGGAGCGCTTGCCCGGGTGCGCATGAGCCGAGCGGCGCTGGTGGCCATGTTCGGCTCGATGAGCGTGCCCGTGGTCCTCGCCCTGGGCGATAGCAGCGGACTTGGCTGGCAGCTGGCCTTCGTGGTAGCTGGCGGGCTCATCGTGGCCGGCCTGTGGGCCACACGCTGGCGGCGGAACGTGGTGGTAGCAGTGGCCACGCGGGCGGGCGCCCTGACGAGGGGTTACTGGCTCGCCTGGTGGCTGCTGGTGCTGGTCGTCTCGGTCGAGTTCGGCATCGTCTTCTGGGCCAGCACGCTGGTCGCGCGCCAGGTGGAGGTCTCGCTCGCCGAGGCCACGCTGGTGGCCACCAGCTTCTACGTGGGCATGGCTGCGACACGTCTCGCGCTCAGCGTCCCGGCCATCGGCGGACGCGATCCCATCGCGCTCATGCGCCTCGGCCTGGTCGCGGCACTCGTGGGCTCTCTGCTGGCCTGGAGCGCGGACGATGTGGTAGTCGCAGCGTTGGGCATCCTCCTCGCCGGGGTCGGCGTCGGATCCCAGTACCCACTCGTGGTCTCCGTCGCGCTGGCGCTGGTACCCAGCCTGCAGGACACGGGTTCGGCCCGGCTCATCCTGGCCTCGGGTGTGGCCATCCTCGTGGCGCCGTTCGTGCTGGGCGTCGCTGCTGATGCTGCAGGCGTCTCGGCCGCTTGGCTGCTGATCCCGGCCCTGAGCGCAGCCGCGCTCGCCCTGAGCGTGCCCGTATGTCGAGCGCGTGGCGGCTGACCGACGGCCGCGGCCAGGGCGCCCTCGACGAAGCCTGGGGAGTAAGGCGTTCGTGTCGAGGCTGACGCACGCTGAGGCGGGCCCTCTTACGCGGGGAACATCTCCGCGAGTTCGGCGTGGAGCCCGTCGCGAACTGCCGCGTGCGAGAAGTGGCGGAGGCCGATGCCGTAGTTGATCTCCGCCCACTCCGCGATCCTGTCGGGATCGTCGAGCAACGCGCTCGTCTCCTCCACCACGGCCTCGGTGACGTAGCCGTGCATCTCGATGGCCCGGAAGCCCCGGGGTCGGATGTCGATGTCGTAGATGGGGTAGCGGTTCACCAACACCGGCTTGCGGTGATAGACCGCCTCGAGGAACGCGTTGCCGAAGCCCTCGATGAGCGACGGATAGGCCACCACGTCGCAGGCGTCGTACATATCGCCCAGCGAATATGTCTGCCGTCCCTCGGCATCACGGCCTCGTTCGAAGTCGGCCACCCGGTCGGAGGCCCACAGCAGCTCGATGCCCAGCAAGCGCGCGTACTCGCGGATCCGAGCCTCGTACGCCATGCCCTCGTCGCCACTGGCGTGGGAGACCACGAGGCGAGCCCGGCGCCCCAGCCGCGCCACCAGTTCGATCCCGTGTTCCAGCCCCTTCCGCGGCACCACCCGCACCGGTGCCAGCACGAACGACTCATCGTCGGCGAGGCCGAGGTCCGCGCGCAGCCCAGCGGTCAGCGCATCGGGCGGAGACGGCGGACGCTCGAAGTCCATGACGTTGGGGATGACCCGTGCGGTCCGGCCAAGCCGTCGGGCGATGGCCTCACGCTGGGCGGTGTTGATGCAGACATGGCGCACGTTCGGCAGCGCCGGCGGGAAGGCCGCGCTGATGACGTCGGCCGCGCTGTTGACCTCGAAACGCTGTCGCTCCCAGGCGAGGTCGTGGTGGTGCGCCAGCACCGGGATGCCGGTCTCTGCCGCCAACCGCGTGATGGCCAGGCCCAGCGGCAGGTGCATCGGGATGGCCAGGGCGTTCTCGGGTAGCAGCATGTCCAACTCGAAGTCGCGCACATAGTCGTACAGCTCGGCCTTCAAGTGCTCGGTCAGATCATCGATGGCCCGGCTGACCGACGCTGGCCGTCCCGCTACGGCAGCGCCGAAGACGGCTTCGTTGATGGCCGCCACTTCCGGGTGGCCGAAGAAGGCTTCGGGCACCACGCGGCTCCTGTCGGCGGGTCGGTCAACCATCCCCGCGAAGTAGTGGACGTCGTGGCCCATCGCCCGCAGCTCGACGGCCCACTTCTCCGATTCGAGCGAAACGCCATCGGTCCCGGCGAGCCGGGTGGCCACGAAACCGATGCGCAGGGGTCGAGTCTCAGCCATGCGACGCACCCTACACGCCGAGGGGTCGACAGCGCAGCGCACACCGCAGGGTCATGGGTGCGAGTGGCTGTCAGGACGCGCGCACGCCGGCCGTCGGTTCGTGGCACAGTCGCGAGAGGCAGACAGGCCAGAAAGGTGTCGCGATGTCGGACGACCAACGTCAGTCCAGCTCCTCGTCCATGGGCGCCGACGAGATGATCGCTCTCACCCGCAAGCACACGATGTTCTCGTGGGTCGCCCAGAACGTGGCCGACCCCATCGCCATCGAGTCGGCCAAGGGCGCCTGGTTCACTTCCGTCGACGGCAAGCGCTACCTGGACTTCAACTCGCAGGCCATGTCGGTCAACATCGGCCACGGGGACGAACGGGTCGCCGCCGCCATCGGGGCCCAGGCCCTGAAGCTGGCCTACGCCTATCCCCATGCGGCCCATGAGCCGAGGGCACGACTCGGAGCCAAGCTGGCGTCGCTCACCCCGGGCGACCTCGACGTCATGTTCTTCACCACCGGCGGAGCGGACGCCAACGAGAACGCCATCAAGCTGGCGCGCCAGTACACGGGACGGGCCAAGATCCTGGTCCGCTACCGCTCCTACCACGGGGCCACGGGCCAGGCCATGGTGGCCACCGGTGATCCGCGACGCTGGACCAACGAGATGGGCGGCCACGCCTTCGTGCGCGTACCCGACGCGCATCGCTACGGCCGGCGCGACCCTGAGCCGGTCGAGCGCTCCCTCGAAGACCTCGAGGAGGTGATCATGTTCGAGGGCGCTCACACCATCGCGGCCTTCCTGCTGGAGCCGGTCGTGGGTGCCAACGGCGTGCTGATCCCTCCGGATGGCTACATGCAGGGCGTGCGTGAGATCTGCGACAAGCACGGCATCCTGCTCATCGCCGACGAGGTCATGACCGGTTTCGGCCGCACTGGCAAGTGGTTCGCGGTCGAGCACTGGGGCGTGGTGCCGGACCTCATCACCATGGGCAAGGGCCTGACCTCTTCGTATGTGCCCCTGGGGGCCGTGGCCATCCGCCGTCCGATCGCTGACGCCTTCGATGACGAGCCCTTCTTCGGCGGCCTGACCTACCACAGCCATCCGGTCGGCTGCGCGGCGGCGCTCGCGGTCATCGACGTCTACGAGCAGGACAGGCTCATCGAGCGCTCGGCGCGCCTGGGCGAGGTGATGCGCCAGCACCACGAGTACCTCTACGACAAGCACCCCAGCGTGGGCAGCCACCGGAACATCGGGCTCTTCGGCATCCTCGAGCTGGTCATGGACCGCGACACCTACACGCCGCTGGCGCCCTACAACGGCACCAGCCCCGAGATGAAGGCCATGCAGCAGTTCATGCGCGAACGCGGCCTCTTCGCCCTGACTCGCTGGAACACCATCCACAACAACCCGCCGCTGGTGATCAGCGAGGGGGACCTGGCCCACGCCTTCGAGATCATCGACGACGCGCTCTACCTCGCCGATGAGGCCTACCGAGGCTGAAGGACAGGCGCTGCCAGGCGCCAGACGCTAGGAGACGGAAGCCACGCTCGTCGCGCCGGCGCGAGCCTCCCGCCGGCGCGTGAACCACTTCTCGATCTCGACGGCGACGAAGGGGATCGGCGTCACCAGCAGCACGATCCCCAGCTCCACGGGTGAGAGCGCCGCGGTCTCGAAGATGGGCTGCAGGAAGGGCACGTAGATGAGCGCCATCTGCACGAGCGCGCTGACCACGATGACGACCAACAGCACCATGTTCGAGCGGAGGCCCAGCGTGAAGATCGACTCACGTTCCGAGCGCACGACCAGCGCGTGCGAGAGCTGCAGGAAAGCCAGCACGGTGAAGACCATCGTGCGCCACGTCTCCTCCGGGCCCCGCCGTTGTAGGACCAGGCCTGGACCGCCAGCGTGATGCCCGTCATCAGCAGGCCGACCCAGACCGCGTGCTGCCAGAGGCCACCGCCGAGGATCGAGGCGCTCGGGTCACGCGGTGGCTGCTTCATGGCGCGCGGGTGCGCCGGCTCCACGCCCAGCGAGAGCGCCGGCGCTCCATCGGTGACGAGGTTGATCCACAGGATCTGGATCGCCAGCAGCGGCAGGGGCAGGCCCAGGAACGGCGCCAGCACCATGACCATGACCTCGGCCGAGTTGGTGGTCAGCAGGTAGCGCACGAAGCGGCGGATGTTGGCGTAGATGCGCCGCCCCTCCTCGACCGCGGCGATGATGGTCGAGAAGTCATCGTCCTCGAGGATCATGTCCGCGGCTTCCTTGGAGACGTCGGTGCCGGTGATGCCCATGGCCACGCCGATGTCCGCCTTGCGCAGCGCCGGGGCATCGTTGACGCCGTCGCCGGTCATGGCACTGACCGCACCTTGCTGCCGCCAGGCATCGACGATGCGCAGCTTCTGCTCGGGGTTGGTGCGGGCGTAGACGCCGATGTCCTTCACGCGTCGGGCCAGCTCTTCATCCGGGATCTGGGCCAGCTCGGCACCGGTGATCGACTCGCGCCCATCGTCGAGCATGCCCAGTCGCATCGCGATCGAGGTCGCGGTCAGCTGGTGGTCACCGGTGATCATCACCGGCGTGATGCCGGCCGAGCGTGTCTCACGGATAGCCACCGCTGCCGCCTCGCGTGGCGGGTCGGCCATGGCCACGATCCCCACCAGGCGGAGCCCCTGCTCGGCATCTTCGGGCTCGTCAGGCACGACCTCGATGCCGGCGTCCGCGAGGGCCAGCACGCGGTAGCCGTCGGCCGCGTAGCGCTCGGCCACCTCGCGGGCAGCATCGATGGCCGGGCCCTGGTCGCGGGCCAGCAGCGGTAGCGATCGACTCGATGGCGCCCTTGACCGCGACCCAGTTTGGCTGCTCGATCTCGAGACCGCTCTCGACCAGCTCGTGGACCGTCGTCATGCGCCGGCGCCCGGAGTCGAAGGAGACCTCGGCTACGCGTGGGCAGGAGACGTGGAGGTCCTTCTGGACGACGCCCAGCTTGGCCGCGAACGCTACCAGCGAGCCTTCGGTGGGATCGCCGGTGATGGTCCAGTCGCCACCACCGTCGGGCGACACGAGGGTGGCGTCGTTGCAGGCCGCGGCCACGTGCGCGGCGCGGCCTGCGAGCGGATCGTCAGCTGCGGATGGCGTCAGCTGCCCATCGGGCGAGTAGCCGTCGCCGCTGACCTGATACTCGCCGTTGGGTGTCCAGAGGCGCTCCACGAGCATGCGGTTCTCGGTCAGCGTGCCGGTCTTGTCGGTGCAGATGACCGAGACCGATCCCAGCGTCTCGACCGCCGGCAGCCGCCGCACCAGGGCATGGCGGCGGGCCATGCGGCGAGCACCGAGCGCGAGTGAGATGGTCACGACGGCGGGCAGGCCTTCGGGGATGGCGGCCACCGCGAGCGAGACGGCCACGAGGAACATCTCCTCGGCCGGCTCACCGCGCGCGACACCAAGGCCGAAGACCACGGCGCAGATGGCCAGCGCGGCCATGGCCAGCCACTTGCCCAGCTGGCCCAGCTTCAGCTGCAGCGGCGTGGCCTCATCCTCGCCCTCTTGCAGCAGCTCGGCGATCCGACCGATGGCCGTGGACATGCCGGTGGCGACGACCAGTCCGCGTGCGCGCCCGAGCGTCACGGCGGTGCCGGAGAAGGCCATGTTGCGCTGGTCGGCCGGAGTCGCGGCGCCCACGTCGGGCAGCGGCTCGGTGATCTTGGCCACCGGCTCGGACTCACCCGTCAGCGGCGCCTCGTCGATCTTCAGGCCCGGCGCCTCGAGCAGTCGCATGTCGGCGGTGACGATGTCGCCCTGCTCGAGCAGCACGATGTCACCCGGTACCACCGCCGCGGCCGGTACCGGCCTGACCTCGCCTCCGCGCACCACGCGCGCTTGTGGCGACGACATCCGCTTGAGTGCGTCCATGGCCTGCCCGGCGCGGTACTCCTGCACGAAGCCGACCACTCCGTTGAAGACCACGATGGCCAGGATCACGATCGTGTCCTTGCCCTCGCCGATGATGAAGGTGACCGCGGCCGCCGCCATGAGCACCAGGATCATGGGGCTGGTGAACTGGTCCACGAACAGCATCCAGGTTGGGCGCTGCTGCTTCTCGACCAGCTCGTTGCGGCCGAACTCCTCGAGGCGCTGCTCGGCGACGGCGCTGTCCAGCCCGGTCTCAGCCGACGTTCCTAGCGCCGCGGCTACGTCCGCGACCTCGAGCTTCCAGGGCTCGATGGCCCGGTCGGCGCCCGGCGCGAGGGTCAGGTCGCTGGCTGTCATCCCCCGCTCTCGGTCAGGATCCCGAGTTGAAGATCATGTACATCAGGATGAAGTAGACGACGAGGGTCATGCCCGAGCCGGGCTCCAGCTTCCAGGCGCGCGTGCGCGCGCCGTGCACGATGCCCGCCAACACGATCGACATGAGCAGGATCGCGCTCACGCCGACGAAGGCTTGCGCCAGGTTCACGCCAGCGAGGATGGGGCCCTCGGTGTAGGCCAGATCGGTGAACAAGATGATGGCCATGTTGAAGGCGTTACTACCCAGCAGCGAGCCCACGGCCAGGTCGAAGGCGCCGATACGTGCGGCGGCGACCGCGGTGGCCAGCTCCGGCAGGGAGGTCGAGAAGGCCAGGAACGAGGCGCCAACGAACGATTCGCTGAGCTCCGCTTCACGCCCGATGCCGTCAGCCGCGTTCACCAGGATCGGCGCCGCCAGGAGGATGACCAGCGCGGCGATGCCGAACTTGGCCAGGTCCCAGCGGATGGTGTAAAGGATGGCCTTGCGGCTGGTTACGTCGGCGCCGCTCAGGTGCTGGTGTTGGGCGTCCTGAGCGGTGCCCTGCTCGTGGCTCACCTCACCGGTAGGCACGGCCGGGATCGCGGAGCGGTGCGTCCAGGCGATAAGGCTGATGAAGCCGACGAAGATGACGATCGACTCGATACCGACCCAGCCGATCACGATATCGAAGGGCTGGAGCACGGCCAGCACGGCGATGGAGGTGAGGGCGATGGCCACCGCAGCGGTGCGGGCGTGACCCGTGCCCACCTGTTGCCAGACCTTCCCGCGCCAGGCGATATCGACCATCGCCAGCAGGGCCATGTTGGCCATGTTGCTGCCGAAGAGGTTGCCGATGGCGAGATCCGGCGAGTCCTCCACGACCACGGCGCTGATGGCCACCGCGATCTCCGGCAACGAGGTGGCAGCGGCCACCAGCACCATGCCGATGAGCAGGCCGCCGAGGCCGGTCACGTCGGCGATGCGATCGCCCGACTTGGCCAGCAGGACGCCGGCGCCGATGATGACCGCAGACATCAGCAGGAATACGGCGACGTAGAAGATGAGGTCGGTGTTCAAGGGTGCTCCGTGAGGCAGCGGCGTCCCGGACGAGACGTCCGCCTACACCCGGAATCGTACGCCAAGCACCGGGACCATCGTCGGTACCGTCGCTCAGGCGCCGGCGAAGACCCGCTGGTGACGCGTCCGCGCATGGACGTGCTGTCCGGGCACCAGCTCCGCGCGTTCGGCCTCGTCCCTCGGGAGTTGGGCCCAGAAGCGCAGCCCGTCGTCACGACGAAGCTCGACGCGAACCTCGAAACCGAGGTAGACGACCCGCTCCACGAACGCCGGGATGGTGTCCTCGGACGGATCCATCAGGATCTCGAGGTCGTGGGGCCGGACGTATCGATCGTCGAGCAGGTTCACCGGTCCGATGAAGCTCATCACGAACTCCGAGGCCGGTTGCTCGTAGAGCTCTCGGGCGCTGCCCTCCTGCTCGATGCGACCACCGTCCATGACCACGATGTGGTCGGCCACGTCCATGGCCTCCTCCTGGTCATGGGTCACGAAGACGGTCGTCACGTGGGCCTCGTCATGGAGGCGCCGCAGCCACGAGCGCAGCTCCTTGCGCACGCGGGCGTCCAGCGCCCCGAAAGGCTCGTCGAGTAGCAGCACCTCGGGCTCGATGGCCAGCGCCCGGGCCAGCGCCATGCGTTGCCGCTGTCCGCCCGAGAGCTGGGATGGGTAGCGGTCGGCGAGGTGCGCGATCTGGACGAGCGAGAGCAGCTCCGAGACCTTCTGTGAGATCTCGGTTCGGGGGCGGCGGCGGATGGTCAGGCCGAAGGCCACGTTGTCCCACACGGTCATGTGCTTGAACGGGGCGTAGTGCTGGAAGACGAATCCGATGCCGCGGTCCTGTGGGGGCACGAAGGTCACATCCCGCGGCCCGAAGCGCACCACACCCGAGTCGGGGCTGTCGAGCCCGGCGATGATGCGCAACAGGGTGGTCTTGCCACTGCCGCTCGGCCCGAGCAGCGCGGTCAGTGAGCCGTCGGCGATGTCGAGCGAGACCTCGTTGAGGGCGATGAAGCTACCGAAGCGCTTCGTCAGTCGCTGCAGGCTGATAGCCACGCGTGTTCCTCCTTCGGAAACGACCGGATTGGTAGAGGGTCATGGACAGGAGCACGAGGAGCGCCATGAGGGCAAGGACGATGGAAGCCGTGTAGGCGCCGACGAGGTCGAAGGCCCAGTAGCGTTCCTCGACATGCGTGGTCAGCGTCTCTGTCTTGCCCGAGATCCGGCCCGAGACGATGGCGACCGCGCCGAACTCACCGAGTGAGCGCGCGGTGGTGAGGATGATCCCGTAGATGACGCCCCAGCGAATGGCCGGCAGGGTCACCCTCCAGAAGGTGCGCCAGGGCGAGGCGCCGAGGGTGTAGGCCGCCTGCTCCTGGTCGGTACCGATCTCGCGCAGGACGGGGATGACCTCACGCACCACGAAGGGCAGCGATACGAAGAGGGTGGCCAGGACCATGCCCGGCGTCGCGAAGATGACGGTGATGCCGAGTTGCTCGAGCACGCCACCGAGCCAGCCATCCTTGCCGTAGACGAGCACCAGCGAGAGGCCCACCACCACCGGCGAGAGCACGAAGGGCAGGTCGATGGCCGCGTTCAGCAGGGCCCGGCCGGGAAACCGCCGGCGCACGATGGCGAGGGCCGCGACGATGCCGAAGACGGTGTTGACTGGGACGGCGATGAGCGTGATCTGCAGCGTCAGCCAGAAGGCCGACTGGAATGCCGGCCGCTGCAACGCCCCGAGTACCGGTCCGAGCCCCTGCTCGAAGGTCCGCCAGAAGATCAGCAGCACCGGCAATGCCAGCAACAGCAGCAGGTAGCCAAGGGCGACGCTTCGCAGCAGGCGGCGGGCGAGCTGGGCGCGGGCCGGCTGGCCCAGCGCTCCTGCGACGAGCGGTCGTAGCGGTTGCGGCTGGACTGTCACGGGGCAGGCTCACTGTGACGCGAGATGCGGCGACGCAGGATGTCGAAGCCGGTGAGCAGGAGCAGCGATGCCGACAGCAGCACGACCGAGACAGCAGCCGCCGACCCCGGCCGATCGGCTTCGACCTGGCCGAAGATGTAGACCGACGCGAGTTCGGTGCGGTACGGGATGTTGCCCGCGATGAGCACCACCGAACCGAACTCGCCGATGCTGCGAGCGAACCCGAGGGCCGCGCCCGTGAGCACCGCGGGGGCCAGGTTGGGCAGCACGATGCGCCACACGACCGTAGCGGCCGAGGCACCCAGCGACGCGGCCGCCTCTTCCATCTCACGGTCGAGTTCGACCAGAACGGGCTGTACCGCCCGGACCGCGAAAGGCAGCGTGATGAAGAGCAGGGCGAAGACGATGCCGAGCTCCGAGTAGGCGGCGTTGAGACCGAACGGACTGTTCGGCCCGTACAGCGTCAGCAGGGTCAGCCCGGCCACGATCGTGGGCAGTGCGAATGGCAGGTCGATGAGCGCATTCACCAGCGACTTGCCAGGGAAGTCGTCTCGCACCAGGACCCACGCGAGGATCGTCCCCATGACCGCATTGATGGCCATCACCACCAGGGAGATCGTGAGCGTGAGCCGCAGTGCGGCCAGGGCCTGGGGAGAGGTCACCGCCGCCACGAAGCTGTCGAGACCGTCCGCGACCGATCGCCACAGGATGGCAGCGATAGGGATGAGCACGAGCAGGCTCAGATACGCAGCCGTGATACCAGGCCCCAGAAAGCCACGGCCGTCGTATCGCGCCGATACACGGCGGTGCTCGCCCACCGACAGCGAGTGACTCATGCCGCGTCGCGACCGAGCTCCGCGAAGAGCTCGGCGACCAGGCCCGTGTCAGGATCGAAGAAGCGGGGGCGAGCCTCGGCCCAGCCCCCGAGATCGGCGATGGTGAATAGCTGCGCGGGCTGTACATAGCTGAACTCCGCGAGTACCTCAGGCAGCACGGGACGATAGCCGTGACGACCGAAGACGCGCTGGACCTCAGGGGTGTACAGGAAATCGACGAACGCCTGTGCGGCCGTCGGGGCATCGCCCACGAGCGTCACGGCTACCGGGTTCTCGATGAGGATGGTCGCGTCCGGCACCACATATTCCACGGGCTGGCCCATCTGCTGGGCAAAGACCGCTTCGTTCTCGTAGGCGATGAGGACGTCGCCCTGCCCGGCAACGAAGGTCGTCAGCGCCTCGCGGGCACTGCGGTCCATGACGCTGGTGTTGCCGATGAGGGCCTTGAGGAAATCGCGGGCCTCGTCCTCGCTGTCGCCGGCCTCGATCCGAGCCTGGTAGGCGGCGAGCAGGTTCCACTGTGCTCCACCAGAGGTGAAGGGATTGGGCGTGATGACAGTCACGTCCTCACGCAGCAGGTCTTCCCACCCGGAGATGCCCTTTGGGTTGCCCGGCCGGACGGCGAAGACGACGATGCTGTCGCTCACGATCGCCCCGTACTCGTTCTCGTCCCAGTCCTCGGCCACCACGCCCGGCCCCACCAGCCGTTCGATATCCGGCCACAGCGAGAGGGCCACGACGTCTGCCGGCAAGCCGGCCTCCACCGCACGGCTCTGGTCCCCGGAGCCGCTGTAGGACTGTTCGAACTCGACGCCGGCACCAGCCTCGCTGGCCTCGAACATGGGGATGACCTCCTCGTAGATCTCGCGAGGCGTGGTGTAGGCCGCCAACGTGACCACGTCGCCCGCCTCTGCCAGCCCCGGTGTCAGTTGCCCGAGAACGCTCGTGATGGCGATCACGCAGGCACCCACCACTGCTCGTCGCGCTGCGGTCCACCAGAGCCGATGCGTCTCGAGCGTCGTCTGTCCCATCTGGTCCCCCCGATCTCGTGTTTCCTACTTTTCCTATGATGTCCATTGAGTTCATAGGATTTGTAGGAATCTACGCCGGTCGACCCAGCCCGTCAAGAGCTTCACGCGGCTGACATGGCAGAATCGCGTGGTGCCGTCGGATGCGGTCCGGGTCACCGGTCCGTATCGAGCCGGCCGACTAGGAGGAACCCATGGATCTGCTCCGTCTCATCGCCCCCGTGAGGACTGCCCACGCACACTGCGACATCCCCTGTGGTGTCTACGACCCCGAGCAGGCTCGCATCGAGGCTGAGTCCTGCCACCGCATCATCGAGCGCTATCACGCGTCCGAGGATGAGGTCTTCCGTGCTCGCTGCATCGTGGTCAAGGAAGAGCGCGCCGACCTCGTGAAGCACCACATCGACGTCCTCTGGCACGACTACTTCAAGCCCGAGCATGTGGAGAAGTACCCGGACCTGCACGACACCTGCTGGAAGGCCTCGAAGGCCGCCTCCGCGGTCAAGCAGGGCGTGGACCTCGACGCTGCCAAGAAGCTGCTGGCCCTCATCGACGAGGTCGATGCGATGTGGAAGGGCACCGGCGGTCCCGAGAAGACCCGCATGTAGCTCGGCCGACGCGCCGACCGACGACCCGTTCTGGAACCTGGGCGGGTCGTTCTGATTCCCGAGGTCGAACCGATGATCCGTCGAAGCATCCGTTCCTGGCGCGCCCGCGTGACGGTCGAAGGCGACTCGATGCGCCCCACGCTCGAACCCGGCGATTGGCTGCTGGTCGACCCGGACGCCTATGCGGCGGCGCCTCCGGCGGTCGGCGAGCTGGTGCTCGTGCCCGACCCACGGCAGCCATCGCGCCTGTTGGTCAAACGCGTGGCCGAGGTCCACGACGAGGGCCGCGAGCTCTTCATCAGGGGCGACGCACCCGCGGCATCGACCGACTCACGAACGTTCGGGTCCCTCGGCACCTCGGAGGTCGAGGGCCGCCCCTGGTTCCGCTACTGGCCACCGCATCGACTGGGGCGGATCGGCTGAGGGCGATAGCTCAGCCGATGAGCTCGCCCATGACCGCGATGTGGTCGAGGTCCTGGGGCAGGAAGTCCTGGAACAGCAGCCGATCGACGCCGGTCGCGGCGTAGTCCGCGATGCGGGCCCTGGCCTCGTCCGGCGTGCCGGTGATCCAGCGATCCTTGCGCTCGTCGAGCCACGCCTCGGCACCGTCGACATCGCCGCCGAAGAGGGCCACCTGGCGGGTGCGGCGCTCGGCCATCTCAGCCTCGTCGCGGCCCACCAGCACGCCGGCCATGACCGAGCGCGTCAACGTCGCAGGGTCGCGGCCGAGCTTCTCGCAGGCAGCGTCGAGCCTGCCGTTGATCTCGCGTACCTCGGCCGGGTTCGAGGAGCTGATGTTGTACTCGTCGGCGAACTGGGCGCCCAGGCGGCACGAACGCGGCCGGCCCACGCCACCGACGACGACGTTGGGCCGCGGGCCACGCGGTCGGAAGATGGCATTCACCACCTGATAGTGCTGGCCCTCGAAGGACCAGCCGTCGGGCTCGTCCCAGAGCCCGCGAATGATGGCCAGTTCCTCCTCCATGCGGTCGACGCGCTCCACGGTGTCCGGGTAGGGGATGCCCAGGGCTGCGTGCTCCTCTTCGTTCCAGCCTGCACCGATGCCCATCTCGATGGTGGTGCCCTCGGCCATCTCCACCACGGTGGCCACGACCTTGGCGTACGAGCCCGGGATGCGGAACGTCACCGGCGAGACCATCGAGCCGAGGCCGATGCCACTCGTGTCGCGCGCCAGCCCGGCCAGCGTCGTCCAGCAATCGGTGGCGGGCAGTCCCTCCTCGCCCGGGAAGCTGGAGTAGTGGTCGGAGCGGAAGTACGTCTCGAAGCCGGCCGCCTTGGCAGCATCGGCGGCGTCAAGGATGTCCTGGTAGCTGTAGCCCTGCTGGGGCTCGGTCATGAGTGCGTAGCGCATCGACGTCTCCTGGGGTTGGGCGGGGACCACGATGATGCCGCACATCGACGATGGAGCGAGCGCGGGTACGATGCACGCATGTCAGCCGCCGTCTCCCTGCCCTTTCCGGCTGAGCTCCAGGCCCCGGGCACGTCCGCTGCTCCCTTCGAGCCGGCGCTGGCCCTGTCCGACCTGCCGCTCGGTTCGATGACCCGTGTCAGCCGGGGCGACCTCGACCTGCTCGTGGTTCACACCGACGAGGGCATCGCGGCCACCGAGGATCGGTGCCCGCACATGTCGGCCCCGTTCTCCGAAGGTCGACTCGAGGGCTGCACGATCCACTGCCCGCTGCATCGCGGCGCGTTCGATGTCCGCGACGGCGAGGTCGTCACCTTCCCGACGACCGGCGGGTTGACCGCTGACGGTGTGACCCGCCCGACCTGGACGCCGGAGGGCAACGCGGCCAAGACGCCACTGCGGCCCGACGACCCCAAGGCACGGGCGCGGGCCATGACCCGTGTACGCCGGCTGCGCTATTACCCGCTGCGGATCCGCGACGGAGTCATCGAGGTCGCCTGGCCCAGGTGAGCGGGGCGCAGGGAACGTCGCGACGCTGGCTCTACTGGCTGCCCGCGGTCGCGGTCATGGCCGCCATCTTCCTGCTTTCGTCGCAGAGCGGCCTGCGTGTCTCCGAAGATGTGGCCGTGGACAGGCCCTTCCGCGTCACCGGGCACCTGCTGGCCTACGCACTCCTGGCCGCGCTCCTGCTGGTCGCTGTCAGCGGGGCCCGGCGACCGCGAGCGCGTGACGTGCTCATCGCCTTCGGCTTGACCATCGCCTACGCTCTCAGCGACGAGTGGCACCAGTCGTTCGTGCCCGATCGGACGGGGCGCCTCGACGACGTCCTCACCGACGCGATCGGAGCGCTGGTTGGCCTGGCCGTCGGCTGGCTGGTCCTTGGTTTACGGGCCAGCCGGCGCGAACGCGGGCTCGGGACCGCACGGTGAACAGGAGCTGCGTCCAAGAGCGGCGGTCGTCAGTCGGCCGGCTGCAGGGCCGCGCCCGTGACCTCCACGCCAAGGGCCACGACGCGCAGGCCAGCCGCGGAAGCGGCAGCCGTGTCGACCACGCGACGGCCATCGACGACGACGCGCCCGGTCATGGTCGGTGCGATCTGAGACCATGACAGCTGGCCGAACTCGGGCCACTCGGTAGCGACGACGACGGCATCGGCGCCCAAGCAGGCGGCCTCCGCCGAGTCCGCTGCTTCGATCGTCGCGTCTGGCACGAGGCGAGTGAGCATGGCCGTGCCGCTCTGAAGCGACAGGGGGTCGAAGACCACTACGGTCGCGCCGCGGGCCGCGAGCGCCTGACCGAGGCGGATCGCGGGCGACTCGCGCAGGTCGTCGGTGCCGGCCTTGAAGGTCAGCCCCAGCAAGGCCACACGCATGCCGTCGACCGAGCGGCCGGCGGCACGTTCGAGCCCGTCGAGCAACCAGTCGGCCTGGCTGACGTTGCTGGGCCAGATGGCATCGAGCAGCGGGGTCCGGACGCCGAAGCTGGCGGCCAGCTGCGGCAGCGCGCGTGCCTGTGACGGGAAGCAGGAACCACCAAAGCCCGGCCCGGGCGACAGGAAGTTGCGCACGATGCGCTTGTCGAGACCCATGCCATCGACGACGGCCTGGGCATCCGCGCCGGTGGCCGCGGTGAGGCGCGAGATCTCGTTGGCGAAGGTGATCTTGGCCGCGAGGAAGACGTTGGAGGCGACCTTGATCGTCTCCGCACTGGTCAGGTCGGTGACCACGACCGGGGCCGCGAGCGGCTCGTAGAGCGCGCGCAGTCGCTGTGCCAGCGCCGAGCCACGGTCGCCGTCGTCGTAGCCATCGACGCCGATGACCACGCGGTCTGGCGCGAGGAAATCCCTGACCGCCACCGCCTCTCGCGTGAACTCGGGATTGTGGGCGAGTCGCACGGCGGGCGCGAGCGTGTGGATCTCCTCGGCCAGGGCGGCGCTGGTGCCCGGCATCAGCGTGGAGCGGATGACGATGTCCCGCGGCAGCTCGGGGTCGGCGGCGATGCCGCGCACAGCGGCGCGCACGATGGTCCCGTCCCACTCCTCGTCGGCGTCGAGCGTGCCCACGGCCACGATGATGAGCTCCGTGGGACGAGCCTCGGCGTAGTCCACCGTGAAGCGCAGCCGGCCGTTCCGGAGACCCTCCTCGACCAGGTCATCGAGGCCTGGCTCGTGCACCGGCAGGTCGCCACCGCGCAGGCGCTCGATGCGGGCCGCATCGACGTCAAGGCAGACCACGTGGTGGCCGACGTGCGCCAGACAGGCGGCAGTCACGAGGCCGACGTAGCCGGCGCCGACGATGGAGACGTGCATCGAGCGAGCGTAGCGGAAAGGCCACGAGACCGATGGTCATGGTGCGTCCAGGCACCATCGGGGTCTGTGCAAACCGTTCGTCTGCGCTACCGTCGGTGGCGATGCGCCGTCCCCAGCCGGCGCGTGGGCTCGTGGCCGTGACTTCGAGCCTGCTCGTCGCCATCCTCTACGCCCTGCCTGCCAGCGCCGCCATCGCGCCCGCTGAGCCCGATGTGACCCTGTCCTTCGACGCCCCTTCCAAGACGTGCACGAAGTGGACCAGCACCATGTCGCCGCCCCGGACCATCCAGGTCCTGCGCACGGCGGCCACCAGCCCGTCGCCTGAGGTCCTGGACACCGTCCAGACGATCGGCTTCGACGAGTACGTGGCCACGGTCATGGCGGCCGAATGGCCGGAGAAGTACCCCATCGAGACCATCAAGGCCGGCGCCATCGCCACCAAGCAATTCGCCTGGCACCACATCACCTATCCGCGTGGCGGAACCAAGTGGAAAGACGGCGTCAAGTACTGCTATGACGTCGTCGATTCCACGACCGACCAGTGGTACCGGCCCGAGAAGTTCGGCCCCGGTACGCCGCTCTGGCCGGCAGAGGACTCCAAGATCAGGCAGGCCATCGACCTGACCTGGGACCAGTCACTGCGCAAGTATCGCCGGAGCACCCGCAGCAGCCGCTTCTTCCTCACCGGCTACCGGGCGGGTTCGAGCACAGCCACCTGTGGATCGGACAGGACGGGCTTCAAGCTCTTCCACTACAGCACCACGCTGTGCGGCCAAGACGGTCTCAAGTACCGCGAGATCCTGCGCCGGTATCTCAACCCGGGCCTCGAGATCGTGACGCCGGGCGCCAACGACATCATCGGCACCAAGCACGGTGACGTGAGCGCCATGGAGCAAAGCGGAGGACAACGCAGCGCGCGGGTGTGGACGCTGGGCCAGGCGCCGCCGGAACCCGGAACGTGGGCCGGCCTCACGATCTCGACCGATGACCTCGTCGACGACGCTGCCGGCGACCTCAACGGCGATGGCCGGCAGGACCTGGCCTGGCTCAGGAAGACCGGGCCCAGCAGCGGGCGCATCGAGGTGGCCCTCAGCGACGGCATCAACTACGGCGCGGTCGAGGAGTGGTGGTCGGGCGACACCGTCGTGCCCGTCAATGGCGCCGAGCTGCTGATCGGTGACTTCCACGCCGACGGCCGAGCGGACATCGCCATCTTCGGCCGGGGCGAGTCGGCGGGCACCTCTCGCATGGTCGTGCTCAAGCGCACCAAGCCCACCAATCCCACCAGGTTCAGCAACCCCATCCTGTGGTGGTCGGCAAGCCAGGACTTCGACAAGGTGGCGGGCGTGTGGCTCGGCGACCTCAGCGGCGACGGACGCAGCGACCTGATCGTGCGCCAGAACATGGATGGCGGCGGCGTCCGCCTCAAGACAGCAGTGACGACGAGCCCGCTGACCGACGCCTTCCCGCGCATGGGCCCGTACCAGGCCCGGTGGGCGGACCCCACGCTCGTCCCAGCCAAGGTCAGGATGACCGTGGGCGATGCCAATCGTGACGGACGCGACGACGTGATGATGCTCGCGAGCAGCGGAGGCCGTGCCGTGGTCGAGCGGCTCCAGGGCCTGAAGCTGGGTGGCCTGAAGCGCGTGAAGCTCTGGACGGCGCCGGCGTCAGCCCCGATCCCGGTGGAGAAGACCCGTCTGGGTGCGGCCGATATCGACTACGACGGTCGCGAGGACTTCGTGATCTTCAGGAGACGGGGCGCGAATACGCGCATCGAGGTCCTCAGGTCACGCGATGACACGGTCCTCAGAGGGCCGGTCCGGCTGGTCCGCTTCGCCTGGGGTGACCTCCGCCCGTACTAACGGTCCGCGGCCTGGACGCGACCCTGCCAACCCCGCCACGTCTCCTCGTCGACGCCGATGGTGAGTTCGTTGCCGAAGCGCACCAAGGGCAGGCGCAACAGCCGCGGATCGGCGATGACGCGATCGAAGACCTCCGCGTCACCCATCGAGAGGTAGCCGAGGTTCGCCTGCCGGTAGGCCTTGGACTCCTCGTCGAGGAGCGCCCGTGCCCCGAGCCTCTGGGCGAACCGCTTGAGCTCACCCGGGGCAGGCGGTCGCTTCTTGAGATCGACGAAGGCGATGGGCATGCGACGCTCCTTGAAGAAGCGCTGCGCTCGGCGCGTGGCCGGTGAGTCGTTGCGGCCGAAGACCTGGATGACCGGGCCGCCGCTCGCGGCGGCCAACTACTCGGCTCCGGCGTCCTTGCGCGGGCGGCCGCGCCTGGACTTGCGCTGGGGCGTCATGAGGCCGAAGTAGAAGCCGTCGGCCGACTTCTTGACCGCGAGCTCGACGTCGGCCAGCTTGGCGGCCCGCATGATCTGGGCGCGCACGGTGGCGGGCTTGTCGTCGGGCCCGAGCACGGCCTCATAGACCACTGATTCGTCGCTGATCTTCCTGATGCGGTTGATCAGCGCCTGCTGCTCGGGACTGATGGGCCGCCCACGTGGCTTGGGCCTGGGCGGGTTGTCCATCAGCTCAGCGTCGACCTTCCTGTACTTGGGCATGGGCGCAAGTGTAGTCGCGACCGCCGCCGCTGCTAGGCTCAGGTGCACAGATGGGGAGGAATCGAACGCTTCGCGTGGTGGGGTCCGCAGCCGTGCTGCTGCTGTCGGCCGCGACACCCGCGAGCGCGCACTCGCTGCACGGCAACGTCGATGCGCCACTGCCCTTCGCGGCCTACCTTGCGGGGGCCGCCATCGCGGTGGCGCTGTCGTTCGTGTTCGTGGCCTTCGGCGATGACCGACCCGCGCCCGAACCGAGGCCTGGCCGGAGGCGCACGCTCTGGCGGCCCGTGCGCTGGTCCTTGCGGCTGGTGGGCCTGCTGGCCTGGCTGTGGGTCGTGGCGCAGACCATCGCCGGCGGCAGCAGCGACGCCGAGGTGGCCTCGCTCGTGCTCTGGGTCTACGGCTGGATCGGCCTGGCGATGGTCAGCGCGCTGCTGGGTCCGGCGTGGGCCTGGCTCGACCCCTTCACCACGCTCTACGACCTCATCGCCGCGATCTTTCGGCCGACTCGCCTGCAGCTCCCTGGCCGCGCTCCCTGGCACGGTCGCACGCAGGCCTGGCCGGCGGCCCTGCTGATGGGCTTCTTCGTGTGGCTGGAGCTAGGTGGACGCATCCGCAGCGGACGCGAGCTGGGCGTGGTCCTCGCGGGCTACACCCTCATCACGCTCGTGGGCATGGCCTGGTACGGCAAGCACCGCTGGCGCGCGCACGGCGAGGTCTTCAGCGTCTGGTTCGGCCTGCTCGGGCGCCTCGCCCCCTATGGCCTCGTGGGACGACGACGAGAGGGCCAGGTGCAGCGGCGTCCCTTCGGACACGCGCTGACCCGTGAAGCGTGGTCAGCCTCGCTGCTGACGGTGGTGGCGGTGGCTGCGGGCTCGGTCATCTGGGACGGCGTCTCACAGACTCAGCCGTTCTACGACCTCTTCGGCGACCTGCACCCGGTCACCGAGACGGCCATGCTGCTCGGCTTCCTGGCCCTCGTGATCGCCCTCGTCATCGGCGTCGGGCGGCAGGTGGGCTACATCGCCATGGGCGCCGGCCTCGTGCCGGTGGCCGTCGGCTACATCGTGGCCCACTACCTGACCTACCTGCTGACCGAGGGCCAACGCATCGTGGTCGCCCTCTCGGACCCGCTCCAGCAGGGTTGGGATCTCTTCGGCACCGTGCGCTTCGAGCCGACCGAGGACTGGCTCGCGAGCTCGGCGGTGTGGACGATGCAGGTGACCGCGGTCGTGCTCGGCCACGTGGTCGGTGCCTGGTTCGGGCACACGGCGGTACGGGACCGACGGCGGACCGGCGAGCCGACCAGCCAGTGGCCACTGGCGGCGCTGATGATCAGCGGCACCGTCGTTGCGTTGTGGTCGCTGGGCCAGAACCTGGTCTTCGTCGCCGAGGTCGTACCAGCGACATGACCGGCGCGAAGCGCGGCGACCACGAACCGGTCGTCGACGAGCTCGTCAAGCTCGACTTCGAGGTCGATCCGGAAGCGACGCTATCCGAGCTGCGGCATGGCCCACGTGATCCCACCATCCGCTTCGAGCACGGTGTGGTCTGGCGTGCCCTGCGTACCGCCGCGGGTCCTGCGACCACCCGCCTGGCCCGCGCTCGCGAGGGCTGGCGGGTGTCGGCCTGGGGCCCCGGTGCGGTGCTGGCCGCGGCGGCGCTGCCTCGGCTCCTCGGCTCCGAGGACGACCCCTCCGCGCTGCATCTGCCGGCCGGGCCCGTGCGCGACCTCGCGGCTCGCTCAGCGGGCTTGCGCTTCGGGCGCAGCGACGCGGTGTGGCCCTCGTTGGTGCCGGCCATCTGCGGCCAGAAGGTGACCTCTGCCCAGGCCCATCGCGCCTACTTCGGCATCGTTCGCCGCTGGGGTGAGGAGGCACCCGGACCTGCCCGACTGCGCCTGCTGCCGAGACCCGAGGTGATCGCTGCCCTGCCCTATCACGAACTGCATCCGGTGGGGCTCGAGCAGCGGCGGGCGATCACGCTCATCCGGTCCGCCGAGCGCGCCGCGTGGCTGGAAGAGGCGACGACGATGGCACCGGCAGCCGCCCTCGCCCGACTGCGTGGGGTCCCCGGGATCGGAGCCTGGACGGCTGCGGAGGTCGCGCGCTCGGCCTTCGGCGACCCTGATGCGGTGAGCCTCGGCGACTTCCACGTCCCCGACATGGTCTGCTGGGCGCTTGCCGGAGAGGCCCGGGGCGATGACGCTCGCATGCTGGAGCTGCTGGAGCCCTATCGGGGACAGCGAGCGAGGCTGGTGCGCCTCATCGAACGCTCCGGCGTCACGCCACCGCGGTACGGACCCCGTCTCTCGCCGCAGCGCATCGAGGACCTCTAGTCGAACCGGCCCGTCCCGACTCGGGGTCCCCGGACTCGAACGGAGTCGCGGCGGGTGTCGATATGCGGTCAGGGTTGACAAGTATGTGAGTGGTCACTAACATGCGGCTCATGAACGTACTGGCAGCGCCACGGCACACCGCGGACGAGCGGCGCGAGGAGATCATCCGCGCGGCGGTGACGCACTTCGGCAGGACCGGCTTGTACGGCACCTCGACGGATGCCATCGCGCGCGATGTGGGCGTCAGCCAGCCGTACCTGTTCCGACTGTTCGGCACCAAGAAAGAGATGTTCATGGCGGCCGTGGGCTGGGCCTTCGACCACACCGTCGAGCGTTTCCGTGAGGCCGGTGAGGCCGCCAGCGATCAGCACGACGCGTTCCGCCGCATCGGCTACGCGTACGAGGACCTCATCAGCGACCGGCGCTACCTCGATATCCAGCTCCAGGCCTACGCCTCGACGTCCGACCCGGAGATCCGGAAGCTGGTGAACGATGGCTTCGGGCGCATGGTCATGGAGATCGATCGGCATACCAAGGCCAGCCCACAGCAGTTGGCGGTGTTCATCGGTCGAGGCATGCTCATGAACGTGACCAGCTCGATGGGCGCCCTCGAGGATCCTGATGGCTGGGCGAAGCTGATCGAGGAGGGTTGCACGAAGGAGATCCATTTCGACTGATCCGGCCCTTCCCCCTTTTTTGCCTCGTGTAGTTAGTTAGCAGTCACTACGTAGGAGACGCGCGATGTCCACTCGAACGCTTACCATCTGGACCGTTGCGGCAGGAGCCGCAGCCTTCATCCTGTCCAGCCGTCACCACACCAGGCGAGGCCGCCCGGGCCGCGCCGCGGACACCGGCAACCACCTTCTCCACCGCACACGCGAGAGCCGGCGCGGCTGACCCACGAACGGGGATACCAACGACATCGGGGGAGACAGGAGAAAGACCCGTGCAAGGTCGATCACTCGCCATCTGGACGTTCGTGGTGACGTCAGTGGCACTCGTCATGGTCATGCTCGACAACCTCGTCGTCTCGACCGCGCTCAACGTCATCCGCGAGGACCTTGGCGCCTCCATCGAGCAGCTCGAGTGGACCGTCAACGCCTACACCCTCACCTTCGCGGTCTTCCTGCTCACCGGCGCCGGCCTCGGGGACCGCTTCGGGCGCCGCCGGATGTTCGTCATCGGCGTAGCCATCTTCACGACGGCCAGCGCCCTGGCGGCCATGTCCACCAGTGTCGAGATGCTGCTGGTCGGTCGCATGGCCCAGGGCATCGGCGCCGCTATCGTCACACCGCTGACGCTGACCCTCCTCTCGGCGGCCGTCCCGGCCGAGCGACGCGGCGTGGCGCTCGGTGCGTGGGGCGCGGTCGGCGGCCTGGCTGTGGCCATCGGCCCGCTCGTCGGTGGCGCCATCATCGAGGGCCTGGCCTGGAACTGGATCTTCTGGGTCAACGTGCCTATCGGCATCGCCCTCATCCCGCTGGCCCTGTTCGGGCTGAAGGAGTCGCATGGGCCTGACCGTCGGCTGGACATCGTCGGCCTGGGGCTGGTGTCGGTCGGTCTCTTCGGGATCGTCTGGGCGCTGATCAACGGGAACGGAGAAGGCTGGACCAGCCCGCCGATCGTGGGCGGCTTCGCCATCGGCGCGCTCTTCCTGCTGGGTTTCGTGGCCTGGGAACGCCGCTCCCCTGCCCCCATGCTGCCGCTCCGCTTCTTCCGCAGCCGCAGCTTCAGCTTCGTCAACCTCAGCTCCATGTTCATGAGCTTCGGGATGTTCGGAGCCATCTTCCTGCTGGTCCAGTTCCTCCAGTTCGCCCTGCGCTACTCGCCTCTCGAAGCTGGACTCTCGATCCTGCCCTGGACGCTGGCACCGATCTTCGTGGCGCCCATCGCGGGCGCGCTCTCGGACCGCGTCGGCGGCGGCCTGCTCATGGGTGTGGGCCTGAGCCTGATGTCGATCGGCCTCGCCTGGCTCGGGCTCATCGCGAGCACCTCGATCGAGTACACCGCGATGATCGTGCCCTTCATCATCTCGGGCGTGGGCATGGGCCTGTTCTTCGCACCCATGGCCAACGTCCTGCTCTCGTCGGTGCGTCCGGAGGAGGAGGGCAAGGCCTCCGGTGCCAGCGGGGCCATCCGCGAGCTCGGCGGCGTCTTCGGGGTGGCCGTGCTGGCGTCCATCTTCGCCCGCGAGGGCTCCTACCAGAGTCCGCAGACCTTCGTCGACGGCATGGTCCCGGCCGTGCTGCTGGGCGCCGTGGTCGTCGGGTTCGGGGCCGTGCTGGCCTTCCTCATCCCGCGCAGCGTGGGCAGTCGCGCGGCGACACCCGCACGCGTGAGCGGTCCCGCCGAGATGGGTCTCGTTCGTGAGGGCGAACCCGTGCCGGTCTTCATCACCGCCGAAGACTGAGTGGCGAGCCATGGGCGGCGGGTATCGGACGATGCCCGCCGCCCATCGCGCGTGTTCGGCTGCGAGTAGGCTACGAGGACGTGCGGTTCCAGCCAGCTCAGGAGGTCCACATGGATAGCGTGAACAAGCGCCCGTTCGGCGTACTCGTCCTCGGCGCACTCGCGGTCGCCATCGCGGTCGTGCGGTTGCTCGTGGGGCTGCAGCTGCTGGGTGTGGGCATCTTCGGTGACGACGCCCTGGATGGCACCGGCGTCGTCTGGGTCGGGATCATGACGCTCGTCGTCGGCCTCATCTACCTGGCCGTCGGCTGGTCGCTCTGGTCGATGCGGTCGTGGGCCCTGGTCTTCACCATGATCATGGCCGTCTTCGGGCTCGTCGACGCCATGTTCGTGCTCATCTCGACGAGCAACGTGGCCTACGGTCTGGCCTCGGCCGCCATCCCTGCGCTGCTCCTCTGGTACACCAGCCGCGAGGACATCCGCGCGCAGTTCGCCGCTGTCGAAGAAGCTCAGGCCGAGCTCAACCTCGGGGCCTAGCCATACGACCCGAGCGCGAGACGCAAGGGCCGGACCATGTGCCCGGCCTTCGCGGTCCAGAACGGTGAGCGACGTGACCGAGTACGACGTCATCGTCGCGGGAGTCGGCGGCATGGGCAGCGCTACCGTGGCGGAGCTGGCCTCGCGTGGTGCGCGCGTGCTGGGCCTCGAGCGGGCCGGCATCCCCAACGACAGCGGCTCCTCACACGGCGTCAACCGCATCATCCGCCTGGCCTACGCCGAGGACCCGCGCTACGTGCCCCTCCTGCGGCAGGCGTACCAGCGCTGGCGCGAGCTCGAGTCACGTCTGGGCGAGACGATCCTGGTGACGACCGGCGGGCTCGACGTCGGCCGCCCCGAGAGTGAGACGGTCGTCGGTGCGCTGACCTCGGCTCGCGAGCACGACCTGCCGCACGAGCTGCTCGAGGCCGGCGAGGTGCGAGTGCGTTACCCAGGCCTGGAACTGCCCGACGGGCTCGTGGCCGTCTATCAGCCCGACGGCGGCTTCGTGCTTTCGGAGCGAGCCATCGCCGGCCACGCTCGACTGGCACTGGAGGCGGGCGCAGAGATCCACGGCCATGAGCCGGTCGTGGCCTGGGAGGCTGGAGATGGCGACGTGGTCGTGCGCACGGCCGTGGCCGAGTACCGTGCTCGCAAGCTGGTGGTCAGCGCCGGTGCCTGGGTGGGCAAGCTCATCGGCTCGCTCGCGCCCGTGGCCGTGCCCGAGCGCCAGGTGCTGCTCTGGGCCGGGACCCGGAAGCCGGCGCTATTCACGCCGGGGGCGCTGCCGGTCTTCATCCTCGAGGTAGACGAGGGTCTCTTCTACGGCTTCCCCGAGTACGGCATCCCAGGCTTGAAGATCGGCCGTATGCACCATCGCCGGCAGGTGGTGGACCCCGACGACTGGGATCGCTCGCTCATCGAGCCCGAGGACGAGCGGGTACTCCGCGTCGCCCTGTCACGCTATCTACCCCTCGCCGATGGGCCCGCGCTCTCGCTCAAGACCTGCATGTTCACCAATACGCCCGACGAGCACTTCATCATCGACAGCCTGCCGGGAGCACCCCGGGTCGTGGTGGTCTCGCCGTGCAGCGGTCACGGCTTCAAGTTCTCGACCGTGGTCGGGGAGATCGCCGCCGACCTCGCCCTCCAGGATGGGACCGACCACGACATCAGCATGTTCAGCATCGATCGATTCAAGGAGGTATCAGCATGACTCGAACCATCGTCTGCTTCGGGGACTCCAACACCCACGGTGCCGACCCATCCGGGAGCGGCCGCATGCTGGCGGATGTCCGCTGGCCGCGCGTGATGGGGCGTGCGCTGGGCCCCGACTACGAGGTCATCGAGGAGGGCCTCAACGGCCGCACGACCTGCTGGGACTCGCCGCTCGATCCGGGCCGCAACGGGCTCACCTACCTGTTCCCCTGCCTGCTCTCGCACGCGCCGGTAGACCTGGTGATCATCATGCTCGGCACCAACGACACCAAGCGCATCTATGGCCTGGGTGCACCCGAGATCGCCGGCGGCGCGGCCCGGCTCGTGGACGAGGCTCACCGGTCGCTGAGCGGTCCCGGTGACGCGCCTCCGGCGGTGTTGCTGGTCTCGCCGGTGCCCCTGGGTGAGATCACGGCCCGGAGTGAGCTGTGGGGCATGGGTGAGGCCATCGGCAAGTCGAAGGACCTGGCGCGCTTCTACGAGCTGGTCGCCGAGGACCACGGCGCGGCCTTCTTCGATGCGGGTTCCGTCGCCTCGGTGCATCCTGACGACGGCGTCCATCTCGATGCGGCCGCGTGCGCCAGCCTCGGGACAGCCCTCGCGGAGGCTGTGCGCGGACGACTCGAAGGCGCGTAACGGCCGACGACCGCCGGCCCCTGCCCGGGCCGCTCGCGGGCCGCCTCAGTCTGCCGGTGCCGGGGGTCAGCCCCCGCCGTGCAGCCCGATACGCTCGCCGCTGACGACCCGCGCGGGATCGCTGAAGAGGTAGCGGATGGCCGCTGAGATCTCTGCGGGGCTGGTGGCGTGGGCCTTGGCTGAGCCATCCGGGCCAGCCGAGGTGTCGATGGCGCGCACGCGCACGACGTTGACGGTCACACCCGTACCGGCCACCTCCTGGGCGAGCGCAGCGAAGAGCGTCTCCTGTGCCGCCTTGCCCACGCCGTACGCGCTCATACCCGCGTCGGGAGCAGCAGCCATCGGCGAAGAGACCGCGGCGATACGCCCGAAGCCGGCCTCGACCATGCGAGGCGCCAGCTCGCGCACGACGTTGAGCGAGGTCCAGAAGTGCTGGTCGATCATGTCGCGGTACGGGTCATCAGGCGAGTCGCTGACATGCACGCCGCCGGTCCAGCCGCCCACGAGATGCGCCAGAGCATCGACGCGCCCGAGACGGTCGTAGGCCGCATCGACGGCTGACACCGCCTCCGCCCGGTCCCGGAGGTTGGCCACGACCGTGACGGTTGTCTCGGGATCCAGTCCGGCGTCCGCCACCAGCGCGTCGAGCCTCGCCTGCGACGAGCCCACCAGTACCAGGCCCCACCCGTCGGCAGCGAGGTCGGGCACCAGCACCCGGCCCAGGCCACCGGTCGCGCCGGTGATCATCGCAACGCGATGTCCACTCATACCCGGGCCTCCACCGCGCCAAGCGACCCCACGGCCTCGGCCGCTTCCTCGTCCATGCCTTCGACGACCGGATGATCTATCTGCTCGAGCAGATGCTCGTGCCCGTCGAAGTCGATGAGGTGGCCGGATCGGGCTGCCTTGGTCTCGAGGTAGAACTGGTTGAACTCGTTGGCCGGGATGATGTGGGGCACACGCCCGGTGACGTTCACGCCCAACTCGCGCAGACCCTCCACCTTCTTGGGGTTGTTGGTCATGAGCTTGACCGAGCGCACTTGCAGCAGGCCGAGCATATGCGCTGCGACCGAGTAGTCGCGCTCATCGTCGCGGAACCCGAGGGCCAGGTTGGCATCGACCGTGTCCAGTCCCTGGTCCTGCAAGCCGTAGGCGCGCAGCTTGTTGAGCAGTCCGATGCCGCGACCCTCCTGGCGCAGGTACAGGACCATGCCCGTCTCCTGCTCGCCGATGGTGCGCAGCGCGGACGTGAGCTGGTCACGGCAATCGCAGCGCAGCGAGCCGAGGGCGTCGCCGGTGAGGCACTCGCTGTGCAGGCGGACAGGGACGTCCTCGGCGCCGAAGGGGTCGCCCTTGACGATGGCGACATGATCCTTGCCGTCTCTGTCGTTCCAGAAGCCGACGATGTGGAAGTTGCCGAACTTGGTGGGCAGGTCCGCGACGGCGGCGATCCTGACGCAGATGTGGTCACGTCCGACGCCATCACACTCGTGGCTGGCCGTGGAGGCGACGAGTTGGTCGTAGGTAAGGTGCCGGATGCCTGGCTCCTGGTGCATGTCCATGACACCAATGTATGTCACCCGCGGTGACGCGACTGTGACGTGACCCACTCTCTCGCAGCCAGTCGACGTAGCAGCTGCTGCTCGCACCCCTCATCATCCCTGGAGGAGACGCGAGCGGATAGTCGAGCCCGGACGCTGGTTGTCGCGAAGGCCTGCGCCGCTATCCTGCCCGGTCATGGGTCCCCCCGACACCCCCCTCGGTCGGATGGCAGGCCTCGGTCTCGCCCTGGGCATGCTCACCTCGTCGGAGTCATCGATGCATTCGAAATCGCCGGCGACGCCGGTGGTGTCGAGCCCCGGTACACCTGGACGGTCACCGAGTCGGTGCCTCGCTGGCTGGTCGAGGCGACCGGACCACCCGGACAGCACATCGCACTCCACCTGCTCGATGCCGACGGCCGTGAGCTCGAGGCTTCGGCCGACTTCGACCACATCGCAGTCCGCCCCTCGACGGGGTCCGGCCGACCATCTTCGGGGTCCACGTCGGCGCTGACACGGCCCCGGAAGAGACGCGCAACATGATCCAGGGCTGGACAGAGGTCAACGCTGGGTCCTACAGCTTCCCCACGACCCACGCGGAGATGGACCGTGCCTTCGAGCGCATGTCCGCGCGCCTGCGACGCCCGTCGCAATACACGCTGACCCCGACGGCGGAGCTGATCGACCGGCGTCCTGGGCCGCTGACGGTGTCCGCGCCGAAGGGCACCACCCTGGACCTGGCACCCAATACCGGCCTCGAGGTCATCTTCGACACCAGCTCGTCCATGCGCAAACGGTTGGGCAAGGAGACGCGTATCGCCATCGCCAAGGCCTCACTGCGGGAGCTCTTCGGCAAGACCCTGCCACCGGGCACGCCCGTGGCGGTCCGCATCCTCGCGCCCGGTGGAAGGGCCAACGCCTGCCGCTCCCGCTTCGACGTGCCGCTCACGTCACTCCAACGCAAGGTGGCCCTGCGCTGGGTCAAGCAGGTGTCGGTCCCGCGCAAGGCGGGGACGCCGATCGCCGAGGCACTGGAGCAGGCGCCACGGGACCTCACGAACGTAGGCAACCGCATCATCGTGCTCATCACCGACGGCGAGGAGAGTTGTGGCGGCGACCCGGCGGCCGTCGCTGCGGAGCTCGAGGCCGGCGGCTTCCCGATCGTGCTCAACATCGTGGGCTTCGCGCTCGGCGACGACGATCTCAAGGCCGAGATGGTGAGCTGGGCCCAGACCACCGGCGGCCGCTTCCTTGACGCTACTGACGCCTCGGAGCTGCGCCGGGCCATCAAGGCAGCGACCGGCGTGCCCTTCGATGTCTACGTCGGTGGTGTCGATGACGCGGTCGCGAGCGGAACGGTCGATGGGGATCCCGTCGAGCTGGCACCCGGCACCGACCGCCTCGAGGTGCGCACGGACCCGGCCATCACGGTGGACGAGGTAGCGGTCGCACCGGCCTCCGGCGCCACGGTCATCCTGCCGCTCGAGGAGGTGGCCGGCCCCTGACCGCGCCCGCTGCCTACAGCAGCCACACCTCGAGTATGACTGTGGCCCAGGCCACGATGGCGGTGATGACCACGCCTGTGGCCAGGCCTGCGGTCATGCTGGCGGGGATCGAGACGCACCCGAGCACGACCACGTACTCCGTGCCGCCCCCGCAGCGACTGGGCTGCGCCCGTCCGGCAGGGGTGAACTTGCCGTTCCGGATGGTGCCCAGCGACCGACCGGTCTTGGGGTCCACGACGTAGCGCGGGCCACCCGTCGACGAGTTGACGTAGTTGCCGCCGCCGACGTGGCCGATGCGCACTCCAGGCTCCTGGATCGAACGCGTCCGGCCGCTGGCCGGATCGACCGCCCAGAAGGACAGCGTCGGACCGCCTTCCACCAGCAGCGCCAGGTCACCGGAGGCCAGCACGTCGGAGAGGGCGGAGCTGGAGGCCGCGCCATCGCCCGCGGCTTCGGGCCCCAGGAGGCGCGGTGTGTCGGTCATGGAGATGCTCACGCTGCTGAGCGTTGCCGTAGCCGGGTCAACGGCTGCCGAACGGGCACGCGCCATCTCGGTCTCCAGGGCTGTCTGCAGCACGCCATGCCACAACCGCACACGGGCTGCGAGGGCAGGGTCGTCCACCCCGCCGGTGGTGACGTCGATGTCATCGAGCGCAAGGTCAGTGGTGATGGACGTGCCGTCGAGCACATCCGGCAGTGGCTCGAACGAGACCAGGTAGCCACGCGGCCGGCCCACGAACGCGCGAGCATCGCCCGCGGGCGCAAGATCACCACTGAAGAGATGCTCGGAAGCCAACGGCAGCATCTTGTTGGAGACCGCCAGCGGATACAGCTGGTCGGCCATCTTGAGTCCGTCGGTCATGTCTGGTCGGTCGACGAAGTCGGCACCCACGCCGAGCGCGACCACCCGGGCCGACGCGAACGTGCGCAGATCGGTGGCGCCGTTGCTTACGATGATCTGGTGCACGCCAGACACTGCCGGGAGAACCTCACCGGCCGGAGCGAGCGGAGCGAGGGACTCCGCGGTCACGGTGCCGGCGGCGCGCATGGCCGGGTCGACACGGTCGAGCAGGATCCGCTCGCCGACGAGCGGCTCGCGGCCAGGCGCCTCCGAGACGAGCTCGATACGCAAGCCGGTGAGCTCAGGATCGACGGCCCCCCCGCCGAAGAAGTCAGAGACGGCGTCGCTGCTGCTGCCGATCGTGAACTCGGTACCCTCGATGGTCTCGCCATCGATCGAGAGCGTCGGCACCCAGGGCACGTCACCCATGGCATCGAGCAGCTTGGCGCCGATGCCGCCCGCCGTTGCCTGGAAGCTGAGCCAGATCTCTGCGTCCGCCGCGGTGGTGGCCTCCAGGCTCTGGTCGAGGAGGATCTCATCAGTGAGGCCGTCTTCAGTGAGGTGCTCCGCCACGAGATTGATACCCAGCCGCTGGATACGGTCGACGGGCACTGACCCGACGACCAGGCCACTCTCCGAGAGGGTCTCGCCTGGGACCGCCTCGGGTAACGTGGGATCGAGATCGATCGATCCCTCTGCGTCGTCGAGTCGGACCCACGCGTGGTCGCGCACCGCATCCGCGAGGTGGGTCGTATCGCCACCGGCGCCCAGCGTTGACAGCGACGAACCCAGACCGTCGGCGACGAGGGCGAAGTCGCGTCGAGCCCGGTTCTCGAGCTGGCCCATGTCGATGCCCAGCACCTCGGCAGCCGGGGGGTCGGCCAGCGGCTCGAGCGACCCTTCGAGGCTTCGCTCCAGCACCGTGGCCGTAGTGGCATCGTCGAGCTCGCCGTGCATCAGCTCGGTCGAGTGCCCACCGGCCTCCAGCAGGGCCTGCAGCAGGAGGGTGCGATCCCAGGCGTTGCCAGCCCGGGCCACGAGGGTGCCGTGGGCGCCTCGCAGCACGCCCGGATAGGGATCGAAGCCGATGTGGTCGCGCACGAAGGTGAAGGCCGCCCCAGGGTCGGAGCCCAGCGACGCGGCCAGCTCCTCGATGTCCCAGTCCGGAGCACTGAAACGATCGAGCTGGACGAGCGCCGCCTCGCCGGCGGCGCCCGCGTCCATGGTGGCAAGACGAGGCAGGAGCGTGTCGTCCACGGCCCGCTCGCGGTCCGCATCCATCCCGGACTCGGCTGGGAGGGTCAGTTGGGTGGCTGGCTCGCTCTGCGCCAGGACACCGGCCGGATTGACCATGAGGCTTGCCCCGAGAACGACAGCCAAGGCCGTCGCGAGTGTCGCCCCGGATGGCAGGGGGGTTGGCCAGTGCATCGTCGTCTACCTCCGCCGAGTCCGGCCACGGCGTCGTCTCCAGCCCCCCGCCGCAGCTGCCGAGGTAGCTGAGTCTATGTCCGTGGCTTCGTACAGGCAATCGAACGGAGCCCGGATCGAACCCCAGCCCAGGGCGTGCGGAGAGTCGAGACCAACTTCCTGCGGTCGCGCAGGCAGGCGCACAACAGCTGTTGTCTATTGCACAATTGCCTTGACCATTCAGTATCACGTCGGACAATCGCGTTGCAATGGCGACCGAGACGCGGAGCTCCGGAACGAGACAGCGGGGGGCGCTCGCGACCGGTCTACGAACTCTCGAGCTGCTCGTGTCGTCGCATAGCCCACTGGGCGTCACCGACATCGCCGATCAGCTCGCGCTGGACAAGGCCAATGCCCATCGGACCCTCGCAGCGCTGGTGCGCCTGGGCTACGTGGAACAGGACCCCTCTACTCGCCGATACAGCGCCTCGCTCAAGGTCGTGGAGCTGGCTCGGGCCGTGCTCGAGTCCCGTGACCTGAACGTCGTCGCCGCGCCACACATCAAGTCGCTCTGGGCGGCCACCTCGGAGAACACCCACCTCGCGGTACTCGCCGGCGACCACGTCGTCTACGTGTCCATGCTCAACGGCACGACCATGCTCTCCGCCAACACGGCTATCGGCCAGTCCGGCCCGCTCCACTGCACAGCGACCGGCAAGTCCATCGTAGCCAACCTGCCGCGTGGCACCGCCGAGGGTCTCGTTTCCACCATCGACTTCGAGTCATTCACGCCCCGCACCTTGACCACACCGGCTGCCTACCACAAGGAGCTGGCACAGGTCCGCGTCACGGGGTATGCGGTGGACGACCGTGAATACCACCCAGGCGTCCGCTGCGTGGCCGCGCCGGTCTTCGGGATCGGCGGCGTCATGGCGTCGCTCGGCATCTCCGCCCCCGCCGATCGACTCGACAACGATCGGTTGCGCATCATCGCGCCACTGGTCGTCGACACGGCCGGACGCATCAGTCGAGAGCTGGGTGGTCCCACCACGAGGATGGCTTCATGAGCAACCTGCGCACGGGCGGACAGGTCATCGCCGATCACCTGGCGGCCAACGATGTCGAGTACGTAGCCGGGATCCCCGGCCACGGCTGCCTGCCCATGGTCGATGCCTTCAGAGGGCTCGAGAAGCCGAAGTTCCTGCAGGTCCGGCACGAGCAGTCGGCCGCCCACCTTGCCGATGCCTACTTCCGTATCGCGCGCAAGCCCATGGCCGTGATGACCTCCATCGGGCCGGGCGCCGTCAACACCGCGGTCGGCATCGCGACCGCCTACGTCGACTCCTCGTCGATGCTCGTCTTCACCGGTGACGTGCACACCTACATGTTCGGCCGCGGCGTGCTGCAGGAGGTGGACCGCAAGGCCTGGGCCGACCTCTCCACGCTGTTCGAGCCGGTGACCAAGCGCCTGTGGCAGGTCACGCGCGTGGATCAGCTGGCCAGGATCATGCCGCAGGCCTACGCCCTCGCTGCGGGTGGCCGTCCGGGCCCCGTGCTCATCTCCGTGCCCATGGACGTCCAGGCTGACGCGGCCGATGTCCCCGAGGCCCGGCCCATCGAGCTGCCCGAGCCACCTGCCCCTGCCGCGTCGGCGGTCTCGCACATCCGAGCCGCCCTCGCTGATGCCGAACGCCCGGTCCTCCTCGCCGGCGGAGGCGTCGTCCAAAGCGGCGCCTCCGCACGGTTCCGGCAGATCGCGGAGCACCTTGGCCTGCCAGTGGTGGCCACGTACCAGGCCAAGGGCGTGCTGCCCGAGGACCATCCACTCTACGGCCGCTACCCCGGCTCCAAGGGCACCGACACCGGCAACGCGCTGTGCCGGGAAGCTGACGTCATCCTGGCCATCGGCTGCCGGTTCGCGGACGAGGCCGCGTCGTCCTATGTGCCGGGCGTGACCTTCTCCATCCCGCCCACCAGGCTCTACCAGGTCGACATCGATGAGTACGAGATCGGCAAGAACTATCCCGTGGAGCTGGGCGTGGTGTCCGACGCCAAGGCCTTCTGCGAGGCCCTCTGGCAAGAGATCGAGAGCGACCCGGTCGATAGCGCCAGGCGCAGCCACTGGGAATCCCGCATCGCCGACCTCGTCGTGCCTTGGAACGCCAAGCTGCTTCCGGGCCGCACTGACCGCTCGCTGCCCCTGCGTATCTCGGCGGTGCTCGACATCGTCCACGACGCGGTCCCCGACGACACCATCGTGCTCACCGGTGCCGGCCACTCGCAGGCGCAGTTCCTGCAGGAGTACACCGTCAACGACGCCAGCCAGGTCATCTCGCCCAACGGCTTCAGCACCATGGGCTTCACCGTTCCTGGTGCCATCGGGGCCAAGCTCGCAGCCCCTGACCGTCCTGTCCTGGGCTTTGCCGGTGACGGCGACTTCCTGATGACGGTGCAGGAGCTGGCCATGGCTGTGCAATACGACATGGACGTCACCTACGTCGTGGTCGACAACGCCGGATGGCAGTCGATCCGCGACCTCCAGATGGACGCCTACGGCGAGGATCGCGGCTTCGCGGCCGAGTTCCGCAAGGCCGATGGCGCCTCCGTGAGCCCGGACCTTGTCGCGGTCGCCAAGGGGTTCGGGGTCCTCGCTGAAGAAGCGACCGACGAACAGGCGCTCAAGGCCTCGATCGGCAGGGCGCTCGCCTCAGGCGGGCCGACGGTCATCGTCGTCCCCGTCCGACGCGAGTTCCCGGAATTGGCCGGACCGACGAGCGGTTGGTGGGACGTTCCGGTCCCGGCATCGATGCCGGAGCGCCGCGGAACCTACGAAAGGGAGGTGGCACCGGTCCGACGCGATGCTGTGAAGCGCAGCTGACCCGATGAGGCGTTCTGGGAGAACACCACTCAGAAGGACAGGAGGA
>CAVQPG010000010.1:0-30098 GCA_963714675.1 uncultured Chloroflexia bacterium | reverse complement strand
TCATCCGGCCGGCCCGGGCGCTGGTACCGCCTGGCGAGTCCGCGGTCACGGGCGGCTTCGTCACCATCGACGGGGACCGCTACGCCCGCATCGGTGACGTCGATTCCATGCCGCCGTTCCTCATGAGCATCGTGAGCGACAGCGACGTGTGGCTGTTCGTCGGCTCGAACGGCGCCTTCACAGCGGGCCGCCGTCGATCCCGACCACGCGCTGTTCCCGAGCCAGACGGCCGACAAGATCCTGCGTGACCCGAACGCCAGCCGGTGTTCGCAGCACATGCCTCGTCTCGCGCGGTGGCGCTTCGAGACTCTGGAAGCCTTGGCAGGACACGCCGGGCAGCGCGTCGGTCCATCGGAACCTGTACAAGCGTGTCGATGGCACGGCGGTCATCTTCGAGGAGAAGATCGACGACGACCTGGGCCTCCGCTTCCGCTGGCGACTGTCGGCCTGCGAGGCCTTCGGCGTCGTCCGGCACGCCGTCATCGAGGAAGTATCCGCCGGCGATCGTGGACATCCGCTACCTCGACGGCTGGCACTACCGATCCCGCCCGGCGTCGACCGCGACCTCTATGCGCGTCTCAAGGCATTCCGCCATCGCCTACATGCGCCACGAACGCCTGCCCGACTCGCGCCTGGCGCTGTACACCCTCAACACGGTCGTATCGGACCGGCCCGAACCGGCCGAATTGCTGCGTGTCGCGGCGGCCTGGGCCACCGGCCACGCTGCACCGCGAATCCTCCTGAGCGACGCGCAGACAGAGGTCTTCCGCCGGGGTGGCACGGTGACCAGCCAGACGGAGGTTCGTGGCCTGATGGGCGCCTACCTCGCGGTCGACTAGGTCTCCCTGCAACCGAACGGTTCCCATGATTGGCACGGCGTCGCGGACACCGGCCTCGACGATCGGCAGGTCCTCGAGCTCGTGATATCCTCCGGGCTCCCGACGATGACTTGCGCTCGACCCTCGAAGCAGCGCTGGTGGCTGACCGCCCCGGCGTCCGACTCCGCCTGGCCGGTGCTGACGGCGTCCAGTCGACCGCCGACGAGGCTGCCACCGCGAACCATGTCGCGAACGCCCTCTTCAATGTCATGCGGGGTGGCACGTTCGAGCACAACTATGCGTTCCCGCGCCGCTGACCTGCAGTCTTACCTGCACGACCAGAACCAGATCGTTGCAGCACGCCACGCGTCATGGCTGTCGAAGCTGCCCGGATCGATCGGTCTGACCCAGCTGCTCCAGGCGGCGCTCGAACAAGGCGATCCGCAGCTGACGCGCCTCCTGCGTGGCTACCTGCCCCTCACCTTCAGCCGCCGCCACGGTGACCCCAGTCGGCCCTGGAACTGGTACTCCATCCGGGTGCACGACGATGGCGACCCGGTCTACGGCTATGAGGGCAACTGGCGCGACATCTTCCAGAACTGGGAAGCCCTTGGCGTCAGCTACCCGGGCTACCTGCCCCAGTTCATCTCCGTGTTCCTGAACGCATCGACCGCAGACGGCTACAACCCCTACCGCATCACCCGCCGGGCATCGACTGGGAGGTCGAGGACCCGGACGATCCGTGGAGCCACATCGGCTACTGGGGCGACCACCAGATCATCTATCTGGCTCGATCTGCTCGAAGCCTACGAGCGCCACCAACCGGGCGCTCTGCGCGCGCGGGTTCGGCTGAACGGATCTACTCATACGCCGATGTCCCGTACCGGATCGGTGGCTTCGACGACATCGTGGCCGACCCACGGCACACCATCACGTTCGATCGCGCGCGTCACCAGGCTGCTGCTGGAGAGTGGCCGGGAGCTCGGTGCCGACGGGAGACTGGTCCGCGACGACGATGGCCAAGTCCGGCTCGTCACGCCTCGCCGAGAAGCTCCTTGTCCCCCTGCTGGTGAAGCTCACCAACCTCGTGCCTGGCAGCGGGATCTGGCTCAACACCCAACGCCCCGAATGGAACGACGCGAACAACGCGCTCGCGGGCTGGGGCCTTTCGGTCGTGACGCTCAACGCCATCGTGCGCTACGCGAGGTTCCTGCTCGACACGTTCTCGGGAGACGCTGAGGTCGAGCTATCAGCGTCGGTGCGTGCCCTGCTGGACGAGCTGGTGGACATCCTGGGCTCGGCCGTCCCGCCCGATGATAGGGCGCGCTACGCGACCATGGCGCAGCTGGGACGGGCCGGCGAGACACACCGGCAAGCGGTCTATGCCGGAGCGTTCGGTGCCGCAGTCTCCACGGACCTCTCGGCGACCTCCGCACGCTGCTCCACAGCGCGAGCCGACTGGCCGAGGCAGACGCTCCAGGCGAGCCGCCGACCCGATGGGCTGTTCCATAGCTACGACGTCCTGCGCATCGACGATGGACGCGCACGCATCGATCACCTCGGGCCGATGCTCGAGGACAGGTCGCCGTCCTCGAGTCCGGCATCCTCGACGACCGCGCGTCCGTCGAACTCTTGCGCGCCCTTCGAGCCAGCGGCCTGTATCGCGCCGATCAACACAGCTATCTGCTGTACCCCGACCGGCCGTCGGTGCCCTTCCTCGAGCGGAACACCATTCCCGGGTATGCCGCCGCTCTCCGACCCCGCCTCTTCGTCGTCGATCGCAAGGACGGCGCTGGCATTTCCAGGCCGACCTGAGCCACGCTCGGAGATGTCGATGCTCGTCTCGACGCCATCGACGCCCAGCCCGCTATCCGGGCCGAGGTGCGCGACCTCTGGCGCGAGACGTTCGCGCACGACGAGTTCACCGGCCGCAGCGATCGCTTCTTCATGTTCGAGGGCCTCGGCAGCATCTACTGGCACATGGTCGCGAAGCTCGCCGCTGGCCGTGCAGTGGTGCCACGGCCGCGCCACCGACCCCGCCGCGCGCGACGCGCTCGCAGCCATCTACCACGACATCCGCGACGGGCTCGGCTTCCGCAAGGACCCCGCCCTCCAGGGTGCGTTCCCGACCGATCCCTACTCACACACTCCGGGGCATCTCGGCGCGCAGCAGCCAGGCATGACCGGGCAGGTCAAGGAGCAGGTGCTGACGCGGTTCGGCGAGCTGGGCGTCGAGGTGTCCGACGGCTGCGTGCGGTTCGCGCCCCGATTGCTCCCCCGGGAGCGAGATCGTCGATACCGCCAGCAGCGCGAGCTTCCGGGCGCCGACGGCGTGACCACTCCATCGACCTCCCAGCGGGAAGCCTGGCCTTCTCGTACTGCCAGGTGCCGGTGGTGTATCGCCTCGGCGATGCTCCCGGGATCGAGCTGGAGCGCGCGGACGGCCGGGTCGAGCACATCGATGGCCCGGCTCGACATGGCGCAGAGCCTGGCCCTCTTCGAGCGTCGCGGAGCGTACCGCCGTGTGACGGTGACCGTCCTGACGCGATCGCTCTACGCGTGATGTCGGTTGACGGTCGGGCACGACCGAGACCACCCCGAGACGCATGCGGCCGATGCTCCGTCGCTCGGTCTCGAACCGACGGTGTTGACGTGCGCGACTACTCCGCCAAGAACATGCTTGAGGTCGATCGACGCGCGCGAGCGCAGCTTCAGTCGGAGTTGTGCGTGAGCGTGAGCGGCCTTCGGATGGTACAAGTGAGCGCCCCTACCCTTGGCCTTCGCGCGCAGGTTCCCGGTCATCCGCGTCTCGCTCTTGAGGTCGAGCCGGACGTCGAAGTCGAGCGTGAAGCCGGCCTGCCGAAACCGCTTCGTGCCCCTATACAAGAGCGGATCATCGCGGTCGCGCCGGAAGGTGAAGCGGTTGCCGCCGCCGATGGCGATGAACGTATCCCCCTCGTCTCGCACCTGCAGGCGCCCGAAGTCGATGGCTTGACTCAGGTCGAACGGGATCGAGAAGCCACCCTTGGAGCAGGTCACGGTGCCGGCCTTCTCGTCGGTTCGCCAGCGGCCCGCCTTGGGCGCGAGCAACTCCAGCTCGAACCGGCAACTGACCGCGTCGTCGGGGTCCAGGCCCACTGTGGCCGACGGGCCGTCGGCCAGGCTCACGAGCGAGATATCGGCCTCGCTGCAGCGCGACCGCTTCACCTTCCAGCCCTCGGGCAGCTCGGCCAGCTGGACCGACCACGGGCCCCAGCGCAAGCGTTCGGAGGCACTGCCACGCACCGTCAGGGCAGAAGCGTTCGGCTGACCGCCGGTGGGCACGACCTCGTAGCTGAAGCGGCCCTCCTCTCCGGTGGGCTTGGTGACGGTCTCGATGTCCAGCTGGCCATAGACGAGCTCCACCGTCCAGACACAGGTGAACGTGCCCCCGACCTGGTCCGGATCGGTGATGGTGACGGTGCCACTCCCGTCCCATTCGACCCGCGGAGCCTGCAGGCGGGGCAACGAGTCCACGGGCAGGACGGGACCGGGATAGCCGGCGATCTCGGACACGCCGCGCGACGCCGGCAGGCCGGGTCGCGAGGACGCGGCGGAGAAGCCGACGGGCGCGGATCCCGAACAGCCACCGGGGCCTCCGGGTGGCTGTGCCGGTACAGGCACGATCGGCCGCGGGTACGAGGCGCGCTCGCCGGGCGGCGACAAGATGATGGAGACGCCTGAGGCCGTCAGCGTGGTCCAGCCCGAGCAGTCGCAGGAGGTGGACTTGAGCTCCCAGTTCTCGCCGGGAGGTTCGAGCGTGATGAGGCGATCCTGCGCGGGCAACGTGACCTCGAAGCCACCCTCGAGCGAACTCCGGGACAGGGCGATCCCGTCAAGGTTCCCGTTGGCACCTTCCGGCTTCTTGTCGTCCGGTGCCTGGACCACCAGGTGCAGGCCGACATCGGCAAGACAGGGTGCGGCAGCCGACGCCGGCGCCGGCTCGACCGGGACGACGGGGCCGGGCAGACGGGTCGTCGGCGGCAAGCTGAGAGCCAGCTCACCTCCTGGTCCCATGCGGGTGTTGCCGGCCGGGCATCGACCAGCCCCATCGTCCCTGTATGGCTCGGTCGGATCGTACGCGGGCGGGTCCCCACCCTCGACCGGGAGCACGGGTTCCGGCGCGCTCGCGAGGATCGACCCGCCGGTCATGAGCAGCGCCATGACCACCGCCACGACGCTGAAGGTCTGCCGTTTCATGGCGGGTACCTTACCGTGCGTTCGCCGTGTCATGGCCTCGACGCACTCACGGGCAACGGTCGACGACAGGGGTCGTACCGTCGAAGAGGTACGCCTCCACCACGTCGAGCACACAGCGGTTCGTGCGCGAGCCGGGTGCGGCCACGGCATACGGATAAACGAGGTGCTGTTCCGCCCTGACCGCCAGCAACGCGGCCTCGTCGAGATCGTCGAGGGCACGGCGCGCGGCCGACAGCGGCGTCGTGGGGTCGCCGGATGCCGACAGCACGAGGATGGGCCCAGCACCAGCACCGTCGATCCGGCCGGCGGCGACCGGCGCCACGGGCGGCGACATCGCGCACAACCCCACGGGCGGCAGGTCTGCCGCGGACGGAGGCGACCATAGCCAGGGGCCGAGGCGCGGCGCCGCGTCGAGCACCTGCCTGGTCAGCGTCTCGACCTCCAGGTCGTCGAGACCGGCCCAGGCCGCACCATCGTCAGCGCAACCGATAGCCATGAACGTCCCGAGGTCGAGCCCCGACGCCTCGAAGGCAGCGCGGATCCCGTCTGCCAGGGCGAGCAGCGGGCGACCGTCCCCACCATCGGCAGCCGCGATGGCGTAGAGCAGCCGCTCCCGATCGGCTCGGCCGCCCACCAGCGCCCCGGTGATCGCCTCGTACGCGTCCGACTGGCGCAGGACGCGACCCTCCCCCGCCGGTATGGGGGCACCATCGAGCCCATCGAGCAACCGGTCCAGGACCGCTCCGGGCGGGGCAGGGTCATCGATCGGACAGTCATCCCGCAGCGCGCACTCCGTCAACAGCTCATCGAGCTGTCGCTCGAACGCAGCGGCCTGCTCCAGCTCGCGTTCGGGTGGATCGAGGTTGGGGTCGCTGTACCCATCCAGCACCACCGCGCGGGTGTGCTGTGGGAACGCGGTGGCATAGCGCAGCGCGACCTCCGACCCATACGAGGAGCCGAGGAGGCTGATCCAGTCCTCCCCAAGGAGCCTCGCGCAGCGCCTCGAGATCGAGCACGGTATCGGCCGTGCCCACGTGTGGCAGCAGGTCCCCGTGTTCCTCGCGGCAGCCGGTCGCGAGCTCGCGTATCCGCTCGTCGAGCGCCGCACGCTCGGCTCGACCGTCAGGCGTGCGGTCGAGGTCGCCGAAGGGGTCCCACTCCGGGATGCAGTCGATCGCCGTATCCCCGGCGGTGCCACGGGGGTCGAAGCTGACGATGTCGAAGCGGGATGCGATCGACGGGGTATGTGCACCCGGGTAGACCCAGTCGGTCCCACGCTGACCTGGCCCGCCGGCGATCGTGACCAGCACGCCCAGGCGCCGCTCCGGGTCGGCTGCGCGGAGCCGACGCAACGCCAGCGAGACGGTCCGTGTCGCGGGATCCCCGCGGTCGAGCGGAACGTCGAGCACGGCGCAGTCCGCCGCCGGCAGGTCCGAGCACGGACGCCACTCCGAGCTCGTTCGCGCCGACGTCCGGGGTCGCGACCAGCGCGAGCGTGACGGTGAGCGCGCCGATGCAGAGCGGTCGGGACAGCGAGGCTACGGCATCTCCTGCAGTGCCAGCTCGGCGAGCGACTCCTGCATGATGAAGATCGACGCCGAATCGCCGCGCACGTAGACATACGCGTCGTCGGGACCAAGCTCCTCGGGCAGTTCGACCTTGGTGACCTCCTTGCCGCCCAGGGTGACCGACCCGGATGTGGTCGGCTCAGCGCCGGCCGCGACGGCTTGCGCCGAGATATCGGCGAGGACCGCGGCGAGGACACCCTCCTCGGTGGCCCCATCGATGCGGATGGTGGCGAGGCCGCCGAGCTGCGGGAGCGTGGCTGGGTCCACGATCTTCTGGTAGCTGTACTCGAGGTCCCCGACCGAGGCGCCGGCCACCTCGAGCATGGCGGCCCACTGGTCGACCTCTGCCTCGCTGAAGACGGACTCGATCTCCGCACCCGCCACGTCGATCGTGGTGTACCAGCCGAGACCCGGGATCGGAGGGGGCGACGCCGCACCATCGTCCGCGGGGCCATCCGATTGGGCGCTCGCGGCGAACGGCATGACAAGCGCCAGCGCCGCAGCCAGGGCGACGCTCCTCGGGTGGGATCGGTTGGACATGCTCGACTCCTTCTCCGGCGGGCTGGGTGGAAGCACGATACCGAAGTCCGCGCCATCGCATGCCCGGGCCTTCGTCGCTCGACACGCCAGCTGGTCGAGGGCGGCGAGAACGGGCTGAGCGTGCGGCTGGGGCGCGACCCAGCCAACGCAGGCACGGTTCCCGAGAGGCTGTCTGCTACGCTGCGCGCACGCCCGGAGCACGTCGGCGGACCGCACCTCCTGCATCGTCATCACCGGGCGCACCAGCGCGATACGAGTGAACCCCTTGTGACCCACCCTGTTCCCGAATCCCATCCTGCCCCTGCCCCGGCTGCCGCCGCTCCCACGGTCTGGCCCGGCCGGTCCGACGACCTCGGCGCCGCGTACGACGGCGCAGGCACGAACTTCAGCGTCTTCTCGGAAGTGGCTGAGCGCGTCGAGCTCTGTCTCTTCGACGAGCACGGCCGTGAGACTCGCGTCGATCTGCCCGAGGTGACCAACTACTGCTGGCACGGCTACGTGCCTGGCGTGCGCCCGGGACAACGCTACGGCTATCGCGTCCACGGGCCGTGGGATCCGGCTGCCGGACAGCGCTGCAACCCGGCCAAGCTGCTGCTGGACCCATATGCACGAGCCATCGATGGCGAGGTCGTCTGGCGCTCGGCGGTGTTCGGCCAGCGGCTGGATGCACCGCTCCTGATCAACGAAGAGGACAGCGCACCGTATGTGCCGCGTTCGATCGTGATCGACTCGAACTTCGACTGGGGTGCGGATCGCAAGCCGAACCGACTCGAGCACAAGTCGGTGATCTACGAGGTCCACGTCAAGGGCTTCACCATGCGCCATCCGGACATCCCGCCCGCCCTGCGGGGCACATATGCCGGCATGGCTCACCCGGCCGCCATCGAGCACCTCCTCAGACTGGGCGTCACCGCCGTCGAACTGCTGCCCGTGCACCAGTTCATCCACGACGGGTTCCTGCTCGAGCGTGGCCTGCGCAACTACTGGGGCTACAACTCCATCGGCTTCCACGCCCCGCACGGCGAGTACGCGTCCAGCGGCAGCGGCGGGTCGCAGGTCAACGAGTTCAAGGAGATGGTCAAGGCCCTTCATGCGGCCGGGCTGGAGGTCATCCTCGACGTCGTCTACAACCACACCGCGGAGGGCAATCGCAACGGCCCCACGCTCTCGATGCGGGGACTCGACAACCAGGCCTACTACCGCCTGGTCCCTGACGATCCGCGCTACTACATGGACTACACCGGCACCGGCAACACCCTCAACGCGCGTGATCCCCACGTCCTGCAGTTGATCATGGACAGCCTGCGCTACTGGATCACGGAGATGCACGTGGACGGCTTCCGCTTCGATCTCGCCTCCGCGCTGGCGCGTGAGCTGCACGAGGTCGACCGCCTGTCATCCTTCTTCGACGTCATCCACCAGGACCCCATCGTGCGGACGGTCAAGCTCATCGCTGAACCGTGGGACGTCGGCGAAGGCGGGTACCAGGTGGGCAACTTCCCCGTGCACTGGTCCGAGTGGAACGGACGCTACCGCGACACCGTGCGCGACCTGTGGCGCAAGGAGCCGCGGTCGCTATCCGACTTCGGCTATCGCTTCACCGGCAGTTCCGATCTCTACGCCGGCAACGGGCGGCTGCCGCATGCGAGCGTCAACCTCATCACCGCCCACGACGGGTTCACCCTGCGGGACCTGGTCAGCTACAACGAGAAGCACAACGAGGCCAACGGCGACGAGAACCGCGACGGCGAGTCGCACAATCGATCGTGGAACTGCGGTCACGAGGGCCACACCGACGACGCGAGCGTCAACACGCTCCGGTCGCGGCAGCAGCGCAACCTGCTGGCCACCTTGATGCTCTCGCAGGGCGTGCCCATGCTGCTCGGCGGCGACGAGATGGGTCGGACGCAGCACGGCAACAACAACGGCTACTGCCAGGACAACGAGCTCACCTGGCACGACTGGGAAACGGTCGATGAGCCACTGCTGGAGTTCACGCGCCGCCTTATCGAGTTCCGACACCTGCACCCCGTGTTCCGGCGGCGACGCTGGTTCCAGGACCGCCCCCTGCGCGGACCCGGCGTGCGCGACATCGAGTGGTTCGCGCCCAACGGGTTGGAGATGACCGACCACGACTGGGACGCGGCCCACGTCAGCCTGCTGGGCGTCTTCCTCTCGCCCGAAGGCCTCATGGCCTCGCTCGACGGCATGCCGGTGTCCGACGATTCCTTCTACGTCGCCTTCAACGCCGGCACCAGGGATCGACGATTTCGACTGCCTCCAGAGCGACTGGGGCAGCGCTGGCGGACGGTGATGGACACCGCGGCTCGGCCCGAGTTCCCGCGTCTGGGTCGCCTCTACCGAGCGGGTTGGCGGTTCCGCGTCGCAGCGCACTCGGTCGTCATCCTGCGGCGGATCGATGTCTGAGCGGCGCCGACTCGCTCGCGTCGTCCCCTCTTCGACGTATCGCCTCCAGCTGCGGCCCGACTTCGGGTTCGGCGCGGCGGCTGACGTCAGCAGCTACCTCGTCCGCCTGGGCGTGAGCCATCTCTACTCGTCGCCGTACCTGCAAGCTGCTCCCGGCAGCCAGCACGGGTATGACGTGGTCGATCCGCGACGGGTCAACGAGGAGCTCGGCGGAACGCGTGGCCATCGGGGCCTCTCGCGCAAGCTCGCCGAGGTCGGTCTCGGGCAGGTGCTCGATATCGTGCCTAATCACATGGCCATCTCCGGCCCCGAGAACCCATGGTGGTGGGACGTGCTCGAGAACGGGCCCTCGAGCCGCTACGCGGACTACTTCGACGTCGATTGGGACCCGCCCGAGGCACGCGATCGCAACAACGTGCTGCTGCCCATCCTCGGGGACCACTACGGTCGGGTCATCGAGAGCGGCGTGCTCCAGCTGGAGCGCCACGATGGCACCATCAGCCTGCGCTACCACGAGCAGGTGCTGCCACTCTCACCCCGCTCGCTCTATCGGCTGCTCGGACCGGCCGCGATCCGTAGTCGGTCGGCCGAGCTGGCCTTCCTCTCCGATGCCCTGCGGGCCTTGCCGCGTTCGACCGCGACGGACCGGGAGAGCCGCCTCCGGCGCCACCGCGACAAGGAGGTGCTGCGCGCCTTGCTCGCGCGCCTGCTCGATGAGCAGCCCCGCATCCGCGATGCCATCGATGCCCAGCTGTCCACGACGGCGGCCGACCCCGACGAGCTCGATGCGCTGCTGTCCATCCAGAACTACCGGATCGCCTTCTGGCGCTCGGCCGGTCGCGAGCTCGGCTACCGGCGCTTCTTCGACGTGACCACGCTCATCGGGCTGCGGGTCGAGGACGAGGCCGTCTTCGATGATTCGCATGCCCGCCTCAGCGGCTGGATCGAGCGTGGCGTGCTCGACGGCATCCGCGTCGACCATCCCGACGGCCTGCTCGACCCGACGACCTATACCAAGCGCCTGCGCAAGTCCCTGCGACGCGGCTGGCTGGTGGTCGAGAAGATCCTCATGCCGGGCGAGTCGCTGCCGTCGGACTGGCCGGTGGATGGCACGACCGGCTACGACTTCCTGCGCGACACCGTGGGCCTGTTCGTCGATCCTGAAGCCGAGGCCAGCTTCAGCGAACTGCACCAGCGCTATACCGGCGAGGGTCGTGAATTCGATGAAGTGACCCGTGAGACGCGCGCGCTCATCGCCCGGGAGACCCTTGGCTCCGAGGTCAATCGGCTCGCGGCCACCTTCGTGGACATCTGTGAGAACCAACGACGCTTCCGCGACTTCACACGCCCGGAGATGCACCGGGCAGTCCGCGCCGTGGCCGCCTCGATGCCCGTCTACCGCACCTATGCGCGACCACACGACGGCATCATCAGCGATGCCGACCGGCTGGTCATCGAGCGCGCCGTGAGCGTCGCCCGTGAGGTGGCGCCGGATATCGACCCGGAGCTGCTGTCGTTCCTCGGCGACATCCTGTCATTGCGGGTCTCCGGCGAGGCGGAGGCGGAGCTGGTGGGGCGCTTCCAGCAGTTCAGCGGCGCCGTCATGGCCAAGGGCATCGAGGACACGGCCTTCTATCGCTACGTGCGCCTGGTAGCCCTCAACGACGTGGGCTGCGAGCCAGGCCACTTCGGCACGAGCGTGGAGACGTTCCACGCGGCCAACGCAGCACGGGCGTCCGACTGGCCGGCTGCGATGCTCACGACCTCGACCCACGACACCAAGCGCAGCGAGGACGTGCGCGTCCGCATCGCCGCGCTGTCTGAGGCACCTGATCGCTGGCGTCGTCTGGCCGATCGCTGGATGCGGCGGTTCCGGCGTTCGTGGCGCGACACACCCTTCGATCCGGTGACCGGCTATCTCGCGGCCCAGACGCTCGTGGGCGCCTGGCCCATCGACGCCGATCGCCTGTCCGCCTACCTGCTCAAGGCGGCGCGTGAGGCCAAGCTGCGCACCTCGTGGACGACACCTGACGAGGCGTACGAGGCGTCGCTCGAGCGGTTCGTGCGCAATATCCTGGCCGATGCGACCTTCGTGGCGGAGCTGCAGCGCTCGATCGTCCCGTTCGTTCGTGCCGGCCGGGTCAACTCGCTCGCGCAAGTGGCGCTGAAGCTGACCGCGCCGGGCGTCCCGGACATCTACCAGGGGACGGAGCTGTGGGACCTCTCCCTGGTCGACCCGGACAATCGTCGGGCCGTAGATTTCGCGCTGCGTGACCGCCTGCTGGCCGAGCTGGAGGCGGCGCTCGAGACCGATCCGCGACGGGGACCGGGCGTGGATGCGCTGCTGGCCGCGGTCGACGTCGGCCTGCCCAAGATGTGGGTGATGCGCCAGGCGCTGGATCTTCGCCGGCGACGGCCAGCGGCATTCGCTCCCGGCGCGAGCTACCGGCCATTGCCCACCGCTGGACGGGCCGCCGATCACGTCCTCGGCTTCACTCGCGGCGAGAGCGTCGCGACCATCGTCACGCGCTTGCCGCTCAAGCTGGCACGCGGCCGCATCGGGGCCAGGCTGGTGGCCCCGGCGTCACGCTGGGGGGATACGCGCATCGAACTGCCCCAGGGACGCTGGCGCGACGTGCTCAGCGGCGACCTCCACCGGGTGTCGGGCTCGTCGCGGGGTCTGCGCGCCGCGCGCGCGCTGAGCCGCCTGCCGGTGGCCGTGCTGGAGCGGGAAGACGCATGACGACCCGCGTATGGGCACCGGAGGCCACCAGCGTCGAGCTGGTGCTGGGCGAGGAACGACGGGCGATGGTCGCCGAGGATGGAGGCTGGTGGTCGAGCGAGTCGGTGCCATTCGGGGTCGATTACGGCTTCGCCATCGACGGAGGCCCCGCACGACCAGACCCACGCGGCGAGTGGCTCCCGCGTGGCGTGCACGGCCCCTCGAGACGGGTCGATCACGGGCGGTTCCGCTGGCACGATGCCGGGTTCCGTCCGGCAGCGCCCGGGAGCGCGGTGGTCTACGAGCTGCACATCGGCACGTTCAGCGCGGAAGGTACCTTCGACGGCGCGATCGAGCACCTCGACCAGCTCGTCGAGCTGGGTGTGACCCACGTGGAGATCATGCCGGTCCATGCCTTCCCGGGACGCTGGGGGTGGGGCTACGACGTGGCCGGCTTCTTCGCGGTCCATGAACCGTATGGCGGAGCGGACGGCCTGAAGCGCTTCGTGGACGCCTGTCATGGGCGCGGTCTGGCTGTCGTGCTCGACGTGGTCTACAACCATCTCGGGCCGGAGGGCTGCTATCTGTCGACCTTCGGTCCCTACGTCACCGAGCGCTTCCGCACGCCTTGGGGCGGAGCCGTCAACCTCGGCGACGCGGGCGCAGACGAGGTCCGCCGCTTCATCATCGACAACGCGCTCCTGTGGCTGCGCGACTATCACGTCGACGGGCTGCGCCTCGATGCCGTCCACGCCTTCGTGGACCTCACGGCCATCCACCTGCTCGAAGAGTTGGGCCTCGCCGTCGAGGAGCTCGCGGCGGATCTTGGTCGCGATCTCGCCCTCATCGCCGAGAGCGACCTCAACGACCCCCGGATCCTGCACCCGAGGGAGCTCGGGGGATACGGCCTCGATGCGCAGTGGAGCGACGATTTCCACCACGCGCTGCATACGACGCTCACCGGCGAGCGGGACGGCTACTACGAGGACTTCGTCGGCTTTGCCGACCTCGCACGAGCACTCGAGCGCGGCTGGGTCTACGAGGGACGCTACTCGAGGCATCGCGGGCGGCGACACGGGCGGCGGAGTGACGGTCTCTCGCTGGAGCGGTTCCTGGGCTACGCGCAGAACCACGACCAGGTGGGCAACCGTGCGCGCGGCGAGCGACTGTCGCAACTGGTCGACGCGCGCGCGCTGCGCGTCGCGGCCGCACTCGTGCTCTGCGGGCCGTTCGTGCCCTTGCTGTTCCAGGGTGAAGAGTGGGGTGCCTCCACGCCCTTCCGGTTCTTCGCCGACTTCGACGACGAGGCGCTCGGAGAGGCCGTCCGGACGGGGCGGCGCCGGGAGTTCGCCGCGTTCGGCTGGCGGCCGGAGGATGTGCCCGACCCGCTCGACGCAGAGACCTTCGAGGCCTCTCACCTCGACCGTGACGAGATCGCGCGCGAGCCGCATGCCAGCCTGCTCGAGTGGCACCGCCAGCTCATCCGCGTGCGGACCGCGACGACGCGACCGGCAGGAGACTCACGCCCGCGGCTCCGCGCGGATATCGAGCAGGGCTGGCTGATCGCCGACATGGAGGGCCGCACGCTGGCCATCAACGTCTCGGGGTCCGCCCGCCGGATCACGCTCGACGAAGCCTGGGTGGTCGCGGCTGCCTCCGATCCCCAGATCCGGCTCGACCGCGCAGGGCTGCACCTGCCGCCGATGTCAGCGGCCGTGCTGTCAAGGCCAAGTGGCGCATGAGATGGCCGACGTCGGTAGCATGCGCCGCCGAGCGATTCACGCCGGATGGCAGTGATGCCCGAAGGAGCTGACGTGCGAGTAGCCAACCGGAACCCAGCTGCCAGCCCCCTGCCGCAGGAGGGTCGGCGGCGCGTGGTCATCGACCAGGTCCTGCCCAACGTCGATGGCGGTCGATACAGGGTCAAGCGGGTCGTTGGCGACACGCTCACGGTCCAGGCCGACGCGTTTCCCGATGGCCACGACCGCATCGTGGTGCGCCTGCTGCACCGACCGCCCGGCGCCGAGGCGTGGTCGGAGCTGCCCATGGGCGACCCCGACAACGACCGCTGGTCGGCCGAGCTTCCGCTGACCCGGATGGGCGTACATGAGTACACGGTCGCCGCCTGGATCGACCACTTCAGCACCTGGCGCCACGACCTCGAACGAAGGGTCGAAGCGGATAGCGCCACGCCGATCGATATGGCCATCGGCGCCGGGCTCGTGCGCGACGCTGCGGCCCGGGCAGCCGAGCAGGACGCGGCCAGGCTCCGTGCCTGGGCCGACGCCATCGACGGTGAACCGACCGACGTACGCATCGACACGGCCATGGACGATGAGCTGGCGACGCTCATGGACGCCTACCCCGACCGACGCTTCGAGACCGTCTGGGACCCGGCGCTGGCGGTGACCGTCGATCCTCCCCATGCGCACTTCGGCGCCTGGTATGAGCTCTTCCCGCGCTCGGCTTCGCCGGAACCCGGGCGCCATGGCACCTTCCGTGACGTCATCGACCGCCTGCCCTACGTGTCCGGCATGGGCTTCGATGTGCTCTACCTGCCGCCGATCCACCCCATCGGCCAGGCCTTCCGCAAAGGCCCCAACAACACGCTCCACGCGAGCGCCGACGATCCGGGCGTGCCCTGGGCCATCGGAGCCGAGGAGGGTGGGCACATGTCGGTCCATCCGGAGCTTGGGACCCTGGCGGACTTCGAGGCGCTCGTAGCGGCTGCCGCCGAACACGACATCCGCATCGCGCTCGACCTGGCCTTCCAGACCTCAGGCGACCATCCCTATCTGCGCGAGCATCCCGAGTGGTTCAAGTCGCGGCCCGACGGCACCATCCAATACGCGGAGAACCCGCCCAAGAAGTATCAGGATGCCTATCCCTTCGACTTCGAGTCGGACGCCTGGAGCGCACTATGGGCCGAGCTGCGCCGGATCACCCGCTTCTGGATGGACCACGGCGTCCGTATCTTCCGCGTCGACAACCCCCACACCAAGCCGTTCGGCTTCTGGGAGTGGCTCATCGACGACATCAAGGCCAGCGATCCCGACGTCATCTTCCTGGCTGAGGCCTTCACCCGGCCCAAGATCATGTATCGGCTGGCCAAGATCGGCTTCAGCCAGTCGTACACCTACTTCACCTGGCGCAACGAGCGGCGTGAGCTCGTCGAGTATCTCGAGGAGATCGCACGCCCTCCGGTCAGCGATTTCTTCCGGCCCAACTTCTTCACCAACACGCCTGACATCCTGCACGCCTATCTGCAGCAGGGCGGACGAGCCGCGTTCGAGGCACGCTTCGTGCTGGCGGCCACGCTGACCCCGAGCTATGGCCTCTACGGCCCGCCGTTCGAGCTGCTCCAGGGCGTCCCGCGTGAGCCCGGCAGCGAGGAATATCTCGACTCGGAGAAGTATCAGCTGCGCTACTGGGATCTCGAGAGCAGCGAGTCGATCGCCCCGTTGATCACGATCGTCAATCGCATCCGCCGCGAGCATCCAGCCTTGCAGTCCCACGAGCGACTGTGGTTCCTGCCCACGAGCGATGACGACGTCATCGCCTACTCCAAGCACACCGCCGACGGCTCCGACATCATCCTGACCATGGTCAACCTCGATCCCGCGGGCGCCCATCGCGGCCGCGTCTCCCTGCCGCTCGCGGAGTACGGCCTCGACCCCGGCGGCTACGAGGCCCATGACCTGCTCAGCGGCCGGCGGACACAGGAGCGGAGCACCGACCTCGAGTTCGAGTTGGACCCGAACGGTCAGGTCGCACAGATCATCAGACTGATGCCCATCGAGCGGCCCGAGGAAGAGACCCAGGCATGACTGCGAGGAAGGCGGGTGGCCGTGCCACCCCTGCTGGCGAACCGCTGAGCACGGGGTTTCCGACCGATCCACAGTGGTACAAGGACGCGGTCATCTACCAGGTCCCGGTGCGGGCCTTCAGGGATGCCTCGGGCGACGGCATCGGCGACTTCCGGGGCCTGACCTCGCGCCTCGACTACCTCGCCGACCTCGGGGTCACCGCCATCTGGGTGATGCCCTTCTATCCCTCCCCGCTCCGTGACGACGGCTACGACATCGCCGACTACACGCGGGTGCATCCCGACTACGGCACGCTGCGCGACGTGCGTCGGTTCATCCGCGAGGCGCACAAGCGCGAGTTGCGGGTCATCACCGAGCTGGTCATCAACCACACCTCCGACCAGCATCCCTGGTTCCAGCGGGCGCGCAAGGCCCCGCCCGGATCGACCCGAGCGCGACTGGTACGTGTGGAGCGACACGCCCGACCGCTACGAAGACGTGCGCATCATCTTCAAGGACTTCGAGACCTCCAACTGGTCCTGGGACGAGACGGCGCAGGCCTACTACTGGCATCGCTTCTACAGCCACCAGCCGGACCTCAACTTCGATTCCCCGGCTATGCAGCAGGCGCTCCTGCGCATCGTGGACTTCTGGCTCGGGGCCGGCGTCGACGGCCTGCGCCTCGACGCTATCCCGTACCTCCACGAACGTGAGGGCACGAGCAGCGAGAACCTGCCCGAGACACACGCCTATCTGAAGGACCTGCGCGGCTACATCGACGCGCACTACGCCGACCGCATGCTGCTGGCGGAGGCCAACCAGTGGCCCGAAGACGCGGTGGCCTACTTCGGCGAGGGCGTCGGCGACGAATGCCACATGGCCTTCCACTTCCCGCTCATGCCGCGCATGTTCATGGCCCTGCGCATGGAGGATCGCTACCCCATCATCGACATCCTCGAGCAGACGCCGGACCTGCCCGACACCAGCCAGTGGGCGCTCTTCCTGCGCAACCACGATGAGCTCACGCTCGAGATGGTCACCGACGAGGAGCGCGACTACATGTACCGCGTTTACGCCGATGACCCGCAGGCTCGCATCAACCTGGGCATCCGCCGCCGGCTGGCGCCGCTGCTGGGTAACAACCGGCGACGAATCGAGCTGCTGTACGGGCTGCTGCTGAGCATGCCGGGTACGCCGGTCGTCTACTACGGCGACGAGATCGGCATGGGCGACAACGTGTACCTCGGCGACCGCAACGGCGTGCGCACGCCGATGCAGTGGTCGTCGGACCGCAACGCCGGCTTCAGCTCGGCCAATCGCCAGCGCCTGTACCTGCCGGTCGTGACCGACCCCGAGTACCACTACGAGGCCGTCAACGTCGAGGCTCAACAATCCAACCCGCAGTCGCTGCTGTGGTGGATGAAGCGGATCATCGCGCTGCGCAAGCGCCATCAGGCCTTCGGCCGCGGAACCCTTCGCTTCCTGCACCCCGAGAACCGCCGCATCCTGGCCTTCATCCGTGAATACGAGGACGAGACCATCCTGGTGGTGGCCAACCTCTCACGCTACACCCAGTGGACCGAGCTCACGCTCGATGCATACGAGGGCCGGGTGCCGCGGGAGCTCTTCGGTTCGGTCGAGTTCCCTCGGGTCGGCGTCGATCCCTACATGATGGTCCTGGGCCCGCACGCCTTCGAGTGGTTCCGCCTTGAGGTGGACACCTTGACCGAGGCGTTCGCCTCGGCGGGCGAGAAAGAGCTGCCCGAGCTGCGCTGGCATGGCGACCTCGAGGAGCTGCTGCGGCGGCACTCGCGGCGGATGGCGAGTGTGCTGCTCGAGTGGATGCTGGAGCGACGCTGGTATCGCGGCAAGGCCCGCAAGGCCCTGGGAGCCAAGCTCGCCGGCTCGATCCCCGTGCGCACAGCGTCATCGACTGGCGTGCTGGCCCTGCTGGAGGTCGAGTACGCGGACGGCGAGCCGGAGCTGTACGCCCTGCCCCTCGTCAGCGACTCGAGCATCGACCTCGAGGAGTTGCTCGCGACCGCCCCACAGGCGGCCATCGCGCGCCTGGTCGGCGGTGATGTGCCCGGCCACCTCATCGACGGCGCGGTCGTGCCCGAGGTGCTCGAAGCCCTGATGGGCATCGCGGCGGGCCGTCGGCGCGTCCGTGGTGGCGCCGGTTCGGATCTGCTGGGACGCGCCTTCCGTGGCCTGCGCACCTGGGCCGGCACGCGCGCTCAGGACCTGCCGGCCACACCGATGACGGTCGAGCAATCGAACAGCTCGGCGTTCTTTGCCGAACGGCTGATCATGAAGCTGTACCGGGCCATCGAGGATGGACCCAACCCGGACCTCGAGGTCTGTCGCTTCCTGGTCGAACGGGGATTCGCCCACGTGCCACCCGTCCTCGGCGCGATCGATCTCGAACGTGGCGCGAAGCCGGCCGGTACGGTGGCCATGATCCAGGCCTTCGTACCCAACGAGGGAGACCTCTGGAAGGCGACCCGAGTGGCGGTCGACTCGTTCCTGCAGGACGCGCTCGCCGAGCCTGATCTGCCCTCGCTCGAGCACGAGAGCGCGAGCGTCCTGCTCGACCGCTCGCGGACCCCGCCGCCCGACGTCGCCTACCGACTCATCGGTGCCTACCTCGAGACCGCTCGCGTGCTGGGGCGTCGGATCGGCGAGATGCACACGGTCCTCGCGTCAGCCGACGCCTCCGACGTCGATTTCGCGCCGGAGCCGATGGCGCCGTTCCATGTCCGTGCCCTGTACCAATCGATCCGCTCGAGCGTGCGCGAGTCCCTCAGCCTCCTGCGTTCGCGCCAGGCCCTGCTGTCGGAGTCCGATCGCGTCATGGGCGAGCGCATCCTGCGCGCCTCGGGCGACGTCGATGCCCTGGCTCGTGGGTTGCTGGAGCAGCGCATCGGCGGCCAGCGCATCCGCATCCACGGTGATCTGCATCTGGGCCAGGTGCTCGATACCGGTGGTGACGTGATGATCATCGACTTCGAGGGCGAGCCGGCTCGACCGCTCGGCGAGCGCCGGCTCAAGCGCACCGCGCTGACCGACCTCGCGGGCATGATCCGCTCCTTCCACTACGCGGCCCACTGGTCGCGCATGGAGCGCCCGCCGGCATCGGAGGAGGATGAGGCCAGCGAGCGTGCCGAGACCTGGGCCCGGTTCTGGTACCAGTGGGTCGCGGCCGCCTGCATCCGAGGCTATCGCGAGGTCACCGAAGGAGCGCCATTCCTGCCGAGCGACGAGCGGTCCTGGACCGTCCTGCTCGACGCCCTCCTGCTCGCCAAGGCGGCCTATGAGCTGCGCTACGAGCTCGGCTCCCGACCCACGTGGGTCAGCGTCCCCATGAGCGGCATCCTGGAGCTCATGGCCATCACGGACGCCTGAGGCAGCTGGAGAGAAGGTCGATCGGAGGGGGATCGCCACGGTACGACGCCGAGGTGGTTGATCGCTCTCGCGCACCCGAGGGTCTGCAATCCGTCCGAGGACCTTCGAGCGGCGCCGCTCGAAGGCACACACGTCGGTAGGACCCCGTCGCTGCGTCTCCAGTGAAGACTGCCCGACCAAGTGGGGGGTCGGGCAGGCCATACACACCGGTGCGCGCGACGGAGCCCTTGGGCTGGTTGGGCGAGGGAGCGACCGGCCAGCCCGACCGCCTCCGACCACAGGTCGGACAGCGGCCGATCGTCAGCGTCCGAGCCCTCGGACGTTGACGTCGACATCAATCTCCCGCTTCGATGACGGCCTGTCATTACGATTCGTCATCCGGCCGGTCACGGCTCGATGAGGCTAGGTTTCGGGCCCTTCCCCTACGGCCCAGCCCTGGTTCGAGAAGGTGGGGATGAATCGGTAGCCCTTGCCGGGGACCGTGGAGATGAACCGCGGATGCCGATAGTCGTTCTGCAGCTTGATGCGCAGGCTACGGATGTGGCGGTCGACGATGTTGCTCTCAGACAGGAAATCGGTGCCCCAGACCGCATCGAGGATCTCGTCCCGGGTCACCACGCTACCGGCGCGGCTCGCGAGCAGGTACATCAGGCTCTGCTCGATGCTGGTGAGATGGATGACCGAGTCACCGGCTCGCACCATGCGATGGACGATGTCGAGTTCGATCTCACCGAGCCTGATGGTGGGCACGATGGGCAGATCGGTCCCAGACACACGACGGCCGATGACGATGGAACGCGCCAGCAACTCCTCGGGCGAGAACGGCACCGTGAGGATGTCATCGACCCCGAGGTCGAAAGCCTTGAGCTTGGTCTCGAGATCCCCGCGTCGCGTGAGGCCCAGGACCGGCGTCCGACTCTGCCGCATGGTGTTGGAAGCGCCGAGCCGCCGCATCAGCTCCGCGCTGTCCTCGCTATCCATGTCGACCACGCTGACATGGGGACGCCAGTCGGCCAGGATCGCCTCCGCCTCTGCCAGATCGCTCGTGGCCCGCACCACGAAGAGGCCGTGATTGAGGGTCAGCTCGATGAGGTCGACGACCAACGGGCGGTCGTAGAAGACCAGGGCACGGCGGGCAGCCTCATCGACCGCATCAAGGTTCGTTTCGGTCACGGCGCAGATTCCTGGCGGCGTATCGGAGACAAGACGGATTCTAGCGCGGCGGTGTGCGCAGATGGCCATGGTATGGTGCTTGGGCAGCGTTTGCGGTACGTACTTCGATTCGCGCCCTGGATCTGAACGTCGCCACGACGACGAGGTCATCGCGATGCGTACCCGCCTCTCCTTCCACCGCAGCGATCGGCGCCTATCGGGTTCTCCCGAACCACCCGCCACCGGTGAGGAGCTGCCGCCCCAGCCGGCCGGCGATGGCCACGTCGAAGCGGCGCCCGTGGAACCGGTCACTGAAGATCGCGCGAGCACCTGGTGGCCCAAGGCTCTGACCGCTCGCGCGATCGGCTCTGCTTGGCACTACCTGGTGGCAGCGCCATCGCGAGTCTGGGCGCGGAGGACCGAGGCGCGGCGCGGACGTCTGCAGATCGGTAGCGGCCAGGAGGTGATGGTCGCGGACATGCGTGGCCACGAGGAGTCCGCGGCGGTCGCGATGCTGAAGGCCGTGGGCCTGGCCCCGGGGCGGCGTGGCGAGGACTACGCCGACGGCGTCGCCGCCGGGCACATCATGCGCACACGTCCTCCCACCGGCTCCCTCGTGGCGATGGGCACCTCGGTGGACTATGTGGTGGCCTCATCGGTAAGCGGATCCCCGGGCGAGCCCCTGGCCGACTCCGACATCTTCGACCACGATGCGAGCGCACGACTCAAGCACGAGGCGCCGTGATGCGCGTCTCGGAGCTTGCGGGCCTGACCTCGCTACCGCTCGAACAGCTCGACGCCCTCCTCACTGACAGCGACATCGTCAGTGTGCTTCCGGTCGACGTCGGTCGTCCGGACCAGGGGTCGGTCCTGGTAGCCACGGAACGACGGCTCGGCATCGTCGGCCACCACAAAGGCAGTGCCCGGGAAGGCCTGGTGACCCTCTGGGCACCGTGGGACAGGGTCCGCCTCGAGACCGGAGGCGGCGCGGGCAGCACCGCAACCGGCGATCCCTCCACGTCCCGACTGGTCGTGCGCGTCGGCGAGCGCCGATTCCTTGCTGCGCTCGAGGGCGCCGCCGGCAAGGCTGCGGTGGACGACTTCGTCCTGGCCTTCGAGTCGCCACACCAGAAACGGGGCGCCCCGAGCTCCTGAGGCGAACTGCCTTGGCATGCTCGCCTCGGGCAGCATCCCGGGGCGATTGACAAAGCCCCCGAAGGCGCGCACCGTGAGAGTCGCAGAAGAGGCCGAGCTTCGAGAGGTCGTGGACGACCCGGAGCCATCACGGGCCGCTCTGCTGGGCCGTGGTCGACCACTTGCTGCAATGACCGCGGTGAAACATGGTCTCGCGACTGGTCGGAACTCGAAGCAGCGATCCGTTGTCGGCCCCGAACCCGTGCGGCGCACGGGACGCTAGCAGGGCCTCAGTGGCACGTATCGCACTCGTCTCGACCTATCCACCACGACGCTGTGGCATCGGCACCTTCACGTCCGACCTCGGACGAGCCCTGGGGGACCATGAGATCGTGGCTCTCGGTGGCCCCGCTGAGCTCATCGCCACGAATCACCGGGTCCGCCACGTCATCAGGACCGACGTTCCTGCCGACTTTGCCCGAGTAGCACGCTCGCTCGTGCATGGCGGCGTCAGCGCTGTCTCCGTGCAACACGAATACGGCATCTGGGGCGCCAACGATGGCGAGGGCGTCCTGGAGTTCCTGGCCGGGCTCTCCGTGCCGGCCGTAGCCACGCTGCACACGGTGTTACGCCATCCGACCGCCGGACAGGCTCGGGTCATGCGAGGCATCCTCGATACCACGGCCGCAGCGGTAGTGATGTCGAAGGCCGCTGCCTCCATCCTGATCGGCAGCTACGCCGCCGATCCGAGCCGCGTGGAGATCATCCCCCACGGCGTGCCCGATCTGCCCTTCGTCGAACCTGACAGCGTGAAGCCGGGACTCGGCATGAGCGGCCGTCAGGTCCTGCTCAGCTTCGGACTCGTCGGCCCGGGCAAGGGCTACGAGTCGGTGATCGAGACCATGCCCCAGGTCGTGCGCGCGGTGCCCAACGCCTGCTACGTCATCCTCGGCGCGACGCACCCCGAGCTGCAGCGGACCGAAGGCGAGCGCTACCGGACGCAGCTCGAGACCATGGTCGCGAAGCTCGGCATGACCGAGCACGTGGTCTTCATCGATCGCTTCGTCTCACAACACGAGCTGAGCCGCTGGCTGGAAGCGACAGACGTGTTCGTGACGCCCTACCCGAACCTCGACCAGATCGTCTCGGGCACGCTCTCCTACGCGATGGCAGCCGGCAAGGCGTCAGTCTCCACCCCCTATCTGTACGCCTCCGAGTATCCTCGCCGATGGGCGTGGCCGCCTGGTGCCGCCAGGAGATCCGGGAGCCATGGCCGACGCCCTCATCGAGCTGCTGCAGGACCACGGCCTCCGCGCCGCGATGGCGCAGCGCGCCTATCGGCACGGCCGGGGCATGCTCTGGTCCCGAGTCGCGGCAGACTACGAGCAGCTGTTCACGAGGCTGCGGGCAGCGCCTCGCGACGTCGGCGCCATCGACGTCCAGACGGCCGTGCTGCAAGGTGCCTGAACCGTTCCCGCTGTTCCCGGTGGCTCGGCGGCATCTTGACGTCCTGACCACCGAGATCGGGATCATGCAGCATGCACAGGGCGCTCGGCCGGATCCGAGCCACGGCTACTGCACTGACGACGTGGCGCGGGCCCTGATGGTCGATGTCTTGCACGGACGCGAGCTCGGCTGGCCGGCCGTCGCGGCGAGCACCATCCGCAACGTGGCCTTCCTCTCTGAGGCGTTCGTGGATTCGACCGGCCGTTTCCGCAATCTGAGGCGCTGGGACGGCGCCTGGCTCGATGTGCCCGGGTCGGAGGATGCTGATGCGCGGGCCCTGCAGGCGCTGGGCGAGGTCATCGCGTCAGCGATGGCCGGCACGGCACGGGACGATGCCACGGCGTTGTTCGAGCAGGCCCTGCCGACCGTCAGCGAGGTCGACTCGTTGCGTCCGCGGGCCACGGTGATCCTGGCCTGCGAAGCGGCGGTCCGCTCCGGCATGTCGGACGGAGTAGTCGATGTCTACCAACGGGTGGCGGACGATCTGTGGGGTTCCTTTGCCGGCTGCGAGTCGGAGCCTGCGTGGCCCTGGCCGGAAGCGCTGGTCACCTATGAGAACGAGCTCCTGCCGCAGGCCCTGATCGTGGCTGGTCGCAGGCTCCATCGCCCGGACATGGTGCGGGCTGGACTACACGTCCTCGACTGGCTCATCGAGGCGCAGACGAGCGCGGACGGGCACCTGCGCAGCGTGGGCAACGCGGGCTGGTGGCCGCGAGGTGGTCATCCGGCTCGATTCGACCAGCAAGCCATCTCCACCACGACGCTGCTGCTGGCCGCGGAAGCCGCGTTCGAGGAGACGGCTGACCCGCGCTATCGGGAGGCCACGGAGTGCGCCTACGGCTGGTTCCTGGGTCACAACGATGCTCAGGCACCGGTCGCCGACCCGACCTCGGGCGCCGGAGCCGACGGCATCGGTCCGGCTGGCGTCAGCCACAACCAGGGGGCCGAATCCACGCTCATGTGGCTCATCGCGCTCGAGCACATCCGCGCCCTGCGGGCTCGAGAGGGGTGGTCGAGCGCGTACCCGAGCGACGCCCTCGCCACCGTGGCCTGATCAGGGGCAGCGACCGGATGCGCGCCGCAGGAAGCCCGCTTCGCGTCGCGGTGCTGGCCCCCATCTCGTGGCGGGTGCCACCACGTCACTACGGTCCGTGGGAGCAATTCGTGTCGCTCCTGACAGAGGGGCTCGTGCGCCGCGGTGTCGATGTCACGCTGTTCGCCACCGCCGACTCGGTCACCGGTGCCCGACTCAGTGCCTGTGTCCCACGTGGCTACTCCGAGGATCCGTCGATCGACGTCAAGGTCGCTGAGAGCCTGCACATCTCGTCGCTCTTCGAGCGTGCCGGCGAGTTCGACCTCGTCCACAACAGCTTCGACTTCCTGCCGCTGACGTACAGCGGGCTGGTCGCGACGCCCCTTGTCACGACCGTCCATGGCTTCTCGTCGGAACGCATCGTGGCGGTCTACGAGAAGTACGACGGGCGGAGCCACTACGTGGCCATCAGCGAGGCTGACCGGCACGAACGGCTCCACTACGTCGCCACCATCCACCACGGCATCGACATGGGCGCGTTCGACGTGCGTGCGGCAGCGGGCACGTATCTGCTCTTCTTCGGCAGGATCCACCCCGACAAGGGCACGGCCACGGCCATCGACGTTGCCGAGCGTGCGGGCCTACCTTTGACCATCGCGGGCATCGTGCAGGATCACGAGTACTTCGAGCGCTTCGTGGAGCCGCGGCTCGATGGGGAGCGGATCAGGTACATCGGCCCGGTGGGGCCCGAGGCTCGCGGAGCCCTGCTGGCCGAGGCACGAGCCCTGCTGCACCTCATCGACTTCGAGGAGCCCTTTGGCTACAGCGTGGTCGAGGCCATGGCCTGCGGTACCCCGGTCATCGCCAATGCCCGGGGCTCGATGCCGGAGATCGTGCGCCAGGGCGAGGGCGGATACCTGGTGCACAGCCTCGATGAAGCGGTGGCAGCGGTCCACGCGTCAGCCGACCTGGATCGCCTGGCCGTACGCGCCTCGGTCGAACGGCGATTCGACGTGGAGCGGATGATCGACGAGTATCTCGAGGTCTATCGGCGCATCGTGGCGGATCAGCCGGGATCAGGCGCCGCAGGCGCGAGCCCGGAGACCTTCAGCTGAGTCGGTCGAGGATGCTCCCGAGCGGGATCGCGGCGATACCACTGCCGAGGTCGGAGAAGCCGTACGGGATGATCAGGTCGTCACCGTGGATGAGGCTGCCGCAGGAGTAGACGACGTTGGGCACGTAGCCGTCGCGCTCGTCCTCGGCGGGAACCAGCAGCGGCTCGTCGAGATGGCCGATGACCCGGCGAGGATCTTCGAGGTCGAGCAGGATCGCCCCGAGCGCATAGCGGCGCATGGGACCGACGCCATGCGTGATCACCAGCCAGCCGGCGTCGGTCTCGAGCGGGGAGCCGCAATTGCCGAGCTGCATCAGCTCCCAGGGCTGCTCGGGCTGCTGGATCCGGATGGGGTCCTGCCAGGTGCGGACATCATCCGAGAACATCAGGTAGTTGCTCTCGTTGTCCTGCCGCGAGAGTGCCGCATAGCGCCCGTCGACCATCCTCGGGAAGAGGGCCATGCCCTTGTTGCGCGCAGCGTCGCCATTGAGCGTGGCGATGCGGAAGGTGCGGAAGTCGGCCGTTTCGATGAGTTGCGGAAGGATCTGGAATCCGTCGAAGGCCGTGTACACCGCGAAGTAGACGACCGTGCCGTCTTCCTGGCTGAAGCGCACGAAGCGCGCGTCCTCCATGCCCTGGCTCTCCGACGGGCCGGAGGGGAAGATCACCCGTTCCGACACGTGCGAACCGGCTGGGAACTCGATGGTGTAGTTCGAGGCGGCGACCCAGTGGATGATCCTCGTCGTCTCGTAGGCCACGGCCCGGTCCACGCCGCGTTCGTCGAGATCCTTGATGGCCGATTCGAGCTCGGCCAGCGTGAAGCGGGCCGGCAGCGGATCGAGGACGAGTCCGGCGATCTCGTTGAGCACTCCCAGCTCCTGCAGCTTCACGCGGAAGGCCTTGTGCTCATAGCTCGGCTCACGTCGCTCGCCGATGGTGGTGAAGCGGCTCGGCTCCTCGAGGCTGACGCCCCCATCGGCGCCGATGACGCCTGAACGGAACTCGATCGAGGAGAGGTGTCCTTCGCCGATCGCCCGCAAGCTCAGGACGAAGCGCTGCTCCCCGGCGCCGAGCCCACTCTGGTCGGGGGCGGTGACGATGGACGGGTTGGAGAGCGCCGCAGCTTCGACGGAGTACTCATGTGTGAAATAGGCCCCGATGAGGAGCTGCCGCTGCACGGTGAGCTGCTCCCGGTCAGGATCAGGCCGGCCACGCCCTCGTAATTGCGCAGCAGCGAGCCCTCGAGGTCCGGGTGCCGTTGGGCGAACCCGGCGAGCGTAGAGGCAAGCGTGGAGGCGACCGAAGCTTCCGAGAGGGCCAGGATCCGGTCGATGACCTGCTGGGCCCGCCGGTGGCCGTTCGAGGGGATGTGCGCGCCGGGCATGAACGGCCGGATGACCACCCGCCGGGCATCGGGGCGAAGGCGGACCTGCGTTCGGTTGACTGGTATCACGCAGGGGACAGGAGCCCGGGACCCCGGGCACTGCCATCACCGTCTCGTGGGTGTCTCACGTATAGAGCCTAGGGCATCCACGGTTCGTCGTCGTAGGCGTTGCCGTCGAGTTCATCGACGGTCGCAGGGATCCCGGAGCGGTGGACTCAGATCCCGAAGACCGACCTCGCGAGCGCGACCCACGTCGCGAGTCGTGAGCGGTCACCGCCGACGGTGTAGACATCCCGGAAGAGCAGCGACACGTTGCAGTCGTACGCCTTGGCCACGTCGTAGGTTCGGCGCAGATCGGCTTTGGAGCCGTCCCAGTTGGGAACGGGCATGCTGATCGGCACCGGGTCGGGCTTGCGGCTGAAGACGTAGCGGTCACCGAGCATCTCGCCGATGCGCTCGAAGTCGGCGCTGGGTGGGACCGATACCGAGCGCAGGTTGGGCATGGCCTCCATGATCATCTCCAGGCGGTCCTGCACCGGTTCGCAGCAGCCGTAGTAGACGTGGCCGAAGCGGTCGGTCAGCCGCTTCATGTAGGGCAGCACGAACTCGGCGTACATGGCCGGGCTGATCATCGTCGTCTCCTGCGACTCGGCCCAGCACCACAGGTCTGACAGAAGGCCCGGCGAGGCCTCGGGGCCAGGCAGGTCGGAGACGTAGCCGTAGGCACGGGGTCCCGCCAGCTGGTTGTCGGTGTTGGGCACGATGAGTCCCTGCTCCTCGACGTAGCTGAACATCCGCGTGCGGTCGTCGGTCATGTACTCCATCAGCGCGTGGATGGTCTCCGGCGATTCGTACAGCCAGTTGAGCAGGCCGTCGTTGCCGATGAAGCGGTAGATCTGCCAGGTGAGCCCGATGAAGTAGTTGCCGGCCCAGCTCTCGGCCCCCTGATCGACCATGAAGTGGTCGTAGTTGCCGACCCGGATCGGCAGCAGGTCGCCGAAGGTGTCATCGAGTAACTGGCGCTTGCGCTCGGTACCGTCTCGGTCGACGCTGAAGGTGCGCGGCTGGAGCAGCGCCGCATCCGCTGGCTCCCTGATGGGGAAGTTGAAGGTGTAGCCGATGCCCTCGGTGGGAACCTGGATGACTTCCACGCCCCAACCGGAGTCGTCGAGGTCCCAGCCCAGGCGGTACCAGGGCTCGAGCACGATGTCGTCGCCGACCTCCTCGAAGTGGCGCAGGTTCTCCCGCATCGCGGCCTCGACCGCGCGCAGGACCGGGTCCTCGCAGACGAGCTCGTCGGCAGCCACATAGTCCTCGACGGTGTCCGTCTCGAACAGGATCATGGGGCGCTCCGGGCGCAGGTCGTGCAGGGCTCGCCAGCCTCGCTTGCGCTCGGCCATGACGGGCAGCGCGGCGACGTCCGCCCACCGCCCCGCGAGAGCGCGGATGGTTCGGCGGTCCGCCGCGCTCGGGCTGGTCTTCACCTGGTCCACGTGGCTGGCCCTCCCCCGTCGTGACGGCACTTCCGCGGAACCCCATGGTCGATGCCTGCGGCGAGGATACTCGGGATCGATACAGGCAGGGCCTCACCCGTCTCGCTCGCCGGCTGCGGCCTGCTATCCTCGGCGCTCGTTCGTCGCGAGGCCATGGACCGCCAAGACCGCTCCCCCCACGCTGTTCGCCGCCGCAAGCTCGTGCCAGATCATCGGATCAGGATCTGCCGACTGGAGTCCTGCTTGGCTGATGGCGGACTGGAACTTGCAGAAGCGCTCGAGGCGCGGCTGGGGATCAGGCTGGACGAGCGCACCCCTGATGGCGCGATCAGCCTCGAGAGCCTCGATTGCGTCGGCCTCTGTGGCATCAAGCAGGCTGTCACCATCGACGACGAGCCCTTCATGGGCCGCGACAGGGTCCTGCAGGCGGTGGACGACCTGATGCGCCGGACGGAGAGCATCGGTTGACCGAGGTCCGTGTGTTCCCCGATGAGACCCATCTCGGCGCGGCCCTGGCAGCCGAGATCATCGCCGGTATCGATGCGGCTCGTGACCAGGGCCGTCGATATGTCCTGGGCTGCCCCGGTGGCCGCAGCGCCCGCTCGACCTACCGAGCACTGGCCCAGGGCCTCGAGGGTGCCGACATCGGCCACCTGGTCATCGCCATGATGGATGACTACGTCGTGCGCGCCCCAGACGGCAGCTTCGAGCACTGCCCCGCCGATGCCCACTACAGCTGTCGGCGGTTCGCCAAGATGGAGATCGTCGGCCCGCTCAACGAGGCTGCAGCCGTCGGTGTGCCCGATGACCACGTGTGGCTGCCTGACCCACACGATCCGCTCGCCTACCAGGCTCGACTCGATGACGCGGGCGGGGTCGACCTCTTCATCGTGGCGAGCGGTGCCAGCGACGGCCATGTCGCGTTCGTCAAGCCGGGCACACCGCTCGACAGTGGCGTCTCGATCATCCCGCTCGCCGTGACGACGCGCACCGACAACATGGCCACCTTCCCCGACTTCGGCTCGATCGACGAGGTGCCCGACCACGGTGTCTCCGTGGGCTTGGGCACCATCCGGTCCGTCTCGCGAGAGGTGCGACTGATCATCCATGGAGAAGGCAAACGCATGGCGGCCCGCCGGGTGCTGGAGGCAGATGACTTCGAACCCGACTGGCCGGCGACCTTCATCCACCGCTGCCGCGGTGCTCAAGTCTGGCTCGACGAAGCCGCTCGCCCGAGTGGTTCGTAGGAGGTCGCCCGGGTCCACCCGGACGAAGAGGATACGGAGATCAAAGATGATCGACTGGTCAGCTATGTCCTAGCGGCCGGGCATCGGGTCGGGCTCGGCGCCGGGGAACGGAAGCTGGTGATGGCGGGCGGCCTCTTGCGCAGCCCGGGCTCGCACCTGCGGGTCGCGATCGAGAGGGACCTGCCGGACTGATGGGCGTGTCGGGCGCAAGATCCGGCAGGGCCGCCTTCGATCGTGCTGAGGCCCGGTGAGGTGTACGGCGCTGCCATGGTCTTCCAGCTCGGTGCCGACAGCAGCCCCCTCTGAGTCCCTCGAATCGCGAGGAGCGCCCAGGCCTTGCGACAGAGTGACGAGGCGCCAGCTGGCTGTCCAACTGTACGCTCGGGACAGGCGAAGCCGGTCAGACCGTCCGTGCCGCTATCTGCGGGCGTGATCTGGTCGATAATCGGGAGACCCAGCCAGGGCTAACTCGACAAGATCCTGACCCTCGCTCGCCCGGATCGTTGCCGT
>CAVQPG010000009.1:0-38619 GCA_963714675.1 uncultured Chloroflexia bacterium | reverse complement strand
GAGTACGGCGTGCGCCTGATGGTCGAGCTCGCCCGCCACTACGGCAGCGGCCCCGTCAGCCTCAGCGAGATGGCCGGTCATGAGCAACTGCCCCGTCCCTACCTGGAGCAGCTGGTGGTCAGCCTCCGCGAAGCCGGGCTCGTCACCAGCACGCGAGGCGCTCACGGCGGCGACCAGCTCGTCCAGGCCGCCCTCCGAGATCCGCATGATCAAGGTCATCACCGCGCTCGAGGGTCCCATCGCGCCCATGGTCTGTGCCAGCGATGACCTCCACCACGCGGAGACCTGCCAGCGCGCGGGAGTCTCGGTACGCGGAGCGCCTCTGGCTGCGGGTCCGCGACGCCATCGTCGAGGCCGTGATCGATGACCCTCGAGGAACTCGCCGAGCCTGCGCCCGGCCATCCTGCCCATTCCGAACCGGTCCTCGTGGCCGTCCAACCACTCGCCGATCGAAGCACCAAGGAGCCAGTCGCCCAGCCATGACCGACCAGACCGCTACCCTCCCCGCCGCCGAGTCCGAGGCCATCGCCGACGACCGCCAGCTGGTCATCCGCGACCTGCGCGTGGTGCCAGCGGCCAACCCGGACATCGAATCCTGCGCGGCATCAACCTCGAGGTCCGCAAGGGCGAGGTCCACGCCATCATGGGCCGCAATGGCTCGGGCAAGACCACTCTTGCCTATGCCCTCATGGGTCACCCCGCCTACCAGGTCACCAGCGGCGAGGTCTGGTGGAAGGGCATCAACGTGCTCGACCTCTCGGCGGACAAGCGCGCACGCCTGGCCCCTCCTGGCGTTCCAGTACCCCACCGCGGTGCCCGGTCTGTCGGTGGCCTCCTTCCTGCGCACGGCTCTGAACGCCCGCTGCTGCCCCCTGCACGCCGGCGATGGTGAGGTCGATCCCTCGGACATGACCAAGGGTGGCATCAAGACTGGGCGAGTTCCGCAAGCTCCTGCGGGACAAGATGGAGCTGCTCCACCTCGATGACTCGTTCGCCGGCCGCTACGTCAACGAAGGTTTCTCCGGTGGCGAGAAGAAGCGTCTCGAGATGCTCCAGATGGCCATCCTCGAACCGGAGTTCGCCATCCTCGATGAGACCGACTCGGGGCTCGATATCGACGCCCTGCGCATCGTGGCCGAGGGCGTGAACGCGCAGCTCAACCCGGATCTGGGCGTGCTTCTCATCACCCACTACCAGCGACTGCTCAACTACATCCAGCCAGACCATGTGCAGGACCTGGCCCAGGGCCAGATCATCGCCAGTGGCGGCAAGGACCTCGCGCTGCGGCTCGAGGACGAGGGCTACGCGCCCATCCTGCGTGAAGCCGGCTTCGAGGCGGATGCACTCGAGGAGGAGCCGGAGCCCGAGCAGTTCGAAGAGCTGGAGGACTAGCTCTGATCGGCTCCGGCCGGCCCGCGGCGCCCAGGCGACTTCCATGAACGCCCCCGCTCCCTTCGATCCCGAGCTCATCCGCCGGGACTTCCCGATCTTCGAACGGGAGTTCCACGGGCTGCGCCTGGCGTACCTCGACAGTGCCGCTACCTCGCTCAAGCCGCGCGTGGTCTCCGAGGCCGTGAGCGCCTATGACCAGACCTATAGCGCCAACGTCCGCCGCACCGCGCCATCTATGCCATCGGGGAGGGGCCACGGCCGCCTATGAAGGCGCGCGCGTCAAGGTCGCGGAGTTCATCAACGCGCCGGACCCTCACGAGGTCATCTTCGTGCGCAATGCCACCGAGGCCATCAACCTGGTGGCCCATACGTGGGGTTGGACGAATATCGGCCGCGCGGACGCGATCGTGCTCACCGAGATGGAGCACCACTCCAACCTCGTGCCCTGGCAGGTCCTGGCCCAGGCCAGGACGGCCGATTTGGAGTTCGTGCCCCTCGACACGGAGGGCCGGCTCATCATGGAGAGCTCGGAGGTCCTGCTGCGGACCGGGCCCAAGCTGGTGGCCTTCACGCACAAGTCCAACGCGCTCGGTACGCTCAACGACGTCAAGACGATGGTGGCGCAGGCTCACGCCGCGGGTGCCCTCGTCCTGGTCGATGGTGCCCAGGCCGTGCCCCACCTGCGGGTGGATGTGCAGGACCTCGGAGCTGATTTCTATGCCTTCAGTGGCCACAAGATGCTGGGGCCTGCCGGCTCTGGTGCCCTCTGGGCTCGGCGTGAGCTGCTCGAAGCGATGCCGCCCTTCATGACCGGCGGCGACATGATCAGCTCGGTGCACCTGCGCCATTCGACCTACAACGAGATCCCCCACAAGTTCGAGGCCGGTACGCCGGCCGTGTCCTCGGCCATCGGGCTGGGGGCGGCAGTCGACTACCTCTCGGCCCTGGGCATGGAGAACGTCGCCGCCCACGAGGAGGCCCTGACCGCCTACGCCCTCGAGGTCCTGCCACGTGAAGTGCCGGGCATCCGGCTCCACGGCCCCAAGGACCCGGTCGAACGCGCGGGCATCGTCACCTTCACCCTGCCGGAGGCACACGCCCACGATGTGGCCACACTCCTCGACCGTGAGGCCGTGGCCATCCGTGCCGGACACCACTGCACCCAGCCGCTGCACGAGCGACTGGGCGAGACGGCCACCGGGCGCGCCTCATTCAACGTCTACAGCACGACCGAGGATGTCGATCGCCTGGCCGCCGGACTTCGCGGCGTGCAGCGTATCTTCGGGCGAAGACCCGCCACTACCAGCCACTCCTGACCAGCCAAGACCTCGAATCGAGTACCCTGCACGAGCCCATGGACGACCTCTACCGCGACGAGATCCTCGAGCACTATCGCGAACCCCACAACTTCGGCACGCTCGACGCGCCCGACGCCAGCTACGAGGGGCAGAACCCGCTGTGCGGCGACCGCATCACGATGATGCTCATCGTCGATGGCGATGGCGCTGTCAGCGACGTCGCTTTCAGCGGCCGCGGCTGCGCCATCAGCCAAGCCAGCGCGAGCCTGCTGACCGACGAGATCAAGGGCCGTCCCGTGGCCGAGGTCGAGGCCATGTCGAACCAGGACATCCTTGACCTGCTCGGAATTCGAGATCAGCCCCGCCCGCCTCAAGTGCGCGCTGCTCTCGCTCGAAACGCTGCAGCACGCGCTCCGAGAGCGCGGCGACAAGGAGGCCACGACCGAGGCCCCGGAGGTCAGCGCATGACCCCGAAGTCCCTCGGTGTGATGGTCAGGGGGTCCAGCGACCGTCGACCGCCGGCGACCGACGCCGGCGTCTGACCACCGACCGACCAGTCCCTTTTCGACCGCCCGAGTCGATCCACCACGGAGTCACACCCCCATGACCAAGACCTACCGGGACCTCCTCGCCGAGGCGCGAGCAGAGGTCAACGAGGTGACCACGGCCCAGGCTGAGCTCGCCGCCGCACAGGGCGCAACGCTCATCGACTGTCGTGAGGACAACGAGTGGGAGCAGGGCCACGTCAGTGGCGCCGCGCACCTCTCCAAGTCGTACATCGAGCAGGACATCGAAGGCCTCGTAGCCGATCGGTCTGCACCCCTCGTGGTCTACTGCGCGGGCGGCATCCGCTCGCTCTTCGCCGGCCAGACGCTGGTGCGCATGGGTTACTCCGACGTGAGTTCCATGGCCGGTGGCTTCCAGGCCTGGAAGTCCGAGGGCCGCTCCTGGGAACAGCCGCGTGTGCTGACCGCGGAGCAGAAGCAGCGCTACTCGCGGCACCTACTCATCCCCGAGGTCGGGGCCGAGGGCCAGGCCCGGCTGCTTGATTCGAAGGCGCTCTTCATCGGCGCCGGTGGGCTCGGCTCCCCGGCCATGCTCTACCTCGCAGCGGCCGGCGTGGGCACCATCGGTATCGTCGACTTCGATGTGGTCGATGCCTCCAACCTGCAACGTCAGATCGTCCACCGCAACGACCGCGTGGGCATGCGCAAGGTCGAGTCGGCCGAGATGACCATCAACGACCTCAACCCCGATGTGAAGGTCGTGGCCCACGAGGTCATGCTCGGCCCGGACAACGTGGCCGAGCTCATCGATGGCTACGACGTCATCTTCGACGGCACCGACACCTTCGAGACGCGCTACGTGCTCAACGACGCGGCGGTGGCGGCCGGCATCCCGGTGGTGCATGCCTCGGTCTTCCGCTTCGAGGGCCAGCTGACGGTGTTCAAACCCGACGAGGGTCCCTGCTACCGCTGTCTCTATCCCACGCCCCCGCCGCCCGAGCTGGCACCGGGCTGTTCGGTGGCCGGCGTGCTGGGCGTGGTGCCCGGCGTGATGGGTCTGCTCCAGGCTACCGAGGGCCTCAAGGTCCTGCTCGACATCGGCGATTCGCTCGCGGGGCGCCTGCTCATCTACGACGCGCTCGACGGAGCCTTCAGCGAGCTCCAGCTGCAGCGTGACCCGAGGTGCCCGGCCTGCGGCGACGGCGAATTGCCGGAGGCCACGGCCGATGACGGCATCTTCACACTGCCAACCACACCAGCTGCCACGACGGGGGTGAACGCATGACCGCAGTCCGCATCCCGCCGGTCCTGCGTGCGCAGGCCGGCAACCAGAAGAAGGTCGAGGTCAGCGGCGCCACGGTCGGCGCGGCCCTCGAGTCGCTGCTCGAGCAGTTCCCGGGGTTGCGCGAGCAGGTCTTCACCGAGGACGGGACGCTCAACCGCTTCGTCAATGTCTACGTCAACGGGCGTGACGTCCGCTACGAGCAGGAGCTCGAGACGCCGGTCGGGGAGAGCGACGAGGTCATCCTACTGCCCGCCATGGCTGGGGGCCGCTAGCGAGGTCTTCGTCGTGACTACGACGGAACGACATTCGGGTACCGAGATCGACGCGCTGCGTCCCCATGCCCACGGTGGCAACGCGCGCCACGGCGGACGCTTCCCGAGCATCGTCGACGCCATCGGCTTCACGCCGCTCGTGGAGGTGGCCAACGTCTGCCCCAACCCCAACGTTCGTCTCTACGCCAAGCTCGAGTTCATGAACCCGACCGGCTCGGTCAAGGACCGGGTGGCCAAGTACCTCATCGAGGACCTCGAGCGCTCGGGCCGGCTACAGCCACACTCGATCATCATCGAGCCCACCAGCGGCAACACCGGCATCGCCCTTGCGATGATCGCTCGGCGCAAGGGCTACCGCGTGGCGGTGGTCGTGCCGGACAACGTGACCATGGAGCGTCGCCAGCTGCTGGCACTCTTCGGTGCGGAGGTCATCGACTCGCCGGGCCACCTCGGCTCTAACGGGGCGGTGGCCATGGCCAAGCATCTCGTCGAGCGGGACGAGCGCTTCGTGATGCCCTATCAGTACGGCAACGAGGCCAATCCGCGGGCGCACGAGGAGACCACCGCGGAGGAGATCATCGCCGACTGCCCGGAGGTGGATGCGTTCGTGGCTGGCCTGGGTACCGGCGGCACGCTCATGGGCGTCGGTCGGCGACTACGTCGGCACAACCCCGACGTGCGCATCTACGCGGCCGAGCCGATGCCGGGTGAGCGGGTGCAGGGCTTGCGTTCGCTCGATGAGGGCTTCATCCCGGAGATCTTCGATCCCGCCGGCATCGACGGCAAGCTACTGGTGAGCAACGCCGACGCCATCGAGGCCTTGCGAGAGCTGACCGAGAAGGAAGGCATCTTCGCGGGCGTCTCCTGTGGAGCGGTGATGGTCGCGGCCAAGCAGCTGGCCCGGGAGATGGAACGCGGCACCATCGTGGCCCTGCTGGCCGACGGCGGCTGGAAGTACCTCAGCCAGGACATCTGGACGCGCGACCTCGACGCCGACGAGGACGAGATCGAGAGCCTCAACCTGTGGTGAGCGAAGAGCGTCCCCGCGCGCCGGAGGTGCTCTCCTCGAGCGGAGAGCCGGCGGCGGTCGGCGACGGTGAGCTCGTGCCCGAGGTCGATGACTGGCAGCGCGCCGCCGATTTGGGAGCCGCCGCTCGCGACCGTGCCCGCGACGCTGGTGCCCGAGGCTCCGGGCCGCCGTGGGTGCCGGCCTCGGCTCGCATCCCTGCACCTATCCGCGAGGACGTCGTGGACTGGCTGCGCTCGGCCGTACCCAACGAGGGCTGCGGCGTGCTCGTGGCCGATCGCGTAGCCGAAGACGGTGGCGTCCCCAGCCGCTTCGTGGGCATGCGCAATGTGGCCGAATTGCCCTTCCGCTATCTGATGGACCCGATGGAGCAACTGGAACTGCTCGAGCAGATCGACGAGAACGACGAGGCCGTCTGGGGCATCGTCCACTCGCACGTGGCTTCGCCGCCGTATCCATCACCCACAGACATCGGCCTGGCCGCGTTTCCGGACGCGGTCTACCTGTTGGCTTCCTTCGCCAGCGAGCCACCGGAGCTGCGCGCCTGGACCATCGTCGACGGGGCCGTCAACGAGGTCGTGCTCGAACGCACCTGACTCGAAGTTGGCCGAGTCCCTGACAGCGGGTACACTCGGCGCTCAGCACCAGAGGGGAGAGTGATCCATGAGTCAATTGCTGGTCATCACGTTCGAGGCGCGAGAGACGGCAGGGCAAGCTGCAGAGCGCCTCAAGGGCGTACAGAAGGCACACGCGGTCGAGATCAACGACATGGCCGTCGTCGAGAAGGACTCCGACGGCAAGGTCCACGTCCATCACGGCGTGGATACCGTGACGGCCGGCGGCGCCACCATCGGAGGAGCGCTCGGCTTGCTGCTGGGCATCGTCTTCTTCCCGATCGCAGGTCTGGCCATCGGCGCCATCGCGGGAGGCCTGATCGGCCGCTCGCTGCATCAGAACGTGGACAAGAACCTGGTCAAGGACGTGACCCAGGACCTCACCAACGACAGCTCGGCGCTGTTCGTCCTCGGCACCGGCACGATGGCCGGTATCGTCGGTGCACTGGATCCGTACAAGGGCAAGGTCTACCAGACCACCCTGGACCCCGAGGCCGAGGCCCAGATCCAGGAAGCCTTGGACCGCGAGCGCGAAGGCTAGTCCGCGCCGACCAGGGTGACCAGCTGGACGGGACCCTTCGCGCTATTGCGCCCGTTGAGCGCGAGGAAGTCCACACGACCATCGGTGTCGTAGTCAAGGGCGACCACGTCGTCCTCGCTGCCGCCGCGCACCTCGGGCACGTCGATGGTGCTGAACGACGTCCCATCGCCGTCGTTGCGCAGGATGACATCGTGCGCGCCGCTGCCCGACTTGCCCTGGAGCACATAGAGGTCGACGTCGCCATCGCCGTCGGCGTCACCGGCTGCGAGGGCCGTGCCCTCCGAGACGCCGAGGTCCCAACTGCGCTCGAAGTGCCCATCGCGCCCGAGCGAGACCACCACCTTCGTGGGTGAGAGCTGCACGAGGTCGAGCTGACCGTCGCCATCGAGGTCGCTCAGGACCGCGTCACGCTCGCCGATCGACTCGATGCCCACCTCGGCTGTGACATCGCTGAACGCGGTCCCGGGCTCGTTGCGATAGAGGCGGATGCCCGACGTCGGCGCCAGCGCGCGCTTGTCCCAGTAGACGAAGAGCAGGTCGTCGCGCCCGTCACCATCGTAGTCCGCGACGTTGATGGCTTCGGTCGCGAGGCCGGTGTCGATGCCGGGCAGCGGCGTAGCCTCGAACGCCGCTGGCCCGACTGCGAGGTAGCCGCGGTTGGTCGAGGGCAGACCATCCATGCGCTTGGTCTCCTGGCCGATGAAGAGGTCGTCTTCGCCGTCCTCATCGATATCGAGGAAACGCGGCTGCCGGCCGCGCCCCAGCGGCTCTGTGGCGCCGCCGGCATCGTCGTCCAGCGCCGGCGCACGCCCGGGATCGAGCCACAGCTGGTTGTGCTTGGTGCCGGTCCCGCGTGAGGCCCCGAAGGCGCAATAGAGGTCCGGCAGGCCGCTGCCGTCGACGTCCGCGGCGGCACAGGCGTGACGGTCACCACCACCGAACGTCTGCTCCGAATCGACGAACGCGCCGCCGGTGTTGCGATAGAGCTGGGCCCGGGCGCCGTGGCGACCGAGGAAGATGTCGTCACGGCCGTCACCGTCGAAGTCGGCCACCGTCGCGCCCCAGGACTGGCTCGCGGTCGGCAGTCCCACGTCCGCGGCGACGTCGATGGCCACCACCCGGCCGGTCAATGGCGTCGCCGCTACCTGGACCACAGGCTCAGGCGGTGGCGGCAGGGTATCGGTCACCGGTTCTGACACAGCCATCGCCGCGGGCGCGTCGCAGACGCGAGCGATGAGTCCCTCATCGACCCGGCCCACCACCCAGCCATCAGCCCCGGGATCGCCGCTGATGTCGGTGACGCTGCCCATGCCCCAGCGTCGCGGGGCGTCCGAGACGATCCACTCGTCGTCGACCAGGCGGGCTGCGAGCGGGGCATAGCGGCCCTTGTCGGCATCCCAGCTGGCACCACCGACCGCCAGGCTGCCATCGCTGTAGCTCACGCTCGTGAGCAGGGTGGGCGCGTCGCCTACGTCGGGGCCCGCCACCTCCGACCAGGCCGTGCCGTCCCAGCGCAGGATCAGCGCCCGGATGGTGGCGCCATCGATGCGGTGTCCCACGGCCCAGCCCATGTCGAGCGTGGGCACATCGATGTCGGCGAGAGCCGCGTCCTCCAGTCCGTCGACGGTGAGGCGCTGCCAGCGATCTCCCTCGCGGAGCGCGAGGTAGGGCTGCATCTGCGCCTCGGCCAGCATGGTACCGGCGACCCAGACCCCACCCTCGTCGCTGACCGAGACGCCCGCGAGCGTGGCCCGCACGCCCTCGGCGATGGGCAGGCGCGAGCCGATGCGGCCGTCGTCGCGTAGCGCCAGCGCCCACGGCCGCTGGTCGCCGGGCACGCCCTGCAGGAAGCCGACGGCCCAGGCGCCGTACGCCGGCGACGCATCGACATCGCTGAGGGCGGCGTTGAAGCCGTCGGGCTGGATGGTCTCCGATCGGCCCCAGCCGGCCTCGTCGCGGCGTGCCACGTAGGCCGCGACGTAGTCGGTCTCGCGGGCGTATCCGACGGCCCAGATGGGCTCGCCGGGACCGGCCGACGCGATGGCCATCAGGCCCGAGTCACGCTCCTCGGGGGGCGATGGCAACTCCAGGTCGGCATCGTCGCCGAGACGGTGCAACACGGCCGCCTGCCGTCGCCCGCCACCGAGCATCGCGCCACCGGCCAGCCATAGCTCGTCGGGCCCGAGGGCCAGGATGCCCTCGGGTTCGATGTCTTCGCGCAGCTCTACGTCATACCAGCCGCGATCGCAGGCCTCACCACCCTCCTGGGCCGCTGCGGGCAGCGCCAGCGATGGTGCAAACAGGGCCATGCCGAGGGCCAGGGCGAGGGGCGGGATCCGGCGACCGATCGACGACATCATGTGGCCTCGCCACTATCGCACAGGGTCGTCGTGCGCCCCGCTGGCGCTGCCTCCGCTCGACGCCCGCGCGCTCAGGCTCGAGAGGTCGATCCTTGGCGACCATCGCAGGTCAGGCCCAGCCGCGGCCCGCACGTGCCAGACGGATCGGGAACCGGGAATCACTCGATGCCCACCCGTGCACGATCGACGCTCGACGCGGCCTATCCAGGGGCCTCTTGGCGCGCGGCCGTGGCCCACCGAGGTCGTGAACGACCCTCGTGTCCAATGGCTGCGGAGACTCGGGCTCGAGGGCTCCGGTTCGGTCACTCCTCGCCGATGTCCTCGTTCCAGACGTCCGGGTAGCGCCCGATGAACTCGGCCATCAGGGCCTTGCACTCGGGCGAGTCGAGGTTGATCACCTCGACGCCTCGGCTGCGCAGGTAATCCTCGCCACCCATGAAGGTCTCGTTCTCACCGATGACCACGCGCGGGATGCCGTAGAGCAGGATGGCGCCGGTGCACATGTCGCACGGGGAGAGCGTGGTGTACATCGTGGCCCGCTTGTAGACCGAGGCATGCAGCCGGCCGATGTTCTCCAGGCAGTCCGTCTCACCGTGGCGGATGACCGAGCCCTGCTGCACCCGGCGGTTGTGGCCGGAGCCGAGCACCTTGCCGTCCGCGACCAGCGCCGCGCCCACGGGCACGCCGCCCTCGGACAGACCCTGGGCGCCCTCGTCGATGGCGATCTTCATGAAGTCGTGGTCGTCCACGGTTCCCTCCTGTGGTCGGAATCTAAGACCGACGATACGGCTTGAGGTAGGCGCCCGGGTAGGGCACGTTGCGCCCGGACAGGGCCAGGGCCAGGATGACGATGAGGTACGGCAGCGCCAGCATGACCTCGTTGGGGATGTCCTCGAAGCCGGGCGTGATGCGCAGGCGCAGGCCCAGCGAGTAGACGGCCGCGAAGATGAGGGCGCCGAGCACACCGCGGAAGATGCGCCAGCGCCCGAAGATGACGAGGGCGATGACCACCCAGCCGCGCCCGGCGATGATGTCGAGCGTAAAGGTGCCCAGCACCGAGAGCGTGATGAAGGCGCCGCCCACGGCCATCAACGCGCCGCCGATCATGAGTGCCACGTAGCGCACCCGGAAGACGTTGATGCCGGCCACGTCAGCCGCTTCGGGGTTCTCGCCCACGGCACGGATGGACAAGCCCAGCGGCGTCTTCATCAGCACCCACCAGCTGATGGGCACGACGAGGAAGAACGCCACGTAGGTCAGGCCGTACTGCTCTGCGATGCCGCCCAGCGGCCCGCCGAGATCAGCCAGCGGGTCCCACAGGGCCATGGGCTCGATGCGCGGCAACGAGCCGCCAGTGAAGATCATGCGGTTGGCGAACTCGGAAAGGCCGATGAGCACGATGGTCAGGCCCAGGCCGCTGACGTGCTGGTTGGCGCCCAGCGTGACCGTCATCAGCGCCATCAGGGCACCAGCGATGAGGCCCACCACGACGGCACCCAGCAAGCCGATCCAGGGGTCACCGGTCTGGTAGGCCACCGCGAAGCCGAAGAAGGCGCCCGCATACATCGTGCCCTCGACGCCCAGGTTGAGCACGCCGGCGCGCTCGGTGTAGGTCTCACCGACGGTGCCGTAGACGAGCGGCGTGGCGTTGCGGAATGTGGCGCCGATGATGTCGGCGAAGAACGTCATGTCGGTGGCTCCTCCACCGGTGCCCGGCCTTCCGGCGCGCCCGGTGGCTCATCGGGCTCGGGCTCACCCTCGTCGGGCGGCCGGTCGTCCTCGCGGGTGGTGCGCCAGCGGTAGATGGCCACCGCACCCACGACCACCAGCAGGAGCGTGCCTTGCACCACGTCGCCGACCTGGCTGGGGATCTGTAGCGAGCGCACCGCGGAGGAGGCGCCGACGCTGAGGTCACCCAGGAGCAGGCCCGCGATGAGCACCCCAGGCATGGTCAGGCCGCCGAGCATGGCCACCACCACACCGGTGTAGCCGAAGCCGGGTGAGACACCCTCGGTGAGACGGAACTGGATGCCGGCCACCTCGCTCACGCCGGCGATACCGGCGATGGCGCCCGAGACGAGAGCCACGCGCAGGAGCGTGCGCTCGACCTTGATGCCGGCGAAGCGGGCACCGTGGGGCGAGAGGCCCACCGCCCGCACCCGCAGGCCGGTCGAGGTGCGGCTGAGCACGTACCAGGCGACCACGATGATGACGACCGCGATGATGAAGCCGAGGTGCAGACGCGAGCGCCCGATGAGGGGGATGAACTCCGACAGCTGCGGGAACTCGGCAGCGGCTGCGATGCGCGGCGACTCGGGGAAGCCGGTCTCGGGGTCCTTCCACGGACCGTGGAGCAGGCCCTGCACGACGAGCAGCGCCACCGGGTTGAGCAGCAGCGTGGTCACGACCTCGTCGATGCCCATCTTCACGCGCAGCAGCGCCGGCACCAGCGCCCAGGCCGCTCCCGCCAGCGCACCACCGGCGACCATCAGTGGCAGCACGAGAAGGCTGGGCCAGCCCTCGGCGAGCTGGCCGATGCCGGCCGCGGCGACCGCACCCATGAGCAGCTGGCCTTCGACGCCGATGTTCCAGTATCCGGCGCGGAAAGCGATGGCCACGGCCGTGCCCGTGAAGAGGATGGGTGTCGCCTTGTTGAGGACCTCGAGCAACGTGAACTCGCGGGTCAGGGGGGTGATGAAGTAGGCCGCGTAGGCCTCGAGCGGGTTGGCCCCGGCGACGACGAAGGCGCCACCGGTGACCGCCAGGATGGTCACGATCGCCCCGACCGCGATCATCCCGGCTCGACCGAGCCGGCTCTCGGCCATGCGCCGGGCCTCGAGGGTCATGCCCCCGACTCGGCCACGCGCCCGGCCATCAGCATGCCGAGGTGCTCGGGATCGGCGTCGGCGGCCTCGATGCGACCCACGATGCGGCCCTCGTAGAGCACGATGATGCGATCGGAGAGGCTGACCAGCTCGTCGAGGTCCTCCGACATCAGCAAGATCGCGGCGCCCTCGGCCCGGCGCGCCAGCAGCTCCTCGCGCACGTACTCGCTGGCGCCGACGTCGAGGCCCCGGGTGGGCTGGGAGACGACCACCACCTTCGGGTCGCGCGAAAGCACGCGCGCCAGCAGCACCTTCTGGATATTGCCGCCAGAGAGCGTGGCCACGCGGTCGCCCGGTCGAGCCTTGATGCGGTAGCGCTCGATGAGGTCGTCTGCGTGAGCCTCGATCGCGGCCCGATCGAGCCGCCCGCCGGGAGCGAAGTCGTCGATGCGCTCCATGATCAGGTTGAGCGAGACTGGCAGGTCCAGCACCAGGCTGGCGTGGCGGTCCTCGGGGATGCGGCCCACGCCCGCGGCCATGATCTCCGCAGGACCAGCGTTGGCCAGCTCCCCGCCGTCGACGGTGATCGAGCCCGCGGTCGCGGCGCGCATGCCGCTGAGCACTTCGGCCAGCTCCGTCTGTCCGTTGCCGCTGACGCCGGCCACGCCCACGATCTCGCCCGCGTGCACGTCCAGCTCGATCGCGTGCAGGGCCGGCAGTCCGTGGTTGCCGCGCGCGGACAGGCCACGGACCTGCAGTCGCGCCTCGCCGTCGTGCCACAGTGGCTCCTGGCGATCGACGCCGAAGGTGGGCCGGCCGACCATCATCCGCGCCAGCTCGCGCTCGTCGGTGTCACCCGGGGCTGTGCCCACCATCTGGCCCCGGCGCATGACCGAAACACGGTCGCTGATGGCCCGGACCTCGCCCAGCTTGTGGCTGATGAAGACGACCGAGAGACCCTCGTCGATGAGGCGGCGCAGCGTCTCGAAGAGCGCATCCACTTCCTGCGGCACGAGCACGGCCGTGGGTTCGTCGAGGATGAGCACGCGGCAATCGCGGGCGAGCGCCTTGACGATCTCCACGCGCTGCTGCTCGCCGACGGAGAGCTCCGCCACGACCGCCTCCGGATGCACGGCGATGCCGAAGCGGTCAGCCGCCTCCTCGACCGAGCGGCGGGCAGCGTCGAGGTCAAGCCGCGCCCCCGAGGCACGACCGAGGATGACGTTCTCGGTTACCGTCATCGGCTGCACCAGGCTGAAGTGCTGGGTGACCATGCCGATGCCCGCCGCGATGGCGTCGCGGGGCGCGCGGATGGTGACCCGTGTGCCGTCCACGAGGGTGGTGCCGGCGTCGGCGGCGGTGAGCCCGTAGAGGATGCGCATCAGCGTCGTCTTGCCGGCGCCGTTCTCTCCGAGCAGGGCGTGGACCTCACCCCTGGTCAGGGCCAGGTCCACCGTGTCGACCGCGACGAGGTCGCCGAAACGCTTGCTGATGCCACGCAGCTCGGCGGCCAGGTCTCCCTGGCCGCCGACCGTGGTCATCGCGATCGGATGCTGAGGCTGGCTATTCGGCCGGGGGATCTCCGACCCGGCCGGGGTGGCCTCGTTGATGTCGACGCGGACCAGGCCGCTGACGATGTCGGCCTCCTTGGCCATGACCGTCGCGAGCAGGTCTGCGGGTACCAGGGCCTCGTTGATGGGGGCCAACGCCGCGCCGCCCTTGGCGACCATGCTGAAGTCCTTGAGGTCCTGGCTGGTGTAGGTGCCGCCGGCGACCTGGTCGATGATGTACTCGGCGGTGGGGGTCATGTTCCAGGTCACGCTGGTGACCACCGAATCGGGTCCATCGGCCGACTGGTCGCTCATGTTGCCCACGGCGAGGACGCCTTCCTGCACGGCAGCCTCGATGACGCCCGCGCGCTCGGCGTAGAGCACGTCGGCACCGGCGTCGATCTGGGCCAGCGCCGCTTCCTTGGCGGACGCGGGGTCGAACCAGCTGTTGATGAAGCTGACCTTGGCCTCGACCCCGGGGTTGACCTCGCGGGCACCGGCCACGAAGGCGTTGCTGATGCGGTTGACCTCCGGTACGGGCACACCGCCCACGATGCCGATGACGCCGGTCTCGGTGAGGCCACCCGCGAGCATGCCGGCGAGGTAGGCGGGCTCATGGATCCAGTTGTCGAAGACGCTGAAATTGGGATTGGCGGGGCCGCCGCCGGAGCCGAAGACGAAGGCGATGTCGGGATAGTCGGCCGCGACCGCGCGCACCGCTTCCTCGTTGCCGAAGGCATCGCCGAAGATGACGTCGGGCGCGTTGAGCTCGGCTTCCTCGCGGAGCACGAACTCCATGTCGCCTGAGTAGCCGATGTCGTCGGCGTAGCGATAGTCGATGCGGCCAGCCGCCGCCTCGGCGTTCAGCGCGGCGTGGATGACGCCGTCCCACGGCTCCTCGATCTGGGTGGCATACGCGCCAAAGACCTTGAGGGGCTCGTCCTGGGCGACGACCGCGGCAGAGCTCGCGGTCACGGTGAGGGCCAGCAGCGTGGTAGCTGCGAGCATGGGGCGACGCCTGATCATCCGATAGAACCTCCCTGGTGCCGGTGACAGGCGCACCCGAGCGGGGGACGTCCCGGCCACTCTCGCTCGCGGCATCGTACACGGGCCCGCGCTGGCGAGGTCAAGTGTCCTCAGGGTTGCGAAGAAGGCATGTTCTGCCGAAGGCCCCCTTGGTGCCAGTGCTCGACATCTTCCGTGAGTGATCCCGGCCCGCGAACAAGCGTCAGGAGGTTCAGGGCGCTCGGCCGTCGTTCCGTCGTGACAGGGCTGACACCAGCACGACGATGCCGGCTCCGATGATGAGCAACGGCCACCAGCGCAGCAGGTCGCTCTCGAAGCCAGCCTCGGTGAGGACGATGAGGCCCACGAGCGCGAGGATGCCACCCGGGATGAGCGGCCACCAGAGGGCCTGGGCCGCTTCTCGGCTGGCACCCCTCGGCCACTGGCTGTCGAGGCGCCGGAGCAGCAGGCTCACGACCCAGATGGCGATGAAACCGCCCGCGAGCGAGAACAGCACGGCGGCCCCCGACCAGGGGTCAGCGACGACCCCCGTGAGCACGACCCCGACCCCGACGCCGGTGACGATGCAGCCCGGGATGAGGAACCCGTACTCGCGCTTCGGGACGAACGCTGCGAGGAAGGCGAGACCGATGAAGAGCGGGATCGCACGACCGATGTCGGGTATGACCTGGGCAAGCAGCAAGAACAGTCCGATGCCGATGATCACCGCGCCGGCCACCAGCCCACCTCGATCCCGTTGCGGGAGGGCTGGCGGAGGAGTCGCCGGCGGCGGAGACCCGGCTGGTGGAGGCGGCAGACCGACTCGATCGCGGCCCTCCGCGCGTTCCTGGTTGGCCTGCGCATTAGCTTCCGCGCGTGCCGCGGGTGGCGGGTCGGGTGGTCCAGCCTCGCCCGAAGGCTGTAGCTGGTAGACCACCGTCAACTGCTCCCCGTCCCAGGACTGCGACGTCGCCGCGTAGCCCAGTCGGGCGGCCACGGCCAGATCCGTCGCGAAGTGCTCGGCGGCGATCGCCTCCGTAGCGGCAGGGAAGGTCTTCACGACCACTGACCGCATCTCGAGCTCCATGCCTTCTCCCTCGACTGACACCGCTTGACCCAACGACTTGGCTGGATCTCCAGAGCCTACCCGAGTGACTCCCATCAGCCATCCACCACGCTGTCTTCGGCCCCAGGGTTCCCGGGCCGAACGACCGGGCGCGTGCACCGCCATGCCGGCCTGACCAGGGGACGAGTCCGGCTGGATCGACCGTGACATGGGTGCTAGCATCCTCGTAGACGTCACAGACACCAGCCGTCCAGAGCGTGCGGGGGGACTCGGCCCCGACGACCACGCAGCGCCCGGTCGGTCCCCCAGCCGGCAGCGTCGCCAGACCGAAGACCTCCGTCTGAGAGGAGGGATCGATGCGGACCCTGAAGTCGTCTTTCGTGGCGGTGGCTGCCGTCGTGCTCCTGGCTGTGACCGGGGTCGCATCTGTGGCGCCTTCGGTGCGAGCCGCCGACGGCGACCGGCCCCTGTTGCGCAGCTGTTTCGAGATGGCAGGCCTGCTGCCGATCTCGGCCAACCGGCCCGGCTACACCTATCGGTCCTTCACCGAGCTGCGCTCCGGATGCTACGCGTGTGACCAGGCCTGCCAGGACGACGAACGCTGCATCGCATGGACCTGCTTCCATCCCACGCACTTCGGCCAGGGCGGCGTCCTCTCAGGGCCCGGTCCCATCGCCTGCCACCTGAAGTCGGAACTGCCGATACCGTCACCGGATCCCTGCGCGCCACCGCCTCGCGCGTACACGTACGGCAATGGCGTACATAACGACCGCTGCTATACGTCCATCGAGGCGCCGACGACCCTGCCGAGTCGGCCAGAACGCGAGCGCGGCGTGCTGTCCACGATCTCCGTCGCCGACCCCAACGTGTCGCTGTCGGTGGATCAGGAGCTGCGCGTCGAACGAGACCTGATCGCGGAGGTCTATGCCGACCTGGCGAAACAGAAGCTGGGCGGACTCTTCGACAAGCCCCTGGCCGAATGCGGCGGTGTCGGGATCAGACGCGAGCCGTCCGTCGCCGTCGCCCCTGGTATCGGCCCGGGGCTCGCTACGGGGCCGGACGCTCAAGAGGCGTTCGAAGCCCTCCGGCGCGAGAGCCTGGTCACGTTCGTCGACTTCGAGGGTGTCAGGACCGGGCCCCAGGACAAGATGAAGCTGGACGGTCCGGCTGCGGGCATCACGGTCAAGATGCGGTCGACGGAGTTTCGGTACCCCTTGCCCCCCAGGCCCGCGCCGTCGGGTACACCGGTCATCGTCCTGCCGCACGGCTTCGTCTCGGAACCACCCAACCATCGTCTGATGGGATCGAACCCGGGCGGCATCCCGGACGGTCAGGCCCGGTACAGGCTGGTCTTCTCTGAACCGGTGGCTCATGTCGGGCTGCTGCGGATGTGGAACACCTACTCGCTGACGCGCTTCTACAACGAGTCCGGCGAGCTCCTCGCGGAGCATCGGAACACGACGAACCATGAATTCGTGGGCTACGTCGCTGACGGGCCGGAAGACCGGGTCAAGACGATCGAGTTCGATGGGGTCCCGGAGCAACCCGAGGACAGGAGCAACAAGCTCTATCAGGTCGGCGAGGTCGACGATCTGTACGTGGGCAACGGGTCGATCGAGTGACGCCGTCCTCGATAGTGGCCACTCGACGGTCTCCTCGGTCTCCGAGGTAGCCACCACCAGCCCATCTGAGCGAACGCGCGCACCAGCAGGGTGGCCCGGGTTCGAGCGTGGTCCTGGTGGCGCCGCGCTGGCAGGTCAGGTGCTGACGAACCCGCTGGTGTCGACGTCGCCGCCCGGACCCTTGCCCTTGAACTGGCTCATGTAGAGGTTGTAGTAGAGGCCCTCTTCGGCCATGAGCGCGTCGTGCGAGTCCATCTCCACGATGACGCCGCCATTGACCACCATGATCCGGTTGGAGTCACGGATGGTGGCGAGGCGGTGGGCGATGGAGAAGGAGGTCTTGCCCAGCATCAGCTTGGTCAGGCCGTCCTGGATGAGCTTCTCGGTGCGGGTGTCCACGTTGGAGGTGGCCTCATCGAGGATCATCAACTTGGGATCGGCCACCATCGCACGGGCGATGGTCGATCATCTGCCGCTGGCCCTGTGACAGATTGGAGCCACGCTCGGCGAGCATCGTGTCGTAGCCCTGCGGCAGGTTCTCGATGAACTCGTGCGCGTTGGCCTGCTTCGCCGCCGCGACGCACTCCTCTTCGGTGGCACCTTCACGGGCGTACTTGAGGTTGTCCATCACCGTCTCGCTGAAGAGGAAGGCCTCCTGCAGCACCACGCCGACCTGCTGGCGCAACGACTTCTGGGTCAGCTTGCTGATGTCCTGGCCGTCGATGAGGATCGTGCCGCTATCGATGTCGTAGTAGCGGGTGAGGATGTTGATGATCGTCGACTTGCCGGCGCCCGTGGGACCGCAGATGCCGATCTTCTCGCCGGGTGCGGCCGTGAAGGTGTTGTGTCGCAGGATCTTGCGCCCGGGCAGGTAGCTGAAGTCCACGTCGCGGAACTCGATCTCGCCACCCTTGAACTGGTAGTCGGCCGCGTCGGGAGCGTCCACCACCGTGGGCTCCTCATCCATGATGGCGAAGACACGGCGACCGCCGGCGATGGCGTTGAGCGTGGTGGCCATGAGGTTGGCGATATCCGAGAGCGGGCTCGCGAGCAGGTAGACGAAGCCCATGAAGGTGATCACGGTGCCCAGCTGGACCGCGCCTTCGAAGACCATCAGCGATCCCACCATGAGCACGATCGTGACCTGCAGGATGGTCAGCGTCTGCGTCAACGGGAACTGCAGCACGGAGGTGAAGAACGCGTGACTGGCAGTCTCGTAGACCGACTCGGCCTGGCCGTCCTGCTGCTCCGCGGCCCACATCTGGCGGCGGCTGCTGATGATGACCTTGTGGCCGGAGATGGTCTCCTCCTGGAACCCTGAGAGCTCACCCATCTCCTCGCCCATCTTGCGGAAGGCCGGGGTCGAGATGCGCTGCACGATGCCGGTGAGGACGAGCATCGTGGGGATGATGATCACGCCCACCAGCGCCAGGCGCCAGTCGATGAGGAACATGACCACCACGATGATGGCGATGCGGAAGACCGAGCGGATGAGCTGCGACACGGCCTGCTCGTAGAAGAGGGCCACGAACTCGGTGTCGTTGGTGATGCGGCTCATGAGCTGTCCCAACGGCTGCCGGTCGAAGAAGCTCAGGCTCAGGGTCTGGATGTGTTCGAAGAGCGCGTTCTGCAGCCGTGAGAGGCCGAGCGTGGCCAGGTCCGCGAACTGCCGCTCCGAGTACCAGGCGGTGCCAAGGAAGACGAGGCCGGCGACGATGGCACCACCGACGAGCAGGAGCAGCTCTACCGTGGTCGCGGTGCCCTCGCTGAGGATGTTCATGGCGAGACCGGTGAAGACCGGCACGAGGATGAGTGAGATGTCGCCGACCAGGCGAACGATGAGCGCGATGATGAAGCGGCGCCGATCCGCCTCGATCATGTAGTCGATGAGGCGCCTGGCGATGTCGCCGGTGTCATCGGGCTTCTCCGGCGCATCGGCTGGCAGCTTTCGCTGCTCCAGCTTCTCACGCAGGCTCTGAGGGAAGGCTCGTTCGCTCACGGTCATGCCTCTGCCTCCGTCCCCGCCTTGACACCACGGCCGAGCTGCGACTCGTAGATCTCCCCGTAGAGCTCGCTCGAACCCATCAGTTCCTCGTGCGTGCCGGTGGCGATGATCTCGCCGTTCTCCATGAGCACGACGCGGTCGAGGTCGATGACCGCGCTGATGCGCTGGGCGATGTAGATGGTGGTCACGTCCTCGTAGAGCTCAGGGATGGCGTTCTGCACGCGACTCTCGGTGGCCACGTCGAGGGCGCTGGTGCTGTCATCGAGGATGAGCACCTTGGGCACCGCGGTCAGGGTGCGGGTGATGGCCAGGCGCTGTCGCTGGCCGCCCGAGAAGTTGTAGCCGCGACGGGCCACGGGAGCGCCCCAGGTCTCCGGCAGCCCCGTGATGAAGCCGTGTGCGTCCGCGGCCATCGCCGCGTCGAACATCTGCTTGTCCTCGACGTCCGGTGCCGCGAACTTCAGATTGAAGCGCACGTCTCCCTGGAAGAGCACGGCCTCCTGCAGGGCGATGCCCACGATCTGCCGCAGCTGATCCTGCGGGAAGTCTCGAACGTCCCGGCCGTCGATGGTGATGCGCCCCTCGGTCACGTCGTAGAAGCGCGGCACCAGGTTCACCAGTGCTGACTTGCCGGCGCCGGTGGCACCAAGGATGCCGATGCGCTCGCCCGGCTCCACGACCAGGTCGATGTTCTTGATGGCCGGCGGATCGTACTCGCCGTCCGGTCGCTTGAAGGCGAAGCTGACGTTCTCGAAGACCAGCCGGCCCTTGATATCGGCCGGGTCCGCATCACTGACGCCGTCAGCGTCTTGCACGTCTGGCTCGGCGTCGATGACCTCCCAGATGCGGCCGGCGGACGAGTTGCCCCTGAGCACGAAGGGGACCAGGATGGCCATCAGGGCCAGGGGCGTGACCACCAGCGCGAGGTACTGCGTGAAGGCCACGATCTCGCCGATCTGGATGCCCTCTTCGTTGAGCAACTGCACGCCGCCGATGCCGATGGCCGAGGCCATCGAGATCTGGGCGATGCCGGTGAGGATGGGGTTGAGCATGGCTACCATGAAGGCCGCCGTGAAGGCCGGCTTGCGCAGGGCCGTGGCGCGGGCGGCGAAGCGCTCCTTCTCCAGGCCCTCGCGCGTGAAGGCCTTCACCACGCGGATGCCGGTGAGGTTCTCCTGCAGCCGGTTGTTGAGCCCGTCCAGCTTCTCCTGTCGCTGGTCATAGGCCGCGAAGACCCTGGGGATCAGGAACGCCATGATGACCAGCACGAGCACGGCCACGATCACCAGGATCCAGACCAGGCTGGGTGTGAACAACAGCGCCAGGGCGAAGGCGATGATGAGCATGAACGGCGCATACAGCGTCAGCAGCACCGCGTACATGACGGCGTTGGCGATGTTGTTGACGTCAGCATTGAGCCGGACCATCAGCTGCGACGTGCGGAAGCGGTCGAAGTCGCCGAACGACATGGTCTGCACCTTGGTGTACAGACCGTCACGTACATAGAAGGCCGTGCCCTGCGCGAAGAACACGGCGAACGCGGCCGTGCCCGCGAGCGTGCCGCCGGCGATGATGGCCAGCACCACCATGGTGATGCCGGTATCGACGATGACATCGAGGTTGCCCGCCACGAGGCCCTCGTTGATCGATCCGCTGCGTCAGCGTGGCTACGGCCACCGAGCACAGGGCAGAGACCATCAGTAGCAGCTGGCTGACGACGAGCCGCCCGCGGTAGCCCTTGAACACGAAGAGCATCCGCGTCAGGTTGGAGATGGCACCCATGGACTACGGATACTAGTGGGCGAACACTGCCCCGGTCACGACCTTCCGCCTAGAGCCTCCAGAAGGGCCGCCTCGGTGGGGGTCGAGCCGAGCCCATGTCGGGCCCCGGCCACGGCTGCTGCCGTCGGCTCCAGCCCGGCCGATCGCAGAGCCGGCCAGGCCTCCTCCGCGAAGACCTCGGCCGGCGTGCCCTGGAGCGTGACACGGCCGCGCTCGAGCACGGCCACGCGCTCGAAGGTCCGAGCCACGAAGCGCATGTCGTGGCTGATGCCGATGACCGAGCGACCCTCGGCCACGAGCACCTGGACCAGCCCGGCGACCAGCTCGACCCCACGCGCATCGAGCCCGGTGGTGGGCTCGTCGAGCACGAGCACCGGCGTGTCCATGGCCAGCACCGAGGCGATGGTGAGCAGCTTGCGACGGGTCTCGCCGAGATCGTCGGGGTGGGTGCCCAGCTCGTCGGCCATCCCCACCCGTGCCAGCGCCTCCTTGGCGCGGGCGAAGGCGGCCTCGTCGTCGGCGCCCGCCTGGCGAGGACCGAACTCGACCTCGTCCCGCACGGTCCGTCCGAAGATCTGCCGGTCGGGGAGCTGGAAGCAAAGCCCGACGGTGCGCGCCAGCTCGGCCACGCGCAGCCCGGCTGTGTCCTGGTCGTCGATGAGGACTCGGCCAGCGCTCGGTCGCAAGAGCCCGTCGAGGTGGCGGGCGAGCGTGGTCTTGCCGCTGCCGTTGGCGCCGACCAGCGCCAGTGAGGTTCCGGGTCCGAGCAGCAGATCGACGCCGTCAAGAGCGCGGGTGCCGTCGGGGTAATCGTAGGTCACGCCCTCCAGGCGCAGCTCCGTCACGAGCGAGCCTCCTCGGGCTCCGGGTCCATTCCGGCTGCGACGAGCATGCGTCCTACGGCGATCTCAGCCGGTTCCTCGACGCCGAGCACGTGGGTCGTCGGGTCCGCGAGCACGTCGTGCGGAGCCCCGCGCGTGACGATGTTGCCAGCCGCCATCACCAGCACGGAGTCGGCCACGGCGGCCAACCCGGATACACGCTGCTCGACCAGCAGGACGGCAGCGCCCGCATCGGCGGCGGCCCGGATGGCGTCGAGCACGAGCCGAGCAGACACGGCGTCGAGATGCGCCAGTGGTTCGTCGAGCACGAGGTGGCGCGGCCGCATGGCCAGCAGCCCGGCCATCACCACCAGCTGTTGCTGCCCGCCCGAGAGGTGGACCGGGTCGCGCTCGGCGAGGTCCTCGATGCCGGTCAGCCGCAGGGCTGCGTCCACGCGTTCGATGATCTGGGCGCGCGGCAGCCCCAGGTTGGCTGGCCCGAAAGCGACCTCTTCGGTCACGGTCTCGGCGATGAGCGAGAGCTGTCCCGCAGGATCCTGCACGCCGGTGACCACCTCCTGCGCCAGCCGGTGCATGGGCCAGCTTGCCACCGAAGCGCCATCGACCCCGACCTGGCCCGTGACTCGTCCGCCCACCACGCGCGGGGCCAGTCCGCCCGCGACGAGACAGAGTGTGGACTTGCCGGCCTGGGCCGGCCCGACGAGCCCGGTCACCGTACCCTCGGCGAGGTCGAGGTCGATCCCGTGTAGCGTGTCGCGCTTGGCGCCGGGGTAGCGGTAGGAGACGCCCCGCAGGCTCAGCACGGCAGCACCCCGGCCACCTGCGCGATCCCCAGCGCGAAGACCCCGGCGACCATCACCCAGCGGCTGACGCGCTGGGTCGCGCTGTCGTCCGGGACGCGCAGCACGGTGATGCGGCCGGGGCGTGTGAAGCCGCGGGTCTCGAGGGCCAGCGTGCGCGTCTCGCCTTCGCCGATAGCCCCCAGCACGGTCGGTCCGGTGATGGCCAACACGCCCCGGGCCCGTCGCAGCCAGCTGCCCTCGGAGTCGAAGCCCCGCGCTCGCTGCGCGGCCGTGACCTCCCGCGCCCGCTCGGCCAGCCGCGGGATCATGGCCACGGCGTTGTGGATGACGAAGGTGGCCCGTGCCGGGAGGCCGTGGTGCTGCAGGCTGCCCACGAGGTCGGCGGGGGAGGTGGTGCGGTAGAAGAGCACGGCCGCTCCGGCCATCGTCAGCACGCGGATCACGACCTCTGCCGCGAGCAGCGCGCCGTCGGCCACGGTTCCGGGCGAGAAGAGCAGGTTGACGATCACCACGCTCGCCGCCAGCGGCAACGCCAGCGTGAGGCTCAGGCGCAGCACATCCCGCAGTTCCCGCGCCGCCGTGGCCGGCACGATCACGGCGACGAAGGCCAGGACCACCGGGCACACGACCCCACCGACGATCAGCGCCGCCACCATCGCGCACACCGCTGCCACCAGCCGGGTCAGCGCATCGAGGGCGTGCCAGCGACTGGCGGGAGCGCTAGCGTGCGGGAGCAGCAGTGTCGTCGTCATCCTCGTCATCGCTCAGCGGCAGCAGGTATTCACCCTGTGGGAAGCGCGCCTTCGTGCGCGTGGCCATGGCCCCAAGGATGAGGTACGCCACGAAATAGGTGATGACCTTGTCGACCGGGTCGCTGATGAGGCTTTGGGCGAGCACGGCCTGCTGCAGTTCGGCGCCGGCCTGGCGGAAGGCCGCGATGACGAAGTCTGCGCCGGAGCCGGTCACGCCCCCGAAGAGGCCGGCCGAGATGGGCGCCGCGATGAAGGCAGCCAGCACGCCGGTGACGACCCCGGCCGCGAGGATGTAGGCCACCGCCAGATCTCGTCGCCGGACCAGCAGCACGACGAGGCCGATGGCGGTGCCGACCACCAGCAGCAGAGCGACCCAACCGAGCACCACGAAGGCGCGCTCGTCAGAAGCGGGCCCCAGATCCTCTCCCTTGGCGGCAGCCGACCACGCTCGCAAGGCCCCCACGACCATGACCGCGACGGCTCCCAGCGAGACCGCTCCACCGAGCACCAGTCGCCGGCCCGAGGTGTTCGGCCGTGGTCGCAGCCATCCCCAGCGCGCGAAGGTGCCCGCCAGCAGACCGACCACCACCGCCACCACCGCGAAGGGCACCGCGAACGGGCTGCCGAAGGGCGGTGGCGCGAGATACGTCCAGACCACGTTGGTGAGGAAACCGGTGGCAGCGCCGGCCAACGGGCCCGCGAGGGCGGCCACCAGGATGGTGCCGATCGAGTCGAGGTAGATGGGGATCTTGAGCGCGCTGGCCACGGCCGTGCCGAGCACGATGTTGAGGGCCATGGCCACCGGCATGAGCACCAGCGTGCGGGTGTCGAACTGGCGGGTGATCGAGTCGATGCGTCGCGTCTGCAGGTACTCGATGAGGGCATACGTGGCCACGCCGGCGGGGAGGGCCACGACCATCACGATGGTGAAGGTGTCGAGAGCCTCGTCGAACTCGAGTCCACCGAGCGCGGCCAGGCCGACGAGGGCGATGAGGGCGAACACGAGCAGCCCGCCACCGACCCGCAGCCACGTCTGCGACACCTGTACCTCCCGTCCCCTCGTTCTCTCGGCCCGCGCGACAGAGTGCCACGAAACGCGCCGACCGCGATGACCCAGGGGACCTCAGATCCCTGGGCGTCGCTCCCGGGCCAGGCGACCGACCCGCTCCATGAAACGTTCAAGGAAGGCCGAGCCGTCGGCTTCGATGGCGACGTCGAGGTTGGGCTCCCGATCCCAGTGTCGCCGCCAGTCTGTGACGGTCTCGCCGGTGGTCCAGCGGCCCTCCAGCTCCACCTCTACGGTCAGTGGCTCGGTGCAGGCCATCGAGGGGTCGAGCGCTGCGGCGACGACCAGGGCATCGTGGATGAAGGCACCGTAGAAGCCGTCGTACCGGCTGTGGAACTCGAAGTAGAAGCGGAGGGCATCGGAGACGAAGCGGACGATGGGGTCATCAGCGCTACCAGCGGCCTCGACCAGCTGATCGAGATGCCCGGGCGTCATCCTGGCTCGCTCGGTGACGTCCAGCCCGAAGGCGACCGGACGCGGCCCAGCGGTCCCAGCCCAGCCGGCGATGGTCGCGGCTAGGGCCTCCGGGTCCACGCCCGCGTTCCACTCCATGGTGGGTGCGGTGTTGCCGGGCGAGCGGTAGGCGCCGACCATCATCACCAGCCCGCGCAGGAGGCGCGGCAGCTCTGGCTCGCGCTCCAGCGCCACGGCCACGTTCGACAGCGGACCCAGCGTGACCAGCGTCAGCTCGCCCGGTCGTGCGCGTGCCGACGCGATGATCATCCCGGCCGCGTCACGCGAGCTCGGTCCCGTCGCAGGCAGAGGCAGCTCGGCGTAGCCCAGGCCCGTGGGTCCGTGCGTGTCATCGGCGATCCGGAGTGGCCGCGCGATGGGCGCATCCCGGCCGCCAGCGACCTCGATGTCCTCGCGGCCAGCCAGCTCCAGCACAGCCAGCGTGTTGCGCACGACATGGGGTAGCTCCACGTTGCCGGCCACGCAGCTCACGCCGGCGATCTCGGCCTCCGGTGAGGCACAGGCGTAGAGCAGGGCCAGGGCGTCGTCGATGCCGGTGTCGCAGTCGATCAGCAACGGGGTGCGGGTCGCGGTCATGGTGACGCCAGACCCTTGATGTCCACCGTGCCCCCTGCACCGTCAAGCTGCCAGGCTCGTTCGGACGCGATCGCGTCACCCATCGCCTCGCTTCGCAGCCAGGCCGTGAGGGCAGCGCGGCCAAGGGCGCGTTGAGCGGCCGCGTCGAGGGAGGGTCGGCCGCAGACGAGGTCGATGAGATCGGCCTCGTCGAGGTATCCACAGTGGCCGCCACCCTCGATGATCCGGAGCTGCGCCGGCCCGCTCGCAGCCTCGAACATCGGCCGCTGATGTCCATCCACGGGGGTGATGCGGTCCTCCGACGCGCCCACCAGCAGCATCGGAGCCTCCACGCTCCTGGCCGCCTCCACCGCACTGGGCCGAGTGTCGGCTGCACTCAGTGTGGCCACGGTGCGGATGCTCGGGTCCATGGCCGCCGCCAGCACCGCGGCACCACCGCCCATGGAATGGCCGCCGACCGCGCGCGCGGTCACATCGACCGGCAGGCCGTCCCAGTCGTCGGCCGCGGCGGCCACGGCCACCGCATCGAGCGCAGCGACGAGATCGGCCCCGAAGGCCTCATGGCTGGGCAGTAGCCCGGCGCCCGAGCGCGGTGCGACGACCGTGATACCCCACGATGCGAGGTGCTCGAGCGTGGACCCGTAGGGCTCGATGGGGGACAGGTAGCCGTGGCCGAACGCATAGATCGGAGACCCCTTGACGAGCCCGGCCTCAGGGTTCTCGGGCGGCTGCGGGACGTAGAGGCGAGCGTCGAAGGCCTCCTTCCCGCCGGGGCGGGGCACGCTCGATCTCGCGGACGGCCACCTCGTACGGGCCGCGCTCAGCGTAGTCGGGAGCCGCCGATGGCCCGCTGGCTCCCAGCATCGTCAGGGGCGCGGCCAGGAGCGCGATCGTCACGGCGAACAGCGCGACGGCGAGCGCAGCCCGACGACCACGAACGCGGTACCGACCACCGATGGCTGGAGTGATGCGTGTCACACCTGCAGTATCGCCCGCGGGCTGGCCGGACGTGCCCGGTGCGCGAGCCCGTGTAGCATTCGGTGACTGCCCGTCGGCGCCACCTCGCGCCGAGACCACCATCGCCCCGGGCCTCAACGCTTGTATGCCGTTTCGGAGGGAAACCATGAGCCACCTCGTCACTCTCATCCCCGGTGATGGAGTGGGACCGGAGATCGACCGCCGCCACCCGCCGCGTGATCGAGGCCACGGGCGTCTCCATCGAGTGGGAGGAAGCCATCGCCGGCGAGGCGGTCTTCCGCGCCGGCAACTCCTCCGGCGTGCCGCAGGAGACGGCAGACTCCATCGCCCGTACCGGCGTCGCGCTCAAGGGCCCGCTGGGCACGCCCATCGGTTTCGGTGAGAAATCGGCCAATGTGACCCTGCGCAAGCTCTTCGAGACCTACGCCAACCTGCGCCCCGCGCGCCAGATCCCGGGCGTGCCCACACGCTACGACGGCGAGGGCATCGACTTCTTCGTGGTCCGTGAGAACATCGAGGACCTCTACGCCGGCGTCGAGTACATGGACTCGCGCGACGTGGCCATCGCGCTCAAGATCATCACCCGCCGCGGCTCCGAGAAGATCATCCGCTACGCCTTCGAGCTGGCTCGCCGCGAGGGCCGCCAGAAGGTGACCTGCGCCACCAAGTCGAACATCCTCAAGCTGACCGAGGGTCTCTTCCAGCGTGTCTTCGAGGAGATGGCGCCGGAATACCCGGAGATCGAGCCGCAGCACCTGATCATCGACAACGTGGCCCACCAGATGGCCAAGGACCCCGCGCAGTTCGACGTCATCGTCACCACCAACCTCGCGGGCGACATCATCAGCGACCTTGCCTCCGGCCTGGTCGGCGGCCTGGGCTTCGCCAGCAGCGGCAACTACGGGGATGAGGTGGCGATCTTCGAAGCGGTCCACGGTTCCGCTCCCAAGTACGCCGGGGCGAACGTCATCAATCCCACGGCGCTCATCCTCAGCTCGGTGCTCATGCTCAAGCACCTCGGCGAGCCGGAGGCCGCCCAGCAGATCGAGGACGCGGTCTTCGTCACGCTCGAGGAAGGCAAGGCGGTGACGCTCGACGTGGCGCGCCAGTCCGGGAACGTCGAAGCCTCCACCTCCACCTCCGGCTTCGCCGACACGGTCATCGAGAACCTCGGCCGGGCGCCCGCCCATCGCTACCCCACCAAGAGCGAGCCGCCGGCGCAGGCGCCGGCTCCGCTCGCGCGCTGGGAGCCACGGCCGGTGGACCCGCCAGACACGCAACTCCTGGGCGTCGACGTCTACACCGAGATGGATGGCGATCCGCAGCCGGTGGGGATGCTGCTCGACGAGGCGGCCGGTCCCGAGTTCAAGCTGCTGCTGATGTCCGCTCGTGGAACGGTCGTGTACCCGTCGGGCAACCCCCATACCGACACCGTCGGCTGGTGGCGCTGCCGTTTCATGGCCGCCGAGGAGGGCGCGACCGTCGATGACGCGGCGGTCCTCCGGCTGCTCGCCCGGATCGGCGAACGGATGACCTGGGCGCACGTCCAGAAGCTGCGCGTCATCGAGGGCGAGACCGGCTTCACCAAGGCCCAAGGGCAGTAGCGCTCAGGGTCGAACGGCGATAGGCCGTCACATCGACGACCACTAGAATCCAGCTCGTGGAAGAGGAGCTCGAAGGCGTACCCAAGCTCGATCGCCAGGAACGCGCCGTGCCGGTCGACGTGCACGGCCGACCCCTGGTGCCCCAGCGCGTGCCCGAGATGGCACCCACGCCCCTGCAGTCGAGCTTCATCTACCTCTCGATCATCGTCCTCATCTGCGGGGTCATCGCCATCGGCGCGCTCGAGCTGGGCACGCCCATGTCCTCCCTCTGGGTCCGGATCCCCGTCCTGGTCGGTGGCCTGGCCCTGCTCGCGGTGTCGATCGACGCGCTCGTCCGCGTGTGGCGCTCGGTCGGCGCGTGGTGGGATGTGGACCGCGGCCGGGCGCTCTTCCGCGTCGTGTGGGTCGTGGTCATCGCGGCCTCGATCGTGGCCATCGTGGCCATCATGTTCGTCGTGCTGAGGGCCTGACGTGGGACGGCTCGAGGACCCGGCTTCCCGCCTTCCCGTCCAGGGTTTCGCCAAGGGTGCGCCCGAATGGATGGCGCCATTGCTGCGCAACTGCTCGCGTTGCGGCGGAGCCCTGACCTATGGTCAGGTGCCCGGCGAGGAGCGCGACCGCCACCACTGCATCGAGTGCGGCTACGTCACCTACGTCAACCCGCGCATCGTGGCCACGGCGCTGCCCATCACCGACGACGGTCGCATCGTGCTCATCCGCCGCGCCATCCCGCCGGGCGTGGGCACCTGGGCGCAGCCGGGCGGCTTCCTCGAGGCCGATGAGACCGTCATCCAGGGCGCCATCCGGGAGACGCTCGAGGAGACCGGCCTGTCCATCGAGCCGACGGGGATCGTGGGCATCTACGCGCAACCGCGCGCCTCGGTCGTGATCGTGGTCTACCGTGCCGACATCATGGGTGGCGAGATGGTGGTGACCGACGAGACGCTGGACGTGCAGGCCTTCGGGATCGATGACCTGCCCTGGGACGGGATCGGCTTCAACACCTCGCTGTGGGCCGTGCGTGACTACGTGCGCAGCGTTCGGCCGGACCTCGATGTCGAGACCCTCGGGACCGAGCAGGTCGACTTCTAGCGGACGACTCGAGCTCGCTACATGGTGGCGATGTTGGAGAAGGCGCCCACGAACCCGACCAGGACGCCGAAAGAGAGGACGCTACCGGCCAGCCGCGGACGCTCGCGGCCGACGATCAGAAAGACAGTGGCCACGAGCAACACGGTCGCGAACTTGGCCAGGGTCAGCAGCTCCAGGCCCCAGTCCTCGAGGAGAGTGGTCACGAGCGGGTTCAGCTCGACCCCGAGCCCGTGTCTCGCGACCATGATCAGGAAGGTCGTGTAGTCCGCGATGTGGGCGATGATGAGAAGCGCGATTCCCGCAGCCGCCATGAGTCCTCCAGCCCGCTCGGGGCCTGGCGTATCGGACACGGGACCGGGCTCGCCACTGCTCGACGTGACCCCGTTCGGCGACCGGGACGGATCACGCGTCTTCGCTTCCCGTCTTGACTTCGGCTCGGAACTCGATTCTACCGAGTGAGGCCGCCCGGTTCCATGACGTCCTTGTGCACGGGCCATGAGGAATCTGCCCGATCGGTGACACGACGCACCGGATCGCCGGGCCAGATGACCCGTCCGTCGAGGCCCAGCCAGTCGTCGAGATGCCAGCAGATGACCGGCGCGACGGCCGAGAGGTAGGCGAAGGTGCCCCACCAGCCGAGGAAGAGCGTGGCCGCGAAGACGAGGGACCCACCGATGATGAGCGCGGCCGCCGAGCGTGCGAATACGAAGCTGAGCGTCGCGGCTGCCACGCCGGCCACGAGCCGCAGCAGGCCCCAGGCCTCCTTGGGCACATCGTCGCTGCTGCCGAGCGCGTAGGCCAGGGAATAGTAGGGCCGCTCGTGGAGGGCCTCGGCCTCCCGGAACGACCACAGCAGCGAGCCCGGTCCCCAGGCCAGCAGTGCCGGCAGCCAGAGTGCCACCGAGGCACCCAGGAACACCAGCAAGGGTCCGAACCCGGCGAAGCCGACGAGCCCCGGCAGCCAGGCGAGGGCGTACGGTTTGAAGGCTACCGCCAGGGCCAGCAGGCCCGCGCCGAGCAGTGGCACGCGGACGGCCGCCAACAGTGCCACCAGGATGAGGAGGCCCGCGGTGGTGTCGTTCGAGCCGTCGCCGGCGGCCACCACGAAGGCCGGCGTGACCGCGTAGATCGCGAGTCCCAGCGGTCGCCCTCGCACGGCCAGCAACCCCAGCACCAGTACCGAGGCCAGCAGCTCCAGGTGAACGGGATCGGCCAGGCTGGGCAAGTACCACAGCAGTGCCAGTGGTCCGTACGCGAAGGGTGCTCCCGGCGGTAGCGAGGCCTCGAAGCCGTGGCCGTAGGGGTTGCCGCCCGCGAGCATCTCGCGGGCGGCAGCCTCGGTGACCGCGAGCACGTCGCTGTAGCCGCTCGAGGGCACGGCGCGCAGCGCCAGGCCGACCAGCAGCAGCACGATGATCGCGCCGCCACTGAGGCGCCAGCGCAGCGAGTAGGCCAGCGAGCCCGCGACCACGATCGCGGCCAGCACCACCACGCGTGGCGGTGTGCCGGCCTGGAGCAGGCCCACGAGCGCCACGAGCAGCGCCAGCCAGACGACCTTGTCGGTCCTGGGTGCGGGTGCTGCCCGATCCGACGCGATCACCCGTCCGAGCTGGCCGGCTCCCAGGTCGAGTCGCGCAGCACGCGACCGAGCAGGTCGGCTGCATCCGCGAGCTGCTGCCGCTCCGAGTGGTCGAGACCGGAGATGTTCTCCGCGAGCGGTGCGATCTGGCGCCTGCGACCCTGCTCCAGGCTGATCACGCCCTTGGCCGTGGCGCGGATGACCACCGACCGGCCGTCAGCGGGGTTCTTGACGCGGGCCACCAACTCGTCCGCCTCCATGGCGTGCACCAGCCGTGTCATCGTCGGCGGGCGCACGTGCTCCGCGGCAGCGAGGTCACCGAGCGTCCGGGGGCCGCCCAGCACCAGCAGGGCCAGGGCGGAGAGCCGGGCGCGCGTCAGGCCGTCACCGGTGTCGGCGCGTGCGAGGTGCCGTTGGAGGACGGTCGAGAGGCTGGCCAGGCGGGCCGCCAGCTCCAGCACATCGACATCGCTCGAACCTCGGGCGGCGGTGGCCTCAGCGATGGCCAGGTCGGAGGTGGGAGCGGCACCTACGGCAGCCTCGGCACCGGCGGCAGCCTCGGTGGCGGGGGCACCCGCAGCGGCCAGGCGCAAGGCCTTCCTGCGCTCACGCTTCTTGACCTTGTCCTTGCCTTTGGACTTCTTGCCCATCGGTGCCCCGGCTTGCCCGCGCTACATCCGGCAGTGGCGAGTTCGACTGCAGGACGCCATCCTACCCGGGCGGGGAGTCCGGGGAAGGGCGTGCCGGCGGGCGGTCAGGATGCCGGAAGCAGCTCACGAGATGGTCGTTCACGAGGCCCGCGGACTGCAGGTAGGCATAGACGATGACCGGTCCCACGAAGCGAAACCCACGCCGCCTGAGATCCGCCGAGACCTCCTCTGCCAGTGGCGTCTGCGTCGGGAGCTGGGCGCTCGACTCGAAGTGGTTGACGACCGGCTCGCCGCTCACGAAGCCCCAGAGGTAGCGATCGAGACCGCCGCTGGCCTCGCGCAACTCGAGCACGGCCCAGGCGTTGTCACGGAAGGCGCGCACCTTGGCCCGGTTGCGGATGATGCGTCGGTCCGCCAGCAGACGTACCTGCCGCGCGTCGTCATAGGCCGCCATCTCCCGGGCATCGAAGCCGCCGTAGACCTCGCGGTAGCCGTCACGTCGGTCGAGGATCGTCTTCCACGAGAGGCCGGCCTGGGCGCCCTCGAGGCAGAGCATCTCGAAGAGGCGTCGCTCGTCATGGAGGGGAACGCCCCACTCCTCATCGTGATACGCGATCATCCGCGGGTCGTCGCCCGCCCAGTCGCAGCGGTGTGCCCCCTGCGGGAGGCTCAGTAGACCGTCCGCACGTCCGCTGGCAGCTTCAGCTCGAAGGCCGAGTCGAAGAGCGCCGGGTCGAGCTCGAGCGTGGTCACCTCGGCCTGACGCGTGACCGTCTGGCCGATGCGCTCGACGAGCAGCACGACGAAGCCGCTGTCGCGGGCGATGCCGACATCGATGGAGCGGTCAGGCCGGTCGACGAGGACCACCGCCGAGCGAGGATGACGGGCTCGCACGACGATCGCTTCGCGCCCGGCCACCGGTTGGGTGCCGATCACAGCCAGCGGGCCAGTCACGAGCACGTTGCGGAAGAGGCCGTGGGGGTGGATGAAGGCCTCCGCCAGGCTACCGGCGGGCAGGCGCGTGAGCGGGAGGTACCCGCGGGCGAAGGGCGGCAGGTCCAGATCATCGGAGCCGACAACGCGGCTGCGCAGCGGCCGCCTGCTGGTCAGCCTGTTCGCGGCCTGGTAGGTGGTGGCGGTCTCGCCGTCGCTGAGCCAGACCGTGTAGTCACTCGACATCGGCTCTGCGCTGCGCCGGGTGGTCACGCGCGCGTGGCCCGGATGCCGGAGTCGGACCTCGTGGGTGATGGTCTGGACGCCTCTGGCATTGACCACACGTTCCTCGATGACCATGCGCAGCGTCTGCACGCGCAGCTCCGCTTCGCGGGCGAAGGTGAAGAGCTCCTCGATGGAGGGAGCATCGTCGGCCATGGCCACCTGCGCCGGTGCCGGCACGAGGGGAGTCGGAGCCGTGGGAGTGAGGTCTGACATCGAGGAGATGCTACCCGACCCGCCCGTCGACGGGAAGTCCACGGCGAACGGCCACGACCTCGATGAGGTGGAAGTGGTGATCGTCCCCCAGCGCCGTCTGCCCGTCTTCTTCCTTCTCGTTCCAGTACTCGATGTCGAAGCCGTCGAGATAGCCCCGGATCGACCGCTGGGGGCGGGCAGGTGGCCTCGGGATCGTCGGCCAGATCGTCCCTGTCGCCGAAGAGCATGCCGCTGAAGCGACCGCCGACAGGGATGGCGGCGAGGACGCGGGCCCAGGTGGCGGCGTAGTCGTCGGCCGGCTGGAAGGGCAGGATGAGGTTGGCGTTGAGGAGGTCGCAGGCGGGGATCTCGAAGTCCTGCAGCCTGGAGATCTCGGTCTCGAGCCGCCCGCGATCTTGCGGCGGGGTCAGCCGCCAGAGTGTTTCGAGGCCCTCGGGGGTCATATCCGTGGCCAGGACGCGCCAGCCTCGGCGCAAGAGCTCGCGGGTATCGCGCCCGGCACCACAGCCGAGATCCACGGCGAACCAGGGGCCCTCCGCGGGGTGCTCGCCGAAGGCATCGGCGGCGGTCTTGGTGGTCGTCCACGACGGCCGCTCGGCGGTGACCTCGTAGTACTCCGGCCAGTGGGTCTCGGACGCGGTCTGCTCGCTCATCGTGAAACCAGCCTAGCGGTATCCTCGGCAGGAGTCGGCGTCGCCCCAGCCACCAATCCAGCGCGGCGCCCGGAAGGAGCCCGATCCATGCGTATCGCCGTGGTCAACGAGACCAGCGCGGTCGACAAGCACCCGCTCATCATGGCCGCTCTCGAAGGCCGAGGCCTCGACGTCGTCAACGCCGGCATGGCCGAGAAAGGCGAGGACCCCGAGCTGCAGTACGTCCACACCGGCCTCATCTCGGCGCTGCTGCTGGCGGCGGACCGGGTCGATATGGTCATCGGCGGGTGTGGCACGGGGCAGGGCTACATGAACTCGGTGATGCAGTACCGCGGTGTCTCCTGTGGTCACTTGCTCACGCCCCTCGATGCCTTCCTGTTCGCTCGCATCAACGCCGGCAACGTCGTCTCCCTGGCCCTCAATCAGGGCTGGGGCTGGGCCGGAGAGGTCAACCTGCAGATGGTCTTCGACCAGCTCTTCACCGACGCCAAGGGCAGTGGCTTTCCGGCGCATCGGGCGGAGCCGCAGGCGGCCTCGCGCGACCTGCTCGGCGTCATCGCCGACGCCTCGCACCGATGCATGAACGGCACCATCAAGCGCCTGCCTGACGAGATCGTCGTGCCCGCCATCACCCATCCGGCAGCCGCCGCGGCCCTGGACATCCCCACCATCGCGGACGAGGAGCTGCGCGAGGCCCTGCTGGCACGCCTGCCGGTCGCTGTCTAGGGCACGTCCACCGGACGCACGACGCGGTCCTCGCGGCCGGAGATCTGCGCGGCCAGCGCCGTCGAGAGCACCTCGCGATGCTCTTCGGCGGTAAGCGACGACGAGCGGCCCTCGCGCACGGCCTCGATGAAGTCGCGCGTGGCGAGGATGAACGACTCATCCCACTCCGAGGCGATGTCCTCGAAGTCACGGGTGACGCCATCGCGGTAGACCTGTAGCGAGGGCACCTCCTGGATCTTGCCGTGTCCGCGGTTCACCCAGGCCACACCCTTGGACCCTGTGACCTCGACGCGGTCGTCCTGCGAGTAGAAGATCGACTGCACCTGCAGCTCCGGCGCGTTGACGACCTCGAGGACGCCCATGGCACCCGAGCCCCAGCGCATCGTCACCGCGGATGGCGAGTCGAGCGCTCCACCCTCGACCGGCGTGGAGCCGATCCAGGCGTGGACCTCGTCGGCCACGCCCAGCAGGGCCCAGAAGATGCTGAACTTGTGCAGCCCGTCGTCGAACACCAGAGGCCCGCCGCCGTTCTGCTCGATGTCGAAGCGCCAGGCCGCGGCACGGTCGGGCACGTCCCAGCCGCAGTCGGGGTTGCCCGAACGGCTGATCTGACGCACCGAGAGGACCTCGCCGATCTCGCCCGAACGCACGATGTCGACCATGCGCGACACCGGCGGGTAGAACAGGAAGTTCTCGAAGACGCGCACGACCTGGCCGCGCGCCTCCGCCGCTGCCGCCGCCTCCACGAAGCGCGAGCACTCGGCCACTGTGAAGCCGACCGGCTTCTGGGTCGAGAGATGCTTGCCCGTCTCGATGGCGGCCAGGGCCACCTCCATGTGCATGTGGTGGGGGAGCAGCACTTCGAAGGCGTCGATGGACTCGTCGGCCAGGCAGTCGCGCCAGTCGGCGTAGACCTTCTCCGGCTCGATGCCCCACGAGCGGGCGCGGGCCAGTGCCCCCTCGGTGTCCGGCTTGCACACTGCCACGATGTCGGTGTACTCCGAGTTGACGTACTCGATGGCATGCAGGTCGCTGATGCGGCCAGGGCCGATGATGGCCACCCTCATGCGTTCGACGGCTGCGGTCACGTGCGTTCCCCTCCTGGTCGCTTTGCTCATTCCTTTACCGAGCCCATGGTCAGGCCGCTGATGAAGTAGCGCTGGAAGACGATGAAGACGACGATCGTCGGGATACTCGCGATGACCGACATGGCAGCCTGTGCGCTCCACGCGACGTTGTATTGCCCCTGGAGAGCATTGATGCCAGCCATGATCGTCTTCGCATCATTCGAGCGAGTGAACACCAGTGGCCACAGGAAGTCATTCCAGATCCACGTGAACTGGAGGGTTGCCAGGACCGCCAGGGCAGGCAACGACAGTGGAACGATGATGCGCAGCAGCACGCCCCACTCGCCGGCGCCGTCGACGATCGCGGCCTCTCGCAGGCCCGATGGCAGCGCGCTCATGAAGTTGCGCATCAGCAATGTGGTGATGGACATACCCAAAGCGATGTGCACCAAGATCATCGGATAAAGCGTGTCGTAGATGCCCATGTCGTTGATCAACTGGAACAGCGGGATGAGCATGGCCTGAGGTGGGAAGAACATACCGGCGATGACGACGAGGAAGAGCAGCTCGGCGAACGGGAACCTGAACTGACTGAAGACGTATCCGAGCAGGACGCCGCCGGCCACCGAGATGACGGTCGCTGGGATGGTCACCAGGAAGCTGTTGATGAGGTACGTCGCCATGGGTGAGTTGGTCCAGACTTCGACGAAGTTGTCGAGTGAGGCGTTCTCGGGGATGTGCCACACACCGCGCGCAGCGATCTCGCCGTTGCTCATGAGTGACGTTAGGACCACGCCGATGATCGGCGCCGCGTAGAGGATGAGCAGGACCAGGATGAAGCCGTGGAGTACTGCTGAGCGATGGAACGGCCGCACGGGCGGGTCGGTGCTGCGGGCACTAGCCATAGATCCGCTCCGAGGCTCGGATCTGGCGGAAGTAGATGACGATGACGATGATGGCCAGCACGAAGAGGGCCATAGCGATGGCAGCTCCGTAGCCCATCTGGTACTTGAAGAACGTCTCCGAGTACATGAACATCGCGAGGTTGTCGGACGTGTGGAAGGGACCACCCTTCGTCAGTACGAAGACGATGTCGAAGCCCTTCAACGTGTTGATCACGGCTAGCGAGATGACGACGACGGTGGCCGGTCGAAGCAGCGGCACGATGATTCGCCGGAACTGTTGCCACGAGTTGGCGCCGTCGATGGCGGCGGCCTCGAGCAGCTCGTCGGGAATCGTCGTCAGCGCCGCGAGGTATAGGATCAGGCTCAGTGCGGTCTGCTGCCAGGCCCAGGCCACGATGACCGACATCAGAGATGTATTCGGGTTACCCAGCCAAGCTTGGGTGAGGTCACCCAGTCCGACAGCTTCGAGCGCCGTATTGAGCAGCCCCCAGTCGGGCTGATAGATCCAGACCCACACTTGGCCGACCACGACGAGAGACAGCGTGATGGGCAGGTAGAACAGCGACTTGTAGACCCGGCTTCCGCGCATCGGGCGATCGAGGAGCACGGCGAGACCGAGACCTGCGATGGTCGGGACCGTGACTGCGATGATCAGCCAGAGCGCGGTGTTCCTGAACGCTCCGATGAAGAGCGGGTCATTGAGCGCACGAACGTAGTTGTCCAGGCCTATCGGCGTCTCTGGGCCGAGGCCGCTCCAGTTCCATGTGCTGATCACGGCCGATTGAGCAAGCGGGAAGAGCACGAACAGGAAGTAGATAGCTAGGGGGCCGGCAGCCATCGTGAACAGGGCGAAGCGGTTCGTGCGCATGAATCAGGCGATCGTGTCAACACCGGGGTCGCGAGCGCGACCCCGGTGTTCGACAAAGCGCATGGGCCACCGCGACGCCTCGATGTGAGTCTCGGCGACCCATGGCATCACTGCTGGGCGAATGCCGCCTCGACGAGACCCTCGGTCTCAGCCAAGAGGGCCGGGATGTCCTGGCTCGGGTCGGCCATGAACTTGGCGAACATGTCCAGACCCACCTCCGACGGCGCTGGTGGCGTCGCGAGGTCGTAGTTGAAGTTGAAGGAGGGTGATGCGGCGACGACCTCCAAGGCCTTCTTCATCACGTCGTTCAACCCACTCGTGTCGGAATTGACGTTGGGCGGGAGTGCGCCCTGACCGAGGGCCCACTGCTCCTGTACGTCAGGCTGTGCTAGGAAGGCCAGCAGCGCCTTCCCGCCCTCGATGTTGTCAGCCTCCGCGGCGACCTCGAATCCATCGACCGGACCGACTACCGCGTTGGGAACGCCCTCATCGATGGTTGGGAACTCGAAGAAGTCGTATCCGCTCACGGGCTCCAGGGGCGTGTCGAGGCCGGCCCAGTAGCCGGTGATCCAGGTACCCATGAGTGTCATGGCCGCCTTGCCGTTGGCGACATCGTTGGAGGCATCAGTCCAGTCGAACGCGTTGGCGTCCTTGGTGAAGCAGTCGGCCGCGGCGGCCTCGGCCCACATCTCCATCGCTCGCACGACTTCGTCGTCCGTGTACGAAGCGTCGCCTGCCATGAGGCTGGCGCGGTACTCGGGTCCGGCAGTGCGGAGCAGCAGGTAGTCGAACCAGAACTGGGCAGGCCATCGGTTCTTCGAGCCGATGGCGATGGGTGTGATCCCAGCTTCGTTGAGCGTGCCACAGGCGGCGATCAGCTCGTCCCACGATGTGGGCACTGCCACGCCGGCAGCCTCGAGCGTGCCGGGGTTGTAGAACATGCCCGCGTAGTGGTATCCGAACGGGACCAGGTATTTGGTGCCGTCGTAGACGGCTGCCGCCTCGATCATTCCGGCCGGGAAGGCACTGTCGAGGTCGTTGGCCTCCCACACGTCGTCGATGGGCTCAAGCGACCCGTTGCTGACCTTGAATGCTGCGCGGGCACCGGCCCAATCGCTGAGGACGTCGGGCGGATTGCCGCCAGCCAACTGGACCAGGATTAGCGTCTTGTACTGCTCGTGATCGATCTCGCCGATGTTGAGCTCGACGCCCGTCTCAGCGGTGTACGCCTCCATGATCTCGGCGAGGGCCTTGTCGCCCAGATCGGCCGAGAAGTGCGTCAGGATCTCGACAGGTTCCTCCTGGGCGACGGTCGCGGCTGGTACGGCTGCGGCCATCAGGGCCACGCTTGCGCCAAACACGAGTCCGCGGCGCCACATCGTTCCGAACTTGGTCATCTGAAC
>CAVQPG010000008.1:0-174954 GCA_963714675.1 uncultured Chloroflexia bacterium | reverse complement strand
TGGAGACGTCGCTGAGGTCGACGGTCTGGGTGTTGGAGGTGTCGGACAGGTCGACCCCGTCCTCGTCGACGGCGGTCACGTAGACCGAGTTGGTCCAGGAGCTGTAGTAGTCGCCGGTGTGGTTGACCGTGAAGGTGCAGGTCAGGGCCTCGCCCGGCGAGAGCGTCCAGGGTGCCTCGGTATCGGAAACCCTCGTCCTCGCAGACGCCGTTGTCCTGGAGGTCGGCGAGGAAGGTGTCATCGAGGTCGGAGACGGTGACGTCGTCGAACGTCGAGGGGTTCGTGACCACCCTTGAAGTCGAAGTCCCCACCCGGCTCGGGCAGCGTCGAGGCCGACTCGGTGCTCTTGACGATCGTCAGCGGCGTGGAGACGTCGCTGAGGTCGACGGTCTGGGTGTTGGAGGTGTCGGACAGGTCGACCCCGTCCTCGTCGACGGCGGTCACGTAGACCGAGTTGGTCCAGGAGCTGTAGTAGTCGCCGGTGTGGTTGACCGTAGAAGGTGCAGGTCAGGGCCTCGCCCGGCGAGAGCGTCCAGGGTGCCTCGGTATCGGGAATCCTCGTCCTCGCAGACGCCGTTGTCCTGGAGGTCGGCGAGGAAGGTGTCATCGAGGTCGGAGACGGTGACGTCGTCGAACGTCGAGGGGTTCGTGACCACGACCTTGAAGTCGAAGTCCCCACCCGGCTCGGGCAGCGTCGAGGCCGACTCGGTGGTCTTGACGATCGTCAGCGGCGTGGAGACGTCGCTGAGGTCGACGGTCTGGGTGTTGGAGGTGTCGGACAGGTCGACCCCGTCCTCGTCGACGGCGGTCACGTAGACCGAGTTGGTCCAGGAGCTGTAGTAGTCGCCGGTGTGGTTGACCGTGAAGGTGCAGGTCAGGGCCTCGCCCGGCGAGAGCGTCCAGGGTGCCTCGGTATCGGAATCCCTCGTCCTCGCAGACGCCGTTGTCCTGGAGGTCGGCGAGGAAGGTGTCATCGAGGTCGGAGACGGTGACGTCGTCGAACGTCGAGGGGTTCGTGACCACGACCTTGAAGTCGAAGTCCCGACCCGGCTCGGGCAGCGTCGAGGCCGACTCGGTGCTCTTGACGATCGTCAGCGGCGTGGAGACGTCGCTGAGGTCGACGGTCTGGGTGTTGGAGGTGTCGGACAGGTCGACCCCGTCCTCGTCGACGGCGGTCACGTAGACCGAGTTGGTCCAGGAGCTGTAGTAGTCGCCGGTGTGGTTGACCGTGAAGGTGCAGGTCAGGGCCTCGCCCGGCGAGAGCGTCCAGGGTGCCTCGGTATCGGAATCCTCGTCCTCGCAGACGCCGTTGTCCTGGAGGTCGGCGAGGAAGGTGTCATCGAGGTCGGAGACGGTGACGTCGTCGAACGTCGAGGGGTTCGTGACCACGACCTTGAAGTCGAAGTCCCACCCGGCTCGGGCAGCGTCGAGGCCGACTCGGTGCTCTTGACGATCGTCAGCGGCGTGGAGACGTCGCTGAGGTCGACGGTCTGGGTGTTGGAGGTGTCGGAGGTCGACCCCGTCCTCGTCGACGGCGGTCACGTAGACCGAGTTGGTCCAGGAGCTGTAGTAGTCGCCGGTGTGGTTGACCGTGAAGGTGCAGGTCAGGGCCTCGCCCGGCGAGAGCGTCCAGGCTGCTCGGTATCGGAATCCTCGTCCTCGCAGACGCCGTTGTCCTGGAGGTCGGCGAGGAAGGTGTCATCGAGGTCGGAGACGGTGACGTCGTCGAACGTCGAGGGGTTCGTGACCACGACCTTGAAGTCGAAGTCCCCACCCGGCTCGGGCAGCGTCGAGGCCGACTCGGTGCTCTTGACGATCGTCAGCGGCGTGGAGACGTCGCTGAGGTCGACGGTCTGGGTGTTGGAGGTGTCGGACAGGTCGGCCCCGTCCTCGTCGACGGCGGTCACGTAGACCGAGTTGGTCCAGGAGCTGTAGTAGTCGCCGGTGTGGTTGACCGTGAAGGTGCAGGTCAGGGCCTCGCCCGGCGAGAGCGTCCAGGGTGCCTCGGTATCGGAATCCTCGTCCTCGCAGACGCCGTTGTCCTGGAGGTCGGCGAGGAAGGTGTCATCGAGGTCGGAGACGGTGGCGTCGTCGAACGTCGAGGGGTTCGTGACCACGACCTTGAAGTCGAAGTCCCCACCCGGCTCGGGCAGCGTCGAGGCCGACTCGGTGCTCTTGACGATCGTCAGCGGCGTGGAGACGTCGCTGAGGTCGACGGTCTGGGTGTTGGAGGTGTCGGACAGGTCGACCCCGTCCTCGTCGACGGCGGTCACGTAGACCGAGTTGGTCCAGGAGCTGTAGTAGTCGCCGGTGTGGTTGACCGTGAAGGTGCAGGTCAGGGCCTCGCCCGGCGAGAGCGTCCAGGGTGCCTCGGTGTCGGGAATGTCCTCGTCCTCGCAGACGCCGTTGTCCTGGAGGTCGGCGAGGATAGGTGTCATCGAGGTCGGAGACGGTGACGTCGTCGAAGTCGAGGGGTTCGTGACCACGACCTTGAAGTCGAAGTCGCCGCCCGGCTCGGGCAGCGTCGAGGCCGACTCGGTGCGTCTTGACGATCGACAGCGGCGTGGAGACGTCGCTGCAGGTCGACGGTCTGGGTGTTGGAGTCGGCGGACAGGTCGACCCCGTCCTCGTCGACGGCGGTCACGTAGACCGAGTTGGTCCAGGAGCTGTAGTAGTCGCCGGTGTGGTTGACCGTGAAGGTGCAGGTCAGGGCCTCGCCCGGCGAGAGCGTCCAGGGTGCCTCGGTATCGAAATCCTCGTCCTCGCAGACGCCGTTGTCCTGGAGGTCGGCGAGGAAGGTGTCATCGAGGTCGGAGACGGTGACGTCGTCGAACGTCGAGGGGTTCGTGACCACGACCTTGAAGTCGAAGTCCCCACCCGGCTCGGGCAGCGTCGAGGCCGACTCGGTGCTCTTGACGATCGTCAGCGGCGTGGAGACGTCGCTGAGGTCGACGGTCTGGGTGTTGGAGGTGTCGGACAGGTCGACCCCGTCCTCGTCGACGGCGGTCACGTAGACCGAGTTGGTCCAGGAGCTGTAGTAGTCGCCGGTGTGGTTGACCGTGAAGGTGCAGGTCAGGGCCTCGCCCGGCGAGAGCGTCCAGGGTGCCTCGGTATCGAAATCCTCGTCCTCGCAGACGCCGTTGTCCTGGAGGTCGGCGAGGAAGGTGTCATCGAGGTCGGAGACGGTGACGTCGTCGAACGTCGAGGGGTTCGTGACCACGACCTTGAAGTCGAAGTCCCCACCCGGCTCGGGCAGCGTCGAGGCCGACTCGGTGCTCTTGACGATCGTCAGCGGCGTGGAGACGTCGCTGAGGTCGACGGTCTGGGTGTTGGAGGTGTCGGACAGGTCGACCCCGTCCTCGTCGACGGCGGTCACGTAGACCGAGTTGGTCCAGGAGCTGTAGTAGTCGCCGGTGTGGTTGACCGTGAAGGTGCAGGTCAGGGCCTCGCCCGGCGAGAGCGTCCAGGGTGCCTCGGTATCGGAATCCTCGTCCTCGCAGACGCCGTTGTCCTGGAGGTCGGCGAGGAAGGTGTCATCGAGGTCGGAGACGGTGACGTCGTCGAACGTCGAGGGGTTCGTGACCACGACCTTGAAGTCGAAGTCCCCACCCGGCTCGGGCAGCGTCGAGGCCGACTCGGTGCTCTTGACGATCGTCAGCGGCGTGGAGACGTCGCTGAGGTCGACGGTCTGGGTGTTGGAGGTGTCGGACAGGTCGACCCCGTCCTCGTCGACGGCGGTCACGTAGACCGAGTTGGTCCAGGAGCTGTAGTAGTCGCCGGTGTGGTTGACCGTGAAGGTGCAGGTCAGGGCCTCGCCCGGCGAGAGCGTCCAGGGTGCCTCGGTATCGAAATCCTCGTCCTCGCAGACGCCGTTGTCCTGGAGGTCGGCGAGGAAGGTGTCATCGAGGTCGGAGACGGTGACGTCGTCGAACGTCGAGGGGTTCGTGACCACGACCTTGAAGTCGAAGTCCCCACCCGGCTCGGGCAGCGTCGAGGCCGACTCGGTGCTCTTGACGATCGTCAGCGGCGTGGAGACGTCGCTGAGGTCGATGTTCGCCTGGTCCGTATCGTGCTGGTCCCGGCGGAGTTGGCCAGCGTGGCCGTCACTTCGTCAGTGATGGTCGCCGGCTGGCTCACGACGTTGACTGTGAAGGAGCACGAGTAGCTCTCGCCACCGACGATCACACCACCGGTCGCGCAGGTCGTGGCAGTGATGCCATCGTGACCCGTCGTGGTGATGTCGCCGTAGATGTCGTCACTGAGGACCGTCAGCGGTGCATCACCCGTACCGGGAGTCCCATTGTTGTAGACGACCACGTTCGATCGTCACAGAACCGCCCGGCTCGTCGAGCGTTGCCACCGTGTCATTGCCGTCAGCGTTGCCCTTGATGACCTGGGTAACCGGCGGAGTGACCGGTGGCGCCTCGATGGTCACCGTGGCACTGTCAACGCCGGTGTCGCCAAACTCCTCCGTCGCAGTCACGGTGTCGGTATGGGAGGTGCCGGCAGCGCCGCTGACCAGAGCGGTGAAGCTACAGGTATAGCTGTCACCAATCTCGCCCTCGGGCGCCAGTGTCTGCGGGACCGAACAGGTCGTCGCCGAGATATCCCCCTGGACTGAGGTGATGTCGCCATAGATGTCGTCGACCATGCTGACGACTGTCGCTGGCGTGAAAGGCGCAGCGGTGTTGTTCGGGTCATCCGTCACCGTCGTGTTGAAGACGGTCACCGTGAAGTCCACGTAGTCACCCGGCGCGTAGACCGTCGTCGGATCGGCGTCCTTCGTCAGGCCGATCGTCGGGAAGGCGATGTCGGCGATGCCGTTGAAGGGGATAGTCCGATCGCCGACACTGATCGATCGGTCCTTCGAGTCCTCAAACAGTGGGTCGATGACGCGGCCGCGGGAAATCGCACCCTGCAGGGTCCCGTTGGGTGTCGTACCGGGAATACATCCCAGCACAACGTCGACGCGAACGATGATTGTCTCGCCCGCTTCGAGGCCATCGATACTGACGGTGCCGAGCAGATCAGCCTTGGGCGCAAACGGCGCCGGGTCCACAACTTCGGACTCCAGCGTCGCGTTCTCGTTGCCGCTGCCCGCATACCCATCATCAACCGTGTCAGCCTCGAGCAGATCCACGATGTTCAGGTAGTTGATGCCTACCGTGCCATGGACGATATCGATGAGGCCAGTTGAGGGTGTGCCGTTGTTTACCGCCGTGAACACGTAGTCCAACTCGATCGTCTGTGAGCCAACAGCATCTTTGTCCACCACGATCTGAGTGAGGAAGGTGACGATGTCGCCACAAACGAAGTCGCCGCCTTCGAGCGACTCGACGGTATCGAAGTTATTGGTGCCCAGGTCCCACGCCCCTCCACCGGAGGCATGGTCGTAGCTCGATGGCTCAGAGGCGCGGAAGTCCAGTTGGAAGTCGCCACCTACGGAAACCTGATACGTGGCGTCGCCCTCAGGCCCACTGAGGTCGCCATCAGGTTGCTCACCGGTATCAGCAGCGCCCAGCGCCGCAGCCACATCCAGGCGGCCGATGCCTGACGCGGTCGGGTCGGCAGAACTCGAGATCCGGCCGGCGACGTTGCCGGAAGAGACACCGTCTGCGACCAGAAGCCCGGCAACACCCGCGACACTCGCCGCAGCTGCCGAGGTGCCGTCAATGGTTCTTGTGCCCCCGCCAGCCGTGAGCGTCGTGATGTCGACCCCGGGGGCAGCGATGTAGGCGCTCGCGCCAGAGTTGCTGAAGGAGGCGAGGTTGTCGCTCTGGTCGGTGGCTGCCACGCCGATGACGCCGGGATACCCGGCCGGGTAGCTGGCGGCGGTGGTGCCGTCGTTGGCGACGGAGGCCACGACGGTCACACCGTCGTTGCGGGCATGGTTGACCGCAGTCTCGAGGGCAGACGACTGCGCTGGGCTGCTGAAGGCCATGAGGATGACGTCGGCGCCGTTCGCGACGGCCCAGTTGATGCCGGCGATGATGTCGATGTCGGTACCGGTGCCGTTGGCGCCCATGACCGTGACAGGCATGACGGTGACGCCGTCATAGGCGACGCCGGCGATGCCGGTAGCGTTGTTCGTGTTGGCCGCGATGATGCCGGCCATCTGGGTGCCGTGACCATTGGGGTCGGACACGCCCGAGGTCGGGTCGATCGCGTTGTAGAAGGTGCTCGTGTCAGCGAACTGCCCGGCGAGATCCGGATGGGAGGTGTCGACGCCGGTGTCGAGCACGGCCACCACGGCGGTGCCCGCGGGGTCGATCACGCCATACGCGTCATCCCAGTCGATCTGGGTCAGGTTCCACTGGTCGCCGAAGCGCGGATCGTTCGGGATCGAGTTGATCGAGCGGGTGAAGTTCTTGTCGATGCTCTTGACCGCGCCGTTGCCCTTGAGCTCGGCGATGGCCTTGGCCTGGCCGTTGCGCGGGATGTCGACCTTCTGCATGTTCAGGCGGCCGATCTTCTTGCCGCCCTTGGCGCCGGCGTTCTTCAGCGCATCGTCGCGCTGCGCCTTGCTGGCGTTGCCCTTGAAGGTGACGATGAACTCGTCGGTCGCGACCGCGGCGCTCTGCACCTCGGCCTGGGCCTCTGCCTGCTTCTCAGCCTTCTTGGCCTGACCGGGGTTGGTCTCGGGCGCAGCCTGCGTCTCGGTGCCTGCGGCCTGCTGGACCTCGGCCTTCTTGTCCTGGCCGGGCGGGGTCTTGCTCGGTGTCCTTGGCCGCTGGGCCTCGGCCTTCTTGTCCTGGCCGGGCGGGGTCTTCTCGGTGTCCTGGGCCTGCTGGACCTCGGCCTTCTTGTCCTGGCCGGGCGGGGTCTTCTCGGTGTCCTCGGCCTGCTGGACCTCGGCCTTCTTGTCCTGGCCGGGCGGGGTCTTCTCGGTGTCCTCGGCCTGCTGGGTCTCGGCCTTCTTGTCCTGGCCGGGCGGGGTCTTCCGGCCTGGCCTGCTGGCCTCGGCCTTCTTGGCCTGGCCGGGGTGGGTCTTCCGGGCCCTTGGCCTGCTGGCCTCGGCCTTCTTGTCCTGGCCGGGCGGGGTCTTCGTCGGTGCCCTCGGCCTGGGTCTCGTCCTTCTTGTCCTGGCCGGGCGGGGTCTTCGTGCCCTGGCCTGCTCCTCGGCCTGCTTGGCCTGGGCCGCTTCCTTCTGCTGCTCGGCCTGGGCCGGGCTCGGCAGCCGGAGCAGCCGCGACGACGTCGATCTCGAGCGAGGCCTCGTGGTCTTCGTCGGCAGTGGCAGTCAGCTTGAGGGTACCGGGAGCACCGGCGGTGACGCGGACCTTGCCGCCCTCGTCCTTGTTGAGGGAACCTGCGCCCTTCAGGTCCCATTCAACGCTCTTGGCGACCGAACATGACGCGTCGTCATCCTTCGGCCCTGGACCACCGAGTGGCTTCTTCAGCCCGGGATCACACGCGTACGCGGACACGAGGGTCGTGTCCCCGGCCGTGACGTTCTTCGTCTTCGGTGTCCAGGTAGAGCTGGTACTCGGCGACAGCAGCGGCAGCCGCCTTCGCCTCCTGGCCGCCGGCCTTGTCGGGCTTCTCCTTCTCGGCCGCCGCGGCGGCCTGGTCGCTCGCTTGGGTGTCCTGGGCGATGGCCACGCTCGGCAACAGGAGCGCGGACACCAAAAAGATCGACTGGATGACGGCAAGCATCGTCCAGCCGATCGGCGTCGTTCGTCGATTCGACATCGTCCCAGAACCCTCCTCGGTTCGAGTCCCTCACGTGCGGCCCATAGGGCGGGGCCGTCAACCGTGTCCTATTCAGTTGTGTGTCGAGACGGCATCACCGGCAGGAGCGAAGCTGTCAGGCGCACGATCGCTAGTGCACTTCTCCGGTACGTAGTACTACTGACTGCACTATGAAGCATTACGAAAGTACAACCAATTGTCAACCGTAGACAGGCCGAATGTCACTTGGCGGCGGCTTGTGGTGCCCGGACGCACCGGGTGACTGGTGCGTATCCGCACGCTGCCGGACAAGGAAGAAGCCGCCCTTTCGGGCGGCTTCGCCGGTCGCTGGCGCTGCCTCGATCGCAGCCGCTGGTTACTCGTCCTTCTTGGCCTGGCCCGGCGGGACGTTGCCGGCAGCCTTCTTGGCCTGGCCCGGCGGGACGTTCCGCAGCCTTCTTGGCCTGGCCGGCGGGACGTTCCCTTTGGCCCACCAGCCCACGGTGGCTTGCCCTGGTCGCGTCGCTCGTCGTTGACCGTCTTGATCCGGACTCTTGGGTTCCTTCGCCGCGACCTCCTTGGCCCGGTCCGAGGCGTTCTCGTTGGGCATGCCGTCGCGCAGGTTGCCGCCGATGGTCGACATCGGTCTGGCCATCGAAGAGATCGAACAGCGCGGTCAGGTCGTGGAACCACGACGGTCCGAACTGCAGCTCGATGGGATCGCCGCCCTCTGGCGTCAGGTACCAGACACCGTCCTCGCCCTCGGTGATCGTGCCGGTCACGGACTTCGAAGGCTCGACCTCATCGGCCGGTGTCACCTCGTCCTGCGCGGCAGCCGGCAGCGCACTGAGCGCGAGTGCGGCCGCCAGCGGGACTGCGGCGAGGATCCTTCTCGTCATCGTGGGCCTCCGAGCGAGTCGTGCGGATCGGGTGCGCTGGCAGGCAGGGTGCGCGCGGGGAGGATCCGATGATAGTCCTCGTGGCACTTGACGTCGACCGGCGCGTCGTGCCAGCCGGCGCGTCGACGCACCGACCCTCTCTCCGGCCTGAGACGAGGGCGACGGTGCGGAAGTCGCGCTGCTCTCGAGCGCGGCCCTGCTCGCGTCCCTGACCGTCGCCACGGTCGCCGCCCCGGCTAGCGCGGCCAGCCGAAGTGCGATATCACACCCTCGGTTGAGCCCGACCCCGTGCACCGACGTCGAGAAGGGCGACTTCTGCCCCACTTCGTAGCCCCTGGATCGTCGGCCCGAACAATGTGCCAGACGTCGTAACACCCTAGACGGGCAGGGGTATCTCGACTCGACTTCGAGCCGTTGTGGAGCATCACAGGCACGGGTGGAGTCCCGGTCGCTGCTGGTCCTGCGTCCTGGTCGGTGCCAGATCCCCAGCGGCCAGGAGCGTCGCCGGGGCCTTGGGGCCACGTTGGTCCTCGGCCCCTCAACCTCCCTGACTCGGCCGTGGAACCCTCCAAGGTTGACACGGCAGAGCACCATGACCCCCAAGCACGGTCGCAGTGCGACCAACGCTGCTGCCGACCGTGCCGACAGGGAGGTCAAGCCCAGTGCGTCAGATCATCTCCACGGCGGTCGTAGCCGTCATCGTCGGTGCTCTCGCCGGTGCCACCATGAGTGCGGTGGCCCAGGCACCCGCGGAGCAGGCCATCACACCCGCCGCGGGCATCAACGCGGCCTCGGTCGACGGCAAGAGCGCGGTCGGCTACACCACGAAGAAGCTCGCGCGGCGCGGCAAGCTCGTGGCCACGAACCGCAGCGGCGAGCTGCCGAGCAACATCGTCCGCCCGCTGTGGCGGCTCATGGTCGGGACACCTGCGACCTTCGCCGACGGGCAGGTCGGCTGGAACGAGGTGGTGGGCACGCCCGCCGGCTTCGCCGACGGCGTGGACAACGAGGGTGTCGCAGGGGTCACGCTCACGCGCAAGAATGGCCTCGACTTGGAGATCGCTGCCGCCTGGAAGGGTCCCAGACTGTCGACTGTCCGGCGGGGTCGAGCGCGACCGGCGGTGGCGCCGCCACCAACAGCAGGTTCATGAGCATCACGAGCTCGTATCCGCTTGACGCGGACACCTGGAAGGTCTGGGTGACCAACACCGACCCGTCCAACGCCCACAAGGTGGCTGCGTATGTCATGTGCCTGAGCACCCAGCCCGGGGGGGCACTGACGACCGCCGAGAAGGGCAGCGTGCTGCCGGCCGGCCTCACGAACCGCAAGTAGTCCCTTCCCTTGGCTCCAGTGCAGCGTCCGAGGCCCGTCCCGCGAGGGGCGGGCCTCTTCTTGTGCCGCAAGGCCCCGGTCGCATCCGGTCTGCGTTCTGGTCGGCGCCAGATCCCGCACCGGGGAGCGTTGCCGGGGCCCAGGGACGGCGTAGCGGGCACGGCTTGCTTCGGACCCCATGCGGGTGTGGACGACGGTGAGACACTGGACCGGTCACGGTCGCCCCGAGTGGCCACGAGACCGCATCCCCCATCGGCAGACGACGACCCTGGCGAAGATGAGGGAGGTCTCGTCCCGATGATGGCCCAGCACCTGCGCCGCACCGGCGCACTCCTCGTCTCCGCCGCGCTCTCGCTGGCCTCGCTCGCGCCGCCGTGGCCGCGCCCGCCAGTGCGGCCAAGCCCACGTGCGCGGGCAAGACCGCGACCATCGTGGGCACGGCCCGAGGGCGAGGTCATCAAGGGTACGAAGAAGGCCGACGTCATCGTGGCCCGCGGTGGCCACGACCGCATCTACGGCCTCGGCGGCAACGACACCATCTGTGGTGGCCCGGGCAACGACCGCATCCTCGGGGCCGCGGGCAACGACCTGCTCTTCGGCCAGGCGGGCGCGACAAGCTCTTCGGTGGGGCCGGGCGTGACCGCCTGCTCGGTGGTCCCGCCGACGACCGCCTCGCGGGTGGTCCGGGCAACGATGCCTGCCTGCAGGGATCAGGTGTCGGGCTGCGGGTCGGCTGTGAGCGTCCGGCGCTCGTGCCGGTGCCGGTGCCGGTGCCGCCGCCCGCGGGGCCGACGCTCATCCCGCTCCCGGGCGTCCTCGTCATCGCCTACTCGGACATCGATGGCACTCGACGGCTACAGCACCGGCGACGTGATGATCAGCAAGATCGTCGACACGAACAGCGACGGCGTCGTGAGCAAGGACGACACCATCAAGATGGGTCGCTACCCCAAGAACACGCACCCCGGGCCGGGCGATTTCGCGGATTGGACGGAGACGAGCCACGTCATCGACGAAGTCTTCTACGCGGACCAGACCGAGGTGCTGGTCACGACCACCATCGGCGCCACACACGGGTGGTGGGCAGACAGCCCAGATCCCAACGAGTACGACGAGTACTCAGAGTGGCTCATGGGGCTGAGCGACTTCGAAGACAAGAAGGGGCCCGACCTCATCGATAGCGTCGAGGTCCAAGCAGACTCCCCGAGCCGGCCGGTCACGGAGATCCCCGATGTATCCGCCGAGGGGCCCGACGACGACTGGTTCATCGACGTGGAGTTGCGCTACCAGGTCTCTCCCTGAGCCGCAGGTTGCTGGGCTGGTCGTTGCCGCCAAGACTACGTGGCGTGACGTGGTACGTCGCGCGGCATTTGGCGCTCAGGGGGTGGAGTCTGTGGAGGCGACGACCGGATTCGAACCGGTGAATAACGGTTTTGCAGACCGTCGCCTTAGGCCTCTTGGCTACGTCGCCCCGCGCCGGAAGATGCTACCAGCCACAGCGGGAGTGGGTGGCTGCCCCTCGAGGATTCGAACCTCGGTTCTCGGATCCAAAGTCCGGTGTCCTACCACTAGACGAAGGGGCAACGAATCACCACGACAGTCTACGAGGTGGGAAGAGGGAGTGGAGCGGAAGACGGGACTCGAACCCGCGACCCTCACCTTGGCAAGGTGATGCTCTACCAACTGAGCCACTTCCGCCCGATCTCGAGCGCTGCAACGACGCCATGTGATGGTGCCGAGAGCCAGATTCGAACTGGCGACCGCACGATTTTCAGTCGTGTGCTCTACCAACTGAGCTATCTCGGCCCGCCGTTGCGGTCAGGACATTACACCACATCCGGGCCCATGGACACAAACGGCTCCGCTTTGCCCGACAGGCTCGTCCGCGACCGCAGCGGCAGGTGGCTGCATACGCCGCCCAGCCGGCGCACAGCGTCGTTGTGGATTCTTCACCGTCCGGCGGCCTTGGGAAACGTTTGCGCACGCTACAGTAAGAAGTGGCCGAACCTCCGCGTGCGGGGGACGGGGGAACCATTTCCCACCAGGGGCGAAACGCGGACCGTCCGCGCAGGCCACCACGTCAGTGGCCGAGCCCGACAGCTCACCTCGCAGGCCAAGCCGTTCTTCGATCGAGGTGTACTCGTGGCTTGGCCCCAGCTCCCAGCGTTCCGGCCGAACACGTTCCCGGCCCGTCTCCGGCCGCATCCGTCGACGCTGACACGCAACCTGTCGCTCGACCTCGCGTCTGCCGTGGGACTGGGCACCACCATGGCCATCGTGAGCGTGCTGCTGCCGTCCGTCGCGCGTCGCGAAGGCCTCGGCGACATGGGCCTCGCCGCACTCGCCGCGCTGCCCTTCCTGGCCACGCTGCTGACGATGTTCGCGGGGCGCATCGGCCCCCGCTCCCCTGCCCGACTGGCGATCCTGCGTTCGGTCGGCGCCCTCGGGCTGCTGCTCGTGCTGATCGCGCCCCACCCACTGCTCATCGCGGGCGCCACCTTCGCCTTCTGGGTCACGTTCGCGCTGGGTGCGCCGCTACAGCAGCGCATCTGGGCCACGATCTACCCCTCACCCGACCGCGGCCGACTGCTGGGCATCGTGGGCACCGGCCGCTTCGCTGCCGGCACCATGGCGCTGCTGGCCATCACGGTCGCCGCTTCGGCCGACGGCTGGGTGCCGGTGGTGGCCGTGGTCGCCGCCATCGGCGCCATCAGCAGCCTGGCCGTCGGACGCATGGAGGTTCCGGGCGTCGAGTCCGGCCAGTCGTTCAGCGCCAAGGGCTCCCTGCGGGCCGTGGTCGGCACACCGATGATCCGGCGCATCGCCAGCGCCCAGCTGCTCTTCGGTGCCGGTGTCATGGCCGCGCCGGCCTTCATCGCCATGGTCCACGTCGACCGACTCGGGCTGGCCATCAGCGACATCGCGCTCGCCGGCCTCTTGAGCTACGGCAGCACCGCCGCCACCATCGGCATCTGGGGGCGGATCGCCGGGCGCCTGGGCTCGCTCTCGACCATCCTGGCTGGCACCCTCCTCGGCGCCCTCGCCATCGGCCTCTTCGCCTGGGCCCCGACCTTCGGGGCGGTCATCGTCGCGACCGTCGTGCTGGGCACCAGCAACGCCGCGGTCAACGCAGCCTGGCCGCTGCTGATCGCCGACCACGCTCCTGAGGGCGAGCAGGCCGCCGTCGCTGCCGGGCTCAACTCGATCATGGGCTTGCGCGGGCTGGTCGTGCCCTTCGTGCTGATGGCACCGGTCAACGCCGGGCTCATCGATGAGACGGGCGGGCTCGTGCTCTGCCTGGCCATCGCGGGCGCAGGCGCGCTGCTCTACGGACGCATCACCGGCCTGGTGCGGCTGCCCGACGGCACCGCCGAGCGCATCGCGGCCTTCGAGGCCGGGGCCGCCCTGCTGTACGCGCCTCAGCGCAGGCCGGCGATGGTGCCGATCTCACTCTCGTCGATGTCCGGCTGGCCGGTGAGCTTGCGCAGGCGGTTGATGCGGTCGACGATGGCCGGGTGGGTGCTGAACAGCCCGCGCGCGCTCATGTCCAGCTTCTTGACCGGGTTGACGAAGTAGAGGTGCTGCGTCGCCTGGTTGGCGCCGTCGAGCTTCTCGGTGTCGGTGGCCAGCTTGGCCAGTGCACGCTCCAGCCCGTAGGGGTTGCGCGTGAGCTCGACGCTGGTGGCGTCCGCGAGGTATTCGCGCTGGCGGTTGACCGCCATCTGCACCAGGCGCGCGAAGAGCGGCGCCAGGATCGCCACCAGCAGGCCCACGAAGAAGATCAGGACCTGCGCGCCACCACCCCCACCGCTGCGGCTGCTGCTGCGGCGACCACCGCTCATGCTGCCCCAGATGGTCATGCGCGCCAGGAGGTCGGCCATCAGCGCGATGGAGCCCACGAGCACGCCCACCAGGAGGCTGAAGCGGATGTCGTAGTTGGCCACGTGGGCCAGCTCATGGCCGATGACGCCCTGCAGCTCTTCGCGGTCGAGCCGCTGCAGGAGGCCGCGGGTGACGGCCACGCTGGCGTGCTCGGGGTCGCGGCCGGTGGCGAAGGCGTTGAGCGCCGTGTCCTCGATGACGTAGACCTTGGGTTCGGGCAGGTTGGCCGCGAGCGACAGCTCGCGCACCACGTTGAGCAGCTTCGGCTCGTCGGCATCGGTCACCTGTCGCGCGCGCGAGATGCCCAGGATCATGCCGTCGCCACCGAAGAGGGCACCGAGGCTGATGACCACGGCGATGATGCCGCCGATGGGCACGAACCAGAAGGCGTTCGCCGGGTCGCCCGCGAGGTAGAAGCCGAAGAACCACGCCAGCACGGCGAACAGGAGCACGACCGCACCCATCAGCAGGATCGAACGCCGCTTGTTCTGGCTGATCTGCTGGTGGAATGTCTGGCGTTGGACCGTCATGGCGGGCTGCTGCTACGTCCGGGCTGGGCAGGACGCGTTCGCGTTGGCTAGCCCCGCTGCTGGGGAGGCGGAGGCGGAGGGGCCTGGCGCGGCGGTGGTGGAGGCGGGGGCGCCTGCTGGACCGGGGCGGCAGGAGCGGCCGGCTGGTCGTCATCCTTGCCGAAGCCCAGATCGACCTCCGGCACCTGCTCAGCCTCGGGCTCGGCATCGAAGAACTCGCGCCGGTCGAAGCCCAGCGGACCCGCGATGAGGACGTTGGGGAAGGTGGCGATCGACGTGTTGTAGTCCAGGACGGTCGCGTTGTAGTGCTGGCGCGCGAAGCTGATCTGGTTCTCCGTCGTGGTCAGCTGCTCCTGCAGCTCGAGCACGTTCTGGTTGGCCTTGAGCTCCGGGTAGTTCTCGACCGTCGCGAACAGCGAACGCAGTGTGCCGGTCAGGGCGTTCTCAGCCATGGCCTGTTCGTGCGTGCCCTTGGCACCCGCAGCCACGGCATTGGCGCGCGCCTCGGTGACCGCGGTGAGCACGGACTGCTCGAAGCCCATGTAGCCCTTGACCGCGTCGACGAGGTTGGGGATGAGATCCCAACGTCGCTTCAGCTGGACCTCGATCTGCGCGAACGCCTCATCGATACGCAGGCGCCGCTGTACGAGTCCGTTGTAGATGAGGATGCCGACAGCGAACAGGATCACCACGATGATCCCGACGATCAACAAGATCTCCATACAAGCCCTCCGATCGGCGTCAGGTGGTCAACTGACCGACCTGCGACTCCAAGGGTACCTGCTCCGGGCACCCGAGCGCATCACGCGCGCCTACGCCCGAAGACGGGACCAGCGGTCGGTCAACGGCAAGCGACGCAATGGACGTCTGCCGGGGTCTCGCCCGCCACGAGCTCGGCGATCCAGTCGATGAGCGGCACACCCTCGACCTCCAGCGTGTAGAGGAGGTCGCGCCAGAGCAGCGTGTGCTCCGATCCGGGTGCGGTGTAGCTCGCGAGCGGGACCCCTTGCGCCTCGATGTCGGCCTCGTTCCGGTCCATGAGCGTGACCAGCTCGTCGGCAGCGACGCCCACGAGCTCACCGTAGAACACCTGCGCGTCGTCGTAGGCGAAGTCGAAGCGGGCGAACGTGACGTCGGGTGCGTGCTGTCCGGCGTAGACATAGAGGCCGGGAACGCTCCAGTCGCGTGCCGTCAGCCCGGCGGTCTCGGGCCAGTCAGGGACGCTGTCCATCACGCCCCAGAGGGTGCCCATGAACGCGTTCAGGACCGGCTCGTCGGGATAGCTGCCGGAGCCGTCGCCGAGGGTCACGATGCGTGCGTCCGGTAGTGCGTCGGCCAGGATCGCCGCGTACAGCGGGGTGGGGACCGAGCCGGCGCTCACGCCCGCGACCACGAGCTCGGTGGCCTCCGGGAAGCGCTCCGACGAGGTGATCGAGGGCGATCTCGGCGTTGGCCGCGCCGCGGTGCTCGACCACCAGGTCGTCACCGTACGTCTGCGTGGTGTTGCCCAGGTGGAGGTCACCGGTGCAGTAGGGCACGTAGACGAACGAGTGGTCGGCCACGGGGTTCTGGGGGTTCTCGAAGTCGAAGAGGCCACCTCGGTCGCTGAACGACTCGGCGCTGAAGTCGCTCGATGAGGTGTACGTCTTGTCGGGGCCGTCGAAGGCACAGGTTGAGTCGCTCCAGCAGGCGCCGCCGCCCTCGAAGTAGAGCACGACCTTCTCGGGGTCCGCGACCCGCTCGAAGAAGTGCGCCGGGCTGCCGTCGGCGCAGACGCCGCCGGCATCGTCGCCGAACGGCGTCCACTCCCCTGCGACGACCGGAGCCGCGACGAGGGAAGCCGCGATGGCGAGGCCTGCGACGGGCGCGATGGTGACGAAACGCACCGGTGACGTGATCGTGTTCATGGCTCCCTTGCAGCGTTCGGCTCGGAACCTGCCCAGCCTACCTGCGCACGGCGATTCGGGCGGCTATCCTGCGCTGACCAAATCCAACGTGCGTGGGTGCCACCGTGCGGCACCGAGGAGGGAACATGCGCAGGCTCTTGCTCATCGTGTCGCTGCTGCTCGTCTTCAGCGCCACCCCGGCCCTGGCCGTCACCGACGGCGAGACTCGACGGGGACGGACATCCCATGGTCGGCCTCATGGTGGCGTTCGACGAAGAACGGAGAACCCGCTGTGGCGCTGCAGCGGCACGATGATCCTCCGAGTCTGTCTTCCTGACGGCCGGACACTGCACCGATGGCCACGGCCTCGGCACAGATCTGGTTCGACGCCTGATGTGCAGAACGGAACGCCGGACAATGGGTACGGCAAAGACGGAGGCTGGAGTGGCGACGTCAGCGGGGCATACGTACGCGCATCCGCACTACGACCAGGGACCGTGGTGGCTGCTGATGTCGGCGTAGTCGTGCTCGACGAGCCGTACGGCGGCCCCGTCGCTTCGCTTCCAGACGAGGATCAGCTCGATAAGTTCGCGAGCAAGGCCAAGAAGAACAAGGCCTGGTTCACTGCCGTTGGCTACGGCCTCCAGAAGGCCTTTCCAGACGCGGCCGCGTGGAAGGATGTCGCTGACAAGATCCGGATGGTCTCGTACCCCAAGCTCATCCAGATCAACGTCCCGGGCAGCACCGGCGACAAGACCCTGCTGCTGTCGAACAACGCCCACACCGGTGGCACCTGCTTCGGCGACTCGGGCGGTCCCAACTTCCTCAAGGAACACGCTGACGGTCGCAGGCGTCACCTCGTTCGGCAAGAACGGCACATGTGCCGGCCAGGGCGGCGTCTTCCGCATCGATCGGGCTGACGCTCTCGACTGGCGTCAAGAGCTTCCTGCGACTAACCTCGCCCCGAACCGTGACCCCGGCCTCCTAGAGAAGCCGGGGTCACTTCGTGCCCGGCTCTTCCGTGTCCTACTCGACCGGTGCGCCGGCGCGGGCGAGGTCGGCCAGGCCGGCGGCGTCCGTGACATCGGTGAAGCCGGCCGCGGCCATCTGCTGTGCGGCCAGATCGCTGCGACGACCGGTGCGGCAATAGACGAGGTACGGCTCGTCCGGATCGAGCTCGGCGATCCGGTCGGCGAAGTCGGGCGCCTCGACATCGATGTTGACCGCGCCCACGACGTGCGCCTGCTCGTACTCCTCGGGCGTACGCACGTCGATGATCGTGTGCGTGCCGGCCTCGATGATGCCCACGGCCTCCTCGGGTGGCACGCGGTATTCAGCGGTGGCTGTCGAGGTGCTGCCATCGGTCGCCTCGGAGGTGCCGGTGGCTGGTGGCTGCGGCTGAGCCAGTGCTTGCTTGCACGCCTCGAGCTCGTCGGGGAGAACGGCGGAGGTGCCGACGCTGCCGAAGAAGCTGGTGATCTCCTCGCCCTCACCGCCGAACCAGGCCATCATCACCGAGTCCGTCGGTCTCGCGGTAGGTGCACGGCGCAGGGCTGCGCTCGCCCGTGGTCTGCCACTTGTTGCCGAGGAACCAGACGACCTCATCGAGGCCATTGCCCTCGGGCAAGCGTGAATCGATCTCCATGAGCGTGGTCGAGATGATGTCGTACTCACCCTCGCCATCATCGGCGCTCGTGCCCGCGAACAGCAGCTGCGCGGTCCCGCTGCCATCGTCGATGAGCTGCAGCGTGAAGGGCTGCAGCCCGGCGCCATCGGGCAGCGGATCCCCCTCGGGCACAGGCGCGGTGAGCGTCCACAATGCTGGCAGCTCGGGACGGAACTCGGCCGACTGAGCGCGACCGGAGCCATCGAACGTGAACTCGTAGCCGAGGGCCTGCAGGTCGGCACGAAGCTCGTCGGCCGAGGGCCAGGCCAGCTCGTCGGGTGCGTCCTGGGCCATGGCGGCAGCAGGCAGGACAAGAGTGAGGGACAAGGCGATCGCGAGCGAGCGGATGGGTCGGTCCTCCGATGGTGTCTTGCGGCCATCGTAGACCCTTGGGCGGGTCTGGCGTCATCGCGGCAGCCGCCGTACCGAACGAGACCATCAGGCAGACTGGACGTGCGGCGGACAATAGGAGTGTCACGGTCGCGCCGAGCGGTCCTGTGACCGCATCCCCCATCGGCAGAGGACGACCTGGCAGCAGAGGGGAGGTCGCGTCCCGATGACTGACTCCAAGACACGCCGCACGATGGCCCTGCTGGCCTCGGCGGCCCTGCTGGCCGCGTTGGCAACCGCCATCGTGGCCGCCCCCGCGAGCGCCAAACCGATGTGCCAGGGCCAGCCCGCCACGATCGTGGGCACGAACATGGGCGAGGTCATCATCGGCACGAAGAACAACGACGTCATCGTGGCACGGGGTGGCCATGACATCGTCCGTGGTGGCGGGGGCAACGACATCATCTGCGGCAACAGCGGCAACGACAAGCTCATCGGCGGTCCCGGAGCCGACGTGCTGCTCGGGCAGAACGGGCGGGACCAGCTTTTCGGCAGCCCCGGGCGGGACCGTCTCCTCGGTGGTCCGGATGACGACGACTTCAACGGCGGCACCGGCGACGATGCCTGTCTCCAGGGCAGCGGCACCGGACGGTGGGACAACTGCGAGCGACCCACGCCGGAGCCTCCGACCCTGGTCATCGCGTACTCGGACGTCAACAACAACCAGGTCCATGACGCTGGTGACGTGATGATCGCCAAGATCGTCGATACCAACGGGGACAAGGTCATCAGCCCCGGCGACACCATCAAGATGGACAGGTATCCCACCAGTCCCGCCGTGATCACCACGGCCGGTGTGCGCGAGGCCTTCGAGGACTGGCGGGTCAAGACCCACACCGTGGCGACCGTCAGTTCGAATACCGATGAGCGGACCGTCACGACCACCACCGGCGGGACTCATTCCTGGTTCAGGAAGGGCGTCTCGGACGTCGATCTGTACGTCGAATCCAACAGTTCGGGAGTCTCCGCCTTCGACGACGATCCGGTACCCGGCAACGACGACTGGGTTGTAGCCGGCCTCGCGTCCCCAAGCCAGCCCACCAGCAAACTCGAGCTTGTCGGGTTCGGCAACGGCGATGACTCCTTCATCGACGTGATCTTCTACGACTAGCAACTTGACAGGCCTCGAGCAGGACCGGCCTGCACGCGCTGTGGGCGTTTGCCACGCTCGAGGAGGCCGGTGATCCGACACCGGCTCGTGCTCAGGGTGACCCCCGGTTCCCATTCAGGGCCCGGGGGTCCTTTCGTGCGTCAAGTGCGATTCGTGCGTCAAGTGCGATGAGCGGAAAGCCTCGTAGGCGCCCGACGTCTTCCGGAGCTTGACGGCACCGTCAGCGACGCCAGGGTCGTCGACGCCAGGAGGGCCGCGCGGCCTAGGCCAACTCGACCGGTTCGATCAACCGCCGCCGCCGATCTCGGCGAGCCTGGCCCAGCGCTCGCGGATGCTGTGGGTGTCTGGTGGGTCCACCGTCTGGACCGAAACGTAGACCTCCTCGGCATCCGGCAGCTCGAGCACGTCTGGGTCAGTGGGAAACTCGATGACCAGGTCATCGGCACCAGGCCGGTCGGGTTCGTCCATGCTCATGTGCGAAGCCTAGCGCCACGGCCGAGGATGGGACCGCTCGTATCCCGTTGGCCGGCGCCATCGACGACGAGACCCCGGCTGATGGCCGGGGTCTTGAGCGACCGGGTGACGTCTGGGCCGGTCCATCGGCTGTCACCCGCGTCGCGACTCGTGACGGTGGTGGGCGGTAGAGGACTCGAACCTCTGACTTCCTCGGTGTAAGCGAGGCGCTCTGACCAACTGAGCTAACCGCCCGGGTACGAAGATGGTAGCGCCGGGCACGAGCAGACGCCCGATAGGTGTCAGGGAAGGAGTGGTGCCCAGGCCGGGACTTGAACCCGGATGAGTTGCCTCACACGCCCCTCAAACGTGCGCGTATACCAATTCCGCCACCTGGGCAGGTGTGCGTCCATGATCGAGGTTGGTACCGCGGGAGGGACTTGAACCCACACGACCGTAATGGTCACTAGGTCCTGAACCTAGCGCGTCTGCCTATTCCGCCACCGCGGCACGTCGTCGATCACACGCCCTTGCGAGCGAGAGCCGATGGTAGCACGAAGGCCCGTCATGCCCCCTGGTACCCATCGCCGCTCCGGAGCAGGCTGTGCGGGCTACTCCGCGATGTAGATGAGCATGCTGACGACGACGAAGAGCACCGACAGCGCGATCGTGAACTGGTAGAGGCGCTGCTCCACCCCACGGCGCGTGCGGAAGCTGGACGTGTCGCCACCACCGAAGGTGGCGCCCAGGCCCGAGCCACGCGACTGCATGAGGATCGATGCGATCAGGCCGATGGCCGTGACCAGCAGCGCCACGAAAAGGAAGATATCCAAGGTAGGAGTCGACTCCAGTCGTTAGAAGGTCTGAAGGAGGGTAGCACGGCTTCGGGCGCCAGCGCCGCGGGCGTTGTGGCGCCGGTCACGTGGCAGCGCGCTGGCCGCGTGGTTGTGCTCGGTCGCGTGGCAGCGGGCCGGCACGCCGGTCGCGTGGCATGGCCGGGTGCCAGTCGCCCGTGCGTCCGTGCCGGCCCACGGTCGTCGACCGCGGAAGCGCCCATCCGGAGTCCAGCGCGGTCATCGGCGGCCAGCGGAGCGCGCACCGGTGAGCTGCCGGCGCGCGGTGGTGCCGGTCGCGTGATCCGTGTCCCACACGGAGGGCCAGTCGACCGCGGACGCGTCCGCGGGGCCGGCCTCCAGCGCCGATCGGCTCATCGGGTGGGACAAGCGGAGAAGCAGCAGCCACCCGACGGTCATGTGGCTCAGCCGGCGGGACGCTCGGCCAGAGGGCGCGCACGGCCAGAGCGCGCACACGGCCAGAGCGCGCACACGAAGCAGCGTGACGCTCCTAGTCCTCCAGCAGCGATCGGCCGGTCATGCCGTCCGCCGGCGTGACACCGGTGAGCGCCATCAACGTGGGTGTGACGTCAGCGAGGACGCCGTCGGCGAGCGACTTGCCCCTGACGCTGGAGCCGGCCAGCAGGAACGGGACGGGGCTCAGCGAGTGCTTGGTCACCGGGTTGCCGTCCTTGTCGATCATGACATCAGCGTTGCCGTGGTCCGCGGTGACCGCCAGGATCGCACCCTTCCCACCACCGGCCACCGAGGCGGCGTCGGCAGCGAGGACCGCGTCGGCGACCTCGCCGAGCCGTCCGTCGAGGAACGCGCAGGCTTCCACCGTGGCGTCCCACACCCCGGTGTGGCCGACCATATCGGGGTTGGCGAAGTTGGCGATGATGAGGTCGTACTCGCCGGACTCGACCGCCTTCACGATCTCGTCGGCCACGCCCTGGGCGCTCATCTCGGGCTTGAGGTCGTAGGTGGCGACCTTGGGGCTGGGCACGAGCTTGCGCTCCTCGCCGGGCCAGGGCGTCTCGACACCGCCGTTCATGAAGTAGGTGACGTGCGCGTACTTCTCGGTCTCGGCCACGTGGAACTGCTTCCAGCCGAGGCCCGACACGACCTCCGCGAGGCTGGCCACCACCATCGGCGGATAGGCCACCTCGACCGGCAGGCCACCCTCGTACTCGGTCAGGGTGACCACGGTCGGGAAGGGCGCGTCACCACGGTCGAAGAAGTCGAAGTCCCGGTCGACGAGCGCGTGCGTGAGCTGGCGCGCCCGGTCGGCGCGGAAGTTGAAGTGGATGACGACATCGCCATCGCGGACCGTGCCGTCCACGCCGGCGATGAGCGTGGGCTTCACGAACTCGTCGTTCTCGCCGCGAGCATAGGCGGCGGCGAGGGCCGCCTGCGGCCGAAGCCGCCGGCTCGGTCCCGTAGCCGATGCCGTGGACCATGGCGTCGTACCAGGCCTTCGTCCGCTCCCAGCGCTTGTCACGATCCATGCCGTAGTAGCGGCCGCCGATCATCGCGAAGCGGGCCCCGGGATGGACCGCGGACAGGCGTCCCTCGAAGTCGGGGATGAAGCTGTCAGCAGAGCGGGGCGGGGTGTCGCGCCCATCGAGCAGGCCGTGCACGACGAGGTCCTCGACGCCGGCCTCGCGCGCCAGCTCGGCGATGGCCACGGCATGGCCGTCGGTCGAGTGGACGCCGCCGGGGCCGATGAGCCCCACGAGGTGGAGCCGCGAGCCGGGAGCTGCGGCCTCGCGTACGGCGGCCAGCAGACCTCGTTCGACTTGAACGAGCCGTCGGCGATCTCGGCATCGATGCGCGGCAGGTCCTGCAGCACCGGTCGCCCGGCGCCGATGTTGAGATGGCCGACCTCGCTGTTGCCCATCTGCCCCTCGGGCAGCCCGACGGCACCGGCGGAGGCATCGAGCCGGGAGTTGGGCCACTCGCCGAGCAGCGCCCGCCAGCGGGGCATCTCGGCAGCAGCGATAGCGTCGGCGACGGGGTCGGGGCCATAGCCGAAACCGTCGACGACGATGAGCACGACCGGGCAGGGTCGTTCGGCCCTCGTGGTCACTTGGGAGTTCCCCCTTTCAGCAGGGTGCCCGGAGCATCCGCTCCGGGCCTTGGGCGCGAGTCGAGCTCGAGCCGCGGGTCAGGCGTCCCTGCGAGCGGCCGCAGCTTCTGCCGCCAGGGCGGCGATGCCGGACATCTGGTCAGGCTTCAGGCCGGCGCCACCGATGAGCGCGCCGTCGATCGAGGGCTCGGCGATGAACTCGCCGAAGGAGTCGGCCGTGACCGAGCCGCCGTAGAGCACGGGCACCGCTTCGGCGTACTCGGCACCCGCGAGGTCGGCCACGGTGGCGCGGATGGCGTTGGCCATCTCGGCCGCGTCAGCGCCCGTGGCGGTCTTGCCGGTGCCGATGGCCCACACGGGCTCGTAGGCGATGACGAGGTCGGACGGGAGGCCGTTGCCGGCAGCGAGGACCGTCTCGAGCGCGGCCTTGACCTGGGCCTGCACGGTCTCGACGGCCGAGCCGGCCTCGCGTTCCGCGAGCTGCTCGCCACAGCACATCATGGGGCTGATGCCGGCCTCGACGAGCTGGACGATCTTCCGGCCCACGAGCTCGTCGGACTCGAACTGGTCGCGGCGACGCTCGGAGTGGCCGACGATGGCCCACGAGACGAGACCCTTGAGCATGCTCGCGGAGATCTCGCCGGTGTAGGCGCCCACCGCCTCGGCGTGGACGTTCTGGGCACCGACGAGGACGCCGGTCCCCTCGAGGGCATCCTTGACGGCGGCGATGTTGGTGTAGGGCGGGCAGATGATGCGCGTGACGTTGGCCACGTCGGTGGCCTTCGCGATGTCGGCGGCCAACGGGCCGGCATCCGCAGGAGTGGTGTTCATCTTCCAGTTGGCAGTGATGATGACGGGTCGCATGACCCCAGTCTAGTCGGCGGCAGGCGGGTCGGTGCTGGCTGCCGCTTCGAGGCGATCGAAGGCCCGTTGCACGCGTGCCCGAGAGAGCCCCAGGGTCGTGGCCAGCTCGGTGAACGAGGCTTCGGGAGCGTCGATGCGGGCACGCGCTACCGACTGGTCCAGCGCTGACAGCTGGCCCAGCCGACCCTCCCCCTCGAGGCGTCCGATGATCGCGATCTGGCGGGCGCTCGAAGCCACCGTCCGCTCCAGGTTGGCGGTCTCGGCGTTGAGCACCCGGTTGAGATGACCCTGCAGCTGGCGCATCACCAGGCGCGACTCGATCTCGAGGACGCTGGCACCGGCACCGCAGTAGCGCAACAGGGCCAGGATCGTGTCGGTGCGCTTGCTGGTGAGCACCGCTCGCCCGCGCCGGGTCCGCACCGACATCGGGTAGCCCGTCTCATCGAGCCGTCGGCGCAGCTCCTCTCCGTCCGCGGGATCGACCACGAACTCCAGGTGCGCTCCGCGGGTGCCCAGGCTCAGCGATCCGACTGCGAGGAAGCGGCCACGCAACCAGGCCGATCGGCAGTGGTCACGCGCCTCGGGCCACGCGAACGCCGGTGTCGCGCCTCCATCGCTCCGAGCGTCTTCAGCGAGACGCACCGCAAGGCGGGCGATGACCGGCGAGCGGGCGTGACCCTGGACGGCAGCGCCGAGCCCGGCCCGCTCGGCGCTGCGGCAGCAGGCCCTGGGCGGATCGATGGCCGCCAGCTCGGCCCGGATCGTCTGGGCCAGCTCACGCTCGCGTGAATCAGCCATCGTGGGACACGACTCAGGCGGAGCGCACCGGCGCCACGGGCCGTGCTGCCGGCTGCTCGGCCAGCAGACGCAGGAGCGCTTGGGTCAGGCGCTGCGGGTCGTGGCGATGGGCGTTGTCCGGGGTCGACCACCGCGGCCAGCTCGAGACGCGGGCGGGCATCGCCTCGCGGCAGGTCGATGCGCACCGGCTCCGCGGGATAGCCGCTGGGGACACGAGCGGTGGTGTCGTCGTTGGCCAGCACCGCGTCGATGAGATGACCCACGTCGTGGGCCGAGAGCGCGGCCACGTGCTCCGAGAGCGTGTAGCCCTCCGTCTCGCCCAGCTGCGTGGCCACGTTGGCCACGTACACGCGCAGGGCGCGCGCGCCTTCGAGCGCCGAGCGGATGCCGGGCACGAGCAGGCTGGGCAGCAGGCTGGTGTAGAGCGAGCCCGGCCCCAGCACGATGAGGTCGGCGTCGCGGATGGCCTCCACCGCCTCGTGGCTGGCCTCTACCGAGGCGGGGCTCAGCCATACCCGCCGGATCCCGCGCGAACGGGCGATGCGCGACTGTCCCTCGAGCACCGAACCGTCGGCCAGCTCGGCGTTGAGGTTGAGGGCCTCGCCGGCCACCGGCACGACCTGCCCGCGCACGGCGAGCACGCGGTTCGACTGGCGCACACCCTCCTCGAAGTCACCGGTGATGTCGGCCATGGCCGCGATGAGCAGGTTGCCCAGGGCGTGGCCGGCCACGCCCGGCTCGGACTCGCTGGTCGGGAAGCGGTACTGCATAAGACTGGCCATGGCCGGCTCCGCGTCGGCGAGGGCGGAGATGCAGTTGCGGATGTCGCCGACCGGAGGCACGCCCAGCTCCTCGCGCAGCTTGCCGCTCGAGCCGCCGTCGTCGGCCACGGTCACGACCGCGGTGATGTTGCTGCTGATCTCCTTGAGCCCGCGCAGCAGCGTGGACTGGCCGGTGCCACCACCGATGGCGACGATGCGAGGGCCGCGGGCCAGCGAACGCTTCTGGTAGACCAGCTCGACCAGCGGCTCGCTGCGGGCAGGGAACGGCTCGAGCAGCACGTTGAGCAGGCGCCACAGCCCGTACAGGAAGACGCCGACGCCGATGGCGATGACCACGATGGGGCGGATCGGGTCGGGCAGGAAGTTGAGGCTGAGCAGCTCGAAGAGTCGACCGGCGAGGCTGTCGGCGGGGACCTCGCGGAAGGCGATACGGATGAGCAGGGCGCCGGCCGTGGCGAGGATGGTCAGGCCCACGAACATCAGCAGCAACCAGCGCTTGATACCCGTGCCGGGGCGAAGCCAGCGCTGCGCTCGGCCGAAGCGGTCCTCCCCTCCCGGTCGCGTCATCGTCGTCTTCTCGAGCTCGCGATGCCAGACGTTGACCGGGCCCATGTGCAGCTCCTCCAGCTGCACCGCGAGCGCCTCGCCGATGGCGACCGAGCGGTGGAAGCCGCCGGTGCAGCCCACGGCGATGGTCAGGCGTGTCTTGCCCTCCGCGAGGTAGGCCGGGATGACCGTGGCGAAGAAGCCGTCGAGGTGGGCCAGGAACTGCTCGGTGATGGGCTGGCTGAGCACGAACTCGCGGACCTGCTCGGTCTGGCCGGAGTGCTCGCGCAGCTCCGGTCGGTAGAACGGGTTCTCCATGAAGCGCACGTCGAACACGAGGTCCGCCTCGAGCGGTACGCCGTACTTGAAGCCGAAGGTGAGCACCTGCAGCGACAGCTGCTCGGGACCGGGCTGGGCGCCGAGGGCGATGATGATCCGCTCTCGCAGCTGCTTGAAGGCGAGGTCGGACGTGTCGATGGTGGTCTGGGCCATGTCACGGATCTCGTCGAGCAGGATCCGCTCGCGCCTGATGGCCGACTGCACGCCGTCGTTCTGATCGTCGAGGGGATGGCGGTGACGGGTCTCCGAGTAGCGGCGGACCAGCACCTCGTCGCTGGCCTCGAGGAAGACGATCTGGGGCTCGATGTCGCGGCCATGGAGCGCACCCAGCGCCGCGCCGAGGGCCATGGGCGCATCACCGGCGCGGACGTCGAGCACGATGGCCACGCGGTCGTAGCGTGCGGGGTCGTTGGCGACCAGCTCCGCGAGGTCGCGCAGCAGCTCCGCGGGCACGTTGTCGACGACCGTGTAGCCGAGGTCCTCGAAGATCTTGCTGGCGGCGGTCTTCCCGGCCCCCGAGAGGCCGGTGATGATGGCGACGTGCTGGGTGCCGGGCATGAGCGCCGGCTGTTGATCAGGCATCGGTCTCGCTTTCGATCCTGCGCCGGCGGCGCTGCAGCAGGAAGATCGTGAACTCGTAGAGGACGTACATCGTGGCCGACAGGACGATGGGGCTGATGGGGTCGCCACCGGGGGTGACCACGACCGCGAAGATGACCACACCCAGCAGCACGTACCGGCGCATCTCACGCAGCTGGTCGACGTTCAGGATCCCGAGGCGGTCGAGGAAGATGAGCACGATCGGGAACTGCATGACCAGGCCGAAGAGCAGGAACATGATGGTCACGAAGCTGAAGTAGGCCTCCGCGCTGGGCAGCGCCGTCAGCGAGCCTTCGATCTGGAAGCCGATGAGGAAGGCGACCGCGTAGGGCAGCGTGACCCAGGCCACGGCCGCGCCCATCAGGAAGAAGACCACGGTCATCGGGATCCAGGGCAGCGCAGCGCGGCGTTCCTGCGGGCAGCAGGCCCGGCGACACGAAGGCCCAGAGCTGGTAGAGGACCACCGGCAGCGCCAGCAGGATGCCCACGACCACGGCCACGCGCAGATAGACGAAGAAGCCGCCTCCGACGGTCAGGAAGACGACCTCACCGCCGGGGAGCGGGGTCAGCAGCAGCTTGATGATGGGCTCTGCGAGGAGGAAGCCGATGACCGAACCGAGGCCCACGGCCAGCGATGCTGATGGCGATGCGCCGGCGCAGCTCGGAGAGGTGGTCGACGAGGGTCATCGTCGCCGGATCGGGTGACGAGCTGGGGCCTTCGATCACCTGCGACTCAGATGCCATCACGGACCCGGGCTCAGTGGCCTCACTCATGTCTGGTGCCGATCACGGACGTGCCGGACCAAGGCCGTACGTCCGCTTGACTAGGCGTCGTCCGACTTGTCGTCGGCCGGGGTCCCGGACTCAGTCGTCTCCGCCGCACCGGGTGTCGGAGCCTCGGCCGGCGCAGCAGCCTCCCGCGCAGTGGACCGCTGCGAGGCCGCGGCGGGAGCCGTGGCGGCCTGCTGGGAGGCCGGCTTGGCCTGCGGCTCCATCGAGGTGGCCTCACTGATGTCGGTCGAGGCCTTGCGGAACTCTCGGATCGTCTTGCCCAGGGAATTGCCCATCTCAGGCAGGCGCTTGGGCCCGATGACGAGCAGCGCGATGACGAGCACGATGACGAGCTCAAGGGGCCCTACGTTGAAGGGCATGCGATCCTCCGAGGAGTACGGATCAGACCGAGCCATCCTAGCACCCCAACCGGGGCGTATCGGATGACGGTCCTATGACCCGGGTGGTGGGGGCGGTGCCTCGTCGAGGATGTCCTCGAACGGCTCATCGCTCGCGTCGGGCTCCGTCGCGTCGACCGATGCCGTGTCGTTCTGCTGGCCCCTGGGGATGTACCAGGACACGCCCGACTCGCCGTCGACCTCGCCGTCGCTGGTGACGGCCTTGTCCGAAACGAGCGTGATCTTGCCCGTGTCGTCGATATCGAGCGTCATCACCCGCACGTCGATGTCGAGGCCGTCGCGGTGGAGGTACGCGATCTGGTCGCCGTTGGGCGAGAACTCCGGCGCGAAGCTGTCACCACCCTGGGTCAGCTGCACGCGCTCGTGGCCCGTGCCAGCGGCGATGAGCGCGATGTCGCGTCCGCCGCCGCTGGTGGTCTCCACCGCGAGCAGCTTGCCATCGGGCGACCACGAGGGATTGGCGTAGCCGGACTTGAGGTACTTGGTCTTGCCGGTCGTGCACTTGGTCTTGGTCTGACAGGTGAAGATGCCGATCCTGGGATCGCCCTCGGTGCCCGCGTTCTGGTTGTAGGTGAAGGCGATCTTGGTGCCGTCGCGATCGAAGTCGGGGTCGTTGTGGCCAAGGTAGATGGTGCCCAACGGCTGCGACGGGGTGGCGACCCGGGTCGAGCGGCCCGACTCTGGAGTTGATGATGTGAAGCGCCACGCCGTCGTCCGAGCCATCCCGGCCGTCGCTGACGACCGCCACGTTGTTACCGGCCGGGCTCACTGACGGTTGCAGCACCGTCGAGAACCAGAGGCCGCGGCTGTCGTTGATGAGCGAGTTGTAGATCTTCTTCTTGTCCGAGCCGTCCGCCGTCATGCGCCAGAGGTCGGTGGGGTAGAGCGTGTACTTGCCTTCGTACCGTGCCTTGCCGGCCGTGACGTCCTTCTTGGCGCTGCGGATGAAGTAGATGTACTTGCCATCGGGTGACCAGGTGGGGCTGGAGTCCGCCTTGGTCGAGTTGCTGTCGGTGAGGTTGTCGAGCGTGGTTCCGGAGGCCGACCAGATATCACCGCCGAGGCGCGTGAAGACGAGCGAGCCGGTGATGTCGGCACGTTCGTCCGACGGCGGGACCACCAGGATCGGCTCGGCCGTGGTCTCAGGCTCCGGCGTGTCCTCGACGGGCTCATCGGTGGGCTCGGGTTCCGCACCGGGATCGTCAGTGGGCTCGGACCCGTCGGTCGCGGGCGCCCTGGTCTTGCGGGGCGCAGCCGACTCGTCCGCTGCCGGGGACGCGACGGGTGCGTCCGTGGCATCGGCTGCCGCGGTCTCGATGTTGGCGTCGAGGAAGCTGACGATGCCGACGCTGGCACCGGCCACGAGCAGCAGCGCAAGGAAGGCCAGGACCGGGGCGATGATGGGCGATGAGCGGCGAGGCTCCCGTGGCGGGATGGGCTCCTGGCCGGGCGGATACGGCGGCGGCAGATAGCCCTGATCGGACGGGTAGCCCCCGTCGGGTGGGTAGCCCGGACCGCGCGGCGGCCGTGGTGGCTGCGTCATCGTGCCATCGCTCCATTCGAGCGCATCGCGCGAAGCCAGCCCGACGGGGCGACGTCCCGGATCTCAAGCTGGAGTGTCTCCAGTCCCGCAAAGGTGCGGCTGGCGAGTCGTGCGACGACGTCGATCTCGGAACCCTCCGTCAGCTGCTCGGCGAGGTCGGCCCGGTCGAAGGCGATGCCATCGACCACCTCACGTCCCCGGCGCAGCGTGAGCTGTGTATGTCCCCCGTTCGCGGCACGGACCCGGTTCACGGCAAGGCCCGCGATGCCGACGAGCGGCGGTGCGTCTCCAGCGCCCTCGAGTGGCGCCAACTCGCGCAAGAGTACGTAATCCGCGGCATCTGCGCTCTGGACGAGGTCCAGCGAGAGCGTGGGCCGCTCATCGGCCGGTGGACGCTCCCGAACGAAGGCGCAGAGCCGGACTCGCAAGTCCTCGACGTGGCCCGGGACGATGTGGCATCCGGCCGCTGCCGGATGCCCACCGAAGCGCTCGAAGAGCTCGCCGCAGGAGGCGAAGGCCGCGGCCAGATCGACCCCTCCGGCGCTGCGCGCGGAGCCACGCCAGGGATCGACGCCCGTCGAAAGCACGAGCGCGGGTCGACCGTGTTCCTCCGCGAGCCGTCCGGCCACCAGGCCGATGATGCCCACGGGCCAGTCACCCTCGAGCACGATGAACGGCTGATCCGGGGTCGCCGCGAGTACATCCCGGGCCTCGGCCATGGCCACCGTGGTCAGCTCCCGCCGACGCTTGTTGGCCGTGTCGATCTGCGCGGCCAGCGTCTCCGCCGTGGCAGCGTCGGAGGCCAGCAGCAGCTGTGCTGCCACGGTCGGATCGCCGATGCGACCCATGGCGTTGATACGCGGCGCGAGGCCGAACGAGATATCGTCAGTGGAGACGCCTTCCCGATCGATGCGGGCGACCGCCATCAGGGCCGCGAGCCCCGGCCGTGGCGCGGTCTCGAGACGGGCCAACCCGAGGCGAACGATGGAGCGGTTCTCGCCGGCGATGGGCACGACGTCCGCGATCGAGCCGATGGCCGCCAGGTCCGCCAGGCCGAGCGCCACCTCCGGCCCTCCAGGCTGGTCCGCCAGCAGCAGCTGCGCCACCTTGAAGGCCACACCCGCGCCCGACAGCCGACGGTCGGGGTAGTCGCTGTCCGGCCGCTGCGGGTTGACCAGCGCGAGGGCGGCCGGGAGCTGGGCCCCCAGGACGTGGTGATCGGTGACGATGACGTCGATGCCGGCGGCGTTCGCCATGGCGACCTCAGCCACGCTGGTCGAGCCGGTGTCCGCGGTGACGATGAGGCCGTGGCCGGCGGCCCGAGCGCGCTCGACCGCGTCAGCGGAGAGGCCGTGGCCTTCCCCGGTGCGATCTGGCACGTAGGGCTCCACGTCGAGACCCAGCGCCCGCAGGGCCAATGTCAGGATGGCCAGGCCCGTGAGTCCGTCAGCGTCGAAGTCACCGAGCACGAGCACCGACTCGCCAGCTCGCCTCGCGGCGGCGACGCGTTCGCGCACGATCGCCGCATCGGGCAGGGACGCTGGGTCGTGCAAGCCCGCGGCCGGGGGCGTCGAAGCGCGAGGCCAGCTCCGCGAGGTCCACGGGCCCACGCCGCGACAACACGCGCAGCGCGCGAGCGGAGAGGCCGCGCCGCTTGGCGTCCTCGATGGTGGCCTCCGAGACAGGCTGTGCCGCGGGGACGACCCAGTGGTAGTGCGGCGTCAACTCCGGCATCGCGCCCCAGTGTGACGGGCCCGACTCACTCCCGACTTATGCGCCCAGCGACTTGGCCTTGGCGTCGCTGGTGGCCGGGGCGTTGGCCTTGCGTCGGTCGTCCAGGCGATGCCAGTCGAGGAAGAGCGGCGTCGCCACGAAGAGCGAGGAGTAGGTTCCGGCCACGACACCGATGAGCAGCGCCAGCGTGAACGGACGGATGGCCTCGCCACCGAACAGCAGCAGGGCCAGCAACGTGAGCACCAGCGTCAGCGACGTCGTCAGCGAGCGGCCGAGGGTCTGCACCAGGCTTTGATTGACGATCAGCTCGAGCGGCTCACCGAGGAACCGCTGGCGGTTCTCGCGGATGCGGTCGAAGACCACGATGGTGTCGTGCACCGAGTAGCCGATGACGGTCAGCATGGCCGTCACGAAGAGGCCGTCGATCTGGAGCCCGGTGAACGTGCCCAGGATCGCGAAGCTGCCGACCACGATGATGACGTCATGGAGCAGCGCGGCGAGAGCCGTGACGCCCATGCGGAAGTCACGGAAGCGGTAGGCCACCCAGATCATGATCGCGCCGGCGGCCATCAGCACCAGCAGGAGCGTCTGGTAGACGAGCTCCTGGCTGACGACGGGGCCGACCGAGTTCTCCTGGCGCACCTCGTCGATGGGACCGAACTCGGCTTGCAGTGCGGCGGCCAGTTCACCGAACTTGCCCTCGGTAGGCAATGCTGCACTGCTGCCACCGTCCGCGCCGCCATCAGTGGGAACGACGGTCACGTCGGCTCCAGGCGACGCCTCGGGAGCTGCGGACGCTTCGGGTCCGGCGGAGGCGTCGGGAGCTGCGGTTTCGGCAGCTGCGGAGGCTTCGGGTCCGACGGAGGCCTCGGGAGCTGCGGTTTCGGCCAGGACTTCCGCCACGGCCGGCGATCCCGAAGCGCCCGGCTCGAGTGACTCGGCCGGGGCCAGGGACTCGAGCGGCGTCTCGGTCGCTTCGGGTGACCCGGCCGCGGCGTCGGTGGCTGCCGGATCGGGCGATGCCTGCGCAGCGACTGCTGCGGCCGCAGAACCTTCCGCGATCTGCGGGTCCTGCAGTGCGAGCGCTTCGCTCCGGATGAGCACGAATTGCTGGTCGTTGGCCTCGGTGATCGCGACCTCGCCGGTCAGTCCGACCTCGGCGAGCACGGCTCGGACGTCGTTGGGGTCAGGCGTGCCATCCGCGAAGTGGACCTCCCAGACGGTGCCGCCGGTGTAGGCGATGGAGAACTGCAGGCCGACGTTGCCGTTGGGGATGAGCGTGGCCACGATGAAGAGCGCACCGATGATCATGGCCGTGGCACTGAGCGCATAGCCGTAGCGGCGCTTGCCGATGAGATCGATCATCAGGCAGAGACCTCGCGCTTGCCGCGCGCGTCGACCGACAGCTGCGAGTCGTCGATGCCGAACAGGTGCATCCGTCGAGCCCAGCCCTGCTGCACGATCCAGCGCAGCATCATGCGGCTAAGCACGATGGCGGTGAACATCGAAAGCAGCACGCCGATGCCCAGCACGAGCGCGAAACCCTTGACCACCGAGGTCCCGAAGTAGTAGAGGATGAGCGCGGTGATGAGCGTGGAGATGTTGGCGTCGAAGATCGACGTCCAGGCTCGGTTGAAGCCGGATTCGACCGCTGCGGAGAGGTGCTTGCCGCCACGCAGCTCCTCCTTGGTGCGCTCGAAGATGAGGATGTTGGCGTCCACGGCCATGCCCACCGAGAGGATGAAGGCCGCGATGCCGGCCAGCGTCAGGGTCACGGGCACCAACTCGAAGATGGCCAGCGCGAAGACACCGTAGGCGATGAGCGCCAGGCAGGCCACGATGCCGGGCACGCGGTAGTAGAGCAGCATGAAGGCGAACACGAGCGCGATGCCGACGATGCCTGCGAGGATGGTCTGGTTGAGGAAGTCCAGGCCCAGCGTGGCGCTGATGCTGCTGAAGCCGACCTCCCGGATCTCCAACGGCAGTGAGCCGAAGCGCAGCACGGTCACGAGGTTGTTGGCCTCATCGACGGTGAAGTTGCCGCTGATCGTGGCCTGACCGCCGAAACGGGGAGCGTTGATCGAGGGAGAGGACTCGACGATCCCGTCGAGGACGATGGCGAAGAGGCGCTCGCTGACCGGCAACCCGAAGACCTGGTCGGCGTACTCGTCGAACAGCCGCGAACCGGTGTCCTTGAGCTCGAGATTGACGACGACCTCGCCGGTCTGCTGGTCCTGGCCGATGCGGGCTGCGGCGATCTCGGTGCCGTTGAAGAGCGGCTCGACCGCGGCCAGACACTCCGGCATCGGCGCGTTGGGGATGACCTCGGCTGAGCAGTCGCCGGGAACGGGCGTGAACTCGAGGACGCCGGTGGTGCCGATGAGGTTGCGGATATCCGATTCGTCCTCGACACCCGGCAGCTCGACCGAGATACGGTCCTCACCCTGCGTGACGACGACGGGCTCCGAGACGCCCGTGGCGTTGACGCGGTTCTCGACGATCGTGCGCGTCTGCTCGAGGATCTCGGGCGTGACGTCCTGCTCGTCGGTAGCCACCACCTGGTACTCGCCGCGGAGGCCGCCGACGAGGTCGAGGCCCAGCTTGACCTCCACGGCGCCGCCGCCGTCCTGCCAGGCGCGGGGCACGGGGAACACCGCCACCACGAGGGCGACGACGAACAAGGCCAAGATGAGGAACGGAGCGACGCGTTGCATCGTTTCTGACGTTAGCAGAGGGACGGGCACTCTGCCGCGAGTCCGCGACGGACCTGTTCACGGGGCGACGCGTCAGCTGTCGAGGTGCTCGCGGATACGCGCAGCCATGGCCGGGCTGATGCCTGGGACCGCAGCGATCTCCTCGGTCGTCGCGCGCGTCAGCGCACGCCCGGAGCCGAAGACCCGCAGCAAGGCCCGCTTGCGCGCCGGCCCCACGCCCGGCAGGTCGTCGAGGACCGACCTGGTGGCAGCCTTGCCGCGCAGCTGCCGGTGGTAGGTGATGGCGAAGCGATGAGCCTCGTCGCGAAGCCGCTGGAGCAGGTACAGCGCCTGCGACGTCGCCGGCAATACGATGGGTTCCGGTCGACCGGGCGTGAAGAGCTCCTCGCGTTGCTTGGCCAGGCCGGCCATGGGCAGGTCGTGCAGGCCCAGATCGTCGAGGACCTCGCGAGCTGCACTGACCTGGCCGACCCCGCCGTCGATGATGACCAGGTCGGGCATCCGCCAGCGCAGCTGCTCGGCGCCACCCTCCTCGGCGTCGAGTGCCCGCCGGAAGCGCCGACGCAGCACCTCCTGGTGGCTGGCGAAGTCGTCCTGACCCTGCACGCCCTTGATGCGAAAGCGGCGGTACTCCCCGGTCCGTGGCTGGCCGTCCTCGAAGACGACCATGCTGCCGACCGTGTTGGTGCCCCCGATGGTGCTGATGTCGTAGCACTCGATGCGCTCGGGCGGGGCCGGCAGGGCCAGGGCCTCGGCCAGCTCGCTGAGCGCCCTGTCGGTCTTGCCCTGGTCGGCGAGCCAGCGGGCCTGCTCGCGCTCGAGCGTCTCGGCCGCGTTGCGACTCGCGAGCGACATCAGCTTGCGGCCTTCCCCTCGCTCGGGCACGCGCAGCCGAACCTTGCGCTCGGCCCGGGCGGCGAGGAAGCCCTCGAGCTCCTCGGTCTCGGGCAGCTCGAAGGGCACCAGCACCTGCGGCGGGATCGAACCTGCACGCGCGTAGTACTGCTTCACGAACGAGGTCAGCGCTTCCTCATCGGTGTCATCGGCCACGTTCTCGAGCAGGAAGATGTCGCGCGAGAGCATCTTGCCGCCGCGGATGGCGAAGAGCTGCACCGCCGCCTCTGCCCCTGAGCGGGCGTAGCCCAGCACATCGAGCACCCGCTTGGCGAAGCCGGCCATCTTCTGGCTCTCCATCGTCCGTTCGATGGCGCGGACCTTGTCGCGCAGTGCCGCCGCTCGCTCGAACTGGAGCTCCTCGGCCGCGGCCTCCATGTCATCGCGGAGTGCCCGGCTGACCTGCTCCTGGTGGCCTTCGAGGAAGAGCATCACCTGCTCGATGTCAGCGGCGTAGTCCGCCTTGCTGATGGCCTCGATGCAGGGTCCCTGGCAGCGCTTGATGTGATAGAGCAGGCAGGGCCGATCGAGCGCCCGCTCCCCTTCCCGGATCTCGATCGTGCAGGTGCGGAAGGGGAAGATGCGCCGGATGAGGTTCATCGACTCGTCGACCGAGCTGGCCGAGGCATAGGGGCCGAAGTAGCGGCTGCCGTCGACCGGCAGCTTGCGCGTGCGCTCGATGAGCGGGAAGTCGTCCGCGAGCGTGACCTTGATGAAGGGGTAGGACTTGTCGTCCTTGAGACGCACGTTGAAGCGTGGCTGATAGCGCTTGATGAGGTTGGCCTCGAGCAGCAGCGCCTCGCTGACCGTGTCGGTCATGGTGTATTCCACGTCGGCGACCTGGCCGATGGACGACTCGATGCGCAGCGGTGCCGCCGAGCGCGAAGCCTGCCAGTACTGCCGCACGCGGTTGCGCAGGCTCTGGGCCTTGCCCACATACAGCACGCGCCCGGCGTCGTCCTTCATGAGGTAGACGCCGGGCGAATCGGGCAGCTGTTTGAGGGTCGCCTTGAGGCGCGGGGCGGGAATCACCCCACGATGCTAGCGCGAGGACGGTCTGGACAGGGTCGGCGCCGGCGGTGTCGCCGACGCCGGGCGATCAGCTCTCGGTCTGGGTCGCGCCGGCCGCCTGAGCGGCCTTCCAGTGGGGCTCCTCGGTCGCGGTCTGCGCCGGGCCATCGGGCGTGCCGCCACCCCAGATGAGGTCGTCGCCCTTGCCCATGCCGGGCGGGCTCTCGTCCTTGATGTGACGGTAGACGACCATGCCTGCGAAGGCCACGATGCCGAGCACCACTCCGATGATGAGCATCAGGGCGATGTCACCGCCCGAGTTGCCCGCGGGTGCCTCGGTCGTCGCCGCGTCGGCCGCGAGGTCGGCGACCGCCGCGATGTCGGCTGCGGTAGCGAAGGAGAACGTGGAGGTGGTGCCGTCGGCCGCGGTCGCCCGCAGCTCCCAGGCCCCGTCCGGGGCGCCGATGGGCAGGGCCACGATCTGGCGGAAGGCGCCCTCCGGGCTGGTGGTTGCCGTGGTCAGTGGAACCGTGCCGTCCGGGGTCATCACCTGCACCTCGACGACACGCTCGGGCGGGAAGTCGATGCCCGTGACCTCGACGGTGGAGCCCGGACCGGCGGTCTCCGGATACATCGAGATCGCCGGTGCGCCTGACTGCGCCAGGGTGGCGAGCGGGACGAAGAGCAGCGAGACGAGCGTCAGGGCCAGCACGGATGGAAGCCGGGTCTGAAGTCTCGTACGCATGTCTTCGAGCCTAGCTCCGCGGTATGCCCGCGTCATCGCACGCCGATACCGTGCGGGGAGGTCTGATAGTCACGTGGGCAGGACTTTCGGGTGGTGCAGGTGGAGGGCCCCCACTGGGCCGACATCGTCTGGCTGGACAGGGCACGATGGAGCGAGCGTGAACTCCGACTTCATCCTCAAGCTGGGCAGCGCGGCCATCGTCCTGGGTCTCTTCGGCCTGCTGCTGGCCGCTGGCCTGCCAGACCTCGTGCTCGTGGCCATCGGGTTCGCGGTCGCGGCGTTGGCGTTGGGGCTGGGCATGAAGTTGCGCCCGGACGAGTGAGGGCCAACGGGCCGATAAGCGCCGACTAATCGCAGAGCACGACCCTTCGGGCATGGACGGTCGTGAGCTTCCCGAGCCGGTCGAGGCCCGCCTGGGACGACTGGCCGCCGACCAGCGTTCGGCCGCGACGGTCCCGCCGGGCCCGGTCCTGTGCGTGGCGCCGGCCGGTTCAGGCAAGACCACGACGGTCGTGGCCCGCCTTGCCTGGCGCGTGGCACGAGGGGCGCCGACCCGGCGACGATCTGCGCCCTGACGTTCAATCGCGCCGCGGCCGAGGAGCTGCAGGAGCGTGCGGATGCGGCACTGGGTGAGCTCGGCCACGCGGCAGGCGCCGTACGGGTGCGGACCTTCCACGCACTCGGGCCGCGAGATCCTGGCTGATGCCGGCATCGACGTCTCGCGCATCGTGGAGCGCAGCGCGGTGCTCGCGGAGCTGGCCGGCGGTCCCCTGCCACCCGGCGCAGTCGCGCTACCTCGACGACGCGTTCACCCGCCTCAAGCTGGACCCCGAACGTGGCCCGCCCGCCACGGACATCGAGGCACATGCCGCCTTCGCGGCCTACCAGGAGCGGCTGCGCCGGGACGGCGCGATCGACCTCGACGACCTGGTGGCGCTGGCCGGACCGGCACTGCGGGCGGACCCTGACCTCCTCGAGCGCTGGCGGGAGCGTGCGGCGGTGCTCTTCGTCGACGAGGCGCAGGACCTCGACAAGACGCAGCTCGACCTCGCGCTGCTGCTCAGCGGTGAGCGACGCGACATCTTCCTCGTGGGCGATGACGACCAGACCATCTACGCCTGGCGCCTGGCCGACGTGCGCCGGGTCCTCGGCCTGGCCGCGCGCCTGCCCGGACTGCGACGAGTCGACCTCGAGACGAACCACCGCTGTGCGCCAGAGGTCGTGCGTCGCGCAGCGAGACTGGTGGAGCACAACGAGGAGCGCTTCGACAAACGCATCCTGGCCTCGCCGCGCAACTCGGGTGCCGTGCGCTTGCTGCCCGATCCCGGTGACGAGGTCGCGCGGGCGCGCCTGCTGCTCACGACCTGGGCTGCAGAGCCACCCGATGAGCGCCATGCCGTGCTGGCACGCACCAACCGGGAGCTGCTGCCGTACGCGGCGGTAGCGCTGGAGCTGGGCCTGCCGTACCGCGTCGAGGACGACGGGCTGCACTGGCCCGACGAGCAGGCCACCGCTGCACTGGCTGCCGTCGAGCCCCGGCTGCCGTTGCTGGTAGGGGTCTCGCGCGCGGCCGCCAAGGTGGGATTGGCACCTGCGCAGACCGCGGACCTCCTGGCCTGGGCCGCGGCCTGTCGTGACCTTGATGCCTTGCGCACCACCATCGACGCGCGGCGAACCGCCCGCGAAGCGCTGCGACGCGACGATGCGAACCTCACCCTCGCGACCGCGCACGGCACCAAGGGACTCGAGTGGGACCACGTCGCCTGTATCGGCCACGACGATGGTGTCTTCCCGTCGGGTCGCGCCCTGCGCGAGACAGACGACCCGCGGCGGGTCCTCGAAGAGGAGCGGCGGCTCGCCTACGTGGCCTGGACGCGGGCGCGTTCGACGCTCACCATCGTCTACGACCCGGGCGCGCCCTCGACGTTCGTGCTCGAGGCCTTCGACCCACACGAGCTGGCGTGAGCGCGGCCGATTACCATCGGCGCATGAGCAAGCAGCAGGTCCTCATCGCGGGCGAATCCTGGGTCACCCACAGCATCCATCAGAAGGGCTTCGACTCCTTCACCACGACCGCCTACGAGGAAGGCGTGGGTCCGCTGCGCGATGCCCTCGAGGCCGGCGGCTTCGAGGTCACCTACCTGCCGAACCACATCGCCGCGACGGACTTCCCGGACACCGCGGCCGCCCTCGCCGACTACGCCGCGGTGATCCTCAGCGATATCGGCGCCAACACGCTGCTGCTCCATCCCGAGACGTTCGCGCGCTCGGTGCCCCGGCCCGATCGCATCGCCGCGGTCCGTGACTACGTGCGAGCAGGCGGCGGGCTGCTCATGGTCGGCGGCTACCTGACCTTCGCCGGCATCGAAGGCAAGGCTCGATGGGCGGGCACCCCCGTGGAGGAAGCCCTGCCGGTGACCATCTCCATCGGCCGACGATCGTGTCGAGTCACCGGCGGGCGCCACGCCGCTGGTGCGCCAGCCCGATCACCCCATCGTGGCTGGGCTGCCACCGGAGTGGCCGGTCCTGCTCGGCTACAACCGCGTCGCGCCCAGGGCGGGCGCCGATGTCGTGGTCGCCGTCGGCGATGACCCACTCATCGTGGCCGGGACGTTCGGAGCCGGCCGTGGTGCGGCCTTCACCTCGGACTGCGGCCCCCACTGGTGCCCGCCACCGTTCGTGGCGTGGGAGGGCTACGCCCCGATGTGGCAACGACTGGTGACCTGGGTCGCCGGCTGACCTCACACCACGGTCACGGTCGGCGCGCTCGATATCGGCGACGACACAGGACCGTCCGATGACACAGGACCGTCACGGACTGCTCCGTAGGCTGATGGGAACCGACTCAGAGGAGACCCTTCGTGACTCATATCCCCTCGCCTTCCCGCCGCCTGCTGGGCCTGCTCATCGCCGCGCCCTTCGTCATCGCCGCCTGCACCAGCAGCGAAACGGACGAGGCCACGCCCGCTGCGACGACCTCCGCTGCCGCCGAGCCGACGACCTCGACGACCTCGGAGCCCGCCCCCGAGTCGCCGGCCGGCGAGCCCACGGACGCGACGGCCGAGACCGCCGCCTGGCTGGACATCGAGCTGACCGACGCCGCGAGCGGCGAGACCTTCACGCTCGCGAGCCTTGCGGGCGAGGTGGTGGCCATCGAGCCCATGGCCATCTGGTGCAGCAACTGCAAGGCCCAGCAGGACAACGTCAAGACCGCCTACCCCGAGATCGAGGCCGCCGGCGTGACCTACATCAGCCTGGGCATCGATCCGGGCGAGGACCCCGACGCACTGGCCAAGTACGCCGAGCGCCGCGGCTATGACTGGCGATTCGTGCAGTCACCCGTCGAGCTCTCGCGTGAGCTCAGCGACCTCTTCGGCCCGCAGATCCTGTCGGCACCGTCCACGCCACTCATCGTGCTCGATGCCAACGGGGAAGTCTTCACCCAGGAGTGGGGCTTCCACGGTCCTGAGCGACTGCTCGAGATCCTGGACGAGGCTTCCGCGACCGCCTGAGCAGACGCTAGCGCTCCCGACGCAGGTCCACCGAGTAGTCGACCGAGGCCCGTAGCTGTGCCAGCGACGCGGCCCAGATCGAGATGGCACGGGCGTACTCGTCGAGGACCCGCTCGTCACCCACGTCGTACGGGCCATCGCTCAGATGCACCACGGAGCCGTAGCCGATGGGCCGGATCGAGACCGTGACCTCGGTGGTGATGCCGCCCTCGACGGGATGCGTCCAGCGGAACTTGAAGGTGTGGTTGGGTTCGGCCTGCAGGACGTCGACGTCGATGCGCAGGCGCGGGAAGACCAGCACGGAGCGAACGCCGGGCTGCAGCGAGCCCTCGACCGTGGAAGCCAGCCACTGGCGTACGGTCTCGGGGTCCGACCACGCCCGATAGACGCGCTCAGGCGGAGCATCGACGATGCGCTCCATCTGGATCATGCGTGTCGCTCATAGCCATCTCCTCGATCGTGCGCTCATCTTGCAGCAGATGACGCCCGCTTGCGTGGACGCTTCGGCTTGGTCTTGGCGGCCCGTCGCCCGTTCGGGGCCGGCGGCACCGTCACGTCGGACAGCGGCACTACTGGCTCACCCTTGAGCACGTGGGCGAGGTACTCGCCGGTGGCCGAGTCCTTGTTGGCCGCGACGTCCTCTGGTGTGCCCAGGGCCACGATGTGACCGCCTCGCTCGCCGCCTTCGGGGCCCAGGTCGATGATCCAGTCGGCCGTCTTGATGACGTCGAGGTTGTGCTCGATGACGATGATGCTGTTGCCGGTGTCGACGAGCCGGTGCAGCACCTCGAGCAGCTTCTCGACATCGGCGAAGTGGAGTCCGGTCGTGGGTTCGTCGAGGATGTAGACGGTGCGACCGGTGGCGCGGCGCGACAGCTCGGTGGCCAGCTTCACGCGCTGGGCCTCACCACCGGAGAGTGTCGTGGCCGGCTGGCCCAGGCGGATGTAGCCAAGCCCGACGTCCACCAGCGTCTTGAGCTTGTTGCGCACCTTGGGCACCGCACTGAACACCTCCAGCGCCTCTTCGGCCGTCATCTGCAGGACCTCGGCGATCGAGTGCCCGCGGTAGTGGATCTCCAGCGCCTCACGGTTGTAGCGCTTGCCGGCGCAGACCTCACAGGGCACATACACGTCCGGCAGGAACTGCATCTCGATCTTGAGGATGCCGTCGCCCTTGCAGTTCTCGCAGCGGCCGCCCTTGACGTTGAAGCTGAAGCGGCCGGGACCGTAGCCGCGGACACGCGCCTCGGGCACACCCGCGAAGAGCTCGCGGATGGGGCCGAAGAGGCCGGTGTACGTGGCCGGGTTGGAGCGCGGCGTGCGTCCGATGGGGCTCTGGTCGATCTCGACGATCTTGTCCACGGCTTCGGTGCCTTCGAGCGCGTCGTGCGCTCCCGGCTCCACGCGCGCACCGCTGACCGTGCGGGCCAGGGCGGCGTAGAGCACATCGGTGATGAGGGTGGACTTGCCCGAGCCCGAGACACCGGTGACCGCGGTGAACGTGCCCAGCGGGAAGCGCACGTCGAGGTCCTTGAGGTTGTGCTCGCGCGCGCCCTTGAGCAGGAGCGCCTTGCCGTTGCCCTCGCGCCGCGTCTTGGGCAGCGGCACCATGCGCTCGCCGCGCAGGAAGGCACCGGTCGCCGAGCGCTTCTCCTTGAGCACTACCGCCAACGGTCCGCTGGCGATGACCTCACCACCGTGCTCGCCCGCGGCCGGTCCGATGTCCACCACCCAGTCGGCCATGCGGATGGTCTCCTCATCGTGCTCGACCACGATCAGCGTGTTGCCGAGGTCGCGCAGCCGCACCAGCGTGGAGATGAGCTTGGCGTTGTCCTTCTGGTGCAGCCCGATGGTGGGCTCGTCGAGGATGTAGAGCACGCCCACGAGGCTGGAGCCGATCTGCGTGGCCAGGCGGATCCGCTGTGCCTCACCGCCGCTCAGCGTGGAGCTGGTGCGGTCGACGGTCAGGTAGTCGAGACCGACATCGGCGAGGAACCCGAGACGGGCGCTGATCTCCTTGTTGACCATGCGGGCGATGGCCATCTCGCGCTCGCTGAGCACGTCCGGCAGCGCCGACACCCAGGCCAGCGCATCGCTCACCGACATGGCTGCCACGTCGCTGATGTTGCGCTCCTCGATGGTCACGCCCAGCGCATCAGGCTTCAGCCGCTTGCCATCGCAGGTGGGACAGTGGCGCTCGACCATGTACTTCTCGAGCTCGGTGCGGATGTAGTCCGATTCCGTCTCGCGGTAGCGCCGCTCGAGGTTGGTGACGACGCCCTCGAACGTGGCCACGTACGAGTTCTCACCGCGGTCATGCTTGTAGCGGACCTCGACCTTCTCGCTCTTCCTCGCGAAGAGGAGGTACTGCAGCGCTTCCGCTGGGAGGTCCTCGACCGGCGCGCGGTAGTCCCAGCCGTGGGCGTCCATGATCGCCTTGGTCGTCTTCAGCCGCCAGGAGAGCTCGGTGGGCACGGTCCGCCACGGCACCATGGCCCCGTCCGGGATGGACTTGGAGCGGTCCGGGATGATGCGGTCGACCGCGAACTCGAGGCGGATGCCGAGCCCGGTGCAGTCGGGGCAGGCGCCGTGCGGCGAGTTGAAGGAGAAGGAGCGTGGCTCCAGCTCATCGATGGTGGTGCCGTCGTAGGCACAGCTGTAGCGCTCGCTGTAGCGCTGCTCCTCGAACGAACCCTCGTCGGCGGCGGCCACGAGCATGACCCCCTCCCCCAGTCGCAGCGCGGTCTCGACCGAATCGGCCAGGCGTCCGGCATCGGGATCGGGGTGGTCCGGCCCGAAGGGTCTCCCGTCGGCGTCGGCGTGCCGCACGACGAGCCGGTCGACCACGACCTCGATCGAGTGCCGCTTGTACTTGTCGAGCGAGGTCGTGTCGTCGAGATCCATCAGCTCACCGTCCACGCGCACGCGCACGAAGCCCTGCCGGCGCGCGGCCGCGAAGACGCGATCACCTTCTGTCTTGCGGTCCTTGATGAGCGGCCCGAGCACGAGGATGCGTGTCCCGTCCGGCAGCCTGCGGATGCGGTCGGCGATCTGCTGCACGGTCATGCGCGCGATCTCGCGACCGCACTTGGGGCAGTGCGGGTGGCCCACGCGCGCGAACAACAGGCGCAGGTGGTCGTAGATCTCGGTGACCGTGCCGACCGTCGAGCGCGGGTTGCGTGAGGCGCCCTTCTGGTCGATGGAGATGGCCGGTGAGAGGCCGTCGATCTGGTCGACGTCCGGCTTCTCCATCTGGCCCAGGAACTGCCGGGCATAGGCCGACAGCGACTCCACGTACCGTCGCTGGCCTTCTGCGTAGATGGTGTCGAAGGCAAGGCTGGACTTGCCGCTGCCGGAGAGGCCGGTGATGACGATCAGCCGATCACGGGGCAGCTCGACGTCGATGTCCTTGAGGTTGTGTTCGCGGGCACCGCGAACGATGAGTCGATCCTGGGGCACAGCACCAGTCTAGTGCAGACCGATGTAGACCAGACGTTCTAACGGACGCAAGCTCACGCGCTGTCTCAAGGTCGCGCTCCTCCGGCTGCGACACCTCAGGCTCGTGCCATCTCGGGTTGTTCGGCGCCAGGAACGCGTTGGCCAGGAAGCCTGTCAGCGTACCGAAGACGCCCACGCCGACGACGATGACGCCCACGCCGAAGAACCGCCCCAGCTCGGTCACGGGGTACTGGTCGCCGTAGCCGACGGTCGACATCGTGACGATGACGTACCAGAGCGCGTCGCCAGCAGTCGTGATGTTGGCCTCACCGTTGGTTCGCTCGGCCGCCAGGATCGCGAGGCTCCCGAACTCCAGGACGAGGATGGCGATGAAGAACACCATGAGCAGGCCACCGGTGGCTCGGTCCTTGAAGAAGATCGCCAGCGCACGTCCCAGCCCGCCCATGCGGCCCACGATGCGCATCACGCGCACGATGCGCAGGATGCGGGCGATCCGCAACGTCGGGACGATGCTGACGAGATCGAGCCAGCCGCGCCCATCCACGAAGTAGGCGCGATCGTCGGTGGCGACCCGCAGGCGACGCACGAAATCGATGGCGAAGACGATGATCAGGATCCCATCGATCGCGCTCACGACCTGGACGAGGTCGTCGCTGCGGAGGACGAGGGCCAACACGAGGTTGAAGATCGACAGGAGGGCACAGCCCAGGACGAAGATCTCCCAGGGCATGCCCAGCAGGACCTGACCATCTTCGGTCTGGCTGTTCCAGGGGATGGCGCCCGTATCTGGGTCGGTGGTCATCGTTCACCTCCATCGTCGCTATGGCAGTCGCCCTCGTACGGTACCGAGGCCCCCGCCGCCGCGCGAGTCGACTGGGCACGGCTGCGCGTCGCAGCCGCGACCCAGCCGGCGGCGCCCGCTCTCACGGCCTGGCCGACCGCACGCTCACGACATGCCCACTCTTCGTCGTGTCCGGCCGGCGACAAGTCGAAGGCGACCCGCCCTTGGGTCGGGAGACGCCGCCGAGGGCTGAGGCAGCCCCTGCCCGACGACCGTTGGGTCGCCTCGCGCGAGCCTCGTACCGAACCGCAGCTGGGGACCGGACGGTGGCGAGTGAACCCCTCGCTGGCACGTCGATGACGGCTGACTGGCGGTCCCCCGCCACCGATCGCTCGGTACCATGCGCCTGTGCGAAGCATCAAGCTGCCCGAATTCATCCACGAGGTCATCGATGATCCGCGTCAGCGCGGCATCCTCCTGGCCGGATCACTGGCGCTCTTCGCGGTGGGCCTGGTCCCGCGTGTGCTCTCCCCCGGGCTCCCGACGGCCCAGGAGGCCCTGCGCACGCAGCCGGAGCTGCAGAACCTGTTCGTGCTCCTGGCGTTCGCCTCCACGGCCACCATCCTCCTCGGCGGCCTGGCCAGCGACGTGCTGCGGCGACGGGCGCTGCTCGTCGGCGGGCTGGCCACAATGGCCGGCACGTCCCTGGTCGCCGTGGTGGTCGACAGCGGAGCGGTCTTCTACGCGGCCAACTTCATCGGCATCGCGGCGGCGGGCGTGGTGCTCACCTTCGGCATCGGGTCGGTCGCGGTGGCCTACGAAGGGATCCCTCGAGCGACCGCCCTCGGCTTCGTCTATGGCGCCTTCGGAGCCGGGTCGGCGGCCTCACCGGCGCTGCTCACGCTCTTTCCACGGCTGATCCCCAGCGGTGAGCCGGGGGTGCCCTCGAGCTTCACCTACGAGACCGCGCTGGCCTACGGTGTGACGGCCGTGGCCGCCGCGATCGCCGTGTGGGCTGCGCTCCGCTTCATGCCGCGTATCCCGGGCAGCCTGCCGGCCAGCCCTCGGCTCGTAGCCGGCGTCGCGATCTGGTCGATCTCGGTCCTGGCCATCGTGAGCGGGGTGGTAGCCATCGGTGGCGAGGGCGGCGTCGTCGTGCCCATCGTGCTCGTCGTCGGCGGTGCCATCGGCCTGTCCAGTCTCGCCTGGCGACGGACTCGCACCGCGGAAGCTGTCGAGGCCCTGCGACTGGACCGGCGCGCCCTCGGGACGGCGCTGGCCGTGGGCGTGGCCATCGGCTTCGCCCAGGCCGTGCCGCTGATGCTCTTGCCGGTCGTGTTCGAGTACGCGCTCGGCTACGGCACCTTCTTTGCCATCCTCGCGATCGCACCCTTCGCCATCGCGCTGCTGCTGTCAGGCCCGGTGGCGGGCATCCTGCTGCGCCGCTTCGGTCCACGCGGGATCATGTCCTTGGGCACGCTGGGGGTGGGTGTCGCCAACCTGCTCCTGGCCCTCGTGCTCACCACCATCGTCGGCTTCGTGCGCCGCTTCTACCAGGACAACCCAGGCTCGGCGCAGGTGGTGCTCGACGCTACGAGCTACCTGCTCTTCGTCGCCCCGCTCGTGCTCGTCGGGGCCGGCTTCGTGCTCGGGACCACCGTGCGGACGGCGATCGTCTTCGCCAGCACACCGCGAGGACTGTCCGGCCTCGGCCGCCGGCATCAACGAGGCCTCCGTCGGCCTGGGCTCACGCATCGGCATCGTCGCGGCCACGACGCTGCTGGCGTCCACGGCCGTCGCGAGCGCCCGCGAGATCGCCGAGCGACTGGCACCCGAGTCGGCCGGCGCGTTGGTCCGTGAATTCGAGCACACGCTGTCATCGCTGGGCACGCCACGCTTCAAGGAGGTCTACGGCGCCACGCTCGAAGGAAGCGAGCCGATCAAGTCGGCGGCCTACTCGGTGTCCTACCTCGACGGCGTCGTCGCGGCGTTGGTGCTGAGCGGGATCGTCGGCGTCGTCGGAGCCGCGCTGGCCTGGTTCCTCATCGGTCGACGCGACCCCATCCAGACGGTCTTCGACATGCAGGATGAGCGGGCGGGCGTGGAGCAGGCTCCGCTGCCGACGGGCGGTGGCACCGCGGAGTGATCAGGTCCGGCAGGCACCATCGCCTGGCGGACGGCTCGACCGCAGGAGCGCGCACCTCTACCGCGGTGCTGGTCTCGAGCGTCGCGGGTATGCTGTGGCCAGCCGACGACTGAACGTTCCAAGCGCCGCTCGAGCCGCTCTTGGTCGGGCCGACATCGCCCGATGCGGTCGACGCCGGGTCACCGTCGCGGCTTCATCGTGCGGTCGCAGGACGGCTCCGATGGTCAAGGCTTGTCAACGGACAGACGAAGGAGAGACATGAGCGAGAACGAGAAGGACCAGACCACGCCGGCCGTCGAGGGCGAGGTGGAGACCACAGGAGCGGATCAGTCCGTTGCCGGCATCGTGGTCGGCGAAGCGGACGCCAGCGGCGCCACCGTCGTGGCTGCGATCGGTGACGAGACCGGGGTCAAGGCCGTGGCGGCCATGGACACCGACTACTTCAACACGCTGCTGGTCGCGGACTTCGCCGACGATGCCGCTGCCAACGCCGCCTACCTGGCGCTGCTCGAGGCAGAGATCGCCGGCACGTTGCGCATCGATGGCGTACTCACCGCCCACGCCAACGACAAGGGCGAGATCAACATCGACAAGCTGACCGAGCACAGCACCAAGACCGGTGTGAAGTGGGGCGCGGCTGCCGGTCTCGCGGTCGGCATCCTCTTCCCGCCGGCCATCATCGGCTCCATGGTCTCCTGGGGTGTCGCAGGTGGCGTGCTGGGCAAGCTGCGTAACCTGCACCACCGCCACCAGGTCTCGAACCAGCTCGAGGGCGCCCTCGAGCCCAACCACTCCGGCATCATCGCGCTGGTCCACGCGGTCGACGTGGACAAGGTCAAGGCGGAGATCCCCGAGGCCACCAAGGTGACCACCGCGGACGTCGACGAGACCACCGCCAAGGACATCACCGAAGCTGCCAAGCAGGCCGACGAGCAGCCCGCCAGCTAGCTCACCGGCCCAGCCGCTCGGCAACTCACCGGGGCCGCGGAGACGCGGCCCCGTTCTTCTTGCGCGCGAACTCGAGCGCGTCCGCGAGCGCTGCCCGCCAACTGGGCTCGTCGCAGCGGTCCACGACCAGCCACTCGCGGAATACCCGGCCGGCCGGAGCGAATGCGTGGCCTCGACTCGCGGCGATCCGGTCGGCCACGTCGTCGGCCGGTAGCTTGACGACGAGCTCTCCGTTGCGCTTGTCAAGCGAGGCGAAGAACGCACCGTCGAGGCGCAGGCAGGGCAGGCCCATCATCGTCGAGCGACCGATGCCGGGATCGGACGCCTCCAGCTCGTCGGCGAGCTGCCCCCACAGCACGGTCGGGTCGATCATCGTCGTCTCCTCGGTCGTGCCCCCGTTCGCTTGATGACGTTGGGCGTCACGCTGCGGTCCCAGGTCGGCTTGTCCAGCCAGCGCGCCATCCAGCCCTCGTCGTCATCCTCGTGCGCATCCTTGAGGCCCGGGAACACGTCCGCGGCCGTGCCCTCGTCGATCTCCACGGGCTCCTCGCCGGCAGGCAGCACCTTGACCTCGGTGACCTCCAGCGCCGACTCGTCGTTCCGGCCGCGCCGCTCACCCGCCTTCCGCGCCGCCGCCCGCTCCGATGGCTTGGCCGTGGGCGAGGGCGGCTTCCCCTGCCCTGCCGCCTTCTCGGCTTCCTTCAGCACCGCCACCGAGGCATCCTGCTCGAGCACCCGCAGGCGGATGTCCTGGATCTCGTCACGCAGCGCGGCGGCCCGCTCGAACTCGAGCTGCCTGGCCGCGTTCTTCATCTCCGCCTCGAGCTGCGCGACCAGCTTCTCGATCTCCGCCTGGCCCAGCTCCGAGAGCTCCTGCCCATCGGACCCCGACCCGCGCGATGCACCGGCGACCGCGGCCAGACGGTCGTTGATGTCGCGGATCTCCTTGACGATGGTCTGCGGCTCGATGCCGTGTTCCTCGTTGTAGGCCTGCTGGACGCTGCGTCGGCGGTCCGTCTCGTCGATGGCGACCTGCATCGACTCGGTGATGCGGTCGGCGTACATCACGACCTCACCACCGGTGTTGCGCGCAGCGCGACCGATGACCTGGATGAGTGACCAGGCGCTGCGCAGGAAGCCCTCCTTGTCCGCGTCGAGGATGGCCACGAGCGTGACCTCCGGCAGGTCGATGCCCTCGCGCAGCAGGTTGATGCCCACCAGCACGTCGTACACGCCCAGGCGCAGGTCACGCAGGATCTGGACGCGCTCGAGCGTGTCCACCTCGCTGTGCAGATACGAGACCTTGACGCCCATCTCGTGCAGGTAGTCGGCGAGATCCTCTGCCATGCGCTTGGTGAGCGTGGTGGCCAGCACGCGCTCGCCGCGCTCGACGCGCTCCTTGATGCGGTCGATGAGGTCGTCGATCTGGCCCTCGGTGGGTCGCACCTCGATGGTCGGGTCGACGATGCCGGTGGGTCTGATGAGCTGCTCCACCAGGCGCTCCGAGCGCTGCAGCTCCCACGGGCCCGGGCGTGGCGCTCATGTGCACGACCTGGTCGAGGTGTGCCTCGAACTCCTCGAACGTCAGCGGCCGGTTGTCCAGCGCGGACGGCAGACGGAAGCCGAAGTCGACGAGCACCTCCTTGCGGGTGCGGTCGTTCTTGTACATGCCCGCGACCTGGGGGATGGACATGTGGCTCTCGTCGATGACGAGCAGCCAGTCGGGCGGGAAGTAGTCGAGCAGCGTCCACGGCCGTGAGCCGGCCTCACGCCTCGCGAGGTGGCGGGAGTAGTTCTCGATGCCCGAGCAGAACCCCAGCTCACGCATCATCTCGAGGTCGAAGGTGGTGCGCTGCCGGAGCCGCTCGGCCTCGAGGATCATGCCCTTCTTCTCGAGCTCGCCCACGCGCTGCTCCATCTCCGCCTCGATGTCGTCGATGGCCGCGACCATCTTCTCCTGCGGCGTGACGTAGTGGGAGGCGGGGTAGACGTTCAGCTCCTTGCGCTCGGCGAGGACCTCACCGGTCAGCGGGTCCAGCTCGGTCACCCGCTCGACCTCATCCCCGAAGAACTCGACGCGCGCGATGAAGTCGTCGTAGGCCGGCTGCAGCTCGAGGGTGTCGCCACGGACGCGGAACTTGGCCCGCGAGAGGGCCTGGTCGTTGCGCGAGTACTGCAGGTCCACCAGCTGGCGCAGCACACCGTCTCGTCGATAGCGCCCACCGACTCGCAGCCGCAGGACGGTGGCCCCGTAGTCCACCGGCGCACCGAGGCCGTAGATGCAGGACACGCTGGCCACGATGATCACGTCCCGGCGCTCGAACAGCGCCCGTGTGGCGGCGTGGCGCAGCTTGTCGATCTCGTCGTTGCGGCTGGAGTCCTTCTCGATGTACGTGTCGCTGCGCGGCAGGTACGCCTCCGGCTGGTAGTAGTCGAAGTAGCTGACGAAGTACTCGACCGCGTTGTCCGGGAAGAAGTCGCGGAACTCGCTGTAGAGCTGCGCCGCGAGCGTCTTGTTGTGGGCCAGCACCAGGGTGGGCCTGTTGACCTGCTCGATGACCCACGAGATGGTGGCCGTCTTGCCCGTGCCTGTGGCGCCCAGCAGGACCTGGTGCTTGGCCCCCTTGCGGATCCCCTCGACCAACCGCTCGATGGCCTGCGGTTGGTCGCCGGTGGGCTTGAAGGGTGCGACGAGCTCGAAGTCCGGCATGCGCCCGATGATACCCGAATCGCACTCGAAACAGAACAGTCGTTCGAACCGGGACGTGGCCAGCAGACGACCACTGCGGAGGCCCTACGCTGGTGCGGTCCACGACGGTCCACGGGGGTATAGGGCAGAAAAGAGTCCTATGGGCCGCTACCCGATGGGTCCATGGCAGGCCGGACGGGCGGCGCCGATGCTGACGACTGCACGGGTAGGGCGCAGCGCGTCCTCCGACTGCCCCGTAGACCCGCGACTTGCGCACAGGAGCCTGCCACCATGGAGATGGAGTTCAAGGACAACAGCCGACGCCGGACGTTGGTGCTTGTCGTCGGCGTGTTGCTCGCCCTCGGAGCGGGCGCGGCCGCGTTCATGCTCAGCAGTCAGGGCCAGGAAGAGCCCGAGACCGCCTTCCCCACGCGTGAGGTCATCGTCGCGGCGGACTTCATCCCTGCGCGCGAGACCATCCAGTTCGACATGCTCGTGCCGCGCCAGGTGCAGATCGACGAGTCCAACGCCGGCGCCTTCACCGACGCGGCCGAGGTCGCCGGCAGCGTGGCCGCCATCTCCATCCTCGCGAACCAGCCCATCACGCCGTACATGCTGGCTCAGGCCCAGACGGCCGGGTCGCTCAGCATCCTCGAGCCGGACGAGACCGTCGCCCCGGACTCACCGGTGCTGCGCGCGGTCAGCCTCAACGTCCCCAACGACCGCGCTGTCGGCGGCTTCATCACCACCAACGACCGCGTCGACGTCATCGCCACCTTCCCCATGTCGGTAGACCTGCCGGTCGACCCCGAGACGGGCGCGGTCACGCAGACCGATCCCGAGACGGGCGCGACCTTCTCCTACATCCCGGGCTCATCGACCAAGCTGATGTGGCTCGATGTCAAGGTCATCACGCGGCCGGAGGACAGCAGCACCTACATCGTCCGTACCGACCTGCAGACGGCCGAGGAGATCGCCCACGCCCAGAACCAGGGCGCCCAGTTCACCCTGGCCCTGCGGCCCGAGACGGACATCCGCGACGTGGACCGCTCCAACTACGGTGAGACGACCGACACCCTGGTCACCCGCTACAACTTCCGCGTCCCCGAGACCATCGACGGCACGGTCTACCCGCAGCCGATCGCCTTCCCCTCGCCGTTCCCGGCCGAGCCGTACCTCGACCTGACCGTGGCGCCGTCGCCCTCGCCGGAAGCGGCCCTCATCGAGATCGACGTCGACGCCAGCCCGCCCGTCAGACGGCCTGGTCGACGAGAGCCCGCTCCCCGAGGAGTCGCCCGCTCCCTAGGGGCGCTCCACCGGTCCCCAGATGGGACCGGCGAACCTCGGCGCAAGTACATCCGCGAGTGCGTCCTCGACGCGCTCGCGGATGTCTTCCTTGGTCCCGCTCGTGTCGAAGCGGCGCGGACGCGTGCGGAGCCAGGCGCTGTGCGAGGTCGGTCCCCTGCGCGGCGAGCCGACGCTCCGCATCGGCCGGGTCCATGCCGCGGCCCGCGAGCCGCTCGCGCTGCACCTCCGGCGGGCACTCGATGAGCCAGACCTCGTCGCAGCGGGCAGCCAGGCCGCCCTCCACCAGCTTGATGGCCTCGATGACCACGAACGGGTCGCCATCGCGGGCGGCACGCTCGAGGCGCTCCTCCACGAGCGTCCGAACGTGCGGGTGCACGATGGCCTCGAGATCGCGCAGCGCGGCCGTCGTCACTGAAGACGACATCACCGAGCGCGGCCCGATCGAGCGCGCCCGGACCGCTCGAAGACACGGTCCCCGAAACGGTCGCGGACCGCCTTGAGCGCAGGACGGCCGGGCGCCGTCACCTCGCGCGCGAGCGCATCGGCATCGACGACGGCCCCGCCCAGCTCTCCGAGCATGGCGGCCACCGTGGACTTGCCGCAGCCGATGGGCCCGGTCAGGCCGATGATGACCGGCCCGTCGCTGCGCATGGTCGCCTGCTCCATGGGCTCGTCCTCGTTCATCGTGGTGCTCGCTCCTCGAGTGTGAGCCAGGCGTCCTCGGCCTGGTTGAGCGCGCCGTCGACCTCGGCCAGCTCGCTGCCCAGGCGGCGCAGCTCGACGAAGTTGGACTGGACGCCCGGATCCTCCAGCGCCGACTCGAGCGCTGCCTTGCGCTCAGCCAGTCGGTCCATGTCGGCCTCGATGCGCTCGTGCTCGCGGCGATAGGCGTCCTTGGAGAGCTGCCTCGGCTTGCCCGACTCGGCTCGACGGTCCGGCGCGGCCGGCGCGGACGACGGGCCGCTCGGCAGGCCTCGGTGCACTGCGGTCAGCCGACGTGCGCGCGAGCGACCCGGTCGCGGTCCAGCCATCGGCCACGGCCGCTCGCCACTCGCGGTAGCCACGCTCGAAGGGTGCCACCACGGCCGGTCCCTTCGAGGCCGAGGGCTCCACCACCCACAGGCGATCGCACGTCGATTCGAGCAGGCGGCGATCGTGGGAGACGACGATGAGCGTCGCGCCGGACTCGCGCAGGAAGGACTCGAGCGCCTCCCGCGCCGCGATGTCGAGATGGTTCGTGGGCTCGTCGAGCAGGAGCAGGTTGACCGCGCCGACGCCCAGCAGCGCCAGCTCCAGTCGTGAGCGCTCACCACCCGAGAGCTCGCTCACGGGCTTGAGCACGTCGTCGCCGCGGAACAGGAAGCGAGCGAGGTACGAGCGCGCGGCTCCAGGGGTGACCGGGGCCACCGCCGTGAGCGCATCGAGCACGTTCATGCCCGGTGAAGGGCCGGTCGCGCAGCTGCGAGAGATACCCGGGCATGACGTTCTTGCCGATGCGCACGAAGCCCTCGAGTGCCCGCAGCTCCCCGGCGATCGTGCGCAGGAGCGTCGACTTGCCGGCACCGTTGGGCCCGACCAGCCCGATGCGATCGCCACGCCTGACCTCCAGGCGCCCGACCCGCGTGACCGGCACGACCGCCCCGCCGTCATTCGCCGGATAACCGCAGAGCACGTCCTCGAGCGAGACCACGATCTCGGCCGAGCGTGCCGGTGCCGCACCCATCAGCCCGGTACCCGGCAGGCTCAGCTTGGCGCTGGCGCGGGGCACGTCGACCTGGCTCGCACGCAGCGATTCGAGCCGCCGCTCGTGCTCGTGCATCTTCACGTGCTTGCGCTGGCTGCGATAGCGCTGCACGAGCTCCTGCTCGCGCTCGATGGCCGCGTCGGTCGAGCCGGCCATGCTGCGCGCCCGCGCATCGGCCGACTCACGCTGGAGCAGGTAGGCCGAGTAGGCACCCCGGAAGACGGCCAGGCGGCGGTCGCGCAACTCCCAGATGCGCTCCACGACGTTGTCCAGGAAGGCCCGGTCGTGTGAGGCCACGAGCAGCGCGCGGTCGCGCTTCACGAGCGTCATCTCCAGCCACTCGAGCGCAGCGATGTCGAGGTGGTTGGTGGGCTCGTCGAGCATCAGCAGGTCGGGGTCGGCCACCAGCAGCCGGGCCAGGGCGACACGGGTCTGCTCGCCGCCGGAGAGCTCGAACGGCTTGTGGTCCCAATGGCTGCGCGGGATGCCCAGGCCGGCCAGCGCCTCCTGTACACGCTGGTCGAGGTGGTAGCCGTCGGAGGCCTCGAATCGCTCGCGCAGCGAAGCGTAGGCGGGCGTCTGCACGGCCTCGGCGCCACGCGCCTCCAGCTCGGCGAGCTCCTGCTCCATGCGCTCGACCTCGACTGCACCAGCGCGGACGATGGCACGGACCGTGGGTGCCTCGATGAAGCGGGGGTCGAGGTTGGCCTCCTGGGTCAGCAGCCCGATGCGCAAGCCCCTGGCCGTGTGGACGTGCCCGCCATCGGCCTCCTCGCGCCCGGCCACGATCTCGAGCAGGGTCGTCTTGCCGGCGCCGTTGCCGCCGACCAGCCCGACTCGCTCGCCGCGAGCGAGGGCGGCCGTGACCGAGTCGAGGATGGTGAAGTCGCCGATCTCGCGGCGCACTCCGTCGAGGCGGAGGATGGACATGCGACCAGTGTGCCCGCTACGACGCGGGCTGGGGTCCGCCCAGCTGCGACCAGTTCCGACCCCGACGCGCCGAACGCCGGGCTCGGCGCGCCAGCGCGGCATTGGTGCCGGTGCGATCAGCCACGGGCAGCCGTTGACACCAGGAGCAGAAGTGGGTGCCACGCGCACTGAGCTCCAAACGGCGGATGGGTCGACCACAGCGATGGCATGGCAGGCCCGTGCGCTGGTAGACGTCGAGGTGCTCCTGCATCGCACCGCCGCCCTCCGGCGCGGTGTACTCGTCGACCGACGATCCACGACGCGCGATCGCTTCGCCCATGACACCGCGGACGGCCTCGTAGAGCTGACGCTCCTGGTCGGTGTTGAGCGAATCGGCGGAACGCAGCGGGTGCAGGCGTGCGCGCCACAACGATTCGTCGGCGTAGATGTTGCCCACGCCGGCGATGAACGACTGGTCGAGCAGGGTCGACTTGAGCCGCCCTCGGCGGCGTCGCAGGCGCTCCCGGAAGACCCGCACGGTGAAGTCGTCGGCGAGCGGCTCGGGCCCATGCTGGCCGAAGAGCTGACCCTGATCGTCCGCACCGAGGACCGTGCCATCAGCAGCCCGCCGGTAGAGCCCCACACGGCCGAACTTGCGGATGTCGCGGAAGAGCAGCCAGCGCGGACCGTCGGTCCATCCGCCGCCGGCGACGGGGCCACCATCGAGCGTCAGTCGCAGATGGACGTGCTTGTCGTGAGGCGTGCCTTCGGGCAGCACGAACAGCTGGCCGGTCATCTTCACCTGGATGGCCAGGACCTGGTCGTCGTCAAGGTCGAGCACCAGCCACTTCGCCCGTCGCCCGACGTGGTCGATGCGTCGGCCTCGGATCCGCCCGACGAAAGCCGACGGTGCGGGCTCGCGGATGACCGGCTCCCAGTCCCACCAGGCTCCGGTGATCGCCGCACCGGCCAGCAGCGGCGCGAGGTCGCGCGCCATGGTCTCGACTTCGGGTAGCTCTGGCATGGCTTCAGCCTAGCGTGTGTCCCGCGGGCGCTGATGCCTCGCGCCAGTTGCCGTAGCGCCCGTCGCCCTTGGCGACATCGACGTAGCGATCAAGCGAGGAGTAGGCGCGGCGGGGTCTCCCAGACGTCACCCGTCACATTCGAGCGGCTCTGCGGGAAACTCCGCGCGGCTGAAGACCAGGCCATCCGGCGTGACGGTCGTCCTGTAGGACGAGGCGTACACACGACGCTGTTCGAGCTGCCACCAGTAGCTCGACCACCAGTCACAGGGTCCACCAGTCAGGCTCACGACTTCGTCAGGAGGCACTCCCTGCTGATCCTCAGGCTCGAGTGGCTCGTCGCTCAGAGTGCACGCTACCCACTCGGTCGCTGACCCATCGTCCGCCTCGACCCAAGTGGCGACATCGCACCAGGTCCACATGATGGACGCCGCGGGAAATGTGGGGTCGCTTGGCGAGACCACGAATGCGTAGTCCCAATAGCCAGATACTGACTTGGTGTCGATGCTCTCGACGAGTGCCTCCGGGTCACCCTGAGCTGGGGCAGATCCGGCCAGGGGCTGCATGGACCGCGCCATCTCAAGCCAGCCGTCCTCGGGCGCCACGGATGAGTCCGCTTCGCAGTCAAGGTGATAGCGAACGCCAGCAAGGTCGAACAGGTATCGGACGTGCTGCTCCCCCACGAGATAGCCGGAGTCGATCCGGATCGCCGCGCCGATGGGCAGGTCGAGCGGCTGGGAGAGCGTGAGCCCCGTGAAGCCGGGAGTGGTGGCCACGAGATGCTCATGCCACGCCGCGTGCTCCTCGAGCGACAGTGGCATGTCTTGGTACACCGCGAGCTCACACCAGGTGGCGCTCGATGCATCGAAGGTACTGGCGACGTAGAGGACCCTCGCAGAGGCGAGCGATGCGCCGTACTCCTCGGGGAGCGCCACTTCTTCCGGTCTTGGGTCGGTAACCAGGCTGTCGTCCCAGGCGGCAGGATCTCCAGCGACAAGCCGGCCTCTGGCACCTCCGCTGTTCGCCAACCGGTAGCGCCCTCGTCACCGAGCTCCGCCTCCACCGCCTGTCCCAGCGTCAACAGCGACAGCGACACGGTGATGGTGATGAGCGCAGCAGCGCGCAACCTCTTCGTGAGCATCCTTCACTCCCCCACGTCGATCGCCAAGGTCCACGGGTTTCGGACGATCACATCCCCGCGCATTCGAGCGGCTCGGCCGGGTAGGTGGACCAGCCAAAGACCTGTCCATCCGGCGTGACCGTCAACCCGTACGCGGAGGCCACGACCTGGCTCCGGTCGGTCTCGTACCAGTAGTCCGAGCGCCAGATGCACTCGCCTCCCGATTCGCTGATCACCGCGCTTGGCGGCACGCCTTGTTGCTCCGGAGGCTGAAGCGGTTCGTCGCTCAGGGTGCAGGCCAGCCACTCCTTCGCCGACCCGTCGATCTCAGGTATCCACATCGCGAAGGCACATTCGGCATTCATCAGGGAGTCCAGCGGGAAGTCCGGTGTTTCGGCCGGGACGACCGAGACCACGGTCGGGAAATCGAGAACGTAGTCGATACCCGTGCCCAGTCCCGGCTCGTCGAGTCCGGGTAGCTCGAGACGTTCCATGGGGATCGCTTCGATCGTCTCGGCGACCGACCGCCAGTCGTCCACGGGCTTGACCTCGCTGATGCAGGACAGGTGGTACCGAGCTTCGTCGGACTCGAACAGGTACGACGTCCAGGACCCGACGCCCTCGATGTCGACGTCGAAGCGGACCGCATCCCCGACCGGCAACGTGGACGGCGTGGCCGCGACCGAGGTGACGTCTGCTTCCCCGGCGAAACCGCGTTCGATCCAGCGGGCGTGATCGTCGAATCCCAGCGGATGCTCGCCGTACATGGCCAATGCGCATCCGGTGCCGTCAGGAGCGGCAGCCTCGAGGACGATCCAGCGATCCACGGGTTCGGCCGCGCTCAGCTCCGGCGGCAGGATGGCCTCGTCGCGAACCATCTGGACGACCACGCTCCAGTCACCTGGGAACGCCATGGTGATACCGGCTTCGGGGACCTCCACCTGCTGAGCATCCGACCCCAGACCAGGTTCCGTGTCCTGGGCCGCGACCCCAGCGGTGCTTGCGCTGAGCAGCATCGCTGACAGCACCGCCACACTCGTACGACGCATCACCTCTCCCCGTGCTGATCGTGGGTCGATTGTGCGCTTTCTTGTGTTGGCGCGAGGGGCTGGATTGCCGGTCGACGTCGGGCGCCAGACCTCCGCGATCCGACACTGACTCGCGGGTCGTGGCTCCCGGGGTGAGCGGAACAACGCGTTGCGCCCCCAGGGCTCGCGGATGACCGGCTCCCAGTCCCATCAGGCGTCAGCGATCGCGGCGCCTTCCACCAACGGCGCGAGATCACGGGCCATGGTCTCGACCTGGGGCAGCTCCGGCATCGGCGACTAGACGCGCTCCAGCGGGCGCATCGACTCCCAGTCATCGCCGGACTTGAGGTCGACGTCGAGCGGCACGTCCAGCTTGAGCGCGCCCTCCATCACGTCGCGAACCACCGGCGCCAGGGCCTCGACCTCGCCGCGAGGCACCTCCAGCAGGACCTCGTCGTGCACGGAGAGCAGCATGCGCGCCGGGGCGCGATCGGCAGACAGCCGCTCGTGGAGCCGGATGAGCGCGATCTTCATGATGTCCGCGGCCGTGCCCTGGATGGGCATGTTGATGGCCATGCGCTCACCGGCCTGGCGCAGCTGCGAGTTGCGCGCGGACAGCTCGGGGATCCAGCGCCGACGCCCGAGCAGCGTCTCGACGTAGCCCTGTTCGGCCGCGATCTGCTTGATGTGGACCATGTAGCGGCTGATGCCGGTGTAGGCCCCGAAGTAGGAGTCGATGAAGGCACGCGCCTCCTCGCGGGGGATGCCGGCGCGCGTGGCCAGCCCGTAGTCGCTCATGCCGTAGGCCAGTCCGAAGTTGACCATCTTGGCCATCGAGCGCTCGTCGGCGGTGACGTCCTCGGGCTCCTTGTGAAGGACGCGCGCGGCCGTCTCGCGATGGATGTCGGCGTGGCGCTCGAAGGCCTCCTTGAGGTGCTCGTCACCCGAGACATGGGCGATCACGCGCAGCTCGATCTGGCTGTAGTCGGCCGCGAGCAGGACGAGGTCATCGCCGCCGGCCACGAAGGCCGAGCGGATCTTGCGTCCGAGATCGCTGCGGACCGGGATGTTCTGCAGGTTGGGATCGGCCGACGAGAGACGGCCCGTCGAGGCGACCGCCTGCTGGAAGGTCGTGTGCAGGCGCAGGGTGGTCGGGTCGATCATCGCCGGCAGCGCGTCCACGTAGGTCGACTTCAGCTTCGTGTAGACCCGCCAGTCGAGCAGCATCTGCACCATCGGATGGGCCTCGCGCAAGCCTTCCAGCACCCCCGCGGCCGTGGAGTAGCCGGTCTTGGTGCGCTTGCCCCTGGGCAGGTCCAGCTCGTAGAAGAGCACCTGTTCGAGCTGCTTGGGGCTGCCCAGGTTGAACTCGTGGCCGACCGAGGCGTAGATGTCCTCCTGCAGGCGAGCGATGGTCGCGCCGAAGGTCGTGGCCAGCTCGTCGAGCGAGCTCCGGTCGAGGGCCACACCGGTGGCCTCGAGGTCGGCCAAGACCGGCACCAGCGGGAGCTCCAGCTCATCGAGGATCCGGCGCAGCTCCGGCTGCTCGTCGAAGGCCGCATCCAGCGCTTCCTGGGCCGCCGACACCGCCGCCGCCTGGACCACCGCCGCGCCGGCGGGGTCGAGCTCGCCGACCGCGGGCAGCGCGACCTCCAGCCGCTCCGCGCAGATGTCGGCCAGCGACTGGCTGCGCAAGGCCGCGTTGAGGATGTAGGCCGCGATCTGTGTGTCGAAGGCGAGCGGTGAGAGCGAGGCCCCCGACGCACTCAGCGATGTCGAGGCACGGGGATCACGCTGTCCCAGCTGCCACACGAGCAGCGGCTTGAGCTCGTGACCGACCAGTGGCCGACCCGAAGCGAACACGGCGGACCCGAGGGCCACCGCGTCGTCGTCGACTGCCGTGACGATGCGTCCATCCTCACCCGCCACGGCCAGGGCCAGCAAGGTGCCACGGCGTGGGCGAACGTCGTCGAAGACAGCCCCGACCACCAGCTCGGACTGCCCCTCAAGCCAGCCCTTGAGATCGTCGATCGACCCGGGCGAATCGACGGCGGTGGGGTCCGAAAGGATGGTCTGCAGTCGAGCCGACGGATCGAGGCCGACCGTCGAGACGGGCACGACGGTCCCCTCGGAGCCGGGCGTCCTCGCGGCCCCCGAGGCGACGGCCCCGAAGTCGAGCGTCAGCTGCAGGCCGCTCCCGGACGAACCCGTTGCGGTGCCGGCCGTCCTGGGGGCACGGCCCGCCACCTGCACCGCCGGCACCGGTCCGTGCCGGTCGGCCTCCTTGAGCAGGTCGCCGGGCGCCGGGGCGTCTTCGCCCTCGACACCGGGCAGTCGCTCCACGAGCGAGCGGAACTCGTACTCGCGGAACAGGCGGATGACCTCATCGCGGTCGTAGTCGCCGAGGCGGGCCGAGGCCAGGTCGAGCTCGATCGGCGCCTCCCGATCGATGGTCACGAGCTCACGCCAGAGCATCACCTCGTCACGATGGTCCACGAGCTTCGCGCGCAGCTTGTCGGGCTTGACCTCGTCGATCCGCTCGTACACCTCGTCGAGCGAGCCGTAGGTCGTGAGCAGCTTGGCGGCTGTCTTGTCACCGACACCGGCCAGTCCCGGGATGTTGTCGGTCGAGTCCCCCTTGAGGGCCTTGAAGTCGATCATCTGACCGGGCTCCAGGCCGTAGCGCTCAGCGATCCGCTCCGGATCGTAGATGACCGTGGAGTTGACGCCCATGCGCGTGGTCATCAGCTTGGTCCGTTCGGTGACCAGCTGGAGCATGTCGAGGTCACCCGAGACGATGATCGTCTCCAGCCCCTCGGCCTCCGCCTGGCGCGAGAGCGAGCCGATGAGGTCATCGGCCTCGAAGCCCTCCATCCCGAAGATGGGGATGCCGAAGGCCGCGAGCGTCTCGCGCACGATCGGGAACTGGTCCCGCAGGTCGTCGGGAGTGGGCTTGCGCGTGGCCTTGTAGGCCTCGTAACGGTCGGCGCGGAACGAACGGCCGACGTCGAAACAGCACATCACGTGATCGGGTCGCATGTCGGCAAAGCCGCGCAGCACGATGGACCAGAAGCCGAACGCGGCGTTGACCAGCTGCCCCTTGCTCGTCGTCAGCGGCGTCTCGTACAGCGCGAACCAGGCTCGATAGATGAGGCTGTGCGCGTCGAGCAACATGAGCCGTTCCACGGCTCCGAGTGTAGCCGTGGGCGAAGACGGCTATCGCAGCAGCGGGTCGCGCGAGCGCCTGGCCAGCCAGCCCAGCAGCAGCAGCCCACCGCCGCCGAGGGCAAGCAGCAGGCCCGAGGACATGAGCAGCTGGCCGGAGCTGGAGTCGTCGACGAGGGTATCGGAGTCCGAGGCGGTCATCGTTCCCTCGCCGACCCTCGCGGCATCCGGGGCGAGGGCGGGCGAGGCTCGAAGCGAGAGCAGCCTCGTCGGCCGGCTCTTCGACGCTGGTGTCGACGGTGGCTGCCCCCTCGACGGCAAGGTCGTCGTGCGCGTCGCGCCTCAAGAGCGGCTTCGGCCCCGAGAGCGGCCTCAGAGGCGAGCCCGCCATCGGTTGCCGAGGCCGCCGGCGCCGGCAGCTCGGCCACATCTGGCTCGAGACGGTCCGCCTCCGCTGGAGCCACCTCACTGGCGATCGACTTCTGCGCCGCGCGCTCGGACGTGCCGGCCTGGTGCTCGGGCAGGGCCTCGAAGAACTCGTGGTCCGCCGGCAGGCCCTCGGCCTCGTCGCCGCCGAAGGCATCCTCGGGAACCTGCTCGACCGCGGCTGAGCAGCCGGTACCTCGCCGGACGGGGACGCCGACACCGGCTCGTCGTAGGTCATGAAGTTGGGCTCCGCCTGCACCGTGATGGAGGCCCCGTCGGGCCAGGCGTAGCCGGCGACCACGAAGATGAGCCCGATCGCGAGCACGCCGGCCGCGGCGGGCTGGAAGGCTCGAGCGTTCGGCAGCGACAGGCGCCGCAGGAAGCGAGTCAGCGCGTTGCCGGAGAGCTCCTCGGCCTGCTCGGGGCTGAGTCGGAAGTCCCGGCGCCTGGGCGGGACCGGCTCCTGGGCCACCGCCGCAGAGACCACCCGCAGGTCGGCCGCGAGCGCAGCGCAGGCCGAGCAGCCGCCGACGAGCCGCTGGGCCTCGTCCCGCTGTTCCGCAGCGAGCGGGTCGCCCGCGGCCAGCTGTGCCACGAGCAGCGCGTCATGACGCTCGTGGTCGGTGGTCGGCAAGGGACGCGGGCGTGACATGTCGCTCATTGAGACGTCGCTATCCACGGAACAGTTCCATGCTCGGTCCCAGGCAGTCGCGCAGGGCCAGTCGGCCGCGGTGGATCCTCGACTTGACCGTGCCCACGCTGACGCCGGTGATCGCCGCGATCTCGCTGTAGTCGTAGCCCTGCACGTCGAAGAGCACGATGGCTGCCCGCTGGTCCTCGGTGATGCCTTCCATGCAGCGGGCGATGGCTGCGCGCTGCTGGCCCGCCAACGAGACCTGCTCGGGCCCCTCCGACGCCGGTGCGGGCGGCTGCCAGGCGTCATCCTCCCACTCGGGATAGGGCTCGCTCGGACGACGAGCTCGCTTTCGCAACATGTCGCGTGCGGCGTTGATGGAGATGCGCGTCAGCCAGGCCCGAAACGACGGGCCGCTGAACCGCGCGAGGTTGCGATAGGCGCTGAAGAACGCCTCCTGCACGGCATCCTCCGCGACTCCCTGGTCGCGCACCACGCGAACGGTCATCGAGTACAGGTAGTCCTGGTACAGCGTGACCAGGTCGTTGAAGGCGTCGAGGTCGCCGCCCAGCGCGGCTGCGACGAGCGCCTGGTCGCGGGCGTTCTCGGCCGCACGGTCCATCGTGGGGTCAGAGCCAGCCGCGGCGCCGGAAGAGCAGGACCATGCCCAGCAGCAGGACCGTCATCACGATCATGATGGCCCAGAACATGGAGGCCGTCCCCTCCCCCGGGAACCCCACGTTCATGCCGAACAGGCTCGCGAGCAGGGTCAGCGGCAGGACGATGACGGTGATCGAGGTCAGCACCCGGAGGGTGTCGTTGGTGCGATGGCTGAGCACCGACTCGTTCGAGTCCTCGAGGCCCTCCACGACCTCCTTGTCGTTCTCGAGGGTGTCCCAGATGCGCTCGGAGGCATCGATGACGTCGTCGAAGTAGACGTCCAGCTCCTCGGGCGCGACCACGTCCATGGCCCGTTCGAGGTCACGGAACGCCACGCGCTGTGGCCGCACGATGCGGCGGAAGGTGATGATCTCCTGCTTGGCGTTGGAGATGTCGCGCACGATCTCGTCGGACTTGCCTTCGAAGATGTCGTCCTCGATGCGCTCCAGCTTCTGGCCCATCTTGCGCAACATGGGGAAGGATGCGTCGACCGCGTGGTCGACGATCTTGTAGAGCAGGAACGGGGCGCCCTTCTCGAAGTAGCCCTCGCGCACCTCCTCGCTCTCCCGGCAGCGGGCGAAGAGCGAGTCGATGGGCTCGAGGTCGTTGTTGGGGAGCGAGATGACGTAGTCGGGTCCGACGAAGAGGTCCAGCTCGACGACGTTGAGGCGCTCGCGATCGCGGTCGTAGCGCGGGAACTGGAGCACCACGAAGATGTAGTCGTCGTAGCGGTCGACCTTGGGGCGCTGGTTGCGCGAGTAGATGTCCTCGTAGTCGAGGGGGTGGAACGCGAAGTGCCGCTCGAGCCACTCCTGGGCGTAGTGGCGCGGCTTGGGGATGTGGATCCAGCGGATGCCATTGGCCTCGATGATCGCCGGCTCCGGCATCACCTCCTCGGGGATCACCACGGCGGTCCGGCCCCGCCGAACGGGGCGCACGGTCAAGCGCGGGGTGCGGATGGCCGGCATCTCACTCGCCCCCGGTGCGGGGGTGGGATGTGACGGCCGCGTATCGGGCGTGGTTCCGGTCGTTCACGACGACTCCCTCCCGGTGCCCCTGCAGGTTGGCCGTCGCGAGTCTACACCGGCGCCGCCCCGCGACCGGGGCTGCGCGCTCCCCGGCTGAGGCACCGCTACAATCCCGCGAGCGAGCCGAAGTGGCGGAATGGCAGACGCGGGGGTCTCAAAAACCCCTGTCCGCAAGGGCGTGTGGGTTCGAATCCCACCTTCGGCACCAGCGACTGACGGCAGATGGCCCCGTGTGCTACCACTCCCGGCGCATACTGACGGCGGGGTCCGCCTCTCCGGGGCGGCACAGCAGCGGGGTGCTCTCATGACGCGCGTGCTCGTCGTTCATCACGACATCGATCTGGCCGACCAGGAGATCGACTCCCTCAGACGGCTCGGCTACGACCCGATCGGCTGTGCCGGGCCCGGCGGGTCGCCCTGTCCCGTGTTGCGGGGTGAGCACTGCCCCGAAGTGGATGACGCCGACGTCCTGGTCTACGACGTCTGGTCCACGACCGAATCCGGCGGGGGCCAGGACCTCATCGAGCGGCTGCGTGAGATGCATCCCGAGACACCCATCGTGCTCACGGCCCCCGGCATGGAGCTCGACTGGGTGGAGACGGAGGGAGCACACAAGGTCGTGCCGCTGGTGGGCCCGCCCACCGCAGAGAAGCTCGACGCCGCCATCAAGGAAGCGCTCCGCTCCTAGGTCGGGCGGCGGTAGCGCTCGAGCGTGGCGATCTCCGTTCGCAGGTCCTCCGTGGGTGCGCCCAGCCGCTCATAGTCACGGACGGCCCGCCGGCGCTCATCGATCTCCGCGCGCACGATGGCGGCGATCTCCGCCGGCACCGAGCACGCGGCGCGGCACGTCGGCGCTGCCCTCCACCACTTCGTACGGACGCTCCGCGACCGGCACCGCCTCGGCGTTGGCCAGGGCGGTCTTGAGCGAACCGATGGCCGCGGCCTCCGGTGTGCTGCGCCGCCTCCGGGCGTCGAGCAGGTCCCGGTCGAGCCGCGTGCGCATCTCCTCCATCGTCACCGCGCGGTGCTGGCCATCGAGATGCTCGTCCAGCCAGCGTTCGCCGAAGGACACGATATCGGCAGCCTCGATCAGCTCTGCGAGGCGCATCGCCGACGCGTGCCGGTACGTGCCCGGCCGGTCGCGAGATAGTCCCGCAGCAGGTCCTCGAAGTAGTCCTCGCCGGGATAGTCCACGAGCCCTTCCTCGTCGTCGAGGCACTCCACGGTGCGAACCACAGGGCCGCCCGGACTCGAGACGAGTCGATGTCGCCGCACCCGCCGCACCGGCCAGACCGAGCAGCGGTACTCGGCGTGGTGCAGGACCGTGACGGTGTTCATGTCGGCGCCGAGTCGCAGCACGCGGCCACCGTCGAGCAGGCGCTCGAGCGGAGAGCCGGGGCCGAAGTAGTCGTCCCAGGGCACGTCGTCGAGCAGCTCGTGCGCGCGCGGACCATGCGCCGCGAACCGCGCCTCGGGATGGTCGCTCACGACCGTGCCCGGGATAGGTGCGGAAGACCTCTGCGAGCGTGCCCACGTCCGGCGCGGCCGGCGTGCGTCAGGGCATCGAACGGCACCGCATCGGCCAGCAGCGCGGCTCGCTCGGCTTCGGGGTGCTCGTTGACCCAGGCGTGGTCGTCGGCGGCGCCGAGGACCATCAGCATCGTGCCGCCGGGGCCGATGGCCGCGAGGATGGCCTCGATGACACCCTCGGCCCGGCCGCGCACGGGGCCGATGCGACGCAGCGAGGCATGCACCATCACCAGGTCGCCGGAGCGCAGCCCGAGCTGGCGCAGGTCCTGCGCGATGGCCGCGGAGGTCCTGGTGTCAGGGTCCATGCGCCCGATGCTGCCATGCCGGAGGTACTGCATGCAGGCACACCGGGCACGGCCGCACTGGCGCCGACTGCTCCGCCGGAGAGCTCGCTCCGGGCCGCAGGAGTGCGCCGTTCGTACCGCTGACGAATCGCGTCGGCTACGGCACCATCCACGATGGCTCGTCGACGAGCCCCGCAGAGCAGAGGTCAAGCGCGAGGCCCGTCGAGGAGGCGGGCCTCGCCTCATGTCCATCGCAGAGGCCTCCACCGGCGACTGCCGTTTCGCTAGCATGAACCGCCCGTGGAGCCTCGCCCCTTCGTCTTCGTGAACATGGCCATGACCGCCGACGGCAAGATCGACACCGTCGAGCGATCGGGTGCGCGCATCTCCGGACGTGCCGACAGCGCCCGCGTCGACCGCCTCCGCGCGGACTCGGACGCGATCATGGTCGGCGGCCGGACGCTTGCTCTCGGAGGATCCTCGGTTGACCGTGCGTGACCCGCGCCAGATCGCTGAGCGAGTGAGCGCCGGCCGGCCGGCCCAGCCGCTGAAGGTCGGCGTGGTCTCGGAGGTCGCGGCTGGTGGGAGTCGGGGCCATCGATCTCGCCGGCGCCTTCCTCCACGAGGGTGGTGGCCGCGTGCTCGTCTGCACCTCGGCTCGCACCAGCCGCGCTGCCATCGCCGCGCTCGAGGCCGAGGGCGCCGCCGTGTTCGTGGCCGGGGCCGATCGTGTCGACCTCGCAGCGTCCCTGCGGCGCGATCGCCGAGCTGGGCGTCGAGCGCCTGATGGTCGAAGGCGGCAGCACCCTCGTGGCGGCGCTGCTCGAGGCCGGGCTCGTCGACGAGCTCCAGCTGGCCGTGGCGCCGCTGGTCTTCGGGGGAGCCGACCGCGCCCACGCCGGTCGGTGGTGACGGCTGGCCGCGCGCGTCTGCCATCGACCTCCACCTCCTGGAGACCGGGACCAGCCCGGACGACGACGTCATCCTGCGCTACCGAGTGGGAGAGGCCGACCGAGCGATGACCGAGCCGGACGAGACCATCGCCGACCTGTCGCCGACGCCTGACACCGGCCTGACCGATGCCGAGGCCGCTGAGCGGCGCGAGCAGGGCCTGGGCAACAGCGCACCGCCGGCCACGACCCGCACCTACTGGGCCATCGTCCGCGAGAACGTCTTCACCTTCATCAACAACGTCCTCTTCGTGATGGGGGCGCTGCTGGTCATCGTCGGTCGGCCCTTCGACGCCTTGGTCTCGCTGATGGTCATCGGCACCAACATCGCGGTGGGCATCTACCAGGAGGTCCGCGCCAAGCAGGCGCTCGACGAGATCGCCCTGCTCACGCGACCGACCGCCACGGTCGTGCGCGATGGGGAGATGCGCACGGTCGATCCCGAGGAGCTGGTGGTCGGCGACCTCATCGAGGTCCAGGCCGGCGACCAGATCATCGTCGACGGCGAGCTCTTCGAGGGTCGTATGGAGGTCGACGAGTCACAGCTCACCGGCGAGTCGGACATGGTCCCCAAGCGCGTCGGCGACGAGGTCTTCTCCGGCAGCTACCCGACTTCGGGCCGCGGCCGCTACGTGGCGACGACGGTCGGCGAAGCGAGCCTCGCGGGGCGCATCACGGCCGGTGCCAAGACCTTCCGGCGCACGCTGACGCCGCTCCAGCGCCAGATCCAGACGGTCATCCGCGTGACGCTCGGCGTAGTGCTCTACCTGCAGCTGCTGCTGGTCGTCAAGAACGTCGTCGATGACACGCCGCTCGACCAGGCCATCGTCGAGGCCACCGTGCTGGTGGGACTCGTGCCCAACGGCCTCTTCGTCTCGATCGCCATCGCCTATGCCCTCGCCGCCGTGCGCATGTCGCGCTTCGGGGCGCTGGTGCAGCAGGCCAACGCGGTGGAGTCGCTCTCGCACGTGGACACGCTCTGCGTAGACAAGACCGGCACGCTCACGGCCAACCAGCTGGAGCTGGAACAGGTCGTGCCGCTCGAGGGCGATGAGGCCAGCGCTCGCGCGCGGGTCGGTCTCATGGTCGCCAGCGGCCGGGCCACCAACAAGACCAGCGAGGCGGTCGCCGAGGCGGTGCAGGCCGCCGCGCGGACGCCGCTGGTGGAGGTGCCCTTCTCGTCCAAGCGCAAGTGGAGTGCGGTGGCGCTGCCGGCAGGCGTATCGCCGAACCACGCGCCAGCGGGCACGTACGCCTTCGGTGCCCCCACGTTCCTGCGTGAGTACCTCGACATCGGCGACGCACAGTGGCGCAACATCCAGGCCCTGGTGGCACACCACGCCTCGCGCGGGCATGCGGGTGCTGCTGCGGCCTACAGCCCCTCGACCGCGCTCGACGATGAGGGCGACGACTCGGAGCTGCCGCGCGACTGCAAGCCATACGCCCTCGTGGTGCTGCGTGACCTGCTCCGACCCGAGGCGGCCGAGACGCTGACCCGCTTCCGCGAGATGGGCGTGGACGTCCGGGTCATCTCGGGCGACGATCCCGAGACCGTGGCCACACTGGCACGGCAGGCCGGTCTGGACACCAGCGGCGGTGTCGTCTCGGGTCCCGAGCTCGAGGCCATGGACGAGCCACACTTCGAGGCTGCAGTCGACTCCACCACCGTCTTCGGGCGCATCACCCCGGAGCTCAAGGAGCGTCTGGTGGGCACGATGCGTGACCAGGGCCGCTACGTGGCCATGACCGGGGATGGCGTCAACGACGTGCTCTCGCTCAAGCGCTCGAACCTGGCCATCGCCATGGGCAGCGGCACACAGGCGGCACGGGGCGTGGCCGACCTCATCCTCATCGACGATGGCTTCAGCGCCCTGGCCTCGGCCATCAGCGAAGGCCAGCGCATCCTGAACGGCATGCAGGACATCCTGCGTGTGTTCCTGACCCGCATCCTCACCCTGGGCATGCTCATCCTCGTGCTCATGACCAGCGGCTTCTTCCCGGTCGATCTGCGCAACGCCTCGGCCATCACGCTCTTCACCGTGGGCGTCCCCACGGCGATGCTGGCGATCTGGTCGCGACCAGGACCGTTCCACGGCGAATCGCTGCTGCGGACGCTGGCCAAGTTCGTGCTGCCAGCTGCCAGCCTCGCCTCTATCGTCGGCCTGCTCGTGGTCATCGGTATCTTCCTCATCGGCAACGCCGACGTCAATGCCGGCCTGACCACCACGCTGGCCGTCGAGGAAACCGCCAAGACGTCGGTGACGGTCTTCCTCATCCTCGTGGGCATGCTCGTGGTGGTGTTCGTGGAGCCGCCGGTCAAGCTGCTCGCCGTGATCGAGCCGGTCTCGCCCGACCTGCGCCCCACCTGGCTGGCGCTGGGTCTGACCGGTGCGCTCGGCATCGTGCTGCTGGTACCGCCGTTCCGCGATTTCTTCAACCTGTACCCGCTCTCGATCCGTGACCTCAGCATCGTCTTCGGGGGCGTCCTCGCCTGGGCCGTGACCGTCTGGATCTTCTGGCGCTGGCGCTTCGTTGAGCGCTTCCTCGGCGCCGACATCCAGGCCTGATCGAGGGGACACCGGGAGATGGTCAACGGGTAGACTGCGTCGCGGTAGCACCCGAACCCAGTCGTCACGGCGTGTCCGCGTGGATCCGCCGACCCGTAATGGAGGTAGCCCCACGATGATCAAGTCTCGAGGAACGATCGCGGCCCTGACAGCCATGGCTCTCACGGCTGGCCTCGCCACCGCCGCACTGGCCCAGGACGAGCCCGAGCCGACCGGAGGCGCCGACATCGAGGGCCTCACCTGGCTGCTCACTAGCCAGCTGGTCGACGGCGCGATGGTCGAGACGCCTGATCGAGTCACGGCCTCCCTGCTGATGGATGGCGGCCAGGCCGGTGGCAACGCCGGCTGCAACAGCTACTTCACGAGCTACGAGCTCGACGGCTCCGAGCTCACCTTCGGCCAGGTCGGCTCGACGATGATGGCCTGCCTGCCACCGATCATGGATCTCGAACAGGCCTACTTCGCGAACCTCGGCCAGGTCGCGTCGTACCAGTCGGGTGACACCGGGCTGGCCTTGCTCGACGCCGATGGCGGGTCCCTCCTCGAGTTCGAGGCGGCCCCGCCCGAGAGCGTGGTGGGCTCGTGGGTGGCCACGGGCATCAACAACCAGGCCGAGGCCGTGGTGACCACCGCCGTCACCGAGGAGGTGACCGCGGAGTTCAGCCCTGACGGCGACCTGACCGGCTTCGACGGCTGCAACAGCTACTTCACGACCTACGTCGTTGACGGCGACACCATCGCCATCGATCCGGCCATCGGCCAGACCATGATGGCCTGCCCGTCCGACGAGCACGCCGAGCAGTCCCAGGCCTACATCGCGGCGCTCACCAACGCGGCCACGTGGTCGGTCGACCCGGCCGGCAACCTCGAGCTGCGTGACACCGAAGGCGCGCTGCAAGTGGGCTACGCACCGGCCGAGTAGCTGCCCTCCGGGCGCATCACCACGACGCCGGAGTGACCTGAAGGGCTCCGGCGTCGATCCGTGTGGCGTTGCGCTACGATCGGCTGGCCCTAAGTCGTCGTCGGGCTGCTCCGCCCGAGCCAACAGGAGGAAGACCCGGTGAACTCGACCAGGGACAGCGAGCCAGCCATCATCGCGGCCGATGAGCCACGCTCACGTCGTCAGCTGTTGACCGCGGGTGGCATCGCCGCGGTCGCGGGGGTGCTGGGCGTGGTGGGCATCTCCACGGGCGTCGAGGCCAAGGACGGACAATGGCTGCGTATGGGCCAGAAGAACGCCGCGACCAGGACCACCTCGTTGCAGGCCAAGCAAAGCCCGGGCCTCCTTGCGCGTGTCACTGGCGCCGGCTCCGCGATCCGGGGCATCACCTCCTCCCAGAAGGGCATCGGCGTGCAGGGCTGGGCTGACGCCAAGAAGGGCAAGACCATCGGCGTCGACGCCAAGACCGAATCCCCCGGCGGGGTCGCAGGGCAGTTCGTGGCCGGACGTGGCGGAACGGCGCTGCTGGCCAAGTCGCCCGACCGCAAGGGCGTGGCGCTGCGCACCGAAGGCCGACTCGAGTTCAAGCAGCGCTCGGGCGAGGCGACGACCTCGGGCGGCGCGGAGTTCGTCATCCCCGTCGGCGGGGGGCTGACCAAGAAGTCGCTCGTGCTCGCGACGCTGCAGGACCACTTCCCCGGCGTGCACGTGGAAGCCGCCAGCGTGCTCGACACGACACCCGACAACGAGACCATCCTCGTTCGCCTCAACCAGGCCGTCCCCGAGCCGGCACGGGTGGCCTGGCTCATCCTCGGCTGAGGCCGGGCGCCAGGCGAGTGTCCAGGTAGAGGCCTGTCTGCTCTGCGCTGGTGGGCTATCCAGTCAGGACTGTATGGCAGTTCGCGCCTGCTTCCGCATCCGCTATCACTGCGAGGTCGCACATGTCGCCGTTCGAGGTGCGGGATCGGAGCGGATCGGGAACGAAATGGCGGGTCGAAGTCCTCTATGTGGTAGGGGGTTGGTGTGTTCGTGCCGGCGACGGCTCGGTGCGACCCTACGGAGGAACGCTGTGAGGAAGGTCAAGACCTCACTGGCCGCTGCCTTGGCGGTCGGGCTCCTGGCTGGGGCGTCGATGCCCGTGCTGGCGCAGGATGACGGAAGGTCCGCCATCACCGAGGAAGAGGCGCTGGCGGTCACCGAGGCCTGGTTCGAGGCCTACGACGACGGTTCCGTCGCTGACATGCTCGGGTTGATGGCTCCCGATGCCGCGCTGGCGGAGACCTTCGGGCCCATGGCGCGCGAGGAGTGGCAACACTTCTACACCTGGAAGATCGCCGAGGGCACGCAGTTCGTCGACCGTGACTGCTCGGCTGCGGCCAACGACGACGCGGTCGAGGTCACGGTGACCTGCGAATATGCCCACTTGCCGTACTCACACCGGCTCGTCGGTGCACCGCCAGTCCCGCACACGCTGACCCAGGTCATCGGTCCAGACGGCATCAGGTCGCAGCGGCAGCGCTTTGGCAGCCCTGATTTCAGCAAGGTCGACGATCCCTGGTGGCGGTGGCTCGAGTCGAATGACCCGGACCTGGTGCCCCTGCTCGACTCGCTCTTCAGCTGGTCCACGCCTCGAGAGGCTGAGCTGACGGGCCGTATGTGGGCCGAATCAGCCGAGGACTGGGCCGCCTGGCTCGAAGAGAACGGCTGCACCTACGACGAGCCCTGCCCGCACCCTCTGGCGGACCCGGTCATGTTCAGCGGCTACGTCCCCTTCGGCCCGAACCTCGGTGCTGAGGTCATCACCCGCGAGCGCGGACTGGAGATGAGCCGCGGTGGCTCCTGGAAGACCCGCAGCTCGAGCACCGACGAGCGCTTCGACGGCGACGCGGTGCTCACCTACGATCGCGACACCTACCTCGACCATGGCATCGACATCTGGGCCGGCGGCCTGCGCATCGAGAACGACGAGGGTGCCTGGCAGGAACGCCCGGGCTACAGCTTCGGTCACCCCGACCGTGCGGGCGGTTCGGCCGAGACCGTCGTGTTCGACGGTGAGGGCGCCTATGGGGGGCTGACAGCACTCGTGGAGATGACGACCGACAGCGGAGGCATCGCTTTCGAAGGCGTCATCATCGAGAGCGTCCTGCCTCAGCTGCCGGTGCCCCGTGGCCTGGAGCCCGAGACACCAGCCGATGACATCGCGGCCGATGACGCCGCCGAGGTACCCGTGGAGGACGTCGCGGCCGTGGAGGTCGTCGAGCCCGAGCCAGCGCCCATCACCGAGCTTCGTGTCGCCGACGTCACCGAGATCGGGGAGCGCATGGTCGACCTGACCATCGAGTCGCCGTCGGTCGGCATCAAGCAGGTGCGCCTCATCCTGCCCGCGAGCTGGGAGGAGCAGCCCGACACGACCTGGCCATCGCTCTATCTGCTCCATGGCCAGGGCGGGGACTACACCAACTGGAGCGAGGACACCGACATCGCACCCCGGCTCGCTGAAGAGCTCGGGCTCGACGTGATCATGGTCATGCCCGACGCTGGTGCCAGCTACTACTCCGATTGGTGGAACTTCGGCGAGGGCAATGCCGAGAATGCCTGGGCCACGTTCCACATCGAGGAGCTGCCGGCGATCCTGGAGGCCGATTGGCGGGCAGACGACCGTCGTGCCGTGGCCGGTCTCTCGATGGGTGGCTTCGGGGCCATGTCCTACGCGGCTCGCTACCCCGGCCACTTCCGGGCTGCTGCCTCGTACAGCGGCGTGCTCGACCCGCTGGGCTCCGACTGGTTCCACGACTACGCCCTGTGGGGTGACAAGGAGGAGCAGCGCGACATCTGGGAGGCGCACGACCCGGTGACGCTGGCGGCCAACCTCGAGGGCACTCCGCTGTACGTCTCGTGGGGCGATGGCACAGAAGAGGCGGGCGGCCCCGTGGTGGACGGCCTGGAGGAGTGGCTGGCGCAGCACAGCGAGGTCTTCGTGGCCCGGCTCGCGGAGCTCGGCATCCCGGTCACCGCCGTGTCGGGCCCAGGCACGCACACGTGGGAGACCTGGAACCCGGCCTTCGAGGAGTCCTTGCCGATGCTGCTGGAGGCCCTCGAAGGCTAGACCCCGGGGGCCGCCAGGGTTTCGTCACGACGGAGGGAAGGTCCAGACAGCCTTCGTGTCTGATAGCTGGTGACAACACCACGACGACGCCCTTGGGCGCGTCGGGCCGAGGGGGCGCGATGAGAGGCGAATGGAGACGGACACCATCCTTCGGGCGCAGTCTGACGACCACACACCTCAGCAGCGATCTCGGCTGCCGCGTCGCGATACAGGGAGGTTCCAGTCCATGTTCAGTGCGACCAGGTTCGTCGTCGCCGGTGCCATCGTGGCGTTGTTCGGTGGCGTTCTGCTCACGGGTGTGTTCACGCAGCAGCCCAGCGAGGATCGCCTCGATCCGGCCGCGGCGTCAGCCACGCCATCCGAGTCTGTACAGGAAGCCTCTCCGACGGTCACCGCTGCGCCCACATCAGTGGGGAGACCCAGCATCGCTCCCCCGAGGAAGATCCGATCCGGGAGATCAGAGACGCCCCTTGGCCCGGCGCGTTGGGTCCACTTGAGCGGGAATGTCGAGTCGATGCCCCAGTCCCTCGAGCCTGTCCCGGTGCCCGGCGGCTACGTCGACCTCGTCAGTACATGGATACGGACCGGTGGGGGGAGCGGGCATCTGGAAGTGACTGGTCTGTGGTTCTCTCGGGACCTGCTGCGGTGGACCGCGCGTTCGTTGCCCGACGGCGCGATCATGGGCTTCGCGCCCCTCGGGGATGCCCTCTGGATGCTGACGATCCCCGAGGGAGAGCCAGGCTGGGCTGCCCACACGCCCGACCTCTGGCGGTCCGTCGACGGCTCAAGGTGGGAGTCGATCGATGCCAGCGGCCTCTTCCCGCCCGCCCCCGACGACATCGCCTGGAGCCTGCGCTTCGGCGAGGTCGTGTCGAAGGATGGCGTCGAGGTCGTGCCCTTGACGTTCGAGGCGCGTTGGGCCGCCAGCCACCTCCTGCCCGGCGACGCCTGGGGCATCGAGCCGCTCGGTGATGGTCTGTTCCAGGTCACAGGTGGCTACGGCGAAGATCTCGACGTGGTGCGTTTCGAGCCGACGGAGGGAGGCCTCCGGGTCGTCGACGCCTCCGGCGCGGAACGAGCGAACCTGATCGGTTGGGATATCGAGTTCATCGAGCGCTGGGCCTCGAGCTGGCAATACTACGAGGGTCGGGTCCCGATCGAGCACCGCATCGGGGTGGTCCGGGATGGCGAGCTCGTCGCAGCCGAGCTCCCGGGCATGGGCCCCGGAGGGTTGATCTGGGCCGCCCCAACCGATGAAGGGATCACGGTGTTCCAGTCCCAGGAAGACGGCACCACCGAGACCTGGCACTCACGTGATGGGCGATCGTGGTCGCACGGTGATGCGATCGGGCATGGTCCGGCGGAGCCGAGGTACATCGTAGGTGTCCGGGCGCGCGGCACTGGTCTCGAGGCTGAGACATACGACCCTGATGGCGGGTCCAGCCAGACGTGGCGATCGACGGACGGCACCACCTGGCAGCGGTCCGAAGCGGTTCCGAACGAGGAGAAACCGGACTGGCAGGCGCGGATCGGCTCGGGTCGCCTCGTCATCCAGAAGGGCACCAAGCTGGAGTTCCGGCCCGACGACGGCAGCGAGTCGATGCGCATCGACACGAAGCGCATGGGTCTGAAGGCGCGACCGGACAGGAAGTTCGGCAGGCTCAAAGGCGGCGCCATCAGTGACCACGCTGTCGTGATCTCGCGTCGGCAGGGTGGAGTGCATGACCACTGGATCATCGTCTTCGACCACCTGCAAGACTAGAAGAGACGACCGGCTCTTCGGTGGCTTGTATCTAGACCAACGTCAGCTGCAGCAGGTCCCTGAAGCGGCGGCCGCACTCTGCGAGCAGCTCCGCGTCGTAGGCGATCCCCGCTCCCAGGCGCATCTCTTGTGAGCGTCCCGGACCGGCCGGGATGTGCAGCACGATGGGCGTCTCGCCCGGCCGCGACTTGATGAGCGCCTTGAGCTCCTCGAAGACCGCCACCAGCCGCTCGTCCGAAGCAGGCGAGAACCGGATGTGCAGGACCTGATCGGGACCGGCGGTCACGGGCACCGTCCGCGCGCCAGCAGCGGAAGCCACGGCCGCGCTGGCCTCGTCCGGTAGCGGAGGCTCGTCGGTGCCGTCGGGTGCCAGACCATCGAACGCAGACGGCGTGCTGGGCCCGCTGACCGGCTCGGTCGGCTCCTGCGGCGGGATGTCGAGCGGTGGCGGGCCGCTCCCCGGAGCCGTATCGACCGGGTCCCCGACGGCTGCGCGAGACGCCGGCGCTCCTCCGATGGTGACCGTGATGGTGCCCTCGGCTTGAGCCCCGCGGAGCGGGGAGACGCGCGGCACGACCATCGTCTCGGTCGCGGCCGGCACCGATGCCGGCGATGTCGTGACGGCAGCCGGTGCACTCCCGTTCGAGCCTGCGCCGTTGCGGCGTCGTCGACCACGTCCCCGATCACCGGCGGCGACCTCCTGGCTGAAGACCGCCACGCCCTTCGCGACTGCCTCGTCCCAGGTCCAGACCGCATCGGCGAGGACCACCGTCTCATCGCCCTTGTGGTCGACGCGCCCGGCGATGAGCAGCACCGTGTCGTCGGTGAGCTTCGTGGCGACCCCGGCATCGGCGTACGTCCGCGGGAAGATGACGACGTCGACGGAGCCCTGCATGTCCTCGAGCGTCACCACCGCCATCGATTCCTGGTTGCGGGTGATGACGCGACGGATGCCCACGGCCATGCCGCCCACGACGACGCGCTCCTGGTCCAGGTCGGCGCCGATGTCACCGGTCCAGGTGTTGACGTAGTCGCCCATCTCCTCGGCCAGCTCGCCGAGCGGGTGGTCGGAGAGGTAGAGCCCCAGCAGCTCTTTCTCCCAGCGCAGGCGTTCGCGTGAGGGTGCCTCGGTCACCGTCGGCAGTCGCTGTGCGAGGCCGGGATCGTCCTCGCCGCCGAGCATGTCGAAGAGTGAGCCCTGGCCGGTGACACGGTCGCGTGCCTGTGCCTGCCCGTAGCCCATGGCCTCGTCGAGACCAGCCAGCAGCTGGGCCGGGTGCCCCAGGAAGCTGAGTGCCCCGACCTTGATGAGCGCCTCCATCACGCGCTTGTTGACGAGCCGCAGATCGATGCGCGCGCAGAGGTCGGCCAGCGACTTGAACTCGCCGCCGTCCTCGCGGGCGTCGATGATGGACCCGATGGCACTCTCACCGACGTTCTTGATGGCCAGCAGGCCGAAGCGGATGGAGTCGCCCTCGACGGTGAAGTCGACGTAGCTGTGTCGCACGTCCGGGCCGAGCACCTCGATACCGAGCCGGTTGCACTCGGCGATGGCACCGGCGACCTTCTCGGTCTTGTCCCGGAAGGCGGAGAGCACGCTGGTCATGTACTCGACCGGGTAGTTGGCCTTGAGATACGCGGTCTGATAGGCGATGAGGCCGTAGCAGGTCGCGTGGGCCTTGTTGAAGCCGTAGCGCTCGAACGGCTCGAAGGCCTTGAAGACGGCCTCGATGACGCTGGGCTCGATGCCCTTCTCGCCCGCCTGGCGGAAGAACTTCTCCTTCTGGTCCTGGAGGACGTCCGATTTCTTCTTGCGGATGGCGTAGCCGAGCGTGTCCGCCTCCGGGCCGGTGAAGCCACCGAGGGCGATGGCCGCGGCCATGATGTCCTCCTGGTAGACGAAGATCCCGTAGGTCTTCTCCAGGTACGGTTCGAGCAGCGGGTGCAGGTAGGTGACCTTCTCGGTCCCGTGCTTGCGCCGGATATAGGCCGGGATGTTGTCCATGGGCCCGGGCCGGAAGAGCGCCACCATGGCCGCGAGGTCGTAGACCGAGGTCGGTCGCAGCTCCTTGATGTAGCGGCGCATGCCGGCGGACTCGAGCTGGAACACGCCGGTGGTCTCACCCTGGCTCAGGAGCTTGAACGTCCTGGCGTCGTCGAGCGGGATCTGCTCGAGGTCGATCTCGACCCCGGCGTGCCCGGCGATGAGGTCGACCGCCTGGCGCAGGATGGTCAGGTTGGAGAGGCCCAGGAAATCGAACTTGAGCAGGCCCAGGGCCTCGACCCCGTGCATCTCGTACTGGGTCATGAGCGCGTCGCTGTTGGTGGCCCTCTGCAGCGGCATCAGCTCGGTCAGCGGCTCGCGGCTGATGACGATGCCGGCCGCGTGGGTCGAGGCATTGCGGGCCACGCCCTCGAGCTGCTTGGCGATGTCGATCATCTTGTGGATGCCCTGGTCGCCCTCGTACATCTCGCGCAGGGGCGGTGCATGCGCGATGGCCTCGTTGAGCGTGATGCCGAGCTGGTCGGGGACGGCCTTGGCGATGCGGTCGACCTCGCCGTAGCCGTAGCCCATGACCCGCCCGACGTCTCGGATGGCCGCCTTGGCCAGCATCGTCCCGAAGGTGATGATCTGGGCCACGTGGTCCTGGCCGTACTTGCGCGTGACGTAGTTGATGACCTCGTCACGACGGGCGTCCTCGAAGTCGACATCGATGTCGGGCATGGTCACGCGGTCGGGGTTCAGGAAGCGCTCGAAGGGCAGGCCGTAGAGGATGGGGTCGACCGGCGTGATGCCCAGGGTGTAGGTCACGATCGAGCCGGGCGCGGAACCACGGCAGGTGGTGGCGATGCCCTGCGCCTTGGCGTAGCGCACGAAGTCGGCCACGATGAGGAAGTAGGCCGCGTAGCCCATGGTGATGATCACGCCGAGCTCGTAGTCGAGCCGCTCCTGGAGCTCGTCGGTGACCTCGCCGTAGCGCTCACGCAGGCCACGCTGGCATTCCTCGCGCAGCCATGACTCCACGTCGTGGCCCTCGGGCACCGGGAAGTGCGGCAGCCGCAGCTCACCGAAGGTGATCTGCAGGTCGATCATCTCCGCGATGCGCCGGGAGTTCGAGAGCGCTTCCGGCAGGTCCTTGAAGGTCCGCTCCATCTCGGCCGCGGTCTTGAGGTAGAACTCGTCGGTCTCGAAGCGCAGGCGGTTGGGCGTGTCGAGGTTGGAGCCGGTGCCCACGCAGAGCAGCACGTCGTGCGCCTCGTGCTGGTCGCGGCGTACGTAGTGCAGGTCGTTGGTGGCCACCAGGCCGGCGCCAGTCTCCTGGCTCAGGCGGATGAGCTTGGGGTTCAACGCGAGCTGCTCCGGCACACCGTGGTCCATGATCTCGAGCCAGAAGCCCTCAGGGCCCAGGATGTCGCGGTACTCGCCCACGATGCGGCGAGCGTTCTCGAAGTCGTCGACCTCGAGCATCTTGGCCACCTCGCCGCCGAGACAGGCTGAGCCGGCGATGATGCCCTTGCTGTACTTGCTCAGCAGCGCCCGGTCGAGGCGAGGCTTGTAGTAGTAGCCCTCGAGGTGGGCCTCGGTGATGATGCGGCACAGGTTCTGGTAGCCCTCCCAGTCCTGGGCCCAGAGCGTGACGTGGTAGTAGTTCTGCTCCGAGCGACCCTCGCGGTCGTACATGGACTTGCGGGCGACGTACGCCTCCACCCCGAGGATGGGCTTGATCTGCTTCCTCCGGCACGCCTGGTAGAAGGCCATGGCGCCGTACAGCGAGCCGTGGTCGGTGACGGCCAGCGCATCGAACCCGTGCGCGGAGGCCTCGCTGACGAGGTCATCGATGCGACCGAGTCCGTCGAGGAGGCTGAACTCCGAGTGGACATGCAGGTGGACGAAGTCATTGGGGGCGATGGGCACGGGAGGTCATGGTAGCCGCGCTGGACGGCTCCGTCATGGGCACCGCCGAGGCGCGGCCGGCGGGCGGGTGTCCCGTGGGGGATGCCACTGGATCGGCGGGCGGGCGGGTGTCCCGTGGGGGATGCCACTCGGATCCGGCGGGCGGGCGGTGCTGTGGTGTGCCCGCATGTGGGGCTTGCCGAGCTCGGACCGGCGGGCGGGCGGGTGTCCCGTGGGGGATGCCACTCGACCGGCGGGTGGCCGGGTGTCCCGTGGGGGGTGCCGCTCGACCGGCGGGTGGCGCGTGTCCGTCACCGTGGGTCGATCGCTCGTCCCACCAGCGGGCCCAAGGAACGGTCCGGTCCTGCCGATGCAGGGGCTGGCCGGTCGCGTGGCACTCCAGAAGGGACAGGGCGCTGCGGCACAGGGCGCACGGCACTCGGGCGCGGCGGGACAGGGCGCACGGCACTCGGGCGCTGCGGCACACGGCGCACGGCACTCGGGCGCTGCGGCACAGGATGTCCACAAGGGCCCGGCAACGGCCCGTAAGTGTGAGCCAAGGACCCTCGACGACGATGCGCCTGATGCCAAGCACGTATCGCCGCCTCGACCATGGCAACCAGCTCGCGGAGCGCACGTTACGGCGTCTTGGTGAGGAGGTCCGGATCGCGCGGATGAGCGCCGGGCTCAGCTTGCGGGAAGTTGCCAAACGGTGCGGCTGCTCCCGAAGTCAGCTGAGCCGCATCGAACGCGGCGAGGCCGCCGAGGCGTCGCTTCGCACGCTCACCGTGGTCTTCACCGTGCTCGGCATGAACCTGAGTGCCCGGCCGTTCCCGGAGGGGCCGCCGCTGCGTGACGCTGGTCATGCGCGGCTCCTGGCACGGTTCAAGTCCCGACTGCACCCGGCCATCCGGATGCGCACGGAGATACCTCTCCACGACGACCACGGACAGCGCGCGTGGGACGGCGAGCTCGCGCTCGCGAACGAGACCTGCAAATTGGAGGCCGAGACGGTCCTCTTCGACCTTCAGGCGCTCGACCGGCGTATCGCCCGCAAGATGGCCGACGACCACGTCGAGCGTGTGGTGCTGTTGGTTGCGGACACACGCCGAAACCGGAGCGTGCTCCGCGAGTTCCACGCCCTCGTCAGCGAGCGCTATCCACTCGCGACCCGGGAGCTGCTGGCATACCTGGGGAGCGGGCGACTACCGCCCGCGAGCGGCTACGTGATCCTGTGAGCGCGTTCGGCGGCCACACGTGGTGCGTGCCGTCAACGCAGCCGCGACCCTTGGCCACGCTCGCCGGGTGAACAAAACCCAGTGGGCACGTACACTCGGCGTCTCGCCCCAGCCGTGACCTGGGATTGACCAGGGAGGGGAAGCCGCTTGTCCATGCCCCAGAGTTCGCCGTTCTGCGCCCAGGATTCGTCGAGGCCACGTGCCTCCGACGTCGCCTTGGCGCGCCAGGCGCAGCGACGCGAGCAGCGAAGGTGACGAGGCTCGGATCGATCGACTGCAGGACGGGTGCATCCCGACGCGTCGATGGCTCGACCGGCGGGTTCGGCCTCGCCGTCACGCGGGGCGCGATGGTGGCGGCCGACGCGGCACGCGCATTCGTTCGTGGCGATCGCCGTCGCCGTGGTGCTGCTGGCGGGCCTGGTGGGGGTCGCGCCGCTCTCCGCACAGGACCAGGCGATCGGTCCCGCCGCTGCGCAGGACGAGCGCGGCCTCTACATCCACCCCGATCGAGCTGGAGCTCGCGGTCGGGGACCGACAGGTGCTCACCGCCTGGACATGCGATGCCCTGACCGCGACTCCGCCGAGGCGCCGACGAGGAACCGGGCACCTCCGATGATGACTGTCGACCAGCCAAGGACGTCGCGTGGTCCGTCAAGGACCCCGGCGCTGCGACGCTCGCTTCCGACGACGGCAAGAAGGTCCGCCTCACCGCTGACGCTGTCACCGAAGGCACCGTGGTCAAGGCCGAGCTCGGTGAGCTCACCGCCACGGCTGGACCTGAAGATCGGGGTAGACCCTGCCGCTGGGGTAGCCGAGCCGACGGCCAACAAGGGACAGACCAAGAAGGCTGAGCCGCCGGTGCAGCGCGAGGCAGCCGAGCCGAAGGCCAACCCCGAGCCCAAAGCCAACAAGGGCCAGGCCAAGAAAGCCGAGCCGCCGGTGCAGCGCGAGGCCGCCGAGCCGAAGGCCAACAAGGGACAGACCAAGAAGGCCAAGCCCGAGGATTCTGGACCCAAGTCCGCCGAGCCGAAGGCCAACAAGGGCCAGGCCCAGAAGGCCGATCCTCGGGTCCAACCAAAGGCGCCTCAACCCAAGACGGCACAGCCGAAGCCAGATCAGCCCAAGGCAGCACAGCCGGAGGCTGCCGAGCCCCAGCCCAACCAGGGTCAGGCCAAGAAGGCAAGGACCCGAGTGCAGCCCGAGGTGATCGAGCCGGAGGCCGATGCGGGTCCGACCGACCAGTACATCGTCAGCTTCAAGGCCGGGACTGGCGAAGCCAAGCGACTGGGCGTTATCAAGAACGCCGGCGCTGGCAACCGCAAGGCCATCGGCCGATTGCCGATGCAGGTCGTCGACGTGCCGAGGAACAGCCGGGCCAAGGTCCTCGGCCGACTGAAGGCCGACCCTTCTGTCAAGAGCGTCGATCCCAACTACGCGCGCACCGTCAACGCGATCCCGAACGATCCGGGATACGCGGACCAGTGGAACCTATCGACAGGCCCATTCGCGGGGATCAGATGGGACCAGGCAAACGGGGTAGTCCATCCCGACGGCTCCGCGGTCGTTGCCGTCCTCGACACGGGCGTCGATATCTCCCACGAGGATCTCGCCGGTCAACTGGTCACCAGCACCACCAGCTCCACCAGCGACCCAAACGGTCACGGCACATGGATGGCCGGCATCGTGGCTGCGGCCACGGGCAACGGCAAACTCATTGCTGGTGTCGGCTACGAGGGCGTCAGCGTCCTGCCCATCACGGTCATCGGTGCGAACGGTGTCGGCTACGACGCGGACATCATTGCCGGCATCCAGGCCGCCCGGGATGCGAACGTCGACGTCATCCTCATGCCCTTCAGCGGCCCGAACAGATCGTCCACCCTCAAAGACGAGATCGACGCAGCGCGCGCGGATGGCATCGTCGTCGTCGCCTCGGTAGGCAATGCCAGTTCAACGACCGCCAGCTACCCGGCAGGGCATCCTGGTGTCATCGGCGTGGCCGCCACGCGGAAGGACGGCAACGTCGCGAACTTCAGCGATTCTGGTCCGAGCGCCTACATCGGGGCGCCAGGTGTCGACATCCCGACCTTGGCTGTTGGCGGTGGCACCACGATCATACGGGGCACCTCGGCTGCCGCTGCCCACGTCGCAGGTGCCGCCGCGCTGCTGCTCGCCGACGGCGTCTCGCCGATCCACGTGGCTAATCGCCTGTCGACCACTGCAGAGCTGACGGACAAGCCCGCCATCGGTCGCCTGAACCTGTTCTGGGCGCTGAAGCCGCTCGAGTTCGAGCCTGACTATGAGGACGTAGAGGACGTGCCCGCGGGTGATTCGACTGGGCCACTCGGCTCAGGGGTGTACGTCGCTGAGCCCACGCCCACGCCGATCCCAACCCCTACTCCTTCCCCGACTCCGACGCCGGCCCCGACGCCGAAACCGACGCCCTGGCCCACTCCGAACGGTGTCCTGGGGCTCGACGTGAGCCACTGGAACGGCCTGCCCGACTTCAAGGCGCTCCGCGCCGAGGGCATGCAGTTCGTCTTCTCCAAGGCGTCCCAGGGCACATCGTTCATCGACTCCACCTATCGGCAACACACGGCGGAGGCACGTGCCGCAGGCCTGCTTGCCGGGGCATATCACTTCTTCGACTACCGCGTGAACGGCGTGAAACAGGCCCAGCACTTCCTTACGACGTTGCGGCTTACCAGCGGTCTCGGCGGACTGCTGCCGCTCGTGGTCGACGTCGAGTCGCTCAAGTCGCTCGGGACGCCGGACAAGGACCAGGCCAGGGCCCGACTGCGGGCCATGCTCGACGAGCTGTATCGACAGACCGGTCGGTATCCCATGATCTATACCAGCAAGTTCATGTGGGAGAAGGTCGTCGGGGCGCCCACGGGCTTCGGCGCCAATCCGCTGTGGGTCGCCTGCTGGAAGTGCGACACGGTGTACCTGCCCCGCGGCTGGACCAGCTGGACGTTCTGGCAGTGGGGTCAGGCCAAGTTCGTCGATGACGTCAACCTCGACGGGAACGTGTACTCGTCCAGCCTGGGCCGGCTGAACCTGGAACGGCAGCGGCCCATGAGGCTCGAGAGTGGCGCCATCTGGACGGGCTCGCGCTCCGTGCTGGCCGACCTCCGTGGCTTCGACGGCGCGCAAGTGCGCTACGCGCTGGGCGACCGCAAGTTCGGATCGTGGCAGCCATACCAGCAGCGCTTCGCCCTGCAGCTCGGCGGCCGGCAGGGCAATCAGCGGGTCCGCGTCCAGCTGCGCGACCCGCGTCAGGTCAAGTCTCCGATCATGCGGGACGACATCAAGCTCGATACCAGCCGCCCCAAGCTGACCGGCCCGCGCATCACCATCCGCGAGGGCGGACACGTCTCAGCCTCCGGCGGCCGCGTGCCGGCGAAGGCGACGATGAATGCCAGGGACAATCGTTCGGGACTCAAGTCAGCGTCCCTCGGTGGTGTCCTGCAACGGCAAGCGACGTGCCGGCAAGACGGCCTCGGGACCAGGGCTGGGGCTCAACGCTCTGCTGAACCGAACCGGTTGCTCCATCCGAGCGGTCGCGAAGGACGCCGTCGGAAACAGCGCCCAGAAGTCGATCGGCCCGAAGGTGCAGCTGGTCGACGCGAGTCGCGGGTCGAAGGCCGTGAAGTTCGGTGGCCGCTGGAAGATGGCTCGGAACCGCGACTCCCTGGGACGGACCCTGGCCCGGACGTCGTCCAGGGGCGCACAGGCGAACGTGGCCTTCAAAGGCCAGCAGTTCGCAGTCGTCGCCCGGCGCGGCCCGGACGGGGGACGCCTCAAGGTCATCCTCGATGGCAAGCAGGTCGACACCATCGATCTCTATGCGAGCAAGACCGACGATCGGCGCATCACCTACGTGCGCGACGTATCCAAGGGCAGGCACGTGCTCAAGCTGCGCGCGACCGGGACTGCGAACGCGAGGTCCTCGGGCTCGACCGTCTGGCTCGACGCGGTCCTGGTGCTCGACCAGCGACGATAGCGAGACGATCAGGGCCAACGGGGCCGGTGGTCCTCTATCGGTCTCGAGCTGACTCCTGCTCGTCGAGCCAGGGACGGTCATTGAAGGCCTCCGAGATGGTCCGTCCCAGCCAACCAGGCGGGTCGCGATCCTCGACGCCAACGAGCAGCGCCTGCAGTCGTGTCTCGACCTCGTCGGTCATCGCGCGGGCACCGGCCTTGCCCCCGCCGTAGGCATCGGGATGGACGGGCTCACCGACGCGCAGGGTCACCTGGCTGCCGAAGGAGATCCAGCGCGTGCCCACGATGGCCACCGGCAGGATCGGCACCCGCGCCAGCCTGGCGAAGTGCGCGAGTCCGGTCTCGAGCGGCAGGATCTCGCCCTCGTGGTCGCTCAGCCGACCCTCGCCGGCGATGGCCAGGCAGGCATCGGTCCGCAACACCGCCACCGTCCGTCGGGTGGTATCGATGACGTCGTGCGCACCTGGCTGGAAGGGCACGCCTCGGCGGGTCCAGGTGATGACCCGGTTGCGGACACCGGTGCTCATGTCCTGCTCGCGTGGACCGAAGATGTAGAGGTCGCGCTCGCGGTCGGGCCAGAACGCGGCGAAGAAGATGGGGTCCAGCCAGGACGGGTGGTTGAAGCAGATGATGTACGACCCGCGCTCGGGGATGCGCTCGGCGCCGATGACATCGGTGCGCACGTAGGCGCTGCACACGGCCTTCAGGACCAGCCGGACGAGGTGGTAGCGCAGCCGGCCCGGGGCGAGCTGCGAGGTCGTCATCCGGCTCGTGCCCGAGCGCGGGTGGTCAGGCGACGCGGGCGGCCGCGGCTCCGCTGGGCGCGCCCGTCACGATGGGTGCTTCCTGCACGAGCAGGGCCACGCGCGGCAGCTCCACGCTGGGCGCGATGCCAGCGCCATCGCGATCGGTCTCTTCGATGAAGAGCGGCACGAGCCCGGGGTCGAACTGCGCGCCCGAGTACTTGCGCAGCTCGTCGTAAGCCTCCTCGACCGAGCGAGCAGGACGATACGGGCGGCCCCGCACGATCGCGTCGAAGGCGTCCGCGAGGGCGACGATGCGCGCGCCGAGGGGGATCCCCTCTCCGCTCAGACCGTCGGGATAGCCGCTCCCGTCCCAGCGCTCGTGATGGTGCCGGATGATAGGGGTGAAGTCGCGCGACATGCGCAGGGGGTCACAGATGCGCTCGCCGATCTCCGGATGCTCGCGCATGACACGGTATTCATCGTCGGTGAGCGGTCCGGGCTTGTGGAGCACGTGCTCGCTGATGCCGATCTTGCCGATGTCGTGCAAGCAGCGCGCCGTAGGCCACGCCTTCCAGCTCGCCGTCGCGAAGCCCCACGTAGGCCGCCAGGCGCGCCGAGCGGTAGGCCAGGTAGCGGCAGTGGTCCTTGAGCCCGAGGTCCTTGGCCTCGACCGCGTTGGCGAGGGCCACCACGATGTCGTGCGCCTGCTCCATGCGGCGGACGACCTCTCGTGTGCGGAACGAGCTGCGCAGGCGCGCCAGCAGCTCGACCTGCTGGAAGGGCTTGGTCACGAAGTCATCAGCGCCCGCGTCCAGCGCGGCCACCATGTCACTGGTGGATGTGTGCGCCGTGAGCACGATGATGGGCAGCGTCACCGTGCGCACATCGGCACGGAGGCGGCGGCAGACCTCGAGGCCATCCATGCGTGGCAGGGTCAGGTCGAGGATGAGCATGTCCGGCTGGTGCTCGGCGACCGCGCGCAGTCCGACCTCACCGTCGGGCATGGCGATGACACCGTAGCCGGCGTCTTCGAGGATGCGGCTCAGGACGCGCCTGACGGCAGCATCATCCTCGATGACTGCCACGCGGGGACGGGTGTCCACCCGCTGGGCAGGGTCCTGCAAGCGATCTCCCTCCGCTGCGCCACGACGACTTGACGCGGGTCAGCCGAAAGTATAGCGAGCGTTGACCATTGTCACCACGCAAGGCGCGCCATGCGTGGTAGCCGAATGCGTGGCGGAGGACTTCTCGAGGGAGTGCTAGCGTGTGGCCATGGCCACTACCCCCCGGTCGGTATCCGCGGCCCAGCGATCACGACGGGCCGCCCGCGTCGGCGCGACCCTCGCACTCGCGGCGGCTTTGGCGCTCGCCCTTCCAGCCGCGGTCGCCCTGGCCCAGGAGGAGACGGCCACGGAGCCCACCCCGGCGCCGACGGCCAGAGCCCGTGCCGCTCGACGAAGGGTCGCGGCCGGTCCGCGTGCGTGTCCCCTACTTCGGTATCGACCTGCCGGTGGTGTGGAGCGGCCGCAAGGTCGCCGGCAATCCCCCGGGCTATCCGCTCTGCGACGTGGCCCAGTACCTGATCGCTCCCGACCAGGACCTGGTGCTGCCCGGGCAGCCTGGCACCAGCTGGGTCTACGGGCATGCGCAGCCGGGCATGCTCCTGCCGCTGACCGAGTCCTACTTCGCCAACGGTCGCAGTGAGCTGCTGGGCAAGCTCATCAAGCTCCAGCTGCGGGATGGGCGCCTGCTGACGTACCGGATCTCGCAGGTGCGCGTGGCCCTCGACTACGACATCGCGGATCGACCGAACGAAGGTCAGCAGCGCCTCGTGCTGCAGACCAGCACCGGGAGCACCGGCGCCTCACCACGGCTGATGGTGGCCGGTCGGCTCATCGACGCGGAGTGGACCGACGAGCCACGGCCAGTGCCCAAGCCCCGGGCGTGCTGGGAGCCGCCGCGACCCACGACTCCGGAGAACGACAAGGGTAGGAAGCGGACGCCACGGCCGACGGTAGCGCCGGTGATCGAGTCGGAGCGACCCGGTGGACCCGATGACGCTGGTGCTCGGGAGCGGCGCGGTCCTGCTGGGCGCCACGGTGGTGGCCGTGTACGTGGTGCGGCGACCGTAGCCTCCGGGGCGTGGCCCCTCCCCCTCCCGGACAGACGAAGACGACGGCCGAGCCCCTCTCCGAGCCCGGCCGTCGTCGTGGTGAACGATCGAGTTGATCGTGGGTATTAGCGGTTCTTGACCTCCGCGAGACGTTCGCGGCGGATGATCCAGCCGGTGCCCAGGATGAGCAGCGCGCTGAGCGCGAGCCACATCATCCAGTTGAGCAGGCCGCCCATCGGATCGCCGCCATCGGCCGGGACCGGTGGTGTCGGTCGTGGCCAGCATGTTCGTGGGCTTGAGCGACTCGGTCGGCGCCGGCGTCGGCAGCGGCGTGGTCTCGACCTCGGACAATCCGACGGTCTCGGTGTCCGTGTCGGTCGCCGTGGTGCCCTCCTTGTCGGTCACCACCACCGTGCCGATGTTGGTGAACACGAGCTCAGGGGTGCTGTGCTCGACGATGTAGCTGCAGCTGAGGGTGTCAGGCCCGCCGACGACACCGTCGGTCGCCGCGAGAGTCTGCCCGACGAGCGCACCACACGTGGTGGCGTAGTCAGGGCTCTGATCCTCGTACGTGTCGGTCAGACTCGTGATGGTCACCGGCACGACGGAGGTGTTGTGGATGGTCAGGGTGTACGTGAAGGTGGCGCTCGGACCAGGCTGCGGCGCGTCGGGCGTCACGTCCTTGATGAGATCGACGGTGATCTCATGGACGGTGACATCGTCGCAGATCGGGCCGATCTCGTCGGAGCTGACGCAGGCCTGGTTGTAGACCGAGCCCTTGTCGAGGTCCGCCTGGGTGACGGTGTGCTTGGCGGTGCACTCGATGAACGCCTTCGGCTGCAGCACGGAGACGGGCCCGACGAGCGGGTCTCCGACGCCGTTGAGCTTGCAGACGTAGCCCTCGAGGCCACCGGGGAAGAGATCCTGGACCACCACGTTGGTGAGCGTGGCCGGACCGGGGTTCGTGGCGATGATGCCATAGGTGATGACATCACCGATCTTGGAGTACGAGGCTGGGCGGGCGGTCTTCACGATCTCGAGGACCGCAAGCTTGTTGGTGAAGGTACAGGTGATGTCGTCACCGGGCTGGACGTCGACCGTGGCGGTCGGGCTCGTGCCGGTGTCCTCAGCGCCCTCGCAGAAGATGCCGTCGAGGACCCAACCGGCGACCGCATTCTCGGTGACGCTCTTCGAGCCGTAGTTCGTGCCCGAGAACGTGAAGGTCTTCTGGTCGGGGTTGGTGGCATTGCCGGCGTTGGTGTCGAGCGTGAAGTTCGACATGCCGTCGCCGGTGCCGGTGAAGCCGAAGGTGGTGTCGCCGGCGTCGGCCGGCGCGGTGACCTTCTTGATGGTCAGCGTGGCGTCCTGGACGTTGGTGAAGGTGCACTCGATGTCGTCGCCGGCCGCCACCGCGAAGCTCACGCCGTCGCTGATCTCGGACTCGTCGACGCCCGTGCAGGACGCGCCGGTCAGGGACCAGCCGTCAGGCACGGTCTCGGTGATGGTCTTGGTGCCGAACTCCCCGGCGCTGAAGGTGTAGTCCTCGTAGTTGGAATCGGTGCCGTTGTCCTTGAGGTCCAGATCGGGCCCGAAGGTGCCGCTGCCGGTGAGGTCGAAGTCGAAGAGCTGCTCGCTCTGCGGCGTGGCCTCCTTGACGATGCGGACCTTGGCGTCCTGGACGTTGGTGAAGGTGCACTCGATGTCGTCGCCGGCCGCCACCGCGAAGCTCACGCCGTCGCTGATCTCGGACTCGTCGACGCCCGTGCAGGACGCGCCGGTCAGGGACCAGCCGTCAGGCACGGTCTCGGTGATGGTCTTGGTGCCGAACTCCCCGGCGCTGAAGGTGTAGTCCTCGTAGTTGGAATCGGTGCCGTTGTCCTTGAGGTCCAGATCGGGCCCGAAGGTGCCGCTGCCGGTGAGGTCGAAGTCGAAGAGCTGCTCGCTCTGCGGCGTGGCCTCCTTGACGATGCGGACCTTGGCGTCCTGGACGTTGGTGAAGGTGCACTCGATGTCGTCGCCGGCCGCCACCGCGAAGCTCACGCCGTCGCTGATCTCGGACTCGTCGACGCCCGTGCAGGACGCGCCGGTCAGGGACCAGCCGTCAGGCACGGTCTCGGTGATGGTCTTGGTGCCGAACTCCCCGGCGCTGAAGGTGTAGTCCTCGTAGTTGGGATCGGTGCCGTTGTCCTTGAGGTCCAGATCGGGCCCGAAGGTGCCGCTGCCGGTGAGGTCGAAGTCGAAGAGCTGCTCGCTCTGCGGCGTGGCCTCCTTGACGATGCGGACCTTGGCGTCCTGGACGTTGGTGAAGGTGCACTCGATGTCGTCGCCGGCCGCCACCGCGAAGCTCACGCCGTCGCTGATCTCGGACTCGTCGACGCCCGTGCAGGACGCGCCGGTCAGGGACCAGCCGTCAGGCACGGTCTCGGTGATGGTCTTGGTGCCGAACTCCCCGGCGCTGAAGGTGTAGTCCTCGTAGTTGGAATCGGTGCCGTTGTCCTTGAGGTCCAGATCGGGCCCGAAGGTGCCGCTGCCGGTGAGGTCGAAGTCGAAGAGCTGCTCGCTCTGCGGCGTGGCCTCCTTGACGATGCGGACCTTGGCGTCCTGGACGTTGGTGAAGGTGCACTCGATGTCGTCGCCGGCCGCCACCGCGAAGCTCACGCCGTCGCTGATCTCGGACTCGTCGACGCCCGTGCAGGACGCGCCGGTCAGGGACCAGCCGTCAGGCACGGTCTCGGTGATGGTCTTGGTGCCGAACTCCCCGGCGCTGAAGGTGTAGTCCTCGTAGTTGGGATCGGTGCCGTTGTCCTTGAGGTCCAGATCGGGCCCGAAGGTGCCGCTGCCGGTGAGGTCGAAGTCGAAGAGCTGCTCGCTCTGCGGCGTGGCCTCCTTGACGATGCGGACCTTGGCGTCCTGGACGTTGGTGAAGGTGCACTCGATGTCGTCGCCGGCCGCCACCGCGAAGCTCACGCCGTCGCTGATCTCGGACTCGTCGACGCCCGTGCAGGACGCGCCGGTCAGGGACCAGCCGTCAGGCACGGTCTCGGTGATGGTCTTGGTGCCGAACTCCCCGGCGCTGAAGGTGTAGTCCTCGTAGTTGGAATCGGTGCCGTTGTCCTTGAGGTCCAGATCGGGCCCGAAGGTGCCGCTGCCGGTGAGGTCGAAGTCGAAGAGCTGCTCGCTCTGCGGCGTGGCCTCCTTGACGATGCGGACCTTGGCGTCCTGGACGTTGGTGAAGGTGCACTCGATGTCGTCGCCGGCCGCCACCGCGAAGCTCACGCCGTCGCTGATCTCGGACTCGTCGACGCCCGTGCAGGACGCGCCGGTCAGGGACCAGCCGTCAGGCACGGTCTCGGTGATGGTCTTGGTGCCGAACTCCCCGGCGCTGAAGGTGTAGTCCTCGTAGTTGGAATCGGTGCCGTTGTCCTTGAGGTCCAGATCGGGCCCGAAGGTGCCGCTGCCGGTGAGGTCGAAGTCGAAGAGCTGCTCGCTCTGCGGCGTGGCCTCCTTGACGATGCGGACCTTGGCGTCCTGGACGTTGGTGAAGGTGCACTCGATGTCGTCGCCGGCCGCCACCGCGAAGCTCACGCCGTCGCTGATCTCGGACTCGTCGACGCCCGTGCAGGACGCGCCGGTCAGGGACCAGCCGTCAGGCACGGTCTCGGTGATGGTCTTGGTGCCGAACTCCCCGGCGCTGAAGGTGTAGTCCTCGTAGTTGGAATCGGTGCCGTTGTCCTTGAGGTCCAGATCGGGCCCGAAGGTGCCGCTGCCGGTGAGGTCGAAGTCGAAGAGCTGCTCGCTCTGCGGCGTGGCCTCCTTGACGATGCGGACCTTGGCGTCCTGGACGTTGGTGAAGGTGCAGGTGATGTTCACACCCGCGGCGATGTCGACCGTCGCGGTCGCGCCACTTCCGGTGTTCGGATCCTGGTCACTGCCGTCGTCACAGGTGACGTCGGTCAGCGACCAGCCGTCGGTCGCGCCCTCGGTGACGCTCTTGGGGCCGAAAAGATCCGGCGTGAACGAGAACATCTCGACGTTCGAGTGCGTGTCGTCGCCGCCATCGGTATCGAGCGTGAAGTTCGACATGCCGGAGCCGGAAGTCGTGAAGTCGAAGTTGTCAGCACCCGAGTCATCCGGGTCGGTGACCTTCACGATGGTGAGGCTGGCGCCCTTGACATTGGTGAAGGTGCAGGTGATCTCGTCACCAGCCGCCACCGGGAAGCTCACGCCGTCGCTGATGGGAGTCCCCGTCGTACCCGCGCAGCTAGCGCTCGTCAGGGTCCAACCGTTGGGCACGGTCTCGGTGATGCTCTTGGTGCCGAACTCCCCGGCCACGAAGGTGTAGTCAGCGAAGTTGTCGCTGGCGCCGTCGTCCTTGAGCTGGACGCTCGCGGCACCCCAGTCGCTGCCATCGAGGGCGAAGTCGAAGAGCTGCGCGCCTTCCGGATTGGCCTCCTTGACGATGCGGACCGTGGCGTCCTTGGTGTTGCTGAAGGTACAGGTCGTGGTCTTGCCGGCCTCGACCGTGATGGCGGTGATGTTCTTGCCAGTGACGGTGCCGGTCGTGCCGCCACCCTGCAGCTCGCACGCCGCGCTGGTGAAGGCCCAGCCCGCCGGGAGGTCGCCCTCACTGATGGCGTAGCCGGAGCCCGGGGTCAGCGAGTCGGACGTGTCGGCGGCGGTGCCACTGACGGTCGTCAGGCTCGGGGCGAGCCCGGCGATCGAATGGGTGAAGGGGAAGGTGGCATCGCCGCCGGTCGTGTTCTTGACCAGCTGGATGGCGCCGTCCTTGGTGTTGCTGAAGGTACAGGTCGTGGTCTTGCCGGCCTCGACCGTGATGGCGGTGATGTTCTTGCCAGTGACGGTGCCGGTCGTGCCGCCACCCTGCAGCTCGCACGCCGCGCTGGTGAAGGCCCAGCCCGCCGGGAGGTCGCCCTCACTGATGGCGTAGCCGGAGCCCGGGGTCAGCGAGTCGGACGTGTCGGCGGCGGTGCCACTGACGGTCGTCAGGCTCGGGGCGAGCCCGGCGATCGAATGGGTGAAGGGGAAGGTGGCATCGCCGCCGGTCGTGTTCTTGACCAGCTGGATGGCGCCGTCCTTGGTGTTGCTGAAGGTACAGGTCGTGGTCTTGCCGGCCTCGACCGTGATGGCGGTGATGTTCTTGCCAGTGACGGTGCCGGTCGTGCCGCCACCCTGCAGCTCGCACGCCGCGCTGGTGAAGGCCCAGCCCGCCGGGAGGTCGCCCTCACTGATGGCGTAGCCGGAGCCCGGGGTCAGCGAGTCGGACGTGTCGGCGGCGGTGCCACTGACGGTCGTCAGGCTCGGGGCGAGCCCGGCGATCGAATGGGTGAAGGGGAAGGTGGCATCGCCGCCGGTCGTGTTCTTGACCAGCTGGATGGCGCCGTCCTTGGTGTTGCTGAAGGTACAGGTGATGTCGGCACCAGGCACGACCGCGAAGCTCACGCGATCGTTCACAGTGTCGTAGTCGTAGCTGACGCCTCGACAGGACGCGGTGGTCAACGTCCAGCCGGCAGGAACGAGCTCCTTGATGGTCTTGGTGTTGAACTGGCCGTTGCCGAAGGTGTAGTCAGCGAAGTTGTCGTCGGTCCCGTTGTCTACGAGCTTGAGCCCGGTGTCACCGCCGAAGTTGGTGAGCGCGAACTCGAATTCGGTGTCGCTCTCGGGATTTGCCTCCTTGACGATGCGGACCTTGGCGTCCTTCTTGTTGGTGTAGGTGCAAGTGACCGTCTCGTCCGGCTGGAGGTTGATCTCTGCGAGTGAGCCGAGGACCCTGGATCCTCCGCTCGGGTCGTTCTCATCGGAGCACGTCAGACTCGCGAAAGACCAGCCGCTAGGCAGGGGTGTCTCGTTGACGAAATACCGACCCGGAGCTACGTTGCTGAACGTCCTCATGGCCATCGAGGAAGGCAGAGTCGTCGTCAGCGTGAACGAGCCGTCCGGCGCGGTCGTGCCTGGCAGGTCGGGATCAGACGTGAAGTTGAACGTGCCCACTCCACCTTCAGTGATCTTCTTGATCTTGATCGTTCCGGGCTTCAGGGTGTTGTAGAACTCGCAGACTGCGTTCTGCGGGCTGTCGAAATCGGCTTTCACGGTCGCGACTGCAGTCGAGCCGGACGCCACACAGTTGGTGCCGCCGACATGGTCGAACACGTAGTTCGAGCCAATCAGCTGCTCTTCCGTAAACGTGATATTGGTGCCAGTGGTAGTCGCGGTCACCTCCGGCCAAACGGCCGAGCCATTGTTCCGGCAGGCGACGTCGCCAAGCAGGGAGACCAGGTCGCCGCAGAACTTCCACGTGTCGTCGGGCGCAAGCTTCCAGCCGTTGCCGTCGGGGATGTACTTGAGGACCTCGATCGATGGGTTCTGGAGGACGTCATTCGCAGGCACCGGTACCGTCTGCTGGCCGATGTTCTTGAAGTCGCCGGTGTCGGTCGGGTTGACGAGCTGCGAGTTCTGGGACGATCCATTGCACTCGCCAGCAGTGTCGGTCAGTCGGAGGTGGTAGTAGAGGTACGCGGAGCCCGCGCCCACGAAATCGACCTCATACTTCTGGTTCCAGTCGCCCGCAGTATTGATCGGAGTACCGACTGGGGTAATCGTGGGTGAGGTTCCGGAAATCGGCACCATCAGCCCTCGAGACAAGGTCCCGTTGTCAGCAATCGAACCGCCGGCAATCGTGCCATCAAAGAAGTCACACTTGCCACCGTTGCCTGTGAAGTTGACGGTCGATCCTGCCGTTCGCCGCACCAGTCGACGTGACCGTGAAGCGGAAGTTGATGTAGTCCTTCTCGCGGTAGATGTTCGTGTTGCCGTTCGTCCAGAGGTTGTTGCCGTTCGTTGGCGCCACGTTCGGGTTGGGATTGCTCTCGCCCTCGTGGTCGGCAGCGGTGATGCAGTTCTTACAGCTGCCGGGCGCGACAGCCGGCTGGATTGCAGCCGGGGCAACAGACTTCGTAGCCGCGGGGGCTAGCGCCGCCGGCTCCTCGGCGGGGGCTCCTCGGCGGTCTTCGGTCGGCTGCTCCTCGGCGGGGGCGGCCTCGGCGGGTCGGCTCGGCGGGCTGCTCCTCGGTCGGCTGCTCCTCGGCGGGGGCTCGGCCTTCTGCTCCTCGGCGGGCGCCTCGGCTGGGCTCGGCCGCGGCTGCTCCTCGGCGGCGGCTCCTCGGCGGGCGCGCTCTTCGGCCTTCTGCTCCTCGGCGGGCTGCTCGGCGGGGCTCGTCGGCGGGCTGCTCTTCGGCCGCTGCTCCTCGGCGGGGCTCCGCCTGCTCCTCGGCGGGCGCCGGCTCTTCGGCCTTGGCTGCTCCTCGGCGCGGGCTCCTCGGCGGGCGCCGGCTCTTCGGCCTTCTGCTCCTCGGCGGGCTGCTCGGCGGGCGCCGGCTCTTCGACCTTGGTCTCCTCGGCCGCGGGCTCCTCGGCGGGAGCAGGCCTCGCCTTGGCCGCGGCGGCCTTGGTCTCTTCAGACTTGGGGGCGGCCGGCTGGACCTGGGCCTGAGGCTGGGGCTGGACCGGCTGGGCCTGGGGCTGCGCCTGAGGCTGGGGCGCGGCTTCCTGGGCGGCGGCACGACGGATGGCGGCACGACGCTGGGCGGCGTTGCGCTGCAGTTCCTTCAGGACCGCGGTGGCCCGGGCATCCCGCTTGTCGGGTGCGTCCTGGGCGATGATCGGGGCATGGCGATAGATGCCGAAACGCTCCGAGGTGGCCGTGAGGCGGTTGTCGGCCTTGTGGAGCATGGTCACACGGGTCCGGAAGCCGAAGTCGCTCGAGAGGCGGGCGTCATCGGGGTCCTGCAGGGTCCAGTCCACGCGGACCGGGACACAGTCGTGCTTGGTCTTCTCCGGGTCCCCGCCGCTGAAGGGGGTCTTGTCGTCTTCGGGACACAGCCAGGCACTGACGACCTGGGAGTCGGCGCGGGCGAGCTTGATCCGCTGGGGGTAGGTGCGGATCTTCAGTCCGGCGCGCGCGATCTTGGCTTCGCGGAACTCGCGTGAGCCAGCCAGCTGCCCGCGGACCGGGGCAGTGGCAGCGCTGTCATCGGGCGCGGGATCGTTCTGCTGGGCGATGGTGGCAGCTGGGGTCAGCACCATCATCGAGAGCAGCAGGATGGCCTGCAACACGGCGAGCAGCGCGCCCTTGCCTGGGCCGTGACGGTTGGTGGAGTACATCTGTGCCTCTCCTTGTCGGGTGGGGATCCCGAATGCCTCTAGAGCCCCGATCGACGACTGATCTGTCTGCTCGGAAGTCGGATGAGTTCGCCGGAACATTCCGGCCAGCGCGGACGGAGTCCACGGGTTTCACAGTCTGGGTTCGGAACGGGACCTTTGGCAACCGTTACTAGTACCAGACGGCCATATGCGGTGTCAGTGAGCACCACTCCGAATCTCAGACAACATCCTGCACCACCTCGGACCTCTCCGCTCATCACCGCTCCGCCCGCGGGCCGAAGAGACCGTGGTGACCGTCGCGTGGCCGCCGTCGGGGCATGACCGGCCCGGCCGCGACGTCGTAGCATCGGCGACCATGTCCACTCGCCCTTGCCCGGTCCCTCGTCCTGGCCCTGCTCCTGCGTCGCTCTCGGCGATCCCGACGACTGCCGCAGTCCGACTATCCGGCCAGGGACTCCGGCTACCACTCGTACCCGGAGATGGTCAGCCACATCAGGGCCGTGGCCGCCAGGCATCCGGCGATCGTGCGGACTCTTCTCGATCGGCACGAGCTACGAGGGCCGCAGGCTCTGGGTGGCAGAGGTGAGTGACCGGCCGGGCGTCGACGAGGGTGAGCCGGAGGTGCTCTTCGACGGGCTCCACCACGCGCGCGAGCACCTCAGTGCGGAGATGCCGATCTACGTCCTCGACATGCTCACGGACCAGTACGGCAAGCGGACGGCCCTGGGCAAGCGGGTGACGAAGCTCGTCCGCGAGCGCCGAACCTGGATCGTCTTCATGGTCAACCCCGACGGCCTCCAGCACGACCTCGCCGGCTCACCCTATCGCTCGTGGCGCAAGAACCGCCAGCCCACGCCGGGCTCGAGCAAGGTCGGCACCGACCTCAACCGCAACTACGGCTACAACTTCGGTTGCTGCGGCGGCTCGTCGGGTGCGCCGAGCTCCCCCTACTACCGCGGCCCCGCAGCCTGGTCGGCGCCCGGAGGTGCGCGCGATGCGCGACTTCGTCGACAGCCGGGTCGTCAACGGGAGGCAGCGCATCCGCACCCACATCACCTTCCACACCGCCGGCGAGCTGGTGCTGTGGCCGTACGCCTATACCGCCAGGGACCTCCCGCCGGACATGACCGCCCTCGACCTCGCCACGTTCCGGGCCATGGGCAGGACCATGGCCCGAACCAACGGCTACCGGGCGCAGCAGTCGAGTGCCCTGTATCGCTCCGACGGCGACATGATCGACTGGATGTACGCCCGACATCGCATCTTCTCGTTCACCTTCGAGCTGTACCCGAGGGGCGGAGGCAGCCCCGGGCGCTACTACCCACCCGACGAGCTCATCGCCAGAGAGACGCGACGCAACCGCGACGCGGTCCTCTACCTCATGAGCCGGGCCGTGTGCCCGTATGGAGCCCTGGGTGCGCGCGCCGCGAGGACCAACTGTGGCCCCCTGTTCGACGACTTCGAGATCGATCGGGGCTGGCAGGTCGACGCCCGAGGCACCGACACCGCGAGCGGCGGCCGCTGGCAGCGTGGCGACCCGCTCAAGGGCGCGTTCCAGCTCGGCTCGGCCGCCTCCGGGCAGGCCGTGCTCATCACCGGTCGCGGGCCGGGCAACGACGTGGACGGCGGCCGCACCACGGTTCGTTCTCCCTACTTCTCCGTTCCCGCGAATGGCCGGGCTACCGTCAGGCTGCGCTACTGGGTGGGCATGACAGCGAAGGCCGGGCCCAACGATGGCTTCGCCGTTCGGCTCGTCGATCGCACCGGCAAGCGGGTGAAGGTGCTGCACAAGGTCAGCGGCGACGGCACGAGGCAGCGACCGGCCTGGCGCGCGATCGCCAAGAAGATCCCGCGCGCGCTGGCGGGCGAGCGCCTGCGCCATCGAGCTGGAGGCGGTCGATGCCGGCCGCGATGCCGTCGTCGAGGCGGCTGTCGACGAGGTCCGGGTCTTCGCCGGCTAGGCTGAGTGGACCCGCCCTCCGCCCGTCCTGTGGACGCGGTAGGATGCCCGCAGTGCCCGTCCCGCCGGATGGTGCTGGATGGGAAAGACCCGCTCGGGGGCGCTGGCGGAGTCCAGCCCCGCATCAGAGGAGGACAACATGCGCAGGTTCACCACCGTATCCCTGGCTCTCACCCTCGCGGCGACCGGGGCCTTCAGCCGGCGCGGTCGTCGTGACGGCCCAGGATGAAGAGGCCTGAAGATCGGCGTCGTCACCGACGTCGGAACCGTGGACGACAAGAACTTCAACGAGTACACCTTCGCGGGCGCCAACGCCGGCGCCGACGCACGTTGGCACGGAGACGCCGGTCCCGGTGGCCGTCCCCAACGATCCGGCGGACTTCCCAGTCCTCCTCCAGTCGTACCTCGACGAGGACTTCGACATCATCGTCACGGCCGGCTTCAACCTCGGTGCTGCGACGGCAGAGGCCGCGGCCGCGAACCCCGACACCTGGTTCGTCGGCGTCGACCAGGCCAGTGACCTGGACAACTACATCGGTCTCAACTACCAGGAAGACCAGGCGGGCTACCTCGCCGGCATCGTCGCGGCCAATGCTTCCGAGACCGGCGTCATCGGAGCCATCGGCGGCATCACCCTGTGTGCACCCTGCATTCGCTACATCCAGGGCTACGAGCTGGGCGCCAAGTCGGTCAACCCCGACATCGAGGTCGTGACCACCTACATCACGGACTCCGACTTCTCGCTGGCCTTCTTCGACTCGGTCGCGGGCAAGGAGTTCGCTGAGTCGCTGCTGCTGGCCAACCCGGACATGGACGTCATCTTCCAGGTGGCCGGCCGCACCGGCAACGGCATCCTCGAGGCCGCCTGCGAACAGGGCCTCCTCGGCGTCGGCGTCGACGTCGACCAGGCACTCTCGACACCGGCTACCGCCGAGTGCACGCTCACGAGCGCGACCAAGTCCCTGGAGACCTCGGTCGACGGTGCCATCCAGGACATCGTGGCCGGAACCGCCGTCGGCGGCAACGACCTGTGGGATGCATCGCGTGGCGGTGTCGGCGTGGCCAACAACCCGGACCTGGCCGATCGGCTGCCCGAAGGTACCCAGGAGGCCGTCGATGCGGCCTTCGCCGCCATGGCAGCGGGCGAGCTGGTGACCTGCCCCGAGAACTGCGGCACGATCGAGTAGCCGCCACCTCGAGGTCACACCTGTAGTCGATCCGAGCGGGTCAGTCCACCGTGGCTGACCCGCTCGGTGGTTCATCTCACGGAGGCGAGACACCGTGACCGAGCGACAGGCATTCGTGAAGGCGCCCGCGCTGGAGATGCGGGGGATCACCAAGCGATATCCGGGGGTTGTCGCCAACGACGGCATCGATCTCGAGGTGCGCCCGGGCGAGATCCACGCGCTCCTGGGCGAGAACGGCGCGGGCAAGTCCACGCTCATGAACGTGCTCTACGGCCTGGCCAAGCCGGACGAGGGCGAGATCCTGCTCGACGGCAAGATCATCGACATCGAGGGCCCCGCAGACGCCATCGCTCGTGGCATCAACATGGTCCACCAGCACTTCATGCTGGTGCCGGTTCTCTCCGTGGCCGACAACATCCTCCTCGGCGACGAGACCATGCGTGGCCCCATCTTCATCGACCGCAGGCGAGTCACGCCGCCGCATCGTCGAGCTGGGCCAGCGCTTCGGCTTCGACATCGACCCCGATCAGAAGGTGCGGACACTCTCGGTCGGCTGGCAGCAACGCATCGAGATCCTCAAGGCGCTCTACCGCAATGCGCGCATCCTGGTGCTCGACGAGCCCACCGCCGTGCTCACGCCACAGGAGACGACCGAGATCTTCACGGTCCTGCGACGACTCGCGGACGAGGGCCACAGCATCGTGTTCATCTCCCACAAGCTGTACGAGGTCCTGGAGATCGCCGACCGCATCACCGTCATCCGCCGGGGCCAGGTCGTGGGCGAGCGGGACCCCGCAGCGACCGACGAGGATGACCTCGCCGAGTTGATGGTCGGCCGCGAGGTCCAGCTGACGGTCGATCGCGGCGAGTCACATCCGGCGGCGGCACGCCTCGAGGTTCGAGGCCTGCGAGTCAAGAACGACCGCGACCAGAATGCCCTCCAGGGCATCGACCTCGACGTCCGTGCCGGCGAGATCCTGGGCATCGCGGGTGTCGCTGGCAACGGCCAGGACGAGCTCGTAGAGGCCATCGTCGGACTGCGCAAGGTCACCGCGGGGTCGATCTCCGTCGATGGCGAAGACGTGACCTCACTGCGACCACGGGAGATGGCTGACACCGGCGTCGGGTACGTGCCCGGCGACCGTCAGCGCTTCGGTCTCATCCTCAGCTTTCCGCTCACCGACAACCTCGTCCTCAACAGCTACCACCGGCCGCCGTTCTCGCGCGGCCAGCTCCGGGACCAGGCCGCCATCGACACGTACGCCGCCAAGGCCATCGCCGATTTCGACGTACGCACGCCGTCAGCTGACGTCCCGGCAGGCACGCTCTCCGGCGGCAATCAGCAGAAGATCGTCGTGGCGCGAGAGTTCGGACGCGACATCAGGGTGCTCGTCCTCGACCAGCCCACGCGTGGCCTCGACGTGGGCAGCATCGAGTTCATCCACCGGCGCACCATCGAGAAACGCGATGAAGGTGCCGCGGTGCTGCTGGTCTCGGCCGAGCTCGACGAGGTTCTCGAGTTGTCCGACCGGATCGCGGTCATGTATCGCGGTCGCATCGTGGCCGAACGTGATGGCCGCACCGCAGACAAGAACGAGATCGGCCTGCTCATGGCCACGGGCGGGCAGACCCGCGACAGCGCTGCCGCTGCCAGCGAAGACGGTATCGGCGCATGAGCCTCAGCTCGAAGCTGCCGTCGGCGGCGGAGATCGACCGGGGCAAAGCCACCCGAACCGCCGCGCGGGCGGCGCACGGCGTCCACGTTCCTGCGGGACGGCCTCAACGCGCTCGTCGTGCCCGTCGTCGCATTCATCCTCGCGCTCATCGTCGGCGCCGTGGTCATCTGGGTCTCCGAGGTCGTGGTGGCCGGCGGCGCGTTCGACGTCTTCGCGCCCATCGACGCCTACGTGGCGCTCTTCCGCGGCGCGCTCGGCAGCTTCAACGGCATCGTCAACACGCTCGTGTTCGCGACACCGCTCCTGCTGGCGGGCCTCGGCGTCGGCCTCGCGTTCCGGGCCGGCCTCTTCAACATCGGTGCCAACGGTCAGTTCCTCATCGGCGCGCTGACCGCGGTCGCCGTGGGCACGGCCGTGCAGGACCTCCCCAGCGTGGTGGCCATCCCGCTGGCGCTCCTCGCCGGCATCCTCGGCGGCGCAGCCTGGGGCTTCATCCCAGGCATCCTCAAGGCGACCTCGGGCGCGCATGAGGTGGTCACTACGATCATGCTCAACTTCATCGCCATCGGTATCGTGGCCGCGGTCGTGAGCGGTCCCCTGGACCAGGCCGCGTCACCCTCACCGATCACCGACGACGTGGGCAACGCGGCACTGCCCATCATCTTTGGGCGCAACGGGCACATTGGCATCCTTCTGGCATTGCTGGCGGCTTTCGGCGTCCATTGGCTGCTGTTCCGCATGACGCTGGGCTTCGAGATCCGAGCCGTCGGCGCCAACCCCGATGCGGCACGGGCTGCCGGCATGCGGCCCGCCTTCATCACCGTCCTCACGATGGTGCTCGCCGGCTCGCTCGCCGGAGCCGCGGGAGCCGCGGTGCTCCTGGGTGTGACCCACCAGATGACCGCGTCCTTCGGGACCTCGGTCGGCTTCGACTCGATCGCCGTCGCGTTGCTGGGCAGATCGAGTCCGTTGGGCATCGTGTTCGCAGCGTTGCTGTTCGGCGCCATGCGAGCCGGTGCCCCACTGATGCAGATCACGGCGGGCATCCCCGCTGAACTGGTCGACGTGTTGCAGGCGGTGATCCTGCTGTTCCTGGTGGCGACGCCATTCCTGCTGAAGCGCTGGAACATCGGCGGCTCGGTCACAGCGGCGAGCGGCGAGACGACGATCACCAAGTCGTACGGCGGAGGAACGAGCTCAGTCTGATGGACCCCACGTTCCTCTACGACCTGCCCATCGTCGGGCTCGTCTTCCAGCTGGCCGGCTGGCTCATCGACGTCTTCGTGGTCTTCGCCCCGAGCATCATCCGCTCGGCCACACCCATCGGATTCGCGGCGCTGTGCGGTGTGATGTGCGAGCGATCGGGCGTCGTGAACATCGGCATCGAGGGAACCATGCTGGTGGCCGCGTTCGTGGGCTGGTACGCGGGCGTGCTCCTCGGGCCAGTGGTCGGCACCGAGAGCACAGCCATCTTCGACGCCTCGGCCGCGCTCCTGCTGGCCGTCGGCTTCGCCATCCTCGCCGGCATGGTCGTGGCCACGCTCCACGCGTGGCTCTCGATAACGGTGAAGTCGGATCAGATCATCAACGGCACCATCATCAATATCGCCGCCGTGGGCATCACCGGCTACCTGGTCACGTTGATCTCCTCGAATGCCCCCGAATCCGCCGGCTCGTTCCGGCCGCTTCGGCCGCCCGCGGAGCTCGCCGATCTGCCGGTCGTCGGATGGCTCATCAACGGCGTGCTCAGCCAGGGCCCCATCACACTGACCCTCATCGGCCTCGTCATCGTCTTCCAGGCGATGCTCTTCCGCTCTCGCTGGGGTCTGCGGACCCGCGCGGTGGGCGAGCACCCGCGCGCCGCCGAGACCGTCGGGGTCGACGTCATCCGCGTGCGCTACCGAAATGTCATCCTCGGTGGTGCCATCGCCGGCCTGGGCGGGGCGTTCCTCAGCCTCGAGGCCACGAACCAGTTCCAGGACGGCATGACCCGCGGTGCGGGGTTCATCGGGCTGGCCGCGATGATCATCGGACGCTGGACGCCGCTTGGAGCATTCGGGGCAGCGTTGCTGTTCGCATCGACCACGATCATCGGGCGAGCCGTTCGGTTCGCGCCTCCTGAGGGAGAGCTGGGCTCCTTCATGAGTGCGGTGCCCGGCCAGTTCTTCGATGCCCTGCCGTACATCATGACCATCGTCGTCCTGGCCGGCTTCGTGGGCCGCAGCATCCCACCGGCCGCAGACGGGCAGCCGTACGAGCGCGAAGCCGCCCACTGATCAGGGCCCTCGACCAGACCGCGGTTACCGAGTGGTTCGAGCCGTGCGCGTGACCGCCAGCATCGCAGTGATGGCGATCGCCCGGCTGCGGGTGTGAGGCCACTTACGGCAGCGCTGGGGCGACCACGCTAGCCTGAGCACATGGAACCCACGGCGCAGCGCATCGAGTTCGTCGACCAACCCTCCAGCGACGAGGCCTTGCCGCTGCTCGGCGACGCCGAGGCCATCGAGCTGCTGCGCCGGGCGCGCCGGATCGCGATCGTGGGGGCCTCGTCGCTGCCGTGGCGCGCCTCGCACTCGGTCATGCGCTATCTGCTCGACTACGGCTACGACTGCATCCCGGTCACGCCCAAGCGGGATGTGGTCCTCGGGCGGGCCTGCTACGACACGCTCGAGGCCGCGGTGGCCGCGACCGGACCATTCGACATCGTCGATGTCTTCCGCCGGCCCGAGTTCACGCCCGACATCGCCCGGTCCGCGGTGGCCACCGGCTGCGGCGCGCTGTGGCTGCAGCAGGGCGTCATCAACCCGGAGGCCGTGCACATCGCCCACGCGGGCGGGCTCGAGGTGGTCATGGATCGCTGCACCGCGGTGGCCCATCGGTACCTGCGCGACTAGACGACCGCCCCGATGGTCCTGCAGCAGGGACTGCGCATGGCTCGTACCATGCAGGTGTCGTCGATGAGCCTGCCGAGGAAGGAATCCCCATGCGTGCCAACCCCGTGGTCCGAGCCCTCACCGTTGCCGCGGCCCTGACCCTGGCCACCTCCAGCGTGGTCGCGGCGCAGACGCAGGTCGACACACGCTTCCCCAACCCGCTCGGCGAGACGCTCGTGACCCTCGTCATCACCAATGCCCTCGACGACAGCGACACCAATGCCCGCGTCGAGCGGACGGCACGGCGATACCAGGAGGCCCTCGGCGGCAAGACCACCGAGCCGGAGGTGCCCAAGAAGGACGCCAAGAAGGAGACGCCTCGTGGGGGCTTCAAGGCGTTCGCGCCCTTCGGGGACACGGCCCAGGTGACCCAGGCCGTGCTCGACTCCATCGGCCGCTTCGACCCGAGCCTGGTGCTGGTCTCCGGCGGCGACTGGAAGGCCAACGTGGGCATCGCCCGGGCCAACTCCTCCGCCTTCATCATCGACATCAACCAGCCCGAAGCCTGCCTGACCGAGACCGGCCAGCCCGACCTCACCGGGGAGTGCCTCGGTGGAGCCAACGTGCCCGGCAACTACGGTGCCGTCGAGTTCGCGGTCGAGGAAGGCGCCTACCTGGCCGGGGTCGTGGCCGCGCGCGAGAGCCGCGGCCAGCCGCTCGGCATCATCAGCGGCTCGACCGACTGCCTCGAGTGCGACCGCTACGTGACCGGCTTCATCAACGGTGCTCGCAGCGTCGAGCCCGACATCGACATCCAACTGTCCTACCTTGCCGACGACGAGGTCTCGGGCTTCGGGGACCAGGCCAGTGCCAAGACCTTCACCGAGGCCTTCCTCGACGTATACCAGCCCGGCGTGCTCCTGCCCGTCGGCCGGGGCGCCGCGATGGGCATGGTCGAGGCTGCCTGCGAGGCCGGGGTCATGGTCATCGGCGCCGGCATCGATATCAGCACCGAGCGCCCGGACCTCGACTGCGTGGTCCTGGCTTCGATCACGACCGACACGGACAGAGCGGTCGAAGAATCCATGTTCCTGCGCTCGACCGGCGAGAATCCCCCGGTCCTCAGGTACGACCTCGCAGGTGGCGGTGTGGGCGTGACCGACGAGTGGCGGCTGTCCTCGACCAAGCGTGTCGACACCAACGACTTCTACGACGCGGCGGAGATCGCCATCCTCACCGACCAGGTCGATCCCTGCCCCGATGGCTGCGGCCGGTTCATCCCTGAGCCACAGAGCGAGGAGCCGGTCGCCCCCGCCGGCTGAGCTCCGGCTGGCCGCGTCAGGCGGACAGCAGCCCCACGAAGACGGAGACGACGCCCGCTCCGGCCACGACCCCCCAGAGCACCACGCGCTGGCGCATCAGCGAGCGCATCTCATCGGCACCGGTCGGGCCGTCCGCCTGCGGGCCGGTCTGCTTGCCGCGCCAGGTCTCGTAGCGTGCGAGGTTGGCCTCCGTCTCGTCGAGGCGCCGGATGGTGGCCAGCGGGCCGCGGATCTGCAGGGCGCCGACGACGACCGCCGCCACGCCGCCGACGATGAGCACGAGGCTGAGCACGTCCATGTGTCCTACTCCACCTCCAGGCTCTGGCGGATGAGCTCCTGCACGACCCCGGCGTTGGCCTGGCCGCGCGTCTTCTTCATGATCTGCCCGGTGAGGAAGCCGACCGCCTTCTGCTCGCCGGCACGGATGTCAGCCACGGCCGCCGGGTTCTCGGCGATGACCTCGTCGACGGCGGCCTGCAGGGCGCCGGTGTCGCTGATCTGCTTGAACCCGGCCTCGGCCACGATCTCCGCCACGGGACGACCGTCGCGGCCCACCCGCAGCAGGACCTCCTTGGCGTTGGTGCCGCTGATGTGGCCGTCCTCGACGAGGCGCACGAGCGCTGCCAGCTGCTCGCCGCTGATGTTGGCGACATCGACGCTCTGCGTCCTCACCCTTGGCCAGGCGCAGGTACTCACCGCGTGACCCAGTTGGCCAGCTTCTTGGTGGACAGGCCGGGGTCTGCGGCCCGGGCAGCCTCGAAGACCTCCGTCGCCGCGGCGTCGGCGACGAGCACCTCGGCGTCGTAGGCCGAGAGGCCCAGTCCAGCGCGGTAGCGGGCGCGCCGTGCCGCCGGCAGCTCGGGCAGACCCGCGGCGATCTCCGTCGAGCCAGTCGGGGTCCACCCGCAGCGGCGGCAGGTCCGGCTCGGGGAAGTAGCGGTAGTCGTCCGAGGTCTCCTTGGTGCGCATGTGGTAGGTCACGCCCCGGTCGTCGTCCCAGCCACGGGTCTCCAGGATGAGCGGCTCACCCGACCGCAAGGCCGCTTCCTGGCGGGCGATCTCGAACTCGATGGCGCGCTCCACCGAACGGAACGAGTTCATGTTCTTGACCTCGACGCGCGTGCCGAAGCGCTCCGTGCCGACGGGTCGCAGCGAGACGTTGGCCTCCACCCGCATCTGCCCGCCCTCCATGGCCGCGTCCGAGGCGCCGATGGTCACCAGCAGCAGGCGCAGCTCCTCGGCGTAGCGCCGTGCCGTCTCGGCGTCGTGGATGACCGGGTCGGTGACGATCTCGAGCAGCGGCACGCCGGAGCGGTCGTAGTCGAGGAGGCTGACCGGGCGATCGCCGTCACGGGTGTGCTGCAGCCGCGCGGTGTCCTCCTCGAGGTGGGCGCGGGTGATGCCGACCTCGGCGAGGCCGTGCGAGGTCTCCACGGTCAGCGACCCATGCTCGGCGAGAGGCAGCTCGTACTGGCTGATCTGGTAGCCCTTGGGCAGGTCCGGGTAGAAGTAGTTCTTGCGGTCCCAGCGGGTGACCGGCGGCGTGCTGGCGCCGATCGCGACGCCCACCGCGAGCACGTGACGCACGGCCTCGCGGTTGATGACCGGCAGCGCTCCGGGCAGGCCCAGGCAGACCGGGCAGGTCAGCTCGTTGGGCGCGGCCTCACCGATCGCGCTCGAGCAGCCGCAGAACATCTTGGTGGCGGTCTTGAGCTCGACATGGATCTCGATGCCGATGACCGGCTCGTAGGTCACCTCAGCCGGCGCCGGTGCCCCTGCCCCCATCAGATGCCGCTGACGAAGCGCTCGATGCGGACGAGGGCTTCGCCGAGCTGCTCGTAGGAGGTGGCGATGGCCGCGCGGACGTAGCCCTCGCCGCTGGCCCCGAAGACGTCGCCGGGGATGACCGCCACGGCCTGCTCACGCAGCAGTCGCTCGGCGAACTCCGCGCTCGAGAGCCCGGTGCCGCCGACGTAGCGGGAAGGCGTAGAAGGCACCGCGCGGCTCCACCGTGTCGAGCCCGATGCGGTTCAGCCCGGGCACGAACATCTCTCGCCGACGGTCGTACTCCGCGACCATGCGATCGACCTCGGCGTCAGCGTCGTGCAGCGCAGCGAGGGCCGCGTCCTGGGCCGCGGTGGGCGCCGACATGATGATGTACTGGTGGATCTTGACGATGCCCTCGAGCAGGTCCGGCGGAGCGCAGACGTAGCCCACCCGCCAACCGGTCATCGCGTACGCCTTGGAGAAGCCGCCGAGCAGGACCGTCCGGTCGCGCATGCCGGGCAACGCGCTGAAGGCCTCGTGCCGATGGCCCGCGTACACCAGCCGGTCGTAGATCTCGTCGCTGATGACGAGCAGGTCGTGACGCTCCGCGATGGCCGCGATGGCGCGGATCCGATCGGGATCGAGGACGGCGCCGGTGGGGTTGTTGGGAAAGCCCAGGAAGAGCGCCTTGGTACGCGGCGTGATGGCCGCCTCCACCGCGTCCGGGTCCAGCTGCCAGCCGTCCTCGGGCCGGCAGGGCACGAACACCGGCACGCCGCCGCTGAAGATGATGTCCGGCACGTAGGCCACGTAGGTGGGCTCCGCGACCACGACCTCGTCACCCGGGTCGACGAGCGCCGCGAGCGTGATCGAGAGGGCCTCCGAGGCGCCGACCGTGATGACCATCTCCGTCGCGGGGTCATAGCTGACGTCGTATCGTCGCTGCAGGTGCGCGGCGAGCGCCTCGCGGAGCTCGAGCGTCCCGTAGTTGCTGGTGTAGTGCGTCCGTCCCGAGCGCAGCGCTTCCACGCCGGCTTCCACGATCACGCGCGGCGTATCGAAGTCCGGCTCACCCACGCCGAGGCTGATCACATCGGGCATCGATGCGAGCACGTCGAAGAACTTGCGGATGCCGCTGGGCGGCACGTCCCGGACGCGCCTGGACAGGCGTGATGTGGTGGTCGAATCGCTGGTCATCTCGGCCTCGGGTCGAGTGCTGGGGCTGGATGGTTTCCGAGTATAGGGGCACGCCCATGGGCCGATCGGCTGTGGGACACTACGCGCACCTGGACGACCAGGCAGACAGCATCAGAAGGACGGAACCGTGGCCGACTCGTATGTCAAGGATCTCCTCGCAAGCACGGAGGTCGTGCTCATCGATACGCGTCAGCACTGGATGGCGGCCATCCGCTTCGCCTTGCGTCCGATCGTGATCGGGCTCATCGGCCTCGGCCTGTTGGCGCTGAACGGCATCTTCCAGTTCAACGACGACGAGTTCTTCAGCTTCATCAACGACCTCATCCAGTGGGTCGTGGTCATCCTCTTCCTGGTCAGCATCGTGTGGTTGCCCATCGATCTGATCCGCTGGGATAGCCGGCACTACGTGCTGACCAACCGGCGGTCGATGCGTGTCGAAGGCGTGATGCGGAAGTCCTCGATGGATTCATCGCTCGAGCAGATCACCGACATCGCGCTGGAGGAGACGACCTTCGGGCGCATGCTCGGCTACGCCAACCTGACCCTCTACACCGCCTCGGACACGGCCAATGAGCAGTATTCGCAGCTGCTCGACGGACTCCAGTTCAAGAAGGCCGTGCTCGACGCCAAGGAAGCCATCCGCAATGGCGCGCCGCTGCAGGCCCTGCCTGAGGGCTACGTGGTCAAGGGCGGCACCAACGAGGCCTCGATGCGCGCCGACGGCAAGATCGTGGACGAGCCTGAAGAGAGCGCCGCCCCGGTCGCAGCCGCAGCCTCCGTCGCGCAGCCTGAACCCGAGCCTGAGCCGACAGCCAGCGTCGAAGCGCTCGAGCCCCGTCAGCGCTCCGGAGCCCGTCGCCGAGCCCGCCCTCGTAGTCGAGCCTGAGCCTGAGCCCGAGCCTGAGCCGGAACCCGAGCCTGAGCCGGAACCCGAGCCTGAGCCGGAACCCGAGCCTGAGCCCGAGCCGGAACCCGAGCCCGAGCCGGAGCCCGAGCCCGAGCCCGAGCCGGAGCCCGAGCCCGAGCCTGAGCCTGAGCCCGAGCCCGAGCCTGAGCCCGAGCCCGAGCCCGAGCCTGAGCCGGAGCCCGAGCCCGAGCCGGAGCCCGAGCCTGAGCCTGAGCCCGAGCCCGAGCCGGAGGACGACGACCCCAAGGCCGTCCCGGGAAGCTAGGCGCCGAGCGTCGGCGCTCGCGTGGCCGGGTCCCCGGCCCGGACGAGGTCCGTCGGCTCCTGCCGCCGCCACTCGGCGGTGGCCGTGACAGCTTCGTAGGCCCGACCGAGGCGCAGCAGTCGCACCTCGTCCCAGGCCTTGCCGATCAACTGCAGGCCCACCGGCAGCCCATCGGACAGGCCCGCGGGCACCGACAATCCCGGCAGCCCAGCCACGCTGACCGGCAGCGTGCAGGCATCGAGGAGGTACATCGCCACCGGGTCGTCGAGCCGCTCGCCGAGCGGGAAGGCGACCGTGGGGCTGACCGGCGCCACCAGCGCGTCGACGGACGCGAAGGCCGCGTCGAAGTCACCCTTGATGAGCGTGCGCACCTTCTGGGCCTTGATGTAGTAGGCGTCGCGGTAGCCGGCCGAGAGCGCGTAGGTGCCCAGCATCAGGCGTCGCTTGACCTCCGGTCCGAAGCCGGCGTCGCGCGTCGACTTGTAGTCGGCGATGACATCGCCCCCGCGAACGGCGAGGCCGTAGCGGACCCCGTCGTAGCGGGCAAGGTTGGCCGAGGCCTCGGCCGGCGCCACGATGTAGTACGTCGCGAGCCCGTAGTCGGTGTGGGGCATGTCCACCTCGACGATCTCGGCGCCCGCGGCTTCGAGCGTCGCGACCGCATCACGCACACGCGCCTCGACACCGGGCTGCATGCCCTCGACGAAATACTGCCGGGGCAGGCCCAGCCGCACGCCTCGCAGGCTCGCGGCAGCCTCGTCGTCTCCCGCCGACAGGGCACCCGCGAAGTCGGGCACGTCCAGCGGCGCCGAGGTGGAGTCACGCTCGTCGTGGCCGGCCACCGTGCCCAGCAGCAGCGCCGCGTCGCGCACGTCACGCCCGAACGGCCCCACCTGGTCGAGGGAGGACGCGAAGGCGATGATGCCGTAGCGGCTGACGCGCCCGTAGGTCGGCTTGATGCCGACCGTCCCGGTCAGCGACGCCGGCTGGCGGATGGAGCCGCCGGTGTCGGTGCCGATGGCCAGCGGCACGTGGTACGCCGCCACCGCCGCGGCCGAACCGCCGGACGAGCCACCCGGCACCCGCGCCAGGTCCCAGGGGTTGGCCGTGGGCCCGTAGGCGGAGTGCTCGGTCGATGAGCCCATGGCGAACTCGTCCATGTTGGTCTTGCCCACGATGACCGCGCCGGCCGCATCGAGTCGCTCCACGATGTGCGCGTCGTACGGAGAGCGGAAGCCCTCGAGGATGCGACTGCCCGCGGTCGCCTGGCGCCCGCGGGCCACGACCAGGTCCTTGAGTCCGACCGGGATCCCCAGCATCGGCGGCAGCCCCTCGACGGCGTCGGCCCCTTGCGCCCGGGCGGCGGCCAGGCGCTCGTCCGCTGTGACCGCGGCGCTTCGTGCCAGCTCCTCGTCGACCGCGAGCCAGGCATGGATGGCGGTGTCAGTGGCCGCGATCGACGCGAGGTGCGCCTCCAGCAGCTCGACGCTGCTGACCTGTCCCGCCCGTAGCTGCACGGCCATCTCGTGGGCATGGAGGCGCGTCAGGGCCCGATCGGCGGTCACCGACTAGCCGACGCTCTCGTCGCCGAGCACGGCCGGCACCACGAAGTGCTCGGCGGTGCGCTCGGGCGCGTTGGCCAGCGCCGTCTCGCGGTCGAAGCCTGGCCGCACGACGTCGTCGCGCAGCACGCTCTCGAGCTCGATGACGCGGGCGGTCGGCGGGATGGCCTCGGTGTCGAGCTCCGCGAGCACGGCGAACTGCTCGAGGATGTGGTTGAGCTGCCCTTCGAGCTCGGTCACCTCCTCTTCGCTGAGACCGAGGCGTGCGAGGTGGGCGACGTGTTCGACGTCGCTGCGTGAGAGTGTGGCCACGAGCCAAGGATACCGAGCCTGCGCGGGCTCAGTCGGCAGCCTCGGCCGACCCGTCGAGCAGCGCCCGGAACGCGGCCTCGTCGAGCACCGCGACGCCGAGCTCCTGGGCCTTGGCCAGCTTGGAACCGGCGTTCTCACCGGCCACCAGGTAGTCGGTCTTGCCGCTCACCGATCCGGCAGCCTTGCCCCCGGCCGCCCGGATGGCGGCTTCGGCCGACTTGCGATCGAAGCCCTCGAGCGTGCCGGTGACCACCAGCGTCTTGCCGGCGAGTGGTCCCGCCGCCGCATCGGCCGCGGGCACCTCCGGCGGGATGGCCACGACCCCGACCTCGGCCAGCTCAGCGCAGCAGCCCCGCGGTGACCTCGTCGTCGAAGAAGCGACCGATCGATGCGGCCACGACCCCACCGATGCCGGGCACCTCCTCGAAGCGTTCCGCGTCGATGCCCGCGAGGGCATCGGCGATCCGGGCCGTCCACTCGGCCTCGTCCTCCCCTGCGGCCGGCGGCCAGGTCGCGGTGATCCAGAGGGCCAGGTCGATGGCGGTCTGCTCACCGACGTGGCGGATCCCGAGGGCGGCGAGGATCCGCGCCAGTGGCCGGCGACGTGAGCGGTCGACCGCAGCCACCAGGTTGTCCGCGCTCTTCTGGCCGAAGCGATCGAGCTCGACGAGATCCGCGGCGCGCAGGCGGTAGAAGTCGGCCGGACCCTTGACCATGTCGCGACCGAGCAGCTGCTCGAGCACCGCCGAAGCCGGCGCCCTCGATGTCCATGCCGCCGCGGCCCACGAAGTGCGAGAGGCCCTGGATCACCTGCGCAGGGCAGAAGGGGTTGCTGCAGCGATGGCGGACCTCACCCTCGTCGCGGACCACCGGGGCGCCACACTCCGGGCAGACGGTCGGCATCTCGAACTCGCGCTCGCTGCCGTCGCGGGCCTCGGCGACGACGCGCACGACCTCGGGGATGACGTCGCCGGCCTTGTGCAGCACGACCCGGTCGCCGATGCGCACGTCCTTGCGCCGGACCTCGTCGAGGTTGTGGAGCGTGGCCCTCGCGACCGTGGAGCCGGCCACCAGCACCGGCGCGAGGTGCGCCACCGGCGTGAGCGTGCCGGTGCGACCGACGTAGGGGACGATGTCCTCGACCACGGTCTCCACCTGCTCGGGCGGGAACTTGTAGGCGATGGCCCAGCGCGGTGCCCGGCTGACCATCCCCAGCCGTGCCTGCAGATCGGTGCGGTCAACCTTGACCACGACGCCGTCGGTCTCGTAGGGCAGCCCGTGACGCGGCTCGCGCCAGCGCTCGGCGAACTCGATGACACCGTCGATGTCGAGACCGGACTCGTGGTCCGGCTGGACCGGGAAGCCCAGGCCTCGAGCCGCTCGAGGGCCGCCGACTGCGTAGCCGTGGCCGGACCGTCGTCCTCGAGCAGGATGTAGAACCAGGCCGAGAGCTTGCGTTCAGCGGTCACGTTCGGGTCCTGCTGGCGCAGCGAACCGGCGCCGCTGTTGCGCGGGTTGGCATAGAGCGCCAGGCCCGCTTCCTCGCGCTCGGCGTTGATGCGCGCGAACTCGGCCTTGGGCATGTAGACCTCGCCGCGGACCTCCAGCGTAAGCGGCTCCGGCAGCTGCGCGGGTACGGCCGCGACCGTGCGCAGGTTGGCGCGTGACGTCCTCGCCGGTTCGGCCGTCACCACGGGTGGCGCCGAGCACGAAACGGCCGGCCTCGTAGCGCAGCGAGATGGCCAGGCCGTCGATCTTCAGCTCGGCCACGTAGCGAGGCGGCTCGTCCTCCTCGGTCAGACCGAGGCCCCGGCGCACACGAGCGTCGAAGGCCCGCAGCTCATCGTGGTCGAAGGCGTTGCCCAGCGAGAGCATCGGCACGCGGTGCTCGACATCACCCAGCGCGCCGGCGGCCGGGGCTCCCACGCGCTGGGTCGGCGAGTCGGGCGTGACCAGCTCGGGATAGCGCAGCCTCCAGCTCGGTCAGCTCACGGAAGAGCCGGTCGTACTCGGCGTCCGGCATCTCCGGCGCGTCCTGCTCGTGGTACAGCCGGTTGGCGCGGATGAGCGTCTCGCGCAGCTCGGCAGCGCGGGCCTCGGTCTGCTTGTCCATCGCGTCCGAGGATAGGTCCAGCGCCGTTCGCTCGCAGCGCCCTCGCGACCGCCCTAGCCGTGGATGAGCGAGCGCCGCAGCCCGTAGGTGCCGATCCCCACCAGCACGACCGCGTACACCACCAGCACCGCCAGCTGGGTGAGGATCTCGAGCGAGGCCCGCCTCGTAGAAGACGAGCTCGCGGAAGCCGTCGATGGCCCAGTACTGCGGCGTGAACTGCGAGATGGTGGACATCGGCTCCCCGAAGAGCTCTCCCGGCACCATGGCCCCGCCGAGCGCCCCGAGGATCATGCCTGCCACGATCCCGACCGAGCCCGCCTGGTCCGGGTTGCGAGCGAAGACGCCCACGAGCATGGCGGCCCCCGTGCCCACCAGCGCGAAGACGACGATGAGCGCCGTGGCGCCCGCCAGGTCGCCCCAGCTGACGCCGAAGAGGAAGGCCGAGGCGAGGACGATGAAGAGGCCCTGCATCATGGCCACCCCGAAGCGGCCGAGCAGCTCACCGAGCAGGATGAAGCGCACCGGCGTCGGCGTCGCCAGCATGCGCCGCGAGACGCCCAGCTGGCGGGTGAGCACGAGCTGCGTGGCGGCGGTCATCGAGGTCAGGAACATGAAGAGCACGGTCTGGCTCTGCGCACCCAGCGCGAACGGGTTGCCGATGCTGGGGAACATGGCTTCGCCGAGCGTGACCTCCTCGATGGTGATACCCTCGAGGTCAGCCTGGACCGTCGCCGCCGTCGCGAGCGCGGTGTCGAAGTCGACCGCCGCGAAATCGGCCGCCACGGTCGCGGCGCGGACACGCGCGGACTGCTGCGCGACGGCGCTATCGATGCCCTGGCCCAGGGCCGCGAAGATCGACTCGGGCCTCGAGACGACCGTCAGCTCCACCGGCTCGCCGGCGCGCAGCGACTCGTCGTAGCCCGGCGGGATGAGCAGGCCGAACTCGAGGTCGCCGTCCTCCACGCCCGCTCGTAGCTGCGTCGAGCGAGTCGCGCGTCGCGGACGTCCACCTCGACCGGGCCGTCCTCGAGGATGGCCACGAGTTCGTCGCCAAGCGGACCGGCGTCGGTCGCGACCACGCCCAGCCGGCTGACGCCCGTGCCGCCGAAGGCCGCTCCCAGCGCGATGATGATGATGAGCGGCAGGAGGAAGACGAAGAAGAGGTTGGTGCGGTCGCGCAAGACGCGCAGCAGGTTGACCCGCGCGATCTCGACGGCCGCCCTCATCGCGAACACCATCCGCCTGGCGCGCAGCAGGCCCAGTCCGCCGGTCACGAGGCCGATGGTGGCGAGCACGGCGACGGAGCCGACCGAGGAGCCGAGGTCACCGCCGGTGGAGATGTCGTTGATGGCGTCGAGGAACCAGGCGTGGGGCGTGAGCAGGCTCGAGCTGCGAGAGCAGCTCCGGACCCTGGTTGGCCGGGAAAGAAGGAACCGCCGATGACGGCCAGCGTGAGCGAGACGATGGCGATGGCGGAGCCTGCCTGCTCCTCGTTCCTGGTGAAGGCCACCGTCAGCAAGCGAGATGCCGGTGGCGGCCAGCGCGGCCGAGAGCACGAGTGCGACGAGCGCCGCCGGATCGCCCCAGGTCGCCCCCAGCAGGAGCCCCGTGCCGACGATGATCACGCCCATCGAGACGAGCGCGAGCACCATCGAGACGATGAGCTTGCCCGCCAGGATCGACCACCAGCGCAGGGGCGCCGCGAGCATGCGCGCGAGCGTCCTGTTGCGCCGCTCCGCGTGGATGCTGACGATCCCGAACTGGGCCGAGAGGAAGACGAAGAGGATGGCCATGGCGGCCGCGTAGTAGGTGGCGTAGCCGGCCTGGCGGTCGGCGGCCGCGAGCTCGACGACCGTGACGGGGTCGGCGGTGGCGGTGGCCGCGCTCGGTCAGCGCGGCCGTGGTCTCGGCGTCCGGGCAGGCTGCCATCGGCGATGAGGCCGGTCGCCACCGACAACCGGACCGCGTCGACCTGGCTGGCGAAGCCCTGCAGCACCGAGCGCGCCACCTGGCCGCTGATGACGGCGTCCGGATCGACCAGCAGCTCGACCACGCCGCTGCCCCCGGCCATGGATGCGGCGCTGAAGCCCTCGGGCACGATGATGACGGTCTCGACCTCGCCGGCCTCGAGCGCCGTGCGCGCAGCCTCGGTGTCGGGGTAGCGCTCGACGGTGATGACGCCATCGGCCTCCATGGCGCCGATGGGACCCTCCTCGAGCGCCGCCGCGATCTCTCCACCGTCGAGGTCGACGTAGCCCCAGTGGGCGTGGAAGTCCTCGTCGAGACCGCCGAGGATCATCGAGAAGAGCGCCGCCAGCACGAAGGGCGCGACCACGCTGATGAGCAGGGCGGAGCGATCGCGGACCTTCTGGCGCAGGTCCTTGAGCGCGATGTCGAGGGCCGCGCGCACGTGACGCTCGCCTAGTCCCGCAGGGCCTTGCCGGTGAGGTGCAGGAAGACGGCCTCCAGGTCCGGCTCGGTGACCTCCACCGAGCTGACCGCGACGCCCGCGTCCGCGGCGATGCGATGATCTCCGGCAGCAGCGTGCGGGCGTCGGCGGCGGTGATCTCGAGGCTGCCATCGGCCTGCGTCACGTTCTCCACGCGTCGATGCGCCCCAGCGCCTCGCGCGGCCGCGGCCAGCGGCGCCCGTGGCCGTAAGTGTCACGCGGTCGAGCTGGCCGACCAGATCGACCAGCTCCCGGCGCGTGCCCTCGGCGAGGATGCGCGCCCTCGTCGATGATGCGCGATGCGGTCACAGAGGCGCTCGGCCTCCTCCATGTAGTGGGTCGTGTAGAGGATGGACATGCCGCCGGCGCGCAGGCCATCGACGGCCTCGAGGATGGCGTTGCGGCTCTGGGGGTCGACGCCCACGGTGGGCTCGTCGAGCACCAGCAGCTGCGGTTCGTGCAGCAGGCCGATGCCGATGTTGAGGCGACGCTTCATGCCGCCGGAGTAGTCATCGGTCATGTCATCGGCGCGCTCGACGAGGCCGGTCAGCTCGAGCACGGCGTCCACGCGCTCGTCGAGCCGCTTGCCCGACAGACGCTGCAGCTTCCCGAAGAAGCGCAGGTTCTCGCGGGCCGAGAGGTCGGGATAGATGGCCAGGTCCTGGGGCACGTAGCCGATGGCCGACTTGGCCTCCACCGCCGAGATGTCCATGGCCTGCCCGGCCACCGTCACCTCGCCGCCATCGCGCTCGAGGAGGCCGCAGATCATGGCGATGCTGGTGGTCTTGCCGGCGCCGTTGGGACCGAGCAGTCCGTAGGTCTCGCCGCGTCGATGTGGAAGCTGACGCCGTCGACCGCTGTGCGCTGCTCCGAAGCGTCTTGCGCAGATCGCGACACACGAGCAGCTGCTCGACGTCCGGTCATGCTCCCTCCCTGTCGATGCTCGTTCCAGCCGCGATCAAGTCAGCCTGAGACCTCAGGTTAGCAAGGCTGGCCATCAGCTTCTTGATGCCCTGCTTGGGGAAGGCTACCGTGACCTCCTCGTCGTCGCGCGTCAACTTCGACGACACGACCGAGCCCTCGCCGAAGACCTTGTGGCGCACCTTCTGGCCGTCCTTGTAGCGATGTTCGCCGGGCACGCTGGTCTCGGGCGGCAGGCGCCATTCGTCGGCCGGCGGGGCGCGCCGGCTCCTCGACCACGGGCTCGTCGTCCGGCGAGCGGCCGTAGTAGGCCTCGCGTCTGGCGGCGAGGTCGCGTGAGGTGCGGAAGGTCTGGCCGGGGCGCGGGGCTCCGGGTGCGGGCGTGAAGCCGCCGCCGGGCGGTAGCCGCTTGCCGCCACGGGGACCCACCGGCGGCGCGACCCACGAGGCGCGAGTCGCCGGCGCGCCGACCGATGACGGCCGAGAGGTCGTAGCCCTCCAGGCGCTCGTCGTAGGGGCGCTGGTCATCGTCCTCGTCGCGCGAGACGAGCCGCGGGCCGTGCATCAGCTCCTCGGGGATCTCGATGAGGAAGCGGCTGGGCACGCTGAAGCCCGAGCGGCCCCAGGTCGCACGCTGGGCGGCGTGGGTCAGGTACAGCCGCTTGCGGGCGCGCGTGAGACCGACGTAGGCGAGGCGCCGCTCCTCCTCCATCTGGCGCGGGTCGTCGAGCGCGCGCGCATGCGGGAAGACGCCCTCCTCGAGCCCGGAGATGAAGACGACGTCGAACTCGAGCCCCTTGGCCGCGTGCAGCGTGATGAGCGTGACCTTGTCGGCATCTCCGGCGTAGGCGTCCTGGTCGGCCACCAGGGCCGTCTCCTCGAGCAGGCGGTCGAGCGCATCGACGGGGTCCAGGTCGCCATAGCGATCGACCACCTCGCGCAGCTCGATGAGGTTGCCCCAGCGATCCTCGCCGTCCTGCGAGCCATCCATGAGCATGGCCCGGTAGCCGCTGTCCTCGAGGACGGTGTCGAGCAGCTCCGGCAGCGGCAGCAGGCCCACCCGGGCTCGCAGGCGTGCCACGAGGTCTCGGAAGGCGCGTCAACGAGTTGCGGGCGCGGCCGGTCAGCTCGCCTTCCCCCTCGGCCACCGCACCGAGCGCCGCCCAGTAGTCGGAGTCACGGTCCTCGGCCAGGGCCCGCAGCGCCTCGAGCGAACGCTGCCCGATACCGCGCGGGGGGACGTTGACCACCCGCTCGAAGGCGGCCACGTCGTGGTCGTTGCGGGTGGTCCGCAGGTAGGCCAGCGCGTCCTTGATCTCGCGCCGCTGGTAGAAGCGGGTGCCGCCCACGAGCTGGTAGCGCAACCCGTAGCGCAGGAACGCCTCCTCGATGGCTCGGCTCTGGGCGTTGGTGCGGTACATGACCGCGATGTCCTGCAGCCGGTACTCCTCGTCGTCGCCGTCGTCGGCACGCCGCGACAGGATCGACCCGGCGCTGCCTCGCCCGGCCGCGAGGGCCTCGATCTGGCGTGCCACCCACTCCGCCTCCTCGTCCTCGCGGTCAGCCTCGAAGCGCTCGATGAGCTGGCCGCGGGGATTGTCGGTCCAGAGCTTCTTGTCCTTGCGGTCCTCGTTGCGCTCGACCACCGCGTGGGCGGCATCGAGGATGAGCTGGGTGGAGCGGTAGTTCTGCTCGAGCTTGACCACCGTGGCATCGGGGTAGTCGGCCTCGAAGTCGAGGATGTTGCGCAGGTCCGCGCCGCGCCAGCTGTAGATGGACTGATCGTCGTCGCCCACCACCGCGAGGTTGCGGTGCTCCTGCGCGAGCAGCTTGACCCACAGGTATTGGGCCCGGTTGGTGTCCTGGTACTCGTCGACGTGGAGGTACTGCCAACGCTGCTGGTAGTGGGCCAGCACTGCCGGCGCCTCGCTCGAAGAGCCGCACGGCCTCGATGAGCAGGTCGTCGAAGTCGAGGGCATCGGCGGCCTTGAGCCGGCGGGCGTAGCGCGCGTAGGCGCTCGCGTACTGGCTCTCGAGGTAGCCGCGCGCCTCGTCGTCCGCCTCGGCCGGGCTGACCATGTCGTTCTTCCAGCGGCTGATGGCGGAGAGCACGGCCGCGGGCCGCAGCTCGCCGGTGCCCTGCAGCTCCAGGTCGCGCAGCACGGCCTTGACGATCCCGGTCTGGTCGTCGGTGTCGTAGATGGCGAAGCGGGGATCGATCCCGATGGCGGCTCCATCGCGGCGCAGCACACGAGCGCAGAGGGCGTGGAACGTGCCCATGGCGACCTTGCGGCCCTCGTCGCCGACCAGCGCGAGGATGCGCTCCCGCATCTCGGCGGCAGCCTTGTTGGTGAAGGTCACGGCCAGGATCTGCCATGGCTTCACGCCCTCGACGCCGACCAGGTAGGCGATGCGGTGAGCCAGCACGCGGGTCTTGCCCGAGCCGGCACCAGCGAGGATGAGCAGGGGGCCCTCGGTGGTGGTCACCGCGCGCGCCTGCTCGGGGTTCAGCCGCCTGACGATCGACGTGGCGAGCTGCTTGGCCTCCTGCTTGCGCCGCTGCTCGTCCGCGGGGCTCGGCGCCGGCCGCGCGGGGGCCGACTCACCGGCGGTCGCGGCCACCATCGAGAACCACTCATCGTCATCGCGGGGCTCCGGCGCCCGGGTCGCATCGGGCCGGGTGGGTATCTCCACCACGACCTCGACGTCCCCATCGCTCTCGAGCGGCGGCGGAACGTCGTCGTCCGACGGCGGCGGCGCCAGCTCATGAGGCGCGAAGAAGCCATCGAACGCGGGGGCTTGGGGGTCGGGCGGGGGCGGCGGATCCGCCGGCACGCCATCCTTCGGATCCGGCACGGACCCCTGATTCTAGGGCCGTGGGCCGAAGACATCAGAAACGACCGTGGCGCGAGGCCACGGTCGATCTTCTGTCGTGCGTCGAGCGGCCCGGAGTCGCGGGCCGCTGTGTGCCTAGTGGGTGGGTTCGGCTCCGTCGAGCGAGCCGGGTACCTTGACGGACGCCGCGACCGGGACCTCGGTGCCGAGCAGCTCCGCCTTGACCGCCGGGCGCTTCAGGTGCCAGATGCCGACGACCGCGGCGGCGAGAGGCAGGACCGTCGAGACGAAGTTGCTGGCCACGAACGACAGAGCGACGCTCGCGACCACGAGCGTCACGAAGAGGATGATGCCACCGGCCCAGGACCAGCTCTTGCGCGTGAAGAACCCGTAGGCCACGAAGTAGGACGCGAACGTCAAGCCGAAGAAGAGCGCGCCGATCACCAGCGTCACCATGGCACTCGCCTCCCCACTCGGGCCGAACACCGAGCCGGTGATGAGCAGGGCGGCCGCAGCGAACTGGCAGAAGAGGCCGACCATGACCGCGCTGTACGCGAGGATGGTGACGCTGTGTGAGCGAGGTCGCATGGTTCTTGGTACCTCCGGTCGGGCTGTGCTCCGCCTTGTCGAGGTCGACAGGCCTCCGGCTACGCGCCGTCCACGGCCCGTAGCTGGGTGTCAGCACTGTGCGCCCGCAGAATCCCCGGGGACCACTCGCCCGGTGGTCCTAGCCCCACGGGGGTCCATGTGATCAGGGGGGTGCGGTCCGGTGCGGGGTGTGCCGTCGCAGGACACGGATCGCCGCCGGTCGCTACTCGTAGGCGGGACATGAGTGAAGCCGACTCGGCTGCGCGCCGCCACCGTCGACCTTCAGCCCCGCGCCGACCTCTGGGCCCTGAGCGGCGACGAGCTGCTACGGCAGGCCAACCAACTCCAACGCGTGATCCTCGACTTCGATGACCAAGATAGGCCGACCGCCTGGCGAGCGTACGACGCGCGCGTTGTGGAGCACGTCTTCAGGAAGGTTGCTGCGATCCCACAGGGCTGAGCCGGATGGGTGGAGTGTGGAGGCGACGGCAGGGAATCGAACCTGCTCAAGGCCGACCTGCAAGTCAGCCGCCTTCCCACTTGGCTACGTCGCCGCTCAGCTGGTCGGGGTGGGGCTGCACTTCTCCGCAAACCCCACCCCTTGGACGAGTCCGCGGTCTGTGCGAGGTCCCGTCCCGTGTCGGCCGGGCGTGCGAGAGGCATCTCACAACCCGGCCGTGCTCCCAACCCTCACCCCACCCGGCCGCCCCTGGCAAGGGATTGGCGCGGTCTCCGGTGCCACCGCGCAGCACTAGGACTTTCGGACCATGACTAACCCCACCAGACTACCCCAGCACCTCTCCCCGCAGTCGAAGCGACTGTGGCCATCAGTACTAGTGTCCCGATTCGCTGATTGGCTGGCGGCTTGCGCACGGCCTTGGCGAGGATGCGCATCGGCGGTCTTGACCCAGACGAAGGGACTGGCGACCCGTCGTTCCAGCTGGCGGGTGAAGGCATCGATCATGGCGATGAGCTCCTTGACGCTGCGCGAAGCTGCCGCCGGCCGGATGGCGCGGCGCGTGAGGATGCCGAACCAGGTCTCGACCTGGTTCATCCACGAGGCCGAGGTCGGGCGTGAAGTGGAAGGTGATGCGCGGGTGTCCGCTCGAGCCAGGCCCTGACGTCGGGGGTCGTGTGCGTGCTGACACGTTGTCGAGCACGACGTGCAGCTCGCCCTCCGGGTACGCTCGCGCGACCCGCTTCATGAAGGCCAGGAAGTCGGCCCCGGTGTGGCGGGCGCGGTGGTCGGTCGTGACCGCCCCGCTGCCGACCTCGAGCGCCGCGAACAGGCAGGTCGTGCCGTGGCGCGTGTAGTCGTGGGTGTGCCGCTCGACCTGGCCCGGACGCATCGGCAGCATGGGCTGGGTGCGATCGAGCGCCTGGATCTGGGTCTTCTCGTCGACCGACGAGGACGATGGCCCCGTCGGGCGGGTCGAGGTAGAGCCCGACCACGTCGCGGACCTTGGCCTCGAGCGGCCGGGTCGGTGCTCCACTTGAAGGTCTCGACGCGGTGCGGCTTCAGGCCGCAGCTCGGACCACAGGCGGTGCACCGTGGAGGGACTCATGCCAGTCCGCCTTGGCCATCTGCCGCACGCTCCAGTGGGTCGTGCCCTCGGGCGGTGGGCCCAGCGTGAGGGCCAGGAGCCGGTCACGGTCCTCGCGGCCGTACGTCGGCGGGTGGCCCGGTCGGGGTCGGTCGGCGAGCCCCGCGAGGCCCGCCTCCGCATACCGGCGGCGCCACAGCTTCACGGTCATGAAGGCCACGCCCAGCTCGCGCGCGACGTGCTCCATCGCGATGCCCTCGGCCGAGCGCAGCACGATGTGGGCGCGGGTCACGAGACGTTGCTCGCTCGTGGGTGCCCGGATGACGGCCTCGAGGACGGCCTTGTCGGCCTCGGGGACGGACAGTGGTGGGGCGGGGTGCTTGAGCCATGCCCCGATCGTAGCCGAGTCCGACATCATGCTGCTAGCCATTAGCGGCACGAGACACTAGGCGACTACGAGCTCTCGATGTCTACTCGCGCAACGGTCCGATGCCCCCGCCTCGGGCCGCCGTCGGTGGGTTCTCTACCGAAGAAGCCTCCTGGCATGGGACTGGCCGTACTCGTAGGCGGTGGGGAGGTTCTCCCAGATCGGCGACGAGGTGGCACCGCGTGCGCTGCCGATCACGTGGTGAGCACGGCAGCGAGCCTCGTAGCGATCGTCGTTCATGCCGCCGACCACGATCAGCGGATCGTCTGCCGCGGCAGGTCTGCCGCCGACCATGCGCTGGGTGCGGGTCGCCTCGGCCCCGCAGACGGTGCAGATGGCGGTCAGCTTGGTGACCTGGTCCGCCAGCGCCAGCAGCGTGGGCATGGCATTGAAGGGTCGGCCGAGGAAGTCCTGGTCGAGTCCGCTGACGAGCACCGTGCGACCTTCGGCCGCGAGCAGCTCAGCGATCTCGGGCAGCCCGTCGTCGAAGAACTGGGCCTCGTCGATGGCCACCACGGAGGCGCGTTGAGCGGTGACGAGGGGCGGGATCCCACCACTGTCGGCGACCGACTCGGCCTTGCGGTTGACGCCCGATCGGGACTCGACGGCGCCGGCCTCGGTGCGGTCGTCCATGGCCGGGCGCACGAGCACCACGCGACGCCCGGCGATCTCCGCGCGCCGGATGAGGCGCAGCATCTCGTCGGTCTTGCCGCTGAACATGCAGCCTGTGATGAGGTGGATCCACCCGCCGGTCATGGCGGACAGTCTAGAGATTGTCGAGGCGGCGCTTCAGGTGCCGGCTGCAGCCTCACCCGCGTCCGGGCGTGGCCGAGGCCGTCGGTTCGGGCTCGGGCGGCGGGACCAGCCAGGGGATGCAGGTGCCGATGCCCTCCCCCACCAGCAGTCCGCTCTCCTTGTTCAAGCGGAACGGTGGCATGGTCACGCGCAGCGCGTCGGTGGCACGCTCCAGCCAGGCATCGAGCTCGGCATCGCCGGTCGATGCCGGGCTCGAAGTCGCGCAGCACGTTGTAGCCGCGGCGCGTCAGCCCCAGCTCGAGCGCCAGCACGGCGTCGTCGCCGTCGAGGCTGATCTGCAGGTCCGGGCGCTGGCGGATGACGATGCCATCCTCGAAGAGGTTGACCCAGGTGGGCAGGCCGATCCGGCCGTCGCCGTCCTCGTCACGGTCGGCGATGAGCGCTTCGAGCGCCGGGCGGAGCTGCCGATCCAGCGGGATCCGGGCACCGCCGCGCCACGAGGCCGCCGCCTCCACGTTCCGCACGGTCTGGCCGTTCTCGCTGAGGCGGCCGACGGTGAACGGCTCAGCCGAGGATGGAGCCCTCGAGGCAGAGGGGCACGAGGCCGACCCGGCCGTCAGCGGGCACCGGCCCCGGGCCGTAGCCGACGGTGTCGTAGCCGCCTTCGCTCCCGGCCGCATAGGTGATCACGCGGAAGTCATCGCCGAACGCCTGCGGCGCGACGAGGAAGTCGAGCACCGTCGGATCCGCCCAGCTCGCCGCGAACGGGTCCTTGGCCTTGTACCAGGCCTTGGCCAGATCGCTGCTCAGCAGCTTCGTCTTGCCCGTGGTGGAGGCCCACGTGAGGGAGTAGATGTTCTCGCTGCCCGCGAAGGGGTAGTCGGGCCGGGCGATGCCGGCCGGTACGTTGTTGCTGCGTGAGCCATCGATGTCGGTGGCGAGGTGGATGCCCGCGTGTCCACCGGCGACCTCGCTGGGAGCCCGGTCGAGCACGACCCGCACGAGGACCGCCTCACCGGCGGGCACGGCCTTCTTGGCCCGGCCCAGCTTCAGCAGCCCGTCAGCAGCGCGGACCGGAGCTGGGTCGTCGATACGGACGCGACCCACGCCGACGCCGAGGATGTCGAGTCCGTCCTCGGGCGCATCGCCGCGCTCATCCTCGATCCAGGCCACGCCGTCGACCCGGCCGAAGATGCTGGGCAGATCGCGAACGGGCGATGCTGACCAGTCGGGCAGGACGCAGTCGGACGTGCGCTCGCCATCGCAGGACGGCAGGTCCTGCGCGCTGGCGGGTGTGACGACGACGGACGTGAGCAGGCCCACGGACAGGGCCAGGCTGATGGCCCGCCGGGCGCTGAGGCGCTCGGGGATGACGACTCGGCTCATCGCGATGGAGCCTAGCGCGACGCCGCGGAACCTGCCCGCGAGCGAGCCCGGCGCGTCGTCCCCGGGAGAATCGAAGAGCCCAGGTCTCATGGACCCGGGCTCCCCGGCGTTGGGTAGGAAGGCTGACCGACGACTGGTCAGCAGTGTCGACTAGTAGTCGTGGGAGTGGCCCCCGGCGGGCGCCTTCTCCTCTTCGGGCAGGTCGGTGACCAGCGTCTCGGTGGTCAGGACCATGCCGGCGATGGAGTTGGCGTGCTGCAGGGCGGAACGCGTGACCTTGGCAGCATCGACGATGCCCTTGTCGAACATGTCGCCGTACTCGCCCTTGAGCGCGTCGTAGCCCTCGCCGACCGGCAGCAGACGGACGGCCGCCACGATGACGGAGCCCTCCTGGCCGGCGTTCTCGGCGATCTGGCGGATGGGCGCCTCGAGCGCGCGGCGCAGGATGTTGAGACCGATCTTGGCGTCACCCTCGACCTCGACCGAGTCGAGCGCGGGGATGGCCTGCAGCAGCGCGGTGCCACCACCAGCCACGAGGCCCTCCTCGACCGCGGCGCGGGTCGTGGAGAGCGCATCCTCGATGCGGTGCTTCTTCTCCTTGAGCTCGACCTCGGTGGCCGCGCCGACCTTGATGACGGCCACGCCGCCGGCCAGCTTGGCGAGGCGCTCCTGGAGCTTCTCGCGGTCGTAGTCCGAGGTGGTCTCCTCGATCTGCGCCTTGATCTGGGTCATGCGCCCCTTGATGGCGGCAGCGTCGCCGGTGCCGTCCACGATGGTGGTGTCGTCCTTGGTGGAGACGATGCGACGGGCGCCGCCGAAGTCCTCGGCGGTGACGGAGTCGAGCTTGCGGCCGACCTCCTCGCTGATGACGTTGGCGCCGGTGAGGATGGCGATGTCGCGCAGCATCTCCTTGCGCCGGTCGCCGAAGCCGGGAGCCTTGACGCCCAGCACGTTGACCGTGCCGCGGAGCTTGTTCACGACGAGCGTGGCGAGGGCCTCGCCGTCGATGTCCTCAGCGATGACGAAGACCGGACGGCCCAGCTGGACGCCCTTCTCGAGCGCCGGCAGCAGCTCGTTGATGCTGGAGATCTTCTTGTCGGTGATGAGGACCGCCGGGTTCTCGATGACCGCTTCCATGCGGTCGGCGTTGGTCACGAAGTAGGGGCTGATGTAGCCGCGATCGAACTGCATGCCCTCGGTGTATTCCTTGTCGAGGCCGATCGACTGACCTTCCTCGACGGTGATGACACCGTCCTTGCCGACCTTGTCCATGACCTCGGCGATGAGCTCGCCGACGGCCGGATCGGCAGCGGAGATAGCGGCCACGGCCGCGATCTGCTCGTTGGTGTCCACCGGGCGCGAGTTGACCTTGAGCCGCTCGACGATGGCCTCGACGCCCTTGTCCATGCCGCGCTTGACGATCATGGGGTTGGCACCCGCGGTCACGTTCTTGAGACCCTCGGTCACGAGCGCCTGGCCCAGCACGACCGCGGTCGTGGTGCCGTCGCCGGCGACGTCGTCGGTCTTGGTGGCGACTTCCTTGAGGAGCTGCGCCCCCATGTTCTCGAACGGCTCCTCGAGCTCCACCTCACGGGCGATGGTGACGCCATCGTTGGTGATGGTGGGAGCGCCGAACTTCTTGTCCAGGACGACGTTGCGGCCCTTGGGGCCGAGCGTCACCTTGACGGCGTCGGCGAGTCCGTCGACACCCCTCTTGAGCGAACGACGAGCGGTCTCGTCGAAGATCAGTTGCTTGGCCACGGTGTGGTGATTCCTCCTTGGCAGACGACGGCCGAACCCAGTCTGGGCCCGGCCGTGCGGCGAGTCGGTTGTGTGTCTAGGCCTCGACGACGGCGAGGATGTCCTTCTGGCTGATGATCAGCAGTTCCTCGTCATCGATCTTGAACTCGGTGCCGGCGTACTTGGCGTAGAGGACCTTGTCCCCGACCTTGACGTCCATCTGCTCGCGCTTGCCGTCGTCGTTGAGTCGACCGGGGCCGGCGGCGATGATCTCGCCTTCCTGCGGCTTCTCCTTGTTGGCAGTGTCCGGCAGGACGATGCCGCTGGAGGTCATCTCCTCACGGGCCATGGGCTGGACGACGACGCGGTCGCCGAGGGGGCGGAGCTTGGTGGCAGTCGCCAACGCGATTCCCTCCTGGTGTGGTGTCTCTTGCGGCGGGGGGCTGGCTTCCGGTGGTCCCGGGCGCCCGGTTGACCCGCATCGCTGGCTTGATTAGCACTCTCAAGGTGAGAGTGCCAACACTGTAGCCAAAGCGCCGCTCGGTGTCAAGCGCCTGCGGTCGACTCCTCGCGCGACTCATCGCTGATCCAGCGCGTTTCGGGCAGGGGGCCGAGCAACGGGTGCATGCCCATGGACTCGCACAGCGCCTGGGCACGACCCTCAGCCTCGGACGCGACGCCCGCCCTGGCAGCCATGATCGCCGCATCCGCCCAGGCGTCCGCCGCGCGCACGGGATAGCCGAGCTCCTCGAACGCTGCGGCTGCTGCCTCGACCGCCAGGTGGTCGCCGGGACCGGCCATGGCCTCGACCCAGCGTCTCTTGGCGAGGAAGATGGGCGCCGGGTAGTCGGTGAGGCTTTGCCCGTGGATCGTGGCGGCCCGGGCCAGGGTGGTTCGGTCGCCCAGGCGCAAGGCCATCCGCGCCACCTCGAGGGCCACCTCCGAGGTCGACGGCAGGCCGGGATCGCCGGAGATCCATGCGGCCAGGGCGTCCATGGCCCCGCGCGGATCATCTGGCCAGCGCGCGTGCGCCAGGCTCATCGGATATTCAGCGGCGACCTGTGGCTCCCGGCCTGGCCCCAGCCGGATGACCTCGTCGAGGTCGCGCGCGGCCGCGTCGAAGTCGCCCCGTAGCCGGTGGGTGCGCGCTCGGAGGCTCAACTTCGTTCCAAGGGCCCGACTGGAAAGGCGGCGCGCCTCGACGATGGCCTCATCGACGTAGGCCATCGCCTCATCCAGACGACCCATTTCACGCATGATCTCGGACTGGTTGCCGGCCAGCCAGATGATGGTGTGGCTGGCTGCGGAGCGACGGGCCAGGGTCAGACCTTCTTCAGTCATCGCTGACAGCGGGCCCGGTGGGTCACCGCGAGACAGCCGGACGGCGGGGATGTTGATGTAGCAGCGCATGAGCAGGGCACGATCCTTCGCCGTGATCGCCTGCGCGTACGAGTCCTCCAGGAGGGCGACAGCCTCGTCAGGGCGGTCGAGGAACGCGAGGGCGACCCCAAGGTCGTGTGTGGCCAGCCGCAGTGCTTCCGAGCTGCCGCTGGCCCTGGCCTCCTCGATGGCCCGCTCGAGGATGGGCACCGCTTCGTCGACCGGACCAGCCCGCCAGTAGGTCCAGCCAAGGCGCACCAGCAGGCCGGCGCGTCCGGCGGTCGGGGGACCCGGTTCCAACTCAGCGATGCCCTCGCGCGCGAGCCGTCGGGCCTCGTCGACCTCGCCCAGGTCGAACTTGGCCAGCGCACGAATGTCCCGTAGCCGGGCGAGGAGCTGCTGGTCTTCCGCCGTGCGGTCGGGGATCGCGAGCAGGTCATCCATGACCGAAGGGAGCACCGCCTCGAGGTCCGCCGGGTCGGATGTCTCCCATGCGATCTGCCCGTATTCCACCGCCACCTGGGCCAGCTCCCGAACGGAAACACCCAGCTTGCGCGCGAGGTCCACCGCCAGCTTCAGCCAACGAGCGGCGATGGCCACCTGGCTCATGGCTTCGGCGCGTCGTGCCGCTCGCCGCGCGGCGTTCATGGTCAGTTCGCGGATAGCGCGCAGGTCGGCCGGGTCCTCGGCCAACTCCTCTTCGTAGGCCAGTGCCGCCGCGAGGTGGCTGGCGATGAGCTCGGAGAACTCATCGATGCGATCCGAGAGCTCAGCCTCCGCCCACAGTGCGATATCCCGGTGCAGGCGAGAGCGGTCGCGCTTGGGCAGCGAGTCGTAGGCCACGTCGCGGATGAGCACGTGGCGGAAGCCGTACTCGCTCGCCTCCGCCAGCGACGACGGACTGCGTTGGACGACGAGGTCCTTGACCCGCAGGCGCCTGATGAGATCGTCCGTCGGACTGCGCGTCGAACCCGCCAGGTGGGCCACGAGGACGTCCCAGAAGATGCGGCCCACGACAGCGGCGTCCTGGGCCACCCGCTTCTCGTCAGCGGGCAGCGTGTCGAGCCGAGCCGCCAGCACCGCCTGGACGGAGCCGGGGATCTCCACCTGCTCCACGGCACCAGCCAGCTCCCAGCGTCCGTCGACGAAGCGCAGCACGCCACGGTCCACGAGCATGCGCACCATCTCCTCGACGAACAGCGGGTTGCCTTCGGCGAGGGCGATGATGCGGTCGGCGAGAGCTGCCCGGCAGGCCGCCATCGAGCAGTCCATCCATGAGCTCGACGCTGGCTTCCGCGCCGAGGGGCTCGAGCACGATGGTGGTGGCATTGGGCAGGCCGCCAGCCCAGCTGTCGCGACGCTCGAGCAGCTCGTGGCGTGCCAGGCAGACGATGACGATGGGGCCCTCGCCCCACCGCGCGAGGAACTCGAGGAACGAGAGCACGCTGTCGTCGGCCCAGTGGATGTCCTCGACGACCAGGATGAGCGGGGCCACCGCGGCGATGGCACCGAGGTAGCGGCGCCAGGCTTCGAAGAGCTCGTCGCGGGCATGATCCCGCGCTCCACCGATCGCGAGCACGCCCTCGAGGGCGCCACGGACACGCTTCCGCGTCGACCCCCAGGTCGAGCTCGTCGAGCCGAGTCCCGAGCTTCTCGCGAGCGACCTCGGGCGGATCGTCGTCGGAGATGAGCGCGTCGACCTTGATGACGTCGGCGATGGGCCCGAAGCTGGGACCCGAGTAGGCCAGGCAGCGGCCCTTGCGCCAGTGATAGACGTCGGGGACGCCGTCGAGGTACTTCTCCAGCTCCCAGGTGAGGCGGCTCTTGCCCACGCCGGCACTGCCCATGATGGTCACCAGGTGTGGCCGTCCATCGTCGACGGCACGGCTGACGGTCTCCTTGAGCAGCGCCAGTTCGGCGTTGCGCCCGACCAGCCGGGACTCAAGACCCAGTCGTGCTCGGCGCCCACCCCGCCCGGCCTTGACCGCCACGACGCGCCAGGCGGCGACAGCCATGACCTTGCCTTTCAGCTCGACGGTGGGCAGCTCCTCGTAGTCGACCGCGTCGCGAGTCGCCGCGTAGGTAGACGCTTCGACGACGACCGTCCCGGGCTCAGCGATGCCCTGGAGGCGCGATGCCGTATTGACCGCATCGCCAGTGACGAAGAGGTCGCGCTCCGAGGCGGCACGGTCCTGGTTCACGAGCACCTGTCCCGTGGCCACACCGATGCGCAACTGCAGCTCCGGCCCCTCCCCCGCGTCGGCCGCCATGGACGAGACGACCGCCTGCATCTCGATGGCCGCGCGGACAGCACGCTCGGGGTCGTCCTCGTGCGCGGCCGGTACGCCGAAGACCGCGAGCATCGCGTCGCCGGCGAACTTCTCGATGGTGCCCTCGTAGCGCTCGACCTCGCGCGAGAGCCGTTCGAAGAGTGCGGAGGTGCGCGAGGAGACCAGCTCCGGGTCGTGGGTCTCGTTGAGGCCCGTGAAGCCGACGATGTCGGCGAACAGCAGGGTCGCGGTCTTGCGTTCGCGGCCTCGATCGCGCTGCAGAGCGGTGGCGTCCTCGCGCGCCTCGGCCATGCCGCCCCCGACCGGCGTTCCGCAGTCAGGGCAGAAACGGGCACCCTCGGGAAGCTCTGCCGCACACTCGCTGCAGCTCGGGACCACTGGCGTCCCGCAGAAGGCACAGAAGCGCGCCGCGGCGGCCAGGGCCGCGCCGCACTCCCGGCAGCCCATCAGGCGGTCACCGTCGAGCTCAGCCAACGCGTCTCGGGCAGCGGACCCAGGATGGGCTGATAGCCGAGCTGCGCGACCGCCGCCCGGGCCTGCTCTGCGAGCGCGCCTCCCTCCCCGCGTCGAGCCTCGATGAGGGCCGCGTCGACGAGCGTCTCGGCCATGTACAAGGTGTAGCCGGCAGCATCGAAGCCAGCGGACGCCTGTACCAGCGAGTCGATGTCCTCATCCGCGAGCGCGCGGACCCAACGCCTCTCGAGCTCGTAGCCTGGGCCCGCCAGCTGGGGATGTCGAGCGTGCGTCTCGAGGGACTCCTCGATCGCCTCGCGGTCACCGACGCGGAGGGCCAGGCGGGCGAGCCACAGAGCCACCGTCATCTCGGCATTGGGGTAACCCTCGAACTCGGGATGCGGGCCGCGCAGCCCGGCCACGGCGCGGACTGGATCGACCATCAGGTCCGCCCGGGCCATCGCCACCTTCAGCCAGTCGCGATGCTGGGGATCATCCTCGGCGCGCTCGACGGCGATGGCCAGGTCGGCGTCTGCCTCCTCCGTCCGCCCCAGAGCCCTGAGGGCGTCGCTTCGGACGCGATAGATGGTGCCCTTCATGGAGCCATAGCCAGCGCGCTCGGCGGCATCGAGTGCCTCGTCCGACTGCTCCACCGCGTCCTCGAACCTGGCCTGAAGCCAGGAGAGCCCAGCGAAGTTGTCGAGTACGAACGTCAGCGTCCCGTACGACGCGGAGCGGCGGGCCAGCGTCGTGGCGCGCGTCAGCAGCTCTCGGGGTCGATGCAGTGGATAGCCACTGTTGAGCGAGATCGACGAGATGTTGATGTAGCAGCGGTTCAGGAGGTCGCGATCGCCCGCGGCCTCGGCCAGGTCGTGGCTCTCCTGCAGCCGCTCAAGGCTCGCCTCGATGTCACCCTGGAAGCCGGCGATGACGCCCGACTCGTGGAGCGCCCAGCGATACACATCGTCGGCAGAGGACGCGCGCGCCTCTTCGATGGCCGCTGCGGCGGCCTCGTGGGCAGCCTCGAACTCGAAGGCATGCCATCGCGACCAGCTCAGCGTCTGCAAGACCTTGGCGCGCGCCGCCGACGGCGCATACGGCGCCAGTTCCTCGGCCGCCGCGACGAGTACCGCCTGGGCCTCCACCGGCCGACCGGTCTCGTGGGTCGCCTGCCCGAGGTAGGCGCGCAGCTGGCCCCACAGCTCCCGGGTGGTCTCGTCGGCCCCAGCCAGCGGCTCGAGCAGCGCTGAGGACTCGTCGAACAGCACGACCCGCTCATCGGATCCCAGCTCGTGGCCGGTGAGAGTGAAGAACGTCCGTGCCAGCTCGGCTCGCTCGATCACCGGGCGTCCCAGTCGCTTGGCCTGCTCGATCGCCAGCAGCTGCCAGCGGCGCGCCGCCTGACGATCCTGCACCGCACCGGCGCGCTGCGCGGCACGTTTGGCAGCGACCATCGTCTGTCCGCGGAGTGCGGCCAGGGCCTGGTCGTCGGAGCCTGTCGTGAGCTCCTCTTGATAGCGCAGCGCCGCGGCCGTGTGAGAGGCCACCAGCTCGGCGTACTCATCGAGACGATCACCCAGCTCGGATTCGGCCCAGCGCGCGACCTGCAGGTGGAGCGAGGCACGGTCGGTCTTGGGCAGCGAGTCGTACGCGACATCGCGCACGAGTACGTGGTGGAAGGACCATTCGGAGGCGCCGGCCATGGTGGACGGCACCCGCGGCGCCACCAGCTCCTTGATGCGCAGCCCACGCAGCGCGGCCGTCACCTCGTCTGCCGAGCGGTCGCGCAGGTGGGCGACGATGACGTCCCAGAAGATGCGGCCGATGACCGCTGCCTCCTGGGCCACCCGCTTCTCTTCGCCCGCCAGCTCGTCGAGGCGAGCGGAGAGGACCGCCTGCACCGAGTCAGGCACGGAGAGCTCCGTCACGGGACCGATGAACTGCCACGCTCCCTCGTGCTCGCGCAGCACGCCTTGGTCGACGAACATGCGCACCAGCTCCTCGGTGAAGAGCGGGTTGCCGTGGGCCATGGCGACCACGCGCTCACGCACGTCATCGGGCAGCGCGCCACCGAGCAGCTCGTCGATGAGCGTGACCGATTCGTCGGCCTCCAGCGGCGCGAGCTCCACCAATGCGGCGTTCCTGATGCCTCCGCCCCAGGTGGAGCGTCGCTCGAGCAGCTCGGGACGAGCGACGCACAGCAGCGTGATGGGCGCATCGCCCCAGCGAGCCACGAACTCGAGGAAGTCGAGGGTGACCTCATCAGCCCAATGGATGTCCTCGACGACCAGGACCAGCGGATAGCGAGCAGCCAACGAGGCCAGGTAGAGTCGCCACGATTCGAAGAGCTCCTCCTGGGCCAGCGCTCGCGGGCCGGGGATCCCGAGCAGCGCCTGGAGCGCCGGACGCCAGGCGTCCGCGTCGACCGTCTCGGCGAGATCCTCCAACCTCGCGTCCAGCTTGGCGATCATGAGCTCCGGGGGATCGTCGTCGCTGATCGAAGCGTCCGCCTTGACCGCTTCGACCAGCGGTGAGTAGCTCACCGAGGCGTACGAGTAGCAGCGACCCTTGCGCCAGTAGAACGTGCCGGGAAGCCCGTCGAGGTACTTCTCCAGCTCCCAGATCAGGCGGGTCTTGCCCACGCCGGCCTCACCCGCCACGGTGACCATGTGCGGCCGGCCGGCAGCCACGGTGCGACGGATGGTCTCCTTCAGCAGTGCCAGCTCTTCGTTGCGTCCGATGAGCGGCGCCTCGATCCCGAGTGGGGCACGGATGCCGCCACGCCGGGCACGTACCCGCACGGCGCGCCACGAGGCCATCGGCAGCTGCTTGCCCTTGAGCGACTGGGACGGGCGCTCCTCGTACTCGATGAGCCCGCGCGTGCTGGCGTAGGTGGTGGGGCCGACCACGACGGTGCCCGCATCAGCGGACGCCTGCAGGCGGGCCGCCGTGTTGACGGCATCTCCGGTGACGAACAGGTCGCGCTCGTCAGTCGAACGAGCGAGGTCGGCAAGCACCTCGCCGCTCTCGATACCGATGCGCAGTCGCAAGCGCTGGTCGCCGACGGTACCCGGCAACGTCGCCACCGCAGCTTCCATCTCGAGGGCCGCTCGTACCGCTCGTTCGGGGTCGTCCTCGTGCGTTACGGGCACGCCGAAGACGGCCAGCATCGCGTCGCCGGCGTACTTCTCGACGGTCCCGCCGTAGCGCTCGACCTCCGCCGCCAGGCGCTCGAACGCGTCGGAGATCAGACGGCTGACGACCTCGGCATCGAGTCGCTCGCCCATCTCGGTGAAGCCCACGACGTCGGCGAAGAGCAGCGTCGCGGTCTTGCGCTCCCGGCTGGTTGACGGGACGGGCTGTCGGAGCGACTCGTCGAGTACCGCCGCCGGACCGTCCACGGCCTGCCCGCAGCGCTTGCAGAAGCGCGCGTCGGGATCGAGCGTCTCGCCGCAGGCGGCGCACGACCTGGTCACCGCGGTCCCACAGCCCGGGCAGAACCTGGCGTCGCCATCGAGGATTCGGCCACAACTCCGGCAATCCATGGCCGCATCCTACGGGAAGTACCTAGCGTGGCGCTGCCTTTTCGCTGACGGCGCAGGACCCCCCATCCGCCATACACTCGCTGGCATGGAGCCCGTGCAGCGCATCGAGCACGAGTACCGTGTCCGCTTCGACGAGGCGGATGGCGACGGCTGGCTTCGGCCATCCGGTCTGCTGCGCTATGCCCAGGACATGGCTTGGCGGCACAGCACCGAAGCCGGTTTCGATCGCGGCTGGTACGAGGAGCGCGGCATGCAGTGGCTCGTGCGCAACGTCAAGGTCTCCATCGCAGAGCCGATCACCTACGGTGATGTCCTCGCCATCAGCACGCAGGTCGTGGGCTGGCGCCACGTGTGGGCCCGCCGACACTCCGAGGTACGTCGGGTCGGGTCGGAGGATGCACATGGTGCCGAGGGCCTGATGGCGACCGTCGACACGGACTGGGTGCTCCTCACCGCCGAGAGCAGGCCAGCCAAGGTACCGCCGGAGATCGCGCGCTACTTCTCGTCGGGCCGGCAATTCACGCGCGACCGCGCGGTGCTGCCGGAACCTGCCGGCGAGGTGGCGAGGCTGGCCACCCGCGTGCGGCCGCTCGACATCGACCCCATGGGGCACATGAACAACGCCGCCTACGTGGACATGGTCGACGACGGCATCGCTCGCTTGCCCGAGGGACAGCGCATCGAGCAGCCGGACTGCTATCGCCTCGGCTACGTGCTGCCGGCCCTGCCCGGCACGCCCATCGAGATCAGCTCGCTGGGCGGTGAGTGAGACGCAGGTCGCCTGCCGCATCAGCACCGCTGACGGGACGGAGCTGACGAAGGCGCTGGTCAGCCGCTCCACCGGCTAGCACCCACGAAGCGGTCGAAATTCTCGACCAGGGCCTGGCCGAAGACTCCGGGGTCGTCGCCTCGCAGGTCGCACACCCAGGTGGCCGTGACGGCCACGTTGAGCGGCTGATTGCGGCTGCCCCGCACGCCCTTGGGCTTGAGATAGGGCGAGTCGGTCTCGGTCAGGACCCGGTCGAGCGGCGTCAGCCTGGCGACATCGGCGCTGCTCTCCTCGCCACGCCGGAAGACGAGCCCGCCGAAGGCGATGAAGAAGCCCAGCTCGAGGGCGGACTCGGCGTAGTCGACCGGTCCGCTGAACGAGTGGAGCACACCGGGTGGCCGATCGCCGAAACGCGCGCGCCACTCGGGGCTGCCGGCGCCACCCTCGCGCAGCAACCGGATGAGGTCGTCCTGGGCGTCGCGCTGGCCGGGCTTGGAGCGGCAGTGCAGCGTCAGGGACTCGCCGGTCTCGTAGGCCAGGCTGATGTGCCGCTCGAGGTTGGCCAGCTGGTCCTCGCGCGAGCTGAAGCCACGGTCGTAGTCGAGCCCGGTCTCGCCGATGCCCACGACATCGTCGAGGTGCGCCAGCTCGCGGACCTCCGCCCACATCGCCTCGTCCACGGTCGAAGCGATGTGCGGGTGGATGCCGACGGTCGTCCTGAGCCCGTGGCGCCGGCCGAACGCGATGCCGGCGTGCGTGGTGGGCAGGTCGAACCCGGGCACCAGGATGCGTTCGACACCCGCAGCGTAGGCGGCCGCCAGCACATCGTCAGCGTCCTGCTCGAACGCCTGCGTCTGGATGTGGGCGTGGGAGTCGACGAGCCGCAGCCCGGCGGGGTTCAGCTCAGGCAGGCAGTGCCTCCCAGATCCCGATCTCGCTGCCCTCGCTGTCGTTGATGGCGGCATACCAGCCCATGCCCGGGACCTCGGTCTTGCCGATCACGATGCTGCCGCCGAGGCTCTCGACCTTGGCCAGGGCCTCCGCCACCGAATCGACGGTCACGTAGATGCGTGGCTTGCCGGGTGCGTTCTTGCCGCGCAGGCCGATGGTGCCGCCCATGTCCCCGGGGCCTGCGTGGAACATCTGGTACGTGGGGTGGCCAGGCGGGGACTTGATGGGCCAGCCGAACATGCCCTCATAGAACGCCTTGGCACGCTCAGGGTCGTCGCTGGGCAGTTCGAGGTGCGTGATCTCGCCGTGAGCCATCAGACTTCTCCTTCGTTCTCGGCTGTCTCGTCCACCTCGAGCCGAGGGAACAAGGGTTCCGCCACCCCGATGTTGCCGCCCGGGGGCAGCGCACCCCAGGCGGCCAGCTCGCGAAGCGGCGGACCGTCGTTGCCGTCGTCGGCATAGTCGTAGGCCACGCCGAGCTGGGCGGCGGCGCGGGCGGCAGCCTCCGGCATGAACGGCGCGGCGGCGAAGGCGATGACACGGCAGGCCTCGAGCAGATCGCCGAGCACGCCGGAGAGACGCTCGTCGGCCGCGGCATCGCCGCCCTTGGCAGCCTTGGCCAGCGTCCACGGCTGCTCGTCCTCGACGAACTTGTTGGCCTCGCCGACGAAGCCCCACAGCGTGTCGAGCGCCTCGTGCAAGAGACAGGCCTCGAGCTTCTCGCCGTAGCGCGCGAAGGTCGCGGCCCAGGATGCCGCGAGCGCACCCCCGGTCGGAGCCGAGCGCTCGCCGCTCCGGTAGCGCGCCGTCATCGACAGCGAGCGGTTGAGCAGGTTGCCGAAGTCGTTGGCCAGGTCCGCGTTGTAGCGGCGCACGAAGGAGTCCCAGGAGACGTCGCTGTCGCGGTCGAAGGCGACCTCGCGCAACACGGTGTAGCGCGCGCCATCCCGACCCAGCGCCGCGACCACGTCGATGGGGTCGAGGAAGTTGCCGCGGCTCTTGCTCATGCGCTCGCCCTGGGCCAGCAGCCAGCCGTGGACCCACACCGCGCCTGCGGCAGCGGCAGGCCGGCGCTCATGAGCATGGCCGGCCAGAAGATGGTGTGGAAGCGATTGATGTCCTTGCCGATGACGTGCAGGTCCGCCGGCCACCACTGCTCGAACATGCTCGGTGTCGCCGGGGAAGCCGGCGCCGGTGATGTAGTTGATGAGCGCGTCGTACCAGACGTAGACGGTCCCGGCCGCGGGGTCCCACGTGCCGTCCTCGCGCTTGGCGCCCGAGCCGTCGGGCATGATCGGGAACGGGATGCCCCAGCTGGCGCCTTCGCGGGAGACGCTGAAGTCCTCGAGGCCCTCGCGGATGAAGCCGAGCATCTCGTTCTTGCGGTACTCGGGCTGCGACCCAATCGGGATGCTCGGCGTAGTAGCGCTCGAGGCGCTCCTGGTAGGCCGAGAGGCGGAAGAACCAGTTGTTCTCGGTCAGCCACTGCAGCTCGACGTCGGGGTGGTTGGGGCAGTGCATGCCCTGCTCGTCCTCGACGAGGTCGCTGTTGGCGCGGAAGCCCTCGTTGGGGCAGTACCAGCCCTCGTAGGTGCCCAGGTAGATGTCGCCGTTCTCGTAGGCGCGGCGGATCATCTCGTGGGCGGCCTCGGTGTGGTCGGGGTCGGTGGTGCGGATGAAGCGGTCGGGGCTGATGCCCAGCGCATCCTCGGCCTGCCTGGAACATGGCCACGTTGCCGTCGACGAAGGTCCTGGGTTCGAGGCCCTGCTCGGCGGCGGTGGTGGCGATGTTCACCGAGTACTCGTCGGTGCCGGTCAGGAAGCGGGTCTCGTCGCCGATCATGCGATGCCAGCGGGCGATGACGTCGGCGCCCACCACCTCGTAGAGGGTGTGCAGGCCCGGCTTGTTGTTGGCGTAGGCGATGGCGGTGGTCAGGTAGAAGCGGCGTCGGTCGGTCATGGGTGACCCGATGCTACCTGAGCGGCCCCGCCTCGGCGCAGCTCGAGCCCGGAGCAGGCGCTATGGCCCGGGCTTGACGCTGGAAGGCCGCGAGCGCCTGCGTGGCCGGACGCTGCTTGCCATCGGAGGGCTTGTTGGCCACCACGAACTTCCCGCTGCGCTTGTTCTGCCTGGCCATCACCGTGGAGCCGCCCCCATCGAGGTTGAAGGCATGCTCAGCGCCCAGCGACACCATCAGCTGGCCCATCTCCTCGAGCGTCACACCGCGGCTGCCCTTGCGACGACCATCGACGGTGACCATCAGCAAGCGACCATCGGCGGTCAGGCCGACGCCCGTACGCGGATGACGTTCCCAGCCGCCGGGGTACTCCTCCGGTGTGGGGACGTGCACGACTCCGTCGCGAACGGTGAACTTGTTGCCGCCCTGCGCTTCGGCGATATCGCCCCAGCCGGGCGCGGCCTTCACCTTCCCGCCACAGGCGTTGTCGACCCGCTTCACGACCTGGGTCTGGAGCGTCAGGCTCTGGCCGGGGACCAGCTCGTAGACCCAGGCCTCCTCGGGGTTGTTGACCGAGAGCACGGCCTGGCCAGCGCGGATGGGCGTGTCGCCCAGTCCGCGGCGGACCCGGAGGACCTGCACGGTCTGCGTACCGTTGGCGAGGACCCTGCCCTCGAGTCGGAGGATGACCTCGACGCCTCGGGGCCGCGTCCTCGTGCTGCGGGCGAAGCGCTTCGTGAAGAGCACCACGGCGTCGTCATCGCGGTGCGTATTGAGGCGTTCGACACGCCGCGGCTCCGTCTCACCCGGCAGCGTCAGCGTGATGTGCGCGCGTACGTTCGAGATCCGAGCCGAGCCATCGGCATCGACACCCAGGACGGGCCGCACGCAGGGATAGGCCGCCAGCAGCTCGCGGTTCGAGACCGCCATCGAGCGGGGTGCCGCGTAGGCGTCGATGCGGCCGAAGGTCGACATGTCCCCGTTGATCGCGACCATCGGGCGGAATCCGGGTCGACGCCGCCTGTCGACCATCTTGCGGACGACCTCCTTGCCCACGACCTTGTCGTCCGACAGCACCGACTTGACCTTGACCTCGGGACGCAGGAGCTCGACGGTGGCCACGTGGACGTCCTGTCGCCGGCCACCCGATCGTCCACATCGTCCCACGCTCGTAGGTGATGCCGGGCGAGAGGGGCTCCCCGGAGCTTGGGCGATAGGGCCCGGTGACGGCCGCTTCCACACCGGACGACAGGGGCGTGGCGAGCAGGAACAGGGCCACGATCGCGACGGCGATCGATCGGAGGCGATACAGGCGGGGCGTGCTCGGCCTGGTGTCCTCGCCGTCGCGCGCCCGTAGGTGCTGGTCATGCGCTCGAAGTCTACGCGGGGCATGAGGGGCTGTCGACAGCCGGCCCCAGAAAGGTGAAGCGGCGGGGTCCACCTGCGTCCAGGACCCCGCCGCTTCGGAGTGGAACCTCTCGATGTCGTCTAGATGAGCACCGCCAGGATGGTGAAGCCGATGGCCATCGGGGAGACGACGGCGACCAGGCGAGCCCGGCGCGGGTGCTCCTGGGCACTCTGTCGAGCGCTCTGGGCGAACCGGCCCAGGGCGCCGGCCTGGGCCCACCGGTGAGCTTCCTGATGGCGACGCTGGATCTCCTGGGAGTAGTGCTCCTGATGCTGAAGCATCCCGTTCATGTCCTTGACCTCGCGCTACGTGAGTCCAAGGTAGGCACAGCCTTCGGAGGCGTCTGTCAAACAGGTGACAGACGTCGGGTCAATGCGGGATGACCGTGCTCTGAGACGGGTCAGAACGGACGCCTGCTAGGCGGCGCCGTCCCACCACTCGAGGACGCGGAGGCCCGAGAGGGTCAGCCATTTCGATGGCTGGTCAGCGGGTACGTCGACCTCGAACCACACTCGGCCCGGGTGCCGCCGCGCCTGGAGCCACGTCCCGTCCGGCTGTCGCGCGGCGCGGATGGCCTCGATGGCCTCGCCCATGCGCGGGTCGGGCGGTGTGCCCTCCAGAAGCGATGCCGCCCGGAAGTAGTCCGACGCGTTCAGCACGTTGTAGAACCAGCGGAAGGGGTAGGCGAACCTCGTCACCCACGGCGCCACGAGCTCGCCGGTCGAGAGGCGGCGCATCAGCCGCCGCTCGAGCAGGTACTCCTCGCCCGCGTGCCGCGCGGCGCGCGCCGGTCGGAGCCGCCGGTCGCGGCCTCGTGGGCGAGCAGGCCCTTGAGGGCGTTGAGCGTGGAGTGGAACGACGACCGTGTCGACCCCTCGACCCACTCGCAGTTCCAGCCGCCGTCGCCGAGCCGGTGCTCGACGAACCAGGCGGCGAGCCCCTCCACGTCAGCACCGAGCCAGACGCCGTTGGCCAGCGTCCAGGCGTTGATGCAGGCGTCGACCTCGCCGCCCCAGTAGGGCAGGTCGTCGTACTCCCAGCGGCTGTTGGCGGCGAGACGCTCGGCCGTATCGGCCAGCACGGACGCATCGAGCCCCCACTCGCGGAGCGAGTTCAGCGACCACGTCGTCGCCGTCCACGGCTGGCCCGGCACCCTCGGCCGCCTCCGGGCCCTCGAAGTCGAAGCCGGCCGGGAAGAACGCGCCACCGGCCCACTGGCCGTCCGGGTCCTGCAGGGCCAGCAGCCGGGCACCGAAGCCCTCGGTCGCGACGCGAGCACGGGTCGCCGCCCAGGTCGCCTCCGGGTGCCGCCAGCAGATCCCGCTCGACCTGCCAGCGCAGCGCGGGGTCCGAGTCGAGCAACCAGTCGATCAGACGGCGGTCGGTCATGCGGGGAGGGTAGCGGCCGACGATTCAGGAAGGCGGGCCGAGATCCGCGGTGGCGGCGAGGACGGCCTTGATCTCGAAGGGCGTCAGCCCCGGATGCTTCGAGCGCAGGAGGGCGACGAGCGCCGGCGATCTGGGGAGCCGCGAAGGAATTGCCGGTGGCGGCCGTCGAGCCACCGTCCTTCCAGGCGATGGGCACGTCCACACCCCAGGCCCCGAACTCGACGGGCGGCCTGGGGTTGTAGTACCAGCACCACGGGTCGGGCTCCTCGTGCGCGGCGACCGAGACCACCGACGAGAAGAGCGACGGATACGAGGCGCCCGGCGCGTTGTTGGCGGCGCTCACGAGCGTGACGCCCGGCGAAGTAGGCCCGGTCCGCGACCTCGTGGAAGTCGGCGAAGAGCGCTTCGCTCTTGGACGAGAGCGAGAGGTTGACGACGTCGACGCCTCGCTCGATGGCCCACTCGAGCCCGCCGAGGAAGGCCGCTCCCCTGCCCTTGAGGTCGGCCCCCAGGACGCGCACCGAGACGAGCTCGACCTCCGGGGCGAGCCCGACGATGAGCCCGCCACAGGCGGTCCCGTGACCGAAGAGGTCGCCCGCGGTGTCCTCGACCACGACGGGATCGCCGTCATCGAGCTCGACCGCCACCTGCTCCCGGACGCGACCGCCGACCGCCCGATGGTGGGCCTCGATGCCACTGTCGATGATGGCCACGGTGACGCCCCGTCCGGTGGCGCCGTCGAAGGCCCACGTCCGGTCGAGCTGGTCGAGGCGGGCCGCCCGGGCCAGCTCGGCCACGGCCTCGCCGATGAAGGGCTCCGACCAGGCTGGCCGGATGCCACCGGCCTCACTCACCGCGGGCGTCGGCCGTAGCGGCCGAGTCGGTGCGATCGGTGGCGGGACACGACCTCGAGGATCTCCTCGACCAGCTCGAGGTCGACGTCGCTGGTGTCGCGCAGCTGTGCCACCCGATCGACCAGCCGCCAGAAGGGGGCGTCGTCGTCGCGATCGAGCTCGGCGGCCGCCGCCGTCACCAGCGCATCGAGCGCCTCCTCATCGAGCGCCTCGCCGCCGATGCTGCCGAGCGCGTTGCGCAGCAACCGTTCCGAATCGCGTCCCACGCGCGCAGCCTCGATGGCCGCGGCCGCCTGGCGAGCGAAGACACCGAGCAGGTCCATGTCCTTGAGCGAGAACGACGCTTCGCCGCGCTTGTCGAGCACCTGCAGCACCCCGACCGTGGCACCGGCGTCGACGAGCGGCACAGCCGCGATGCTGCGCGGCAGGTAGCCCGTTCGCTCGGCGGTGCGCTTGTCGAAGCGTGGGTCCGAGGCCACGTCGGTGAGCGCGATGGCCTCGCCCGTCGAGAAGACGTAGCCCACGATGCCATGCGTGGGTGCCACCGTGATGCCGACCACGCCGTCACCCTGGGCACCGCCGGCGACCCGGAACACGAGCCGGTCGGGATCGGGCTCGTAGAGCGCGATCGAGGAAGCCTCGGCCTCGAAGAGCGTGGCCGCCGCGTCGACCACCGACTGCAGCAGCGCGGTCTCCGAGTCGCCGCCGATGCGTCGCGCGGTGGCCGTCTCGCGAGCCGCGCGCAAGAGGACCGCGAGGGCGGCCTCGGTCGCCTCGCTCACCGCTCGGCCTCGCGCTCGAGTGCCTCCACGTCGGGGATCAGCAGGGTGTCCTTCTCGATGACCACGAGCCCGCGTTCCACGAGGCCCGAGAGCAGCTTGTTCACCGACTGGCGGGTACCGCCGATCATCGAGGCCAGGTCCGACTGCGTATAGGGCCAGTCGAGGCGGACCTCGTCGGCGTCAGGCTCGGCTTCGCGGGCGAGGCGCGCGAGTCGGCTCGCGAGACGACCGGCCAGATCGAGGAAGTGCAGCTCCTCCACGTGGCCGGTGATGCGCCGCAGCTCGCGGGCCACGCCCGCCAGCAGCGACTCGCGCAGGGCCTTGTCCTGGTCGAGCATGGTGAGGAACGCCGCGCGCGGCAGGGTCCAGGTCTCGCTGGCCTCGAGCGCGATGGCCGTGGCCGAGCGTGGCGCGCCATCGAGCAGCGCCAGCTCGCCGAAGAAGTCGCCGCTGCGCAGCGTGGCGATGATGGCTTCCTCGCCCTCCATGCTCGGCAGCACGATCTTGACCGCGCCCGAGCTCACGATGTGGAGCGCATCACCGGGATCGCCCTGGTGGAAGATGGTCTCGCCACGCCGGAAGCGGCGCCGGCGCAGATGGCGTGCGATGGCCGCGAGGGCATCCTCCTCGGCACGCTCGAAGAGGCACGAGTCACGCAGGCTGGTGACGATCAGCTGCTGGTCCACCTGCTCACGATGGCGGCGGCGGCGACCCTCACGTCAAGCCGGCTGCGGTCTGGTGTAGTGCGGGCCGGTGCGGTAGTGGAGCGCTGGCCGCCGCTCGGCAGCGATGCGAGGTCTGTGGGAGACTCGCGCCGGTCGCGCCCCACGAGGGCCTCGCGAGCGAGATCGTCATCGCTCGGGATCACCTCGGGCTCGCGGCCGACGACATCGTCCACCAGACACGGGTCGCCCCAGCCGATCTCGAACGCATCGAGTCGGGACCTGTGCCGCTGGATCGCGGTGCCGCCGGCCGAGCCCCCGGAACGCCTCGACCTGCCGGGGACGTAGACCGCTGCCCGCGCCTCGAACCACGTGCGCCTGCCCGCTCGTGGTCCACGCGTCTGGGCGACAGCCGAACACGCACGAGTGAGCACCCTTGCCAGATCTGCCCCACCTTCTCCGGTACGTCGTGCCCGCGGTCCTCGCGGTCGCCACCGTCCTGCCTGCCCCTGCCTCCGCCGCTGGCGGTCAGCGCACGGTGGTCGCGACCGACAAGATGCGCGCCGCGGAGGCCAGGCTGCTCAAGGACATCAACCGCATCCGCGTGCGGAATGGCCGCAAGCCTCTCCGCCTCGACAAGCCCACGCGCCTGGTCGCGCGTGCCCGCTCATCGGACATGGCCGCCAAGCGCTACTTCGCCCATGTCGAGCCCGACGGCGACGACGCCGACCGCATCCTCGGCCGACGCGACATCAGCGCCACCGAGGTGACCGAGAACATCGGCCACACCATCGGGCTCACCCTCAAGCAGGGCAAGAGCCGGATGGCGAACTGGTGGTATCACTCGCCGCCGCATCGCCGTCAGATGCTCGCCCGAGACATCAACTACGTGGGCATCGGCATCGCCCGACGCGGCGGGCGCTTCACGTACACCGCGATCTTCACGCGCTCTCGCGACAAGACCAGCCCGCGAGTGGTCATCGACGAGGCGACGTGGCGGGCGAACGAGGATGGCTCGAAGGTGAGCATCGAATGGCACGGTGTGGACCCGCAGCTCGCGACCGGCACCGCGGGGATCAAGCGCTACGAGGTCGAGCGATTCACCGTGGTGGGTGGCTGGGGCGACGTCCACGAGGACCCCGGAAGTCGAAGCTGTCATTCCGGGCCCTGGGCAGCAACAGCGAGCACTTGCGCATCCGTGCGGTAGACAAGGCCGGCAACGTCGGACCCTGGGCGTTCACGCGCGTGGATATCCCCCATGGTCTGGCGCGCCGAACGTAGCGCCTCGTCTCCTGTCGGCTACTTGACAGCCGGGCTGTCGCAGGCGCGCGTCAGTTTCGCGTCATCGACAGGCACGCTACAGTCATCGCCTCGACGACAGCGTCCAGGTCGCCGAACCGGTCAAGAGCAGGAGCGTCACCACATGACGGAGAACAAGGGCAAGGAGACCCCCCAGGGCCAGCCGGCCGATGAAGATGACGTCGAAGGCCACATGATGATCCATCCCACCATCGCCGGCGATCTGGCCCGGGTCCGCAGCAAGGACGTGGAGCGCCAGGCCCGCGAGAACAATCGCAGCAAGGAAGCCAAGCGCTAGGCTCGGAACTCCTGGACGCCGGTCGGCGGCACCCCCACGAGGTGCTTCGGCCGGCGTTCCTTCATGTCCGGGCCGGTGACGGTCGAACCCGGTGTCGGTCGGCGTGGCCGATGAGGCTCGAGCCGTGCCTGATCCGGGGTCGAGTTGCGCCAAGTTCGTGGCACTCAGCACGCGCAACGCCTGAGCACGAGCCGCTCATCGTCCGGGTTCGAGCCGCACCGGGTCCGGGCTCGAACCCGCGTGATGTTCCTGGGACTCACGTATCTCGCCAACCCCACCGCTTCGGCGCGCGGAACGTGCGCCCGAGACAGATCGCCTGCGTCACCGACCGGTCGCGTGCGTGGCAGGCAACTGTGACGTCGAGGTGTAGCGGTGCAGCACGATACGTGACTGGCAGGCAAACGCAGGGGCGCAGCCGGCCGTCCGGGCGATTGCCAGCGGCCGGACGAGTGCGGCTGGGCGGTCGAGTGCCGAACGGCGAGCGGGCGCCACGGCCGGCGAGCGTCGCTAGTGCCGGAAGTGACGTCGGCCGGTGAAGACCATGGCTGCGCCGGCCGCGTCGACCGCGGCGATGACGTCAGCGTCCTTGCGTGAGCCGCCGGGCTCCACGACCGCGGTCACCCCCGCCCGGAGACAGGTCTCGACGCCGTCGGGGAACGGGAAGAAGGCATCGGAGGCACAGACCGCGCCGGCCGCCTTCTGACCGGCCTGCTCGACTGCCAGCCGCGCGCTCTGGACGCGGTTCATCTGACCTGCACCGACGCCCACGATCGCACCGTCGCGGGCGAGCACGATGGCGTTCGACTTGACGTGCCGCACGATGCGCCAGGCGAAGGCGAGGTCGGCCGACTCCTGCTCGCTCGGCGGGCGCTGCGTGACCGTCCGCCACGGGGCGGGGTCGTCGGGCTCGACGTCGGAGGTCATCAGCAGCACACCGCCACCGGCCGCGCGGACGTCGAGGCTCACCGCCGTCGGCTGGGTGATGGTGGCATCCTCCAGCAGCCGCAGGTCCGGCTTGCTCGCGAGCACCTCGCGAGCCTGCGCGTCGAAGCCCTCGGCCACGACGACCTCGAGGAACAGGCTCGTCAGCCGCTCGGCGAGCGTCCTGTCGACCGACGCCGCGCACGGCCACGACGCCGCCGAAGGCGCTGACCGGGTCGGCCTCGAGTGCCCGGTCCCAGGCGGTGACGAGGTCGTCGGCCTCGGCCGCGCCACAGGGATTGCCGTGCTTGACGATGACGACCGCGGGCCCGACAAGGTCGCGCCCCATCGCCGCCACGGCAGCGGCGTCGAGCAGGTTGTTGTAGCTCAGCGGCTTGCCCTGCAGCGGTCGGGCGCCGTCCACGAACGGCCCCACCGCCGGGTCGGCGCCCGACGATCGAGTAGAGCGCAGCCTGCTGGTGCGGGTTCTCGCCGTAGCGCAGCTCGAGGGAGCGCTGCAGCACGAGCGGCACGACCTCGGGCGTGATGTCGTCGGGCGTCCAGCGGCCGGCCAGCTCCGACACGATGGCCGCGTCGTAGGCGGCGGTGCGGCGGAAGGCCTTGAGCGCGAGGAGACGCCTCGTCTCGAGCGGGATGAGGCCGTGCTCGTCGATCTCGGCGAGGACCACGCCGTAGTCCGCCGGGTCGGTGACGATGGCCACGTTGGCGTGGTTCTTGGCCGCGGCGCGCACGAGCGTCGGCCCGCCGATGTCGATCTCCTCGATGAGCTCGTCATCGGCGAGGCCACCCGCAGCGGCGGCCTGCTCGAACCGGTAGAGGTTGACCACCACGACGCTGAACGGCTCGATGCCCTGCTCGGCGAGCTGCTGGCGGTGCGAGGGGTCGTGCAGGTTGGCCAGCACGCCGCCGTGGACCCGCGGGTGCAGCGTCTTGACCCGGCCGTCGAGCATCTCGGGAGCGCCGGTGACCTCGGCCACGTCGGTGACAGCGATCCCGGCCTCGCGGATGGCACGCGCGGTGCCGCCGGTGGAGACCAGCTCGAAGCCGCGATCGGCGAGGCCGCGGGCCAGCTCGACGAGGCCGCTCTTGTCGGAGACCGAGAGCAATGCTCGCGGCCGGGGTGTCTCGGTCATGGATCGAGGCGCTCAGTTCGTGCGATGACGTCCTTCACGTGCGTGAGCCAGGCCTCGTCGTCGAAGCAGTGCGCGATGGCCGCGGACGTGAGGGTCGAGGTCACTTCGGGATCGGCCTCCACGAGGGCCCGGAAGCTGACGCGCTCGTCGAAGGCCCGCATGGCGTTCCGCTGCACGATCGCGTAGGCCTCGGGGCGCGCGAGGCCGGCGTCGACCAGCGTCGTGAGCAGGCGCGAGGAGCAGTGCAGACCCAGGCCGCGCTCGATGTTCTCGGCCATCCGCTCGGGACGGACGACGAGTCCCTCCACCAGCCGGCGGAACCGCTCGAGCATGTAGTGCAGCAGCGTCGTCGCGCCCGGCAGGGCCACCCGCTCGACCGATGAGTGGCTGATATCGCGCTCGTGCCACAGCGCCTGGTCCTCCATCCCGGCGAGGGCATAGCCGCGCAGCAGGCGGGACATGCCCGTCAGGCGCTCGGAGAGGATGGGGTTGCGCTTGTGGGGCATGGCCGATGAGCCGGTCTGCCCACGCTTGAAGGGCTCGCCGACCTCGGCGATCTCGGTGTGCTGGAGGTTGCGGATCTCGACCGCGAAGCGCTCGAGCGAGCCACCGGTGATGGCGACCGCGGCGAGGAACGCAGCATGACGGTCACGCTGCACGACCTGCGTGCTGGCGTCATCGGCCTTGAGGCCCAGACGACCGAGCGCGTTGGCTTCGACCGACGGCGGCAGCTGGGAGTAGGTGCCCACCGGCCCGGAGATCTTGCCGGTGGCCAGGTCGTCGGCCGCGGCACGCAGGCGGGTGCGCGCCCGATCGAGCTCGAAGGCCCAGGTGGTCAGCTTCAGCCCGAAGGTCAGCGGCTCGGCGTGGACACCGTGGGTGCGGCCCATCTGGAGCGTGTCGGCATGCTCACGAGCCCGGGCCACCACGACGGCGATGGTCTCGTCGAGGCTGGCCAGGATGAGGTCCGCGGCGGTGCGGCACTGCAGCGCCAGCCCGGTGTCGACCACGTCGCTGCTGGTCAGCCCGAAGTGGATCCAGCGCCCTTCCTCACCGACGGTCTCGGCGACCTGCGTGACGAAGGCCACCACGTCGTGGTCGGTCGTGGCTTCGATCTCGTTGATGCGCTCGATGTCGACGGTCGCCCGCTCCTCGATGCGGGCCACCGCTTCCGCCGGTACGTCGCCCTCGTCGGCCAGCGCCCAGAGCACGGCGATCTCGACCTGCAGCATGTGCTCGAAGCGACTGCTGTCCGACCACAGCGCCCCCATCTCCGGGGTCGTGTAGCGCCCGATCACGACTACGCTCGCGGCCGCTGGTGGAAGGGCTGGCGACGGATGGTCTGCGTGCGCTCGGGTCCCACGCTGACGATGGCGACGGGGGCGCCGGCGGCCGCCTCGATGGCGTCGACGAAGGCGATCGCGTTGGGCGGCAGGTCCGCGATCGAGCGCGCCCCGGTGATGTCCTCCTCCCAGCCGGGCAGGACCTCGTAGACCGGCTCGGCACGTTCGAGCTCCGCGAGCGGCAGCGGCCAGCGCGCTTCGCTGCCGTTGACCCGGTAGCTGGTGGCGATGCGCAGCTCCTCGAGCCCGCTGAGGATGTCGAGCTTGTTGACCATCAGGTCGGACACGCTGTTGACCGCCACCGAGTAGCGCAGGGGCACCGCGTCCAGCCAGCCACAGCGCCGCTGTCGGCCCGTGGTGGTGCCGAACTCGTGGCCCTTCTCGAGCAGGTAGCGGCCGGCCTCGTCATCGAGCTCGGTCGGGAACGGTCCCGCGCCCACGCGCGTCGAGTAGGCCTTGATGATGCCCAGGACGTGGTCGATCTGGAGCGGCCCGACGCCACCACCGGTGCAGGCGCCACCGGCGATGGGGTTGCTGCTGGTCACGAACGGGTAGGTGCCGTGGTCGAGGTCGAGGAGCGTGCCCTGGGCACCCTCGAGGATCACGTGCTCGTCATCGGCCAGGGCGTCCTGCACGAGGTTGGTGGTGTCGACGATGTGCGGACGGAGGCGCTCCGCCCAGATGGCTGCCTCGGCCAGCAGCTCGTCCATGTCGAACCCGGGCTGGCCGTAGGACTGGTGGAGGATGGCGTTGCGCTCCGGCAGCACGAGGGACAGCCGGCGCCGAAGCGCAGCGGGGTCCAGCAGGTCTTCCATGCGCACGCCGGCACGCCAGGCGCGGTCGGCGTAGGTCGGCCCGATGCCCCGGCGGGTGGTGCCGATCTCGTTGCCCGAGAGGTGGGCCTCGGCTGCCCCGTCGAGGGCCACGTGGTAGGGCATGATCACGTGCGCGGCGCGGCTGACGCGGATGCGGGAGATGTCGATGCCGCGCGCGGCGAGCATGTCCATCTCGTTGATGAGCGTGCGCGGGTTGACCACCACGCCGTTGCCGATGACCGGGGTGATGTGCTCGTGGAGCACGCCCGATGGGACGAGGTGGAGCTTGAAGACCTCGTCGCCGACGATGACGGTGTGACCGGCGTTGTCGCCGCCCTGGTAGCGGACCACCATCGAGACCGACTCGGAGAGCAGGTCGACGGCCTTGCCCTTGCCCTCGTCGCCCCACTGGAGGCCGACGATCACGCTGGCAGGCATCAGTCGGTCACCTCACGCGTGGCGGGTACACCAGCCCCATGGGTCTCCGCCGGGGACATGGACACGAGACGATGACCGTCCGTGCGGTGACGGCCAGGCGGGTGCTGGTGATGACTCCTCTCCCTTGCGACGGGCGACGGCCCGCGGCGCGATGACCGAAAGATGATAGACGGCCGCGTGGTCACTCGGAGTCGCGCTCGTCTTGTCTCGGAGTTGCGGATGCGTTGCGAGGCCCTCGGTCAGGGTCCGGCGACGTCATCGACACCCGGAGATGCGCGACGTGCCCGAGATGCGAACGGCGGCCTGACGAGGCGGACCGGCCGACTGGTGCCTGGCTCCTGGGGAGCTTCCGCTAGGCCTCCCGGGCCTGCTCAGCCGCTTCGTCGATGGCCGCCTCGGCCTCGTCGGCGGCTTCCTCGAGGGCCTCGCTCCGCCTCGGCAGCCTGCTCCTCGACCTCGGCGAACCGCTCCTCGAGGCTGGCCTGCAGCTCCTTGAAGCGCTCCTCGAGGTGGGCGCCGAGCTTGTCGAAGTTGCCCTCCTGCAGGTCGTTGCGGATGCGATCGAACTCAGCGCGCAGATCCTGGCCGGACTGGCTCTGGCTCATGCTCGCGGCGGCGGCGCCGATGGCGACACCACTGATCAGACCGAGGACGAAACGGAACATGACCCCTCCTTCGCGGGACCCCTAGCGAATGTGGCTCGACGGACCTTGGGGTTTGCCCGCTCGATGCTCGTGACGTTGGCGGCAGCGCCGCGTCCGGTAAGGATACTCGTGAGGACGATGGGCCTACTTCCGACGACCCTGTGGGATGCCAGCACCGAGGGACCAGCTCTCGGACGTAGACGCCCAGGGGCTGGCCGTGCGGCCGGGCTTGCCGGAGGGCTCGCCGCGCTCCTCGGTCTGGTGATCGTCTCGGACGAACGCGCCTCACATGTCGGCCGATCCCGAGGATATTGCCCTCGGAGTCCTTGAGCCACGCCATCCTCCTGCCGTCGGGCGAGGTCAGGATGCCGTCGACGGTGCGGAAGTCGTCACCGTAGTCGTAGTCCTCGAACACGGCGCCGCGGGCGCGCAGGTCTGCGACCGCAGCCTCGACGTCGTCGACACCGATGGCCGCGGCAGTCGCCTGGTTGGTGCCGGCGAACTGCGAGCCGTAGACCAGGAACCGGGTGCCATCGAGCTCGAACCAGTACGAGCCGTCCGGGGTCGTCTCGACCGGTTCGATGTCGAACATCGAGGCGTACCACGCCTTGGCACGCTCGAGATCGGAGGCTGGGAGAGTGGCTGCGATCTGCATGGGTCGCTCCTCGTGTGCCCCCCTGGTCGGTGCACGAACGGTCACCGTGGTGCCGCTCCGTAGCCCGCCCAGTCTACGTCTCGACAGCAAGGCTGAGCGGCCGGCACCGGAGGGGAGGACGGTGCCGGCCGCTCGGGGGAGAGAGGGACGTCAGGCAGCGATCGTCTCGGTGTCAGCCTCGGCAAGCTCGGGGTCACCGGCTTCGAAGCCCTCGCTCCCCTCACCTTCGGTGTAGTCGTCGGGACCGAGTGGGTCGAGGCCCATGACCTCAGCCTGGGTCGCGAGCGCCTGGGCCGCGGTCTCCGCTGCGTAGTCCTTCTTGCGCCGACCCGACAGCATCTCCACGGAGCTGGCCACGATCTCGGTCCGGTAGTGCTTGATCTGGCGATCGTCCTCCCAGCGACGCGTCTGGAGCCGACCTTCGAGCGAGACCATCTGACCCTTGCCCAGGAACTGGCCGCAGATCTGCGCCAGGCGCTCCCAGGTCACGATCGAGTGGTACTCGGTGCGCTCCTCTCCCCCGCGGTACTCGTTCGTCGCCACGCTGAAGCTCGTGACGGTCTTGCCGCTGGGCAGCGAGCGCATCTCGGGATCGCGGGTGAGGCGCCCGGTCAGCAGGACACGGTTCATGAGAGACCTCCTTGCCGGACGGTCACACATAGCGTCCGGCCATCGACACAGCGGCGGGTATCGACTTCGGCGGGTCCTCGGCGAGGTCCATGCACGATAGCCGCCGTCTCTCATCAGCCGCTGCGTTCGCGCTTCGTCGCGACTTTGGGCTGCCTCCGAGTGGCTAGGCTCCTGGGATGGGTTCGGCCTTCTCGGTCTGGGTGTCCTGAGTACAGTTGACACGGGCGTGCCCGACCAGCAAACCCGGCAGAGATGCCTTCTTGTTCGCGCCCGCCAGATGCTGGTTGCGGACGCAACTATCATGACCGAATGGATGACCCAAGACACCCGGGCGTGCTCGCTGACCGCGATGCCAGTGGACCCGTCCCTACTCTCTTCCTCGGCCACGGCGCACCGCCTCTCCTTGAGGATGCGGCGTGGATGGCCGAACTCCGAGGCTGGGCCGAGCAGCTTCCACGACCGAAGCAGATCCTCATCGTCTCGGCGCACTGGGAAAACGCCCCGGTAGCCATCAGCTCGACCCGACGCGTCCCGCTCGTCTATGACTTCTACGGGTTCCCCGAGCATTACTACCGCATGACGTACGACGCACCTGGGGCGCCAGGGCTGGCTACGGATGTCCGCAAACTGATGCCGACAGGCGAGCCGGTGCAGGAGTTCGAGGCTCGCGGTCTCGATCACGGGGCCTGGGTCCCACTCAAGGCCATGTATCCGGAAGCGGACATCCCGGTGCTGCAGATGTCCATGCCAGACCTCGACCCGGCCCATCTCTTCGAGCTCGGGCGACGGCTGGCACCGCTGCGGGACGAGGGCACGCTCATCGTCGGATCGGGCTTCATGACCCATGGCCTTCCCTTCATCCACGAGTACATGGGCCACACCCATGACGCGCCAGCATGGTCGGTGGAGTTCGACCGCTGGGCCGCCGAGGCGCTCGAGCGCGGTGACCTCGACGAGCTGCTCGCCTTCAGGGAACGGGCGCCCGGCATGCCGTATGCGCACCCGACCGTCGAGCACTTCGCGCCGCTCTTCGTCACGCTGGGCGCCTCGACGAGGGCCGACGAAGCCCCCGAGACCACGATCGAGGGTTTCTGGTGGGGCTTGTCCAAGCGGGCCTTCCAGACCGGCTGATATCGCTCCCTGAACGACAGGACCGCCACACGATCGGGCCATCGTGTGGACTATTCGTTCGCCGTCGCAGCTGCCGGGCCGCCTCCCCTGGAAGTGTCTGGACCGGTCGGAACCGGAAAGCCGATGAGGTGGACCCGGTCACGTCGCTTCCGATGACCACCTCCTCGCCGAGATGGTCAGGTCCACGTGACGTTCGCGCACTCGGCGGGATCGCCGTTCCCTGATGCCTTGTTGCCACCCCCATCGGTCACGCCACCTACGGCATCGATGTCGAGGTCGGCGTCGTCGTTGGCCTTGTTCTTGGTGAACGACGCCACATCATGTCGTCAACAAGTCGACCCCGTGCCTCACAGGGGCCAACCACTCTGCCATCGTCGAGTGAAGGTTGTCGGTGCGCCGAACCCGGACGACCCGGGGTCAGCCGTCCGTGCCTAGGGTTTGACGCCCTTGGTCATGCACCCGAGGCGCCGGAACGGCTCCACCGTGACCTCCGTGAAGCCGGCCGCTTTCATCAACTCGTGCCGGTCGTCGGCAAGGACCGCCCGGCCGCCCGACCGCAGGACCCGGTACATCTCCTCGATCGCCCCCTGGGCCTTCGCCTCGTAGCAGTCGACGTCGTTGCTGGTGACCACGCTGAACGTCCGTTCGTCCCAGGGCAGCTCCGTCGCGTCCCCCACGACGAACTCCGCGTTCCCTGCGTCGATGCGATCCTGGTTCTCGCGTCGAGCGATGTCGATGAGGGTCTCCGAGTGGTCGAGTCCCGCGATGCTGTGCGCTCCGGCGCAGCGCGTGCGCAGGAAGGTGCCGCAGCCGCAGGCGACATCGAGCACGTCATCCTCGGGCTGCAGGTCGAGCGCCTCCGCGAAGGCGTCGTACAGCCACCAGGTCAGGCGTGGCCCCACCCACGCGAAGAGGCGTGCCCACCTACCCTCCGGATGCATAGCGTGGACTTCGATGCGTGCGTAGGCGCGATCCCATGCGAGCGCGGCGCTCGCCAGGGCCGGGACGGCGAGGACCGTCGTCGCGATGGCGACCGTCAGGCGCCGACGGGCCAGTCGGGCCAGGAGCCCGAACGACCCAGCGACCGGCCAGACCCATAAGAGGTCGGGTACAAGCGGCGGCGGACCGGGCTGCGACGACCTCGTCGAGGCGGACGAAGCAGACCCGGTCGATGTTGTCCGCGAACGCCTCGGCTGTCTCAGCGATGCCCTCCGCACGCAGGAGCCAGCGCATCATGGAGCCGCTGCCTCGGGGTATCCGCTCGTAGATCGAGACGGCCTCTTCGTGGCCGGTCACGCGGGTGGCCCTAGCGGTCCATGTCTTGCCACGTCGCTGCAGCGTGACGATGGGGTCGGAAACGAGGTTCCGATACCACTGTGCGCGTTCGCCGAACGGGTTCACGACGTAGAGGCGATCGTCGATGTAGAGAGCGCTGACCACGACCCGGCGCGGCAAGCCGCTCTTCCGTCCGATCGTGGTCACGAGCATGTCGTCGTCGAAGCGACCCAGGCCCAACCTGCATAGGACCATCGCGACCTTGTGCTGCGTGCGATGGATGATGCTGTGGGGGTGCTCGGAACTCCATGTCACGTATCGGAGGGCCTGTCGCTCGAGCCAGGGTCGCTCGTGCTCAGCTGAGACCCTCGGCTCCACGGCCATCCGGTCGTCGGCTCGGTCGAGGTCATGCCTGGGATCGGTGTCTCGCTCGACTGCCACGATAGCCATGGCTCTCCCCCTTGTCGCGATGAGCGGCAAGACCGGCGCATCGTCGCGCCACACGTCGATTCTAGGCGCGACCGCAAGGGAGGCCCCGGCGACCTCTGGGGGTAGTCGCGGCGGCAAACCAGATCCAGGCCGGGCCGGCGCTCAGCAGGCTGAGGTCCGGGCGCTGCCCTTGCCGCGCACCATCGGCGCATCGTGCCAAGTCGTCGCCTGTCGTATGGGTGGGTCTGTCTGGTCCCTCAAGTGGCCAGTCAAGGACCTGCTACCCGCGCGGACCAGACGTTGGACGTCGTCACCCTCGACCGGGCTCTCCACTTCGATGGCCTGTGGGCCGATATCCGGGGGGCTCAGAAGGAGGACCTCCGATGGTCCGCATGTTCGTTCGTCATCAAGTCGCCGACTACAGCGCCTGGCGCAAGGCCTACCACGCATTCGACCGGGGATCGCTCAGCGTCCGACAGCACGCCGTCTATCGCAGCGTGACCGACCCCAACGAGATCACCGTCTGGCATGACTTCGACGACCGCGCGACCGCTGAGTCGTTCGCCCGCTCGGACGACCTCAAGGCGGCGATGACCGAAGCTGGCGTCATCGGTGCTCCGAACATCTGGATCACAGACGAGGCCTAGGTCCGACATCACAGGCGCACGCCCACCCGGAAGTCCAGTTCAGGGTGGGTCAGGCGAAGGTGCTGCACGAGGGCAGAGCGGAAGTGGGATGTGCCACCGGGCACATCGTGTTATCGCTTCTTCTTGTCTCCTGGCTTCGGTCCTCCTTTGGGCTTCTTGCCGCCGCTCTTACTGCCTGGTCCCTTATCACCCACGTGGCACCTCTCATCCTTGGTCGATCGACCAGCCCATTCTGACCCTCCGACGCCACCGAGGCCAGCCCCCGGTTTCGTTCAGACACCGGAACACGATGCGTCCATCGTGTGGGTGCGTGGACGGGTCGGAGCGGCCTCTGGCTCCGTGAGCTGGCTCGCGGGCATCAGGGCTGGCACCGCGACACCCAGGAGGACGGACGCGTCTGGGTATGGCGTGGCATGGAAGAGATCGAGGGCTGCATCCCCGAGTACAACGAAGACCTGACGGGTCGCTACGAGGACCGGGACGGCACCAACGACTAGCGTCACGCGATACGCTCCCGCACGTCGTTCGCTGGGGCTCCCAGCGCGAAGACCGTCCGGGTTGCTTTCGCGCGCGCGTCGGGTGAGTCATGTGGGGAGGACATCCGCACAGCAGCCCTTCGATGACGATTTCCCTCCCGGCGGTCCCGGCCGGAACGACACAGTGGGACCAAGCGCTCCACGCCTTCCTCGTCGAGAAGGGCGACCGCTCCGGGCCATAACCCGATACCCATGTGAGTTGCAAGAGCCAAATGGACTATAAAGAATAGGCAACATGTCGCCATCGGGATGCGCCAGGAGTACAGTTCCGAGCGGGAGGGCCCATCGCCGCGCATGTGCCGCGGCGGAGTCCTGCCGAGGAGGGCATCACAGAATGCACCCAGCCAGACGTCTAGGCTCCATTCCCGTCATCGCCGCGGCCGGTCTCATCGCCACGGCCCAGATGGTGTCCGCACAGGACGCCTCACCCGACGCCGCGGTGGCTCCGCCGCCCATGTCCGCCAACGCCTCGGTCTATGCCACTGGGCTGGACAACCCGCGCGGACTCGAGTTCGGTCCCGACGGCGCGCTCTACGTGGCCGAAGCCGGCCAGGGCGGAACCGTCTCCACCGACGGGCAGTGTGACCAGGTCGTCCCGCCTGTCGGACCCTACACCTCGGGTAGCACCGCTCGTATCTCGATGATCGACGGCAGCGGGACCCGCACCAGCGTGGTCGAAGGTCTGCCCTCGGCCGCGTCGTCACCCGCAGCCGGCGGAGACATCGTGGGCGCGAGTGACGTCGTGTTCGTTGACGGCACGCTCTACTACACCCTGGCCGGCGCCGGCTGCTCCCACGGTGTGGCGGATGTCCCCAACGGCGTCTACCGCGTCGAGGCTGACGGAAGCACCACGCTGGTCGCCGACACCAGCGCGTGGGTCCAGGCCAATCCGGTAGCCAAGCCCAACCCCGGCGACTTCGAGCCGGACGGGGAGCCCTACAGCGTGATCGAGCTCGATGGGGCGCTCTATCTCGCCGAGCCCAACCACGGCGCCATCGACAAGGTCGACCTGGCAAGTGGAGCGATCAGCCGCGTCATCGACGTCTCGGCCAGTGAGGGCCACGTCGTACCCACGGCCATCGCGGTAGGCCCGGACGGCGATTTCCACGTCGGGAACCTCTCGACCTTCCCGGTCGTGGCAGGTGCCTCGAACATCTACGCCATCACCACCGACGGCCAGATCTCGACCGAGACGACCGGCGTGACCTCGGTCCTCGGCGTCGCCTTCGACGACCAGGGCTCGTTGTACGTCCTCGAAACGTCGGGCCCGCCTCCCCCCGATTCGCAATTCCCCGTGGCTCCCTTCAGCGGGCGTGTGGTCCGGGTCGCCGATGGCGGCCTGGAGACAGTGGCCACCGGTCTCATGTTCCCGACCGGCATGACCATGGGGCCTGACGGCAACCTGTACGTCTCCAACTTCGGCTTCGCCAACCCGCCGGGTGCCGGCCAGATCGTCAAGATCGATCTGTCCATGCCGGTCCCGACCGACGCATCCTGACGTTCACGGACTGCGGTACGGGTCCCCGGACCCGTACCGCGCCACGACACCGATGATGCCCCGACGACCAGCCCAGGCCATTCTCGTTGGCCTGGTCCTCTCCATCCTTGTGTCTTGCACCACCCAGGCCGCTCTCGACTCGGCCGCCGCTCCAAGCGCCACGGCATCGCTGACTGCTGGACCTACCGCACCGCGCACCGTCGAGCTCGAGCTGGACTCTGACCTCCTCATCACTGAGGACGGACAACAGGTCTCCGACATCCCGGTCACGCCAGGCGAGACCATCCACTTCGTGATCACCAACACGGCCGGCTTCGACCATGACCTCTACATCGGCAGCGACGAACAGTTGAGTGCCGGTCGGATCGATGGATTGCCGGGTGTGCCTCCCTGGTCGACCGACGTGCCTCAGGAGTTCGACTGGGTCGTGCCAGAGGTGACCAGCGGACTGAAGTTCGGCTGCACACTGCGCGGCCACTACCCATCCATGCAGGGTACGTTCTCGGTCGCCGAGTAGGGAAGGCGTCACCGCTTGGCATCAGCTGACCCAGGTCTCGACGTCATCGGCACGGATGCGTCGGGGTGATGGATGTCCTGAAGAACACCCATCAGGATCGCTCTCGCAGGCTGTGCTCGCCCCAAGGGGCTCTCCGAGAACACCTGCACCGCGCGCCAAGGCGCTACCTCGTGACGGCTTGAGCGGTGGCAGACGCGATGGACGCGCGCCGGGCTCACCTCTCGTGCCAAGGCGTAGGCATCCCGGCCCGCGCGGGATGGCCACATCGTTGTCGCCAACTGGACCCTTGCCCAGGAATTGGACACGGATCGGGGCCATCGCTCGGAGGTCACGAGCGCGACGGACGCTCCATGGCGAGCGCTGACCTCGCCGAGGACTCGCGGGACGCAGCCAGAGCCAGCACCTGGAGGCAAGGTCGACTCGGGTCGCAGGTCGGCTTGACGGGCCTGCGAAAGCGGTCACGATGGAGACATGAGCAGAGGCGACGCGGTAAGCATGCGACGAATGGCCATGACCTGCCTCCTCGCTGGTGTCGCCACGTTCGGCGTCAGCGGCAGCCTGCTGGCACAGTCGCCCTCCCCGCCGGAGGCATCCAGCACCCCGATGGAGGACGCCGGCCCGGACCCGTTCCCGAACGCTGGGGAGATCAGCGAGATCCTCGGTGTCGATGTCGAGGCGAGGGGTGTCGAGGATGGCTTGAGCCAGCTGTGGGAGGGCTCCGACATCGACTGGCAGGCTCTTCCCAGCGCACAGCTGGCGATGTACGCCTCACCGGCGGACGCGGACCCGGAGACCCTCACCGGGATCATCATCGACATCGTGCGCTTCGAGAGTACCGACGACGCGACGCAGCACATGGCCGACGTGGCGTTCGGCGACGACGACGTCGACCCAGGCTTCGAGACCGAGCTCGATGTTGACTTCGTCGCGACCATGTCGTTCGCCTCGGAAGACGGCTTCGGTGGCTCGGTCATCATGCTATCGACCGGCCCGGATGCGGTGGCCGTCACCGTGTTCGCATCCGGCGTGTCCGAGATGGAGGCGGCCAGCACGGCGATCGTCGAACTGGTCCTCGACCGGCTCGTGGCGGACAGCTAGGCGCCGCCTCCGCTTCACCCAGCCCGGCCTCGACTTCTACGTTGACGTCACCGTCCACGAGCGCGACGGGCGTTACGTGCCCAGAAGTTGACGGTCGCGCCCGATGGGACCACCTGGGTGGTGCCGCACGGACCCCGGGCACTCCGGGGATACGCGGACCGTGGCCAGGTGCGCTGACGCGACCTGGGACACGTACGGACCCGTGGAGGGAGAGGGCTCGAACAGGGACATCTACTTCGCACCGGACGGCAAGATCCGGTTCGACGCCATCACCTACTACGGCGGCGACGGCTTGCGGCAGGTCGAGATCCGCACCGCGGTCGCGTCTGGCGAACTGCGGGGCGGCCCGTATGCATTCGGCCCCGACGCGAGGACGTCCGTGTCCGGGCCGAATGCCTCTAGCGGCGGACGGCCACCTGGGCAGAATCGACTCACTCGTTCCTCGGAGGGCAGGTCATGGGCGCATCCGTGAAAGCCAGTCATCGTGGGAGCCGGCGCAACGTTCCCGCTCCGGCGCTCGAGGGACCGGCCGGCGGCCCGGGACTTGCCCACCGGGTCCTGGCGTTCGAGTCCTATGTCGGCTTCCAGCATGACTACATCGGTCTCCTCGCGGGCCTCATCGTCGCCGTGGGGCTTCTGACGAGCTGGCGCTATCGAACCAGTCGACTCCACCCGCGTCGATAGCGGCGAGGCAGCATGTTTCGAGTGACGGTTGATGCCTTCGCTCGGAGCGAGTCGCCTGGGTCGAGCCAGGACGTCACCTGCACCATCATCGGATAGCAGCCGTGGTGGCTGCTGACAGCTACTCGAGGGCAGGCAGCCCGACGTAGGAGGTGCGCCTGCGACTGCATGCAGCGGAGGACCTGACCGAGGCGGGCAGCCCGGACGAGAGCCGAGCGCAGGCCGGCTCGGGTCGTCCTTCCATCAGCGGGTCTGACGCGCTTGTGAGTCGACCCTCAGCGGCCGGGAGCCGTACTCAGGGCCTCCCGGCACCGGTCCGCGGCGGAGTCCAACGAGGGTCCGTAGCCACGATCACAGTGCGAATGGCTCGGATCGCACACCTCGACCTCCCAATCGACCACGGCATGCCGATACTGGATCGGGCCACGGGCGTCGATGACCCAGCCCTTCGGCACCGCCTCGCGAAGTCGGCGCCACGCATCGCTCTCGCGTTCGGTCGAGGTGTCCGGCGCCGCCGTGCGGCGCAAGCGTGTGGTACCCATGAAACAGTCTCACCTCGGGGGTGGGCCCGCACCCGAGGGCTGCGGCGATGACCGCAGGAGTGGAGACCGTGAGGAAGGAATGTACACCTTGGTGGTGTGCATTGTCTATGGACCCCGTGCACTACCCCTGGTCGAGGATCCCTACCCTTGGTCGAGGAGTCCATCGTGGTGGAAGTAGTACGACCAAGTGGACGTCGAGCCCAGGTGACGACCCGGGTGTACTCGGTGCGCTCCGCTCCGCTGCGGAACTCGTTGGTGGCCACGTTGAAGTCGGTCAGTAACGAGGTTCGCCGACTATTGCTGAACTCGGCAAGAGGGGTCTTCCCACTGGCTCGCGGATCGCTCCCGCTGCGTGACCCAGGGTTGGTATAGGGCACTTGTGCCTTGTGTTCCGACAGACACAAGGAAGACCCCGCCAAGTCCGAAGCCTGACGGGGGCTGCGCCGGTAGGGCGCCCGGCCTGGGGATGACGCCTTGTCGACGGACCATCGGCGTCCCGGATGCCGACACGGCGGAACGCGCGGACGGCCAATCTCGAAGCGGCACGGCTATCCGGAGGACAGAAGGTCGGGCCGGAGTCACACATCAACGCGGAGTGTCGGTTGGCCCCATATTCCGGGGGAAGTTCGTAACCCAGTAGACTTGCGAGCCCGAACCAGGGCCGCGCTTTCGCGATGTGTTCGATGAACCAACCAGCACCATGCGGGTCAAGACCCAACCGTGCACACAACACCGGAGGTAGTGACGCGCAATGAGCCGCGACGCGGACGTCGTGATCGTCGGAGCGGGTCTCGCTGGGACGACCGCGGCGACACTGCTCGCCAAGTCCGGATTCTCCGTGCTCCTGATCGATCGCCACCTCGAGTATCCAGCTTGCTTCAAGGCCGAGAAGGTCGAGGCAGACCAGGCTGAGCTGCTGCGCAAGATTCGGGATGTTTGGCTCGCTGAAACCCGCCCTGGGTGAGATCGACGAAGTCACGACTGTGCGCCGGGGCGATGTTTCTCACCGCAAGCTTGAGCAATACGGCAACTACTACCACAAGATCGTGAATCAGGTGCGGAAGCAAATACCGGCCGAAGTCGACTTCCCACTCGGCACAGTGACGGAACTCACCACCAGCACTACCCGACAGTCGGTCACCTTGAGCGACGGAACGACATTGACGGCAAGACTCCTCGTGCTTGCGTCAGGATCGACGGCGCGCCTCGCCGAGCGCCTGGGGATCGGGCGGCGGATGATTTCGGAGAAGCACTCGTTGAGCTTCGGCTTCAGCATCGCTCGAGTAGACGACAAGCCATTCGATCGACGACTCGATCACCTACTACAGCGACGACTTCGACTCAGGGGTGGGCTACGTGACGCTCTTTGCCTTCCCGGACGGTGAGATGCGAGCCAACCTCTTCACGTTCTGGAATCCAAGGACTCCCGAGTGAGGGCCATGATCCGAGCATCCCAGCAGGGAACTTGAGCGGATCTTCCCTCGGCTGGCCTCACTCAGTGGGGCGTTTCGAGTCACGACGAAGGTCTCCACAGGCGTCATCGACCTGTATGAGCCTACTGGCCACCGTCAGGCAGGAGTGGCCCTCGTCGGAGATAGCTATCAGAGTGCCTGTCCGAGCACGGGCACCGGCCTGAGCAAAGTACTCACGGACGTCGACGTGCTGTGCAACGTGTGCGTCCCCCTTTGGATGGCGACACCGGGGATGGGAGTCGAAAAGATCAACGAGTACTACGACAACGCCACCGAACGAGCGGGTGACAGCTTCTCGCTGGGCGCCGCGCTCCATTCACGTGAGGTGGCTCTGGGCTCGACCCGATTCAATCGCCTGCAGCAGACTCCGGCATGGGTTCGCACGGTCCGCTATGTCAAGGGTTCACGCCTGCTTGCGCCGCTGGGCACGACTGTCTACGACCGCGTCTTGGCGTTCCGTGGTCGGAGGCGCGACGGCGCCGATAGGTAGCTGAGGCGAGCCAATCTCAGCCAAAGGTCGTAGCCGTCGCGGGAGGCCCGCGCTGGACCATTGGTGGCGCAGGTCGGCGCGGTCGTCGGGTATCGGCGAGAGGCGCCGGGCCTTCTCGGGTGGATGCTCAAGGGAGGCCATCCCACCGCGCTTGAAGGCGCCCCGGCCGATGGGTGTGGGCTACAGCATCTCTGACATCTGCGCAGGTCGAAGCTCGATACGTCGTCGTCTTGTGGAAGAGGCGGTACCTCGACCGGCGCACGGCATAGGGCCGAAAACCCACGAAGTGACTGACCATCATCGCCCCCCGGTTCACGGATTCGGGGAATGTCACCAACGGATCGTGCGCCTCGTTTGCGAGCCTCCTCGGCCACCAGGGTCATACAGTCGATCACGAAGGACATCGTGCGGGCAGCTGGGGTTACGTACAGGAATTCCACCATGGCCTCGTCATCTCCCAGGACGGGCCCGGTGTGCGCGAAATGCGACTGGAACAGCACGTTGTCTTCGCTGGTGAAGAGGTAGTGCATGAAGCCGGGGAGCCCGTCCTGACCGTCGGCTACGAAGCAGCCGTGGGTACCCGAGCGCGGTTCGATCCGCGCTTGCCGGCGCCGGTCGGCGGCGTCCTGTGGGTGCGAGGAATCGGCGCTGGCAGGATCGACGAGGGCACGGATATCTTCACGGGTTGCGGGCCGTATCTTGCGCTCGATCTTGGCCAGTCGGGTTTCAAATCCGGCGCGAAGGTCCAAACGCAGGCCGATCCCGGTCGACTCCGAATAGAGGGGTTTGCGCAGGAGGTCGAGCAGATCTCCCGAACGAAGGAGGTCATTGGCCTGATCGAGGCGCAGCTGCAGTCGCATCTATCTCACCTACCTCCCACTGTTCCGTCCTGGTTCGCTAGCACTGAGCGCGTTCTGGGATACCGAGACGGTCGCGTTCGCTGCGCGGGACCGACCGCCATCGCACCCCGACTGCCGAGTCTGCCACCGCCAGCCTACTATCGGTGCGTTGCCTCGAGTCAACCCCTAGCCCGAAACGACGGACACAGGTCCGAAGTGCGCAGGCACACTACGTGCCGAACGAACACGACCGATGAAGAGACGGATCCCGATGCAAGTGACCACCCAGCCACAACCACGCGTCTTTGGCACGCTCCCCGCGTCGGCCGACGTCGAAGGGGACTATCTGGGTGCCGTCGCGGAAACCGCCGCGTGGTGCGAGGAGGGAGGCTGTACCGGGGTCCTCATATATACCGACAACTCGCTGGTCGAATCCGTGGCTCGTGGCGCAAGAAGTCATTCGCGGAACCTCCACGCTGAGCCCACTCGTGGCAGTGCAGCCGGTGTACATGCACCCGTATTGGGCGGCCAAGCTCATCGCCACGATTGCGCATCTGCATGGGCGGCGCGTGTTTCTGAACATGGTCGCCAGGGATTCGTGAATGACCTCATCGCGCTTGCCGACGAGGAAGACCATGATCGACGCTACGACCGTGTGGTCGAGTACGCGTCGATCATCAAACGGCTTCTATCCGACGATGGCCCCGTGACGTTTACCGGCGAGTGGTATCAGGTCAAGAATCTGAGGCTGCAGCCGGCGGTCCCGGAACGTCTGCGCCCTGGTACTTGGTCTCCGGCTCATCACCTGCCGGCCTGCTCGCCGCGCGCGCCATCGGGGCCTCGGCGGTGCAGTACCCAGACCCGCAGCCGAGTACGCCATTGCTAGTCCCGAGTGCGGAAACGGAGGACAAGGGCATCCGGATCGGGATCATCGCTCGCGAAGATGCGGAGGAGGCCTGGCGCATCGCCTGGGAACGCTTCCCGGGCGAACAACGAGGCCGCCTCATGCATCCAGGATGTGTCTACGTCCCCATCGATACGAGCAGCCCAGCCGCGCGAGTCTCGCGCATCCTCAAGGCAGCGAACCTCGCTGGTTGCTCGCGACCAGTCCGGCCTCGGACCTGATCGACGAGACCACGCCGGCTGATGCCGGAGCCGGCCGGCCACGAGTCGGATGGCTGGAGCCCGAAGCGGTGCACGGAGAGCGGTATCGAGCCGAGTTCGACCTGCGTGACGTGGGGACGCACCCGGCAGAGCTCCTGCCGGTCGGCGCCATCCCCAGCGATGCGGCCCACATCCTATTCACCTCGGGATCGACCGGAATTCCCAAGGGTGTCGTCATCACTCACGCCAACGTGACCGAGTTCGTAGAGTGGGGCGTCGACTACTTCGCGATGGGGCCTGGACGATCGCGTCTCGGGACACTCGCCGTTCGCCTTCGACCTCTCGACCTTTGACATCTACGGCGCACTCCACTCTGGGGCCGAGCTTCATCTGGTGCCACCCGAACTCAACCTGCTGGCCAAGAAGTTGGTCGCCTTCATCAACGACGCGGAACTGACGCAGTGGTTCTCGGTTCCGTCGGTGCTGACGTACATCGCCGCTTTCGACGCCGTCCAGCCCGGCGACTTCCCCGCGCTTCAGCGCCTGATCTGGTGCGGGGAGGTCTTTCCGACAGCGTCGCTCATGCACTGGATGGAGCGGTTGCCGGGCGTGACCTTCACGAACCTCTACGGGCCGACCGAGGCGACGATCGCCAGCAGCTACTACACCCTCCCGGCGATGCCTGCCGATGCCACGGCGACGGTGCCGATCGGCGTGCCATGCACGAGGCGAAGAGCTGCTCATCCTCGACGGGGACCTGAAGGCAGTCCCCGCCAACGAGGTCGGGAACCTCTACATCGGTGGGGTCGGCCTGAGCCCTGGCTACTGGCGCAGATGAGGAAGCCACCGAGGCCGCCTTCATCGAATGGGACGGCCGACGCATCTATCGGACGGGCGATCTCGCCACGATGGACGACGAAGGACTGGTCTACTTCCGTGGCCGCTCCGACACGCAGATCAAGAGTCGTGGCCACCGGATCGAATTGGGCGAGGTCGAGACCGCGCTCGCGACACTGTCCCAGCTACGCGAGGGCGCCATCGTCGCTGTGCCGACCGGTGGGTTCGAAGGAACTTCGATCTGCTGTGCCTACGTTCCGTCGGCCGACGAGGACGTATCACCTCGCACGATCCGGGCCTCGCTCTCCAAGCTCATCCCTTCGTACATGATGCCGGCCAAGTGGCTGGAGCTCGATCAGATGCCGAAGAACAGCAACGGGAAGGTGGACAGGAATTGGCTCAGGGACCGGTTCCTCCAGCTATCGTGAAGATCACGCTAGTGCGTTGCCGGCAACCACCTCCGGAGCAGCCTCATGGCCCAGCTGTGCGAGCGAGACCATGACCGTCAGCGAACGAGACGAGACGAGTCTACCCACCACCGACACTTCGACAGCGACCCGGGTGGGCGCAGCTCATGCGAGATCGCCTGCACATCACGGTGGACGATCGTGCCATCAACCTGGGCAGCGAGTGCATCGTCGGTCGATCTCGCCGTCGAACTGCTCGTGGCCTTCGAGCGAGGAGTTCGGCTTCGACGCAGCTGACGACGATCCTCGACTCGGACGACTTCCGCACGCTCGACCGCATCACAGCCTGGTGGAGCGTCCAGCGCCGCAGCCGTCGTAGGCGTGCTATCGAGGCGCCAGTTTGCATGCGATCACACCTCGAAAAGCCAGTTGCGGCTTCAGTCGTCGCCACTGGCAGGGTCGCGGTACGATATGGCGGTACGATCCGAATCCGGTTCGGGATTCCTTGCCGTGGGGAGCCGTGTGACCGACCTGGACATGACGAGATCGGGCGAGTTGCGGCTGCGCAATGAGCGGCTGTTGCTGCTGGGCTTGGCGTGCTACACGCTGCTCATCGGGGCCCTGATCTTCCAGAACTCCGCCGCCATCACCCCGGACGTGCTCGTCGTGGCCGTCGCGCTGGGCGGCGTGCTGATGCTCCGCGGCCGCACCTGGCTCAGCGACTGGACGCCCATCGTGGCCCTGCTGCTGGCCTACGAGCTGATGCGCGGACTCGCCGACGACGCCGGCTTCCCGCTGCAGATGGCCTCGCTCATCGACGTCGAGCGAACCCTGGCCTTCGGCGCACTGCCCACGCAGGTGCTGCAGCAAGCCATCCGCCCGGTCGCGGGGATCGACTGGGTGGCGCTCGTCTCCACCGGCGTCTACATGTTCCACTTCCTCATCCCGATCCTCACGGGACTGATCATCTGGAAGTGGCACCGCGCGCAGTTCCATGACTACATGGCGGCGCTCATCGTGCTCAGCATGGCTGCCTTCACGACCTACCTGCTGATGCCGGCAGCCCCACCCTGGTACGCGGCCCAGGCCGGGCTGCTGAACGGTCCCGATGGCCTGCCGCTCATCGCCTACCTGAAGCCGGAGACGTTCGCCGATGTCGGAGCCTGGCTGGGCCTCGACGGCAACAACGTATACGAGACCGTCTTCTATGCGGCCGGCCCCAACGACGTGGCGGCCTGGCCCTCGCTGCACGTGGCCTATCCCTTCCTGGCTTTCCTCGTGCTGCGCCGCGCATTCGGCCGCCGAGCCTGGATCGTCGCCGGCTATGCCCTGGTGGTGGCGTTCTCGGTGATCTACACCGGCGACCACTGGGTCCACGACTGCATCGCCGGTGCCGCCTTCGCGTACCTCGCCTATTACGTCGTGGTGCACACCCCGCCCGCGGTACGCGAGTGGTTCGACCGCACGTTCCTGCCGCCATCGCAAGCAGAGCCACTCCCGGCTCGCTCGCAGATCACCGAGGCCGACTGAGCGAAGTCGCCCCGGCGACGATCCCGTCGAAGATCTTCGCGCCGCACAAAGACGCTGCGTGACATGTCCTCAGGACAGGACGCCCGGCGGTGCCACAATGGACGGTCCCATGACACGACGAACGCCGATGGTGATGGTGGTGCTGACGTGCCTGCTCGCGCTCTCGACGGGCAGTGTCCGGGCTGCGGAGGCCCCGGCCGATCCGCTCGCCTCCCCTGCCGCTGCGCCGGATCCGACGGACCGCGTGGCCGAGATCATGGCCGGCATGTCGAGGCGCGAGAAGGTCGGGCAGCTGTTCATGACCCGTGTCTACGGCTCCCGCGCCGAGTCACCTGCACCGGCCGCCGTGCGCGCCAACGAGCGATACCTCGGCGTGGCCGACGCTCGGGAGCTCTTCGAACGCTTCCCCGTGGGGGCCGTCGTCTACTTCGCGTACACGGGCAACCTCCAGCGCCCCCGGCAGATCGCGGCGTTGTCGAACGGCATCCAGCGAGCCGCGCTCGATGCCGGCACGGTGCCCGTCCTGATCGGCACCGACCAGGAACACGGGGTCATCGAGCGGCTGGGACCACCGGCGACTCGTTTCCCGGGCTCCATGGCACTGGGCGCCACCCGTGACCCAGGGCTCGCGCGCGAGGCCGCGCGGGTGACCGGCGAGGACCTGCGCGCGGTGGGCATCGGCCAGGACCTCGCGCCAGTGGCGGACGTCAACAGCAACCCCGCCAACCCCGTCATCGGGGTGCGCTCGTTCGGTTCGCACCCCGGGCTCGTCTCGTCGCTGACCGCAGCCCAGGTGGCCGGCTTCGAGGGAGACGCGGGCGTGGCCGCGACGGTCAAGCACTTCCCCGGACACGGCGACACCGACATCGATAGCCACCTGGGCCTGCCCACCATCCGCCGCAGCGAAGCCGACTGGTGGGCGCTCGACGCGCCGCCCTTCGAAGCTGCGCTCGAGGCCGGCGTAGACGTGGTCATGACCGCCCACGTACGCGTGCCGTCGCTCGACCCGAGCGGCCGTCCGGCCACCCTCTCGCGGCCGATCCTGACCGAGCTCCTGCGCGAGCGCATGGGCTTCGAGGGCGTGATCATGACCGATTCGCTGACCATGGCCGCGGTGCGCGAGCGCTACGGGGACGCGCGCGTGCCGATGCTCGCGCTGCGGGCCGGCGCGGACATCCTCGCCGACCCGCCCGACCTGGCGCTCGCCTTCCGCAGCGTCCTCGCGGCCGTCGAGCAAGGCGACATCGGCGAGGAGCGGCTCGATCAGTCGGTGGAGCGGGTCCTGCATCTGAAGGAACGCCTGGGGCTGCTTGACGACCCGCTGGTGGACGTCGAAACCGCCGGCGACTCGCTGGGCAGCCCCGATGACCTGGCCGTCGCGCGGGCGATCGGCGAGGCCTCGATCACCGTCCTGCGAGACCGCGAGTCGTGGCTGCCCATCAAGGAGCGCTGGACGGTGATGCTGACCGGGACCCAGCCCGAGGGCGCCGACGCCCTGGCCCGCAACCTGCGCAGCTCCGGGATCGCCACCACGGTCGCCTGGACCGGGCCCGATCCGGGCGCCAAGGCGATGGCCAAGACGAAGCGGGCCGCACGCACCCACGACCTCACGATCGTGGTCACCGACCACCTCGGCGCGCATCCCCGGCAGCGAGCGCTGGTGCAGCGCCTGCTGCGCCTCCGCACGCGCGTCGTCGTTGTCTACAGCGGCTCGCCCTACGATGCCGGCTGGTTCCCCACGGCCGAGGCGCAGGTCGCGACCTATTCGGACGTGCCCGTCTCGATGCGCGGCCTCGCGCGCGTCCTGAGCGGCGAGACGACGGCCACGGGCACGCTCCCGGTGCGGATCCCACGGCCCGGCGGCGGCACCCTCTACCCCTTCGGTCACGGCCTCACGCGCTGAAGAAACCGAGGTCAGACGATGCTGCCATGACCCGAACGCTGCCCCCGAGCGTCGAGCGCTGGCTCGATGCCCTCGGTCAACCTGCGGAGCCGTTCACCACGGCCGTCCTCGAGGGCCGCGCTCGCTTCCGTCGAGAGGGCAAGGGCTTCTGGCTGCCGATCCAGACCGTGATGTGGCACGAGCTGGGGCATCACCACGTGGTTGATCTGCGCGTGGGCTTCGGTCCCATCACCTTCGTGCGAGGCTTCGACGGCTACGTCGACGGCAGGGGCTTCAGCCGCATCGGCCACACCCTCGACGTGGGCCCTGAGATCGACCAGTCGGCGGCCCTGTTCATGTGGGCGGAGGCGATCCTCTTCCCTTCGGCCTGGCGCGACCGCGCTGACCTCGACTGGGCGACGGTCGACGATGCGACCGCGGACGTCTCGCTGCCGTGCGGCGAGAGCCGCCTGTCCGCCCGCGTGACCTTCGATCCCGGCACCGGGCTCCCGTCCCGCTTCAGTGCCGAACGCTACAAGGGCGTCGGTCGCCGGCGGGCCGAGTGGATCGTCGACTACAGCGAGTGGCGCGCCACCGCTGACGGTGTGGTGCTGCCGGGCCTGGCCACGGTCACGTGGGCCGATGAGCCCGGACCCTGGTTCCGCATGTGGATCGAACGTGCCCATCCCGGCGCCGACGTGAGCGGGGCACTGGCCCGCGGCCGAGCCCTCCTCGCCGAGATCGCCGCGGACCCTACCCGCTGACGGGGCTCAGGCGTCGGTGGCGAACAGCTCGCGGCGCGGCAGGCCCGTCTCCTCGGAGACCATCTTCGCCGCCGCGGAGCGCTTCACGCCTTCGGCCACCAGCCGCTCGACGCGGGCCCGGCCTGCTTCAAGTCCGACCGCGGCGACGTCCTCGGGCGAGGCACCGGCCACGACGATGACGACTTCGCCCCTCACCGGCACCGCCTCGGCCCCGTCGGCCAGCTCCGCGAGGCCACCGCGTCTGACCTCTTCGTGCAGCTTGGTCAGCTCGCGGGCGACCGCAGCGCGTCGTTCCGCGCCGCAGGCGGTGGCGAGGTCTCGCAGGGTGGCGGGCGTGCGGCCATGGGCCTCGTAGATGACGGTGGCTCGATCGTCGGCGGCGATCCGCGCCAGCCGCTCGGTCCGCTCGCGGCCCTTGCGCGGCAGGAAGCCTTCGAACCCCCAGCGCGCGGCCGGCAGACCGCTGGCGACCAGTGCCGCCAGCACGGCCGAGGCACCGGGGACCGGCACGACCCGGCCGCCACGACGGACCCAGGCACCCACGAGCACCTCGCCCGGGTCGCTCACGAGGGGCGTGCCGGCATCGGTCACGAGCGCGATATCGTTGCCGGCCTCCAGGCGCTCGAGGAGCTCCGCGGTCCGGCGGTCATCGCTGTGGGCGTGGTAGCTGACGAGGGGCGTCCCGATCTCGAAGCGCGACCACAGCTTGCGCGTGACGCGCGTATCCTCCGCCGCCACGACCGCCACCTCTCGCAGGACCTCGAGGGCCCGCAGCGTGATGTCGCCGAGGTTGCCGATGGGCGTGGCCACCACATAGAGCGTGCCGCGGCCGCTCTCAGGAGACACCTCAGTCACGCGCCGAGCGCGGGCGACGACGCGGGTAGAGGTAGTCGATGCCGGCCGTGCGCGGCCCGATCTTGGCGATGGGTGGGACCTGCCGCTTGAACTCCGAGCCTGCGACCATGCGGTCGACCCGCTCCACGATCTCCCGCTCGAAGCCGTCGGCCACGACCTCGTCGAGCGATAGTCGCCGGTCCACGAGCCGGAAGAGGATGCGATCGACCTCCGAGTAGCTGAAGCCGACCTCGTCCTCGTCGGTCTGGCCCGGCCAGAGGTCAGCCGAAGGTGCCTTGGCGATGACCGCGTCGGGGACCCCGACAGCGGCCGACAGCTGGCGGACTTGCGACTTGTAGAGGTCGCCGATGGGATTGAAGGCGCTGGCGCTGTCGCCCCACAGCGTCGAGTAGCCGATGAGCGCCTCGGTCTTGTTGCCGGTGCCGATGACCAGTCCGCCCCAGGTGACCGAGTGGTCGTAGAGCACCATCATCCGCGCGCGAGCCATGAAGTTGCCGCGCCGCAGCGGCGCGGCGCCGGCACGGCTCTCGTCGAAGTAGCCGTCGACGATGGGGCTGATGTCGACGAGCTCGCTGGGCAGGCCCAGGCCATCGACGATCGTCTCCGCGTCGCCGCGCGAGGCAGGCGAGGAGGTCCTGTAGGGCATCAGGATGGCCAGCACGTTCTGGGGACCGATGGCCTCTGCCGCGAGATAGGCCACCAGGGCCGAGTCGATACCGCCGGAGAGGCCCAGCAGGACCTTGCCGAAGCCGGCCTGGGCGAGCTGGGCCCGGATGAACTCAGCGACGATGCGACGTGCCGCAGCGCTATCGATGGCCAGCTCCACGGGAAGCTCGAAGGCGGACGCCGCAGGCCCGGGCACGGTCATGGCCGCTGCGCGCTGCGGGCGTTGCGCTCGAGGCGCTCGCCGATGATCTGGTCGAGCTGGCGGATGACGACCTCTGGCCGCTCGTCGCGTAGCAGCGGGGTGGCGATGCGCGCCCGGCGCAAGACTGCCGGCTGGATCTCGGTCAGGAATAGCCCCTCGTCATGCGTCGGCGCGCGGAAGACGCTGTCGCCATCGGGACCGACGACCTCGGAGCCGCCCCAGAAGGTGATCGACTCGTCCACGCCGACGCGGTTGACGAAGATGACGTAGCTGGTGGTCAGCTGTGCGTACGTACGGTTGAGCGAGCGCCACGAAGCGGCCGTGCCCAGGCCCGTCTCGTTGACCGCGGCCACGTCGCGGCCGGGCGAGGACGAGACGTTGATGAGGACCTGCGCGCCGTCGAGGGCCAACAACTGGGGCGTGGCCAGGTGCCAGAAGTCCTCGCATACGCTGATGCCCAGGCGCAGGTCCAGACGCTCCGAGTTGGCGGCCCGGATGGTGGAGCCGGCCGCGAAGAAGCGGCGCTCGTCGAAGAGCCCGTAGGTAGGCAGGAAGACCTTGCGGTGGACGTGGCGCACGGCCCCGTTCTCGAGCAGGGCCGCGCTGATGAAGAGCTTGTGGTCGGACGACTCCTCGACGAACGAGACCACCACGCTCATGTCGCCGGCGGCCTGGGCCAGCTCCAGCAGGCGCGGGTCGTCGCGGCGCATGGCCACCTCCGCGTTGAGGTCCTGGAGCAGGTAGCCGGTGAGCCCCAGCTCGGGGAAGACGACCAGGTCAGCCTCGTGTCCGCGCGCCTGCGCGATGAGCTCGAGGTGCCGCTGGAGATTCTCCTCGAGCGCACCGAGGCGAGGCGCGATCTGGGCAAGGGCAACGCGGATGGGTGCCATGGGCGTGAGTGTATTCGGTGTACGCCTCGCGGTGGTGCCGGTCAGTAGGTCTCGACTCGGATCGGCGTGAGGGCGAAGTCGCGCACGTTGCGGGTGAGCACGGCCGCGCCGATGGCGTCGGCTGCCGCAGCGATGAGCGCATCCGGAAGGCTGAGCCGATATCCGCGCTCATGCGCGTCCCGGCGCCATCTCCCGGCCAGCACGGCACTCTCCGGACCGGGCTGGATGAACTCGACCGGCTCGAGGAACGCCTCCAACTCATGGACGTCCTCCGTCCGCAGCCCGGCTCGTACCTCACAGACGACGATCTCGTTGACGAACGGCTCTTCGCCATCCTCGAACAGCTGTTGCTGACGCCTCGTCGCGCCGGACACGCCTGCGAGCACGTCGATCACGAAGGCTGAGTCAAGCAGCAGCCTCACTGGGGATCGACCTCCGTGCTGGTCTCTTCAGCTCGCATCTCTCGCACCCACCGGACGACATCCTCGGACGTGCGCCAATGCGGATAGTGCTTCATGTCGAGCGATCCAGCTGCCTTCTCGGCAGCGACCCGGAAGCGCTCACGCTTGATGGCCCGGCGGAGAGCTTCCTCAGTGAAGGCGCTGCGCTTCCGCGGACCGGCTACCTCGTCCAGCGCCATCACGAGGTCCTCAGGCAGGCTTAGATTGACGGGGACCCGCTTGGGCTGCGCCTTGGGTTCGTGGGTCCAATCGATCGCCCTTGTGCGTACAGCCATGCGCAGACGGTAGCGCAGGCCCATGCGCATGTCCATGCGAGGACCGTCGGCGCCCTGCACGATGCCGTCCCTGCGGTGATAGTCTTCCCCCTTACGCCGCGAAGGGTGCGAGCGCCGTATCGTGCTGCGCACCCGCGGGAGGCTGTTGAGGAGGAAAGCCGGTCAGGCCCGAGATCGCCGCTGTCGGTGTCGGGCAGACGCTTGTCCCCGAAGGAGTGCCTCACGCCGCCGTCGCGGTGAGCAAGAGGAGACGAGATGACCCGACGACCCACATGGGCGTCTGCGGCCGCCATCGGTGGCGCCATCGCCCTTCTGGCGATGTCCGCAGCACCGGTGTTCGCCCAGGACGCACCCGCAGCACCTGAGGCAGGCGGCTACGCCGCCTATCCGACCTACGCCGACGTCGACTGTGAGGCCAAGACCTTCAACGGCTCCGACTACACCGGCAACCTGGCCAAGATCGAGGCGGTCGACGAAGGTACCGTCTCCTTCACCCTCTGCAACCCGGACCCGGCCTTCCTTGCCAAGCTGGCCTTCTCGCCCTTCGCCATCAACGACGCCGATTACCTGATCGACCACGTGCCCGATCAGTCCATCGTCGACAACCCCAACGGCACCGGCCCCTTCGTGCTCGAGGAGTGGCGACGTGGTGACGAGGTCATCTTCGCCGCCAACCCCGACTACTGGGGTGAGGCGCCGATGAACGAGCGCACCGTGCTGCGCTGGTCCTCCGAACCCGGCCAGAAGCTCATCGAGCTGCAGTCCGGCACCGTCGACGGCATCGATAACCCGAGCGTCGACGACCTCGACGCGATCGAGGCTGATCCCGCGCTGGAGGTCCTGCCGCGCGAGAACCTGAACATCTTCTACGTGGGCATGAACAACGCGTTCGCGCCCTTCGACAACGAGAAGGTCCGCCAGGCCATCGCCATGGGCATCGACAAGGACCGCATCGTCAACCAGTTCTACGCCCCGGGCTCGGCCGTCGCCGAGTACTTCACCCCGTGCTCGATCCCCTTCGGCTGTGAGGGTGATGCGTTCGCGGCCTTCGACCCCGAAGCCGCGCAGGCGCTGCTGGCCGAAGGACTGGCTGAGGAAGGTCTCGACGCCTTCCCCGAGGTCCCCATCTCGCTGCGCGTCGTCGATCGTGCCTACCTGCCCTTCCCGGAGCAGGTCGCGGTCGATCTGCAGGACCAGCTCCAGCAGAACCTGGGCATCACGGCCACCATCGACGTGCAGGAATCGGGCACCTTCATCGACAACTCTGATGCCGGCAACCTGCCCGGCTTCCACCTCCTCGGCTGGAACGCCGACTATCCCGATCCCACCAACTTCCTCGACTACCACTTCGGCCCCGGTGCCAGCGCCCAGTTCGGCGAGGGCTTCGCGGACATCCATGCCGCACTGACGGCCGGTGGTACGACCGCGGACCCGGCGGCCCGTGCGGCTGCCTACGCCGAGGCCAACACCCTGCTCGCGCAGCACGTGCCCATGGTCCCGATCGCCATCGGCGGCTCGTCCACGGCATGGCGAGCAGACGTCGAGGGAGCCCATTCCTCGCCGCTCGGCAATGAGGAATTCGCAGCCATCGGCCCGGGTGCTGACGACACGCTCGTGTTCATGCAGAACGGCGAGCCCATCGGCATGTACTGCGCCGACGAGTCCGACGGCGAGTCCCTGCGTGCCTGTGAGCAGATCATGGAGCCGCTCTACGCCTTCGAGACCGGTGGCTCCGCCACCACGCCTCGCCTGGCCAAGGAGTGCACCTCCAACGAGGAGCTGACCGAATGGACGTGCACGCTGCAGGAAGGCGTGGCGTTCCACAACGGCGCCACCCTCGACGGCAATGACGTCGTGACGTCGTATGCGGTCCAGTGGGATGCCGCCAACCCGCTGCACATCGGTCGCGATGGCAGCTTCACCTACTTCCCGGCCCTGTGGGGTGGTTTCCTGAACCCGCCCGCATCCGAGGAGTAGACCTCGACCTCGACCAAGCACGGGAGAGGGGCGGCACCGGGAGGTGACGCCCCTCTCCTCTCTCGTGAACGGGCCCGGGTCAGGGCCCCATGACCCAGTAGTGGGACGGGATGACCCAGTACATCATTCGACGCGTATTGCTGAGCCTGGTCACGCTGTTCGGCATCATCGCCATCGTCTTCGTCATCGCACGGCTGCTGCCCGGAGACCCTTGCCTCTCTGCGCTCGGTGAACGTGCCACGGATGCGATCTGCGACGACTTCAACCAGCGGTTCGGACTGAACGACCCCATCCCGGTCCAGTTCGTCGGCTACATCCAGGACCTCTTCACGGGCAACCTGGGCGAATCGATCCGCTACGGTCGTCCGGTCACGGACATCCTCATCGAGCGGCTGCCGACGACGGTGGAGCTGGCCGTCTACGCGCTCATCTTCGCCTCCATCATCGGAGTCAGCCTGGGCCTCATCTCCGCCCTGCGCCGCAACTCGAAGACCGACGTGGGCACGATGTTCGTGGCCATCCTGGGCGTGTCCATCCCCATCTTCGTGCTGGCCCTGATGCTGCAGTTCAGCTTCGCGGTGGCCCTGCCCAACATCACCGATGGTCTCTTCGGCGTGCGCATCGGGCTGCCGCCCTCGGGCCGCCTCTCGCCGGGATTGGAGTTCCAGACATTGCCTGAAGCGTTCGGCCTCCAGGACATCGGTGGCATCGTCGGTGGCGCGCTCGACTTCATCTCGGGTCTCTATACCATCAGCTTCCTGGTCACGCTGCAGTGGGAGCAGTGGGTCGACGCGGTCAAGCACCTCATCCTGCCGGTCATCGCGCTGGGCACCATCTCGCTGGCCATCATCGCGCGCATCACCCGCTCGTCGCTGCTGGAGGTGCTGGGCCTCGACTACATCCGCACCGCTCGGGCCAAGGGCGTCTCCGAGCGAAACGTCCTGCGCAAGCACGCGTTCCGCAACGCGATGATCCCGGTGGTCACCATCATCGGCCTGCAGCTGGGCCTGCTGCTGGCCGGCGCGGTGCTCACCGAGACGGTCTTCAACCTCACCGGCGTGGGCCGCACGATGTACGACTCCATCGTCGCGCGCGACTACATCGTGGTCCAGGCTTTCACGCTCATCATCGCGGTCATCTACCTCACGGTGAACCTGTTCGTCGACATCTCCTACGCCTTCCTTGACCCCAGGATCAGGCTCAAGTGAAGCCGCCCTCGGTCGCCGAAGCGAAGGTCGCAGCCCGCAGTGCCCAGACCTCGGGGTCTGCCCGTAGCGCCAAGATGCGCGAGACGCTGCGCAACATCCTGGCCCAGCGGTCGGCGCGCGTCGGCCTCGTGCTGCTCGCGGTACTGGTGCTGGCCGCCGTCTTCGCCGACGTCATCGCACCGTACGCGCCCAACGACAACCTCAATGGTGCCGGCGAGCCCGGACGTCGCGCCGAACCCTGTATCCACCTCTTCTATGAGCTGCCCATCCTGGGTGCCTGGGGCTGCCCGGCGGACCAGCCCGAGACGTGGCTGGGCACCGATGGCAATAGCCGCGACATCTTCAGCCGCGTCGTCCACGGGGCACGCATCTCGCTGCCGATCGGGCCTATCGTGGTCGGCTTCGCCATCCTCATCGGGGCCTTCTTCGGCGCGGTCGCCGGCTGGGCCAGTGGCTGGCCCGACAACGTGCTGATGCGCATCATGGACGTGGTGCTCTCGTTCCCGGCCCTGATCCTGGCCATCGCCATCGTCACGCTCATCGGCAACGGCCTATATAACGCGGTGGCGGCGGTGGTCATCGTCAGCATCCCGCTGTACGCGCGCCTGACGCGCTCGGCCGTGCTGACCACGCGCGAGAAGGACTTCGTCACCGCCTCGAAGGCGCTGGGCGAGTCGAGCACCGGCGTGCTCCGCCGCCGCATCATCCCCAACTCCATCACGCCGCTCATCGTGGCCGGCTCGCTGGGCATCGCCACGGCCGTGCTCGAGGTGGCCGCGCTGTCCTTCCTGGGGCTGGGCATCTCCGAACCGACCGCTGAGTGGGGAGCCATGATCGGACGCGACTTCAACTCCATCTTCACGCGACCGCTGCTGGTGCTCGCGCCGGCCTTTGCGCTGACCATCATGGTGCTCGGGTTCAACCTCCTTGGCGACGGTGTGCGCGATGCGCTCGATCCGAGGCTCAACCGGTGACCGAGCACGTGAGCGACGCGCCGATCCTCGAGGTCAAGGGCCTCCAGACCTCCTTCTATACCCGCGCGGGCGCCATCCGAGCCGTGACGGGCCTGGACTTCCACGTCAACAAGGGCGAGGTCCTGGGCCTGGTCGGCGAGTCGGGCTGCGGCAAGTCCGTGACCTCGCTGAGCATCCTTGGCCTCGTTGGTGCGCCGGGCGTGGTCGAGAGCGGCGAGGTCCTCTTCGGCGGGCGCGACTTGCTGACCCTGTCCGACGACGAGATGCGCAAGATCCGCGGCGACCGCATCGCCATGATCTTCCAGCAGCCGCAATCGTCGCTCAACCCGGTCATGAAGGTCGGTCCCCAGATCGCTGAGGCGCTGCGCATCCACCGCGACCTCGACGAGGCTGGGGCGCGCCTGCGCAGCCTCGAGCTCATGGAGATGGTGGGGATCCCTGACCCCAAGGCGCGCTACGAGGCCTACCCCTTCGAGATGTCCGGTGGCATGGCGCAGCGCGTGATGATCGCCATCGCGCTCTCCTGTGAGCCGGAGCTGCTCATCGCGGACGAGCCCACGACCGCGCTCGACGTGACCATCCAGGCCCAGATCCTGGACCTCATGCGCACGCTCCAGCGAGAGACCGGCACGGCCATCATCCTCATCACCCATGACCTGGGCGTGGTCGCCGAGATGTGCGATCGTGCCGCGGTGATGTACGCCGGCGAGATCGTCGAGCAGACCGACGTTCGAACGCTCTTCGCCGAACCCAAGCACCCGTATACGCGCGGCCTCATCAGCGCCGTGCCCGTGCCCGGTGGAGTAGCGTCGACGAGCTGGCCACCATCCCGGGCTCCGTGCCCAACCTCATCGAGCTGCCGGAGGCTTGCCGCTTCAGCCCGCGTTGCGTGGCCAAGGTCGAGCACGGCTGCGTGCTGGCTGACCGCGTCCACCCGGAGCTGCGCAC
>CAVQPG010000007.1:0-73594 GCA_963714675.1 uncultured Chloroflexia bacterium | reverse complement strand
CCAGGAGTTCCACGAGAAGGTGGCCGAGGCGGCCTACACACTCGGAGTGGAGGCACCCACCGAGCTGACCGTGCAGGGCTGGTACGACCAGGCGCAGGTCCTCGCTGAAGGCTAGCAAGGCGAACCAGGCGACCTCGACCCTGAGCCTCGCGGTCCGCATCGGACTGTTCGTCGCGACCATCATGGCCATCATCGCCCTGGCGGTGCTGCCCCTGCTGACGCCCTGGTTCATGCACACCGCACTCGATGCCGCCGGGTCCGCGGATCTGCTCGGCCTCACAGCGTCACAGACCCATGAGCTCTCCGACCGCTCGCTCGGGGAGCTGGTCATGGGCCCCGGCGAGTTCGCCTTCGATGGCCCTGACGGCCAGCCCTTCTACGACGACGCTGAGCGCCGTCACCTCGGCGACGCGCGCCTGCTGTTGGGGACCTTCCTGCTTGCCGGTGGCATCGGTATCGTGGCCATCGGCGCCGCGCTCGGCGCCTGGGCCGATCGACGTGCGGCGGTGTGGACCACGGTCCGGCACGCCGGGCTGGCGACCGCCATCGTGGTCGTCGTGTTCGGCTTCATCTCGCTGGTCGCCTTCGACTCGCTCTTCACGCTCTTCCACCAGGTCTTCTTCCCGGGCGGCAACTGGGCCTTCGATGCCTCGAGTCAACGCCTCGTGCAGCTGTACCCGTTCCGCTTCTGGCAGATCGCGGCCGCCGCGCTGGGCTCCCTCGTGTTCATCCTTGGTCTGGCTACCTGGTTGTTGGGTCGCTGGATGTCCGAGCGCACGACGCCCGAATCGACGGCGACCGCGCAGGAGGACTAGGCTCGGCTCATGCCCGGACCCGACCTGCTCCCGCTCGAGGAGGCGCGCGCTCGCATCCTCGAGGACGTCCTGCCCTTGCGCCCCGTCTCCATCCCGCTCGCCGAGTCCCGCGGTCGCGTGCTGGCGGAGGTGGCTATCGCCCTGCTCACGCTGCCGCCGTGGGACAACAGCGCCATGGACGGCTACGCGGTTCGCAGCGAGGACGTAGCGGACGCCTCACCCGAGACGCCGGTGTCGCTGGCAGTGGTGGGGGAGGTCGCGGCCGGACACGAGCCCGAGAGCGGCGTCGGTGCGCGCCAGGCGATGCGTGTGCTGACCGGCGCGATGATGCCGCCGGGCGCTGACGCCGTGGTCAAGGTCGAGGACACCGACGCACCGCCAGGCCTGGCCGCCCTGCCGCAAGCCGTGGCGGTCCGAGCCGCGGTCGAGCCCGGCAAGGACATCAGACGAGCCGGCAGCGATATGCAGCAGGGCGACCACCTGCTGGCGGCCGGCACCCGCATCGGTCCCGCCGCGCTGGCCGTGCTGGCCGCCGCCGGCCACGCCCAGCTCAGCGTTCACCGTATCCCCCGTGTCGGGGTCATCGCCACCGGAGACGAACTGACGCCGGTCGGCGAACCACTGGGACCAGCCTCGATCCCCGACAGCAACAGCGAGGCCATCGCGGCGCAGGTGGCTGCGGCAGGCGCTGAGCCGGTCCGACTCGGCATCGCCACGGACGACCGTGACGTCGTGCGCGAGCGACTCCTAGAAGGGGTACGCGACTGCGACGTCCTGGTCGTCACCGGCGGCGTCTCGGTCGGAGCCCACGACCTCGTCAAGGAGGTCTTCGCCGAGATCGGCACGCTCGACCTCTGGCGCGTGGCGATCCAGCCGGGCAAGCCGCTCGCCTACGGCAGCGCCGCGCGTCCCGATGGCGGCTATTGCCTGCTCTTCGGCCTGCCGGGCAACCCGGTGAGCAGCTTCGTCACCTTCGAGCTCTTCGTGCGACCAGTGCTTCGCCGCCTGCGCGGAGAGCCCGGCGATCAGGGCCGGCTCGTGGTCCCCGCGACGCTCGGCGACGAGGTCAGGAAGTCGGCCGCGCGACGGGCGTTCGTGCGTGTACGACTCGAGAACGACGCTGACGGCAAGCACATCGCCCGACTCGCCGGCGGCCAAGGCTCGCACATGCTCTCGTCGCTGGCTCTCGCTGATGGGCTCGCGATCATCAAGGAAGGTCCCGCCAGCGTTCCCGCCGGCACCACTGTGGAGGTCATCAGGCTTGACGTCGAGATCGCGTGACTCCTGGCCAGGTCAACCCAAGGCCTCGCCCACTACCCGCAAGGATCGGCGTCGGCTGAGCCACGTCGATCGACTCGGCCGACCGCGCATGGTCGACGTCAGCGACAAGCCCGCCACCGCCCGTCGCGCGACAGCGGAGGCCACGGTCAAGATGGACCAGGACACCCTCACGCTGGTCATCGACGGGGAAGGGTCCAAAGGCGACGTCCTGAGCGTGGCCGAGCTTGCCGGCATCATGGCCGCCAAGCGCACCGCGGACCTCATCCCGCTGTGTCACCCGCTGCCGTTGACCGAGGTGAAGGTCGAGATCACCCCGGACCGCAAGGTGGGTACGCTCGTCATCACTGCCAGCGCTGCCACCACCGGCCCGACCGGTGTCGAGATGGAAGCCATGACGGCCGCCTCGGTCGCTGCCCTGACCGTCTACGACATGGTCAAGTCGGTCGACCGTTTCGTGACCGTCACCAACATCCGGCTGCTGGAGAAGAGCGGCGGCAAGAGCGGCACGTGGAAGCGCCCAGCGCCCAAGGAGACCGACGCCGAGGCAGACCCCAAGGTACCCAAGGGCCGGGGCACGCGGTCGACCAAGCGTGCCCGTGTGGTGCGCAGGCGGCCCGCCTGACCATGGGCCACCAGAAAGGCGTGGACGGCCTGGCGGCGCTCGCGCTCACCATCTCCGACGGTGTCATGGCCGGCACGCGCGAGGACCTCAGTGGCGAGGCCGTGGCGGAACGCCTCGCGAGTCTCGGCTTCGAGGTCCGGCGAGAGGTGGTAGCCGACGAGCCGGCCGACATCGCCCGCGTCGTCTCGGCGGCGGCAGACAGCGGCACCCGCCTCATCGTCACCTCGGGCGGCACCGGGCTGGGTCCGCGTGACCGCACGCCGGAGGCTGTCACGCCCATCGTCGACTACATCGTGCCCGGTTTCGGCGAAGCCATGCGGGCCGAGGGCCGGACGCACACGCCCCTGGCCTCGTTGTCGCGCTCGTTCGGGGCCATCCGCGGGAGCACGCTCATCATCTGTGTGCCGGGCAGCCCCAGGGGGGCGCTCGAGTCGCTCGACGCGGTGGACATGATCCTGGGCCACGCCCTCGAGACGCTCGCAGGGCGGACGGCCCACACCTGAGCGTGGTGTAACCTCCCGAGCATGCGCTGTCCGAACTGCGGGACGCTGGACGGCCGCGTCATCGATTCCCGGGACCTCGACGATTCGACGACCGTCCGCCGGCGCCGCGAATGCTCCTCGTGCCGCTCGCGCTACACGACCTATGAGCGCGTGGAATCGGCGCGCCTGGTGGTGGTCAAGAACGACGGCTCGCGTGAGGAGTTCGACCGCGACAAGCTCGCGGATGGGCTGAAGAAGGCGCTCGTGCGCCGGCCGGTGGGCGCCGATGTCGCCGACGAGGCCGCCGACGAGGTGGAGGCTGCCCTCCGCGCCCGGGGCCTCAACGAGATCGCCTCGAAGGAGATCGGCCAGCTGGCCATGGAGAGGCTGCGCGCGCTCGACCACATCGCGCTCATCCGCTTCATGAGCGTGTACCAGTCATTCGACGACATCGAGCAGCTCAAGCAGGAGGTCGATGCGCTCTACGACGAGCGCAGCGACCGCGTCCCGGGCCAGACGACGCTGCGCCTGGTAGCGGAAGATGGGGCCATCACACCCATCGGCCCGCGGGGAACTCCGCGTCGCCGACCGACCAAGCGCAAGTAGGAGCCCGATGAGCGTCCTGGCCGACCGTGACATCCGTACCGCCCTGCAGGAAGGACGGATCCGCATCGATCCGTTCGACGAGGACTGCCTCCAGCCATCGTCGGTCGATCTGCACCTCGATCGCGACTTCCGCGTCTTCCACAACCATCGCTACGCGCGTATCGACCCGCGCGAAGAGCAGCAGGACCTCACCGAGGTCACCACCATCGATGGCGACGAGCCGTTCATCCTGCACCCCGGCGAGTTCGTGCTCGGCCAGACCCTCGAATGGGTCGAGCTGCCCGACGATCTCGTTGCCAGGCTCGAGGGGAAGGCGCTGGCGCTTGACACGCCGATCCCGACGCCGAGCGGCTGGCGCACGATGGGCGACCTCGAGGTCGGGGACTACGTCTTCCACGGGAGCGGCCGTCCGATCCAGATCATCGATGCCACCGAGGTGCTGCTCGACAGGCCGTGCTACGAGGTCATCTTCTCTGACGGCCAGCGCATCGTCGCCGACGCTTCCCATCAGTGGGTCACCGTCGACGAGAACGGCCGACGCGGCGGGCGGCAGACCCGCACGGTGCGCACGACCGACGAGATCGCGCATTCCATGCGCGTTCGGGGCGAGATGAACCACCAGGTGCCGCTCGCGGCACCGGTGGAGTACCCGCATCGGCTCGACCTGCCGATCGAGCCCTACACGTTCGGCGCTTGGCTCGGCGACGGCACCGCGACGAAGGCCGAGATCACCAGCTATGACGAGGGAGTGCTCGAGCGCATCAGTGGTGACGGCTATGCCGTCCAGCGGACCAGCTACGGCACGAACCTCTACCGCATCGACGGCACTGGTTCGACACGCGACCCACAGGCCGGACGTTATCGGGCCAACGCCTCGCTCAGCAGCACGATCAAGCGGATGGGCCTCACGAACGGCAAGTTCGTCCCACGCCCGTATCTCGAGGCGAGCGTCGCCCAACGCCAGGCCCTCCTCGAAGGGCTCATGGACACCGACGGGTTCGTCGATGACCTGGCCGGCCGCTGCGAGTTCATCAGCACCAACGAGGTCCTAGCGGACAGCGTCGTCGAGCTTGCTGCCAGCCTCGGGTTCCGGCCAGTCAAGACCACAGCCCGAGCCACGCTCAACGGGGTCGACAAGGGTCTCAAGTTCCGTGTGAAGTTCACACCTGACCGGCCGGTGTTCGGACTCGACCGCAAGCTCGAGCGCCAGCGCCCGAGTGACTCACGCTTCCACCGCTTCCGGGCCATCGACGCCGTGCGCAAGGTCGACTCGGTCCCGGTGCGCTGCATCCAGGTGGCATCACCCGACGGCATGTTCCTCGCTACGAAGTCGTTCATCCCCACCCACAACAGCTCACTCGGGCGCCTCGGGCTGTTGATCCATTCGACCGCGGGCTACGTCGACCCCGGCTGGAAGGGCAACCTCACGCTCGAGCTCTCCAACGTGGCCAACCTGCCCATCGCGCTGTATTTCGGGATGCGCATCGGACAGATCTCGTTCTTCGAGATGTCCAGCCATGTCGAGCGGCCGTACGGCAGCAAGGGCCTCGGCTCGCGCTACCAGGGTCAGTCGACGCCCACCGCTTCGGGCGCCTTCCGCGACTTCGAAGCGAACCGGCGCACGGCCAAGGGCGGCCCACGCTAGAGATGCCCATCGATGCGAGCGCCGACTGGCGCAATGACCTCGGCGGCGGCACGACCATCGCACTCATCCAGGCCGGCGTCTTCACCAGCGATGCCGGCACCGTCCTGGGACCGGTCCCGCGGCTGATGTGGGAGCGCCTGGTGGCCGACGAGATCAACCCCGACCACACGCTGACGCAGGCGCTCAACTGCCTGCTGGTGGAGACGCCCTCGGGTCGGGTGCTCGTCGAGACCGGTGTCGGCGAACGGATGGACGACCACCACAAGGAGCAGCGAGGCGTCCGGGGGCAGCCGATCCTGCCGTCGTTGCGCGCGTCCGGCTTCGATCCCGATTCGATCGACTACGTGGCGCTGTCGCACCTGCACTTCGACCACGCCGGCGGGCTGCTGAGCGTCGACAGGCGAGTACGCCTTCCCGAATGCGCGCATCGTGGCCCAGGCCGACGAGTGGGACTTCGCGCTCGGCGACAACCCGCGGCTGAGCGCATCGTACGAACAGGCGGAGCTGCGCCTGGCGGAGGCGTGGGCGCGGCCCGGTGCCGCCGATGGCGACGAGGAGCTGATCCCCGGTGTCGAGGTCCGGCGGACGAGCGGCCACTCGGGTGGCCACCAGGCCATCATCGTGCGCGGTCGTGTCGAGACCGTGGCCTTCATCGGCGACCTGTGCATGCGCCCGTGGTCGGCCAACCCCAAGTGGATCACCTCTTTCGACGACTTCCCGCTCACGAGCGTCGAGGTGAAGTCGGCCCTCTTCGCCGAGGCGGCCGAGGAAGGCTGGACCATCGTGCTCTCGCATGAGCCGCGCCAGCCGGTCGGCAAGCTCCGCCCGCACAAGGACAAGTACCGCTTCGAGTCGATCCTCTAGCGCTCCCGATCCGCGCGACTCGCCGTCAGGCAGACGGCTCGAGCAGGGGCTCGATGATCTCAGCGACGACCTCTCGGTCGACCGGCCCATAGCGCAGGTGGGCGATGACGCCGTCCTGGTCGATGAAGACGTGGGTCGGTAGGCCGTAGCCCTGATAGGTCTCGAAGACCGCGCCCGTGGCGTCGAAGCCGATGGTGTAGTCGAGCGAGTAGGTCTCGGCGTACTCCGCCACGTCGGCCGGCGTCGATTCCTGCACGCTGACGGCGATCATCTCGAGCCCGTCGTCGTGATACTCGGCGTACGCGTCGCGGAGCACGGGTGTCTCTTCCTGGCACGGTGGACACCACGTGGCGAAGAAGCTGAGCCACACCGGTGAACCCCGCAGCGCCTCGAGGCTGACCACCTTGCCGTCGAGGTCGGCCAGCGGCTGGAGCTCGCCCTCGACGACACCCTCGAGCTCGGGCGCCAGCTGACCCAGGGCCAGCCCGCTGGTGCGCTCGCCCGTCTGGTAGAAGCCCGAGCCGGGCGACTCGGCGATGGGATCGGGCGAGCTGATCGGGGTCGTCAACAGCGCGAGGCCCGCAGCGGCGGCGACCAGGACCACCGCGAGGACCACGAGGTGGCGCACCGTGAAGGGGCCGATGACCTGGCGCGACCAGCGCGAGGGCGGAGTGCTCTGCGACTCGGTCAAATCGAGATCTCGATCCACGTGCTGAAGTCGAGCCAGGCGAACTGACGGGCGAACCAGCCGAGCCAGTCGAAGATGAGCGCAAAACCGAGGAAGATGATGAGCGCGCCACCGGCGATCTCGATGAAGCGGCCGTAGCGCACGAGCGGGCGGGTGATGAGCGGAGCACGATCGACCGCCAGCGCGACGACGATGAAGGGGATCCCGAGGCCCAGCGAGTAGGCCACCAGCAGCCCCACCACCTGGGGGCTGGCACCGACCGCCGCCATCATCAGGATGCTGCCGAGCACCGGGCCGATGCAGGGCGTCCAGCCGATCGCGAAGACGCTGCCGAGCAGGAAGCCGCCGACCAGTCCGCCGCGCTGGGCGCGGGGCTTGCCGTCGAAGCGCTCGAGCGGCTTCCATGAGCGAGCCAGGGTGCGGAACTTGAGCACACCCATGAGGTTCAGGCCCAGGATGATGAGGATGACGCCACCGATCTGGCGCAGCAGCGGCATATGCTCACGGAGCGGGCTGGCCGCCTGGTAGATGAGGATGCCGACGATCGTGAAGACGACCGTGAAGCCGAGCACGAAGGCGAAGGCGTTGGGCATCGCCCGCCAGCCGCTGGCCGTTGCCGGTGCTGGGGCCGGGGCAGGGGAGAAGCCGGCCCCGACGGCGACCTCACCGACCGCGAGGCTCGTGTTGCCGAAGCCCGCAGGCTTGGCAGCGGCCAGGATGCCGAGCTGCCCAAGATAGGCGGGCACGACCGGCAATACACACGGAGACAGGAAGCTGAGCAGGCCCGCGAGGAGCGCGGCGCCGAGCGTCACATCCATGGCGGGTCGATAACCGTCAAGAAGGGCCCGGTATGGCGCGTTCGAGGAACTCGCGGACCTGGCGTCCGCTGGTCACCAGCTCGCTCTCGACATCGCCGATGGCGAACACCGGGATGCGCCGGCGGTAGCGAGCCTCCAACTCCGGATCGGCCGAGATGTCGGCGTGCTCGACCTCGATCGGCGGGAGTCCTGCGCGGGCTCGCTGGGCCAGCTCATCGCGCAGCAGCAGCTCGGCGTCATCGCACAGGTGGCAGCCCGGGCGGCGGTAGATGGTCAGCATCAGGCGCGGTGTGTCACTCATCGTTCTTTGCTGATTCTACGTTGCGCTACGATTCGGGCTTGCGCCCCCGTAGCTCAGTGGATAGAGCGGCAGCGTCCTAAGCTGCGCGTCGGCGGTTCGAATCCGTCCGGGGGCGCCAGCCCAACCTGTTCGATCCCGTCTTCTGCTGTCTCAACGAGCTGCAGGCGTCGCGCCTCAGAACTGGCGATGAGCGGTGCGTACGAAGGGTCAGCCAACGTGGCCGACACGATGTTCTTGTCGCGTACACGCACCTCGCCAAAGAGCGCCCCGACGATGTCCTGACGCTCCTCTGGCGTGGCCTTGTCCCACAGGGTCTTCCAGTCATGCAGCAGGCCCTTGATCTTGACGAGGTCAGCCTCGAAGTAGCTGGGCTGCTCCAGCCCACCCGACAGGCTCGCTTCCAGCGCCCGCATGCGGCCCACGTACTCCTCGCGACCGATCTGGACTTCGAGGTACATGTCCACGAGGCGGCGGCGCTGGTTCTCGATGGCGGTGCGGTCGAGCAGGGATCGTTCGCTCTCCTTGCGCCTGGTGCGGGATGCGAGGCGCTCCAGGTCCTCCTTCCAGTCCTCGGGCACCTCCACTGTCGCGAGCCACTGGCCGACCTGGTCCTCGAGGTCGGCGCTGCGGACACCGCGCTGCTGGCACTCGTGGCGCTCGCGCTGCGTGGAACAGACCATGTACCCGGCGAGCACTCCGCCAGCCACACGATGTCCCTCACCGATGAGGCGCCGGTCACAGCGATCACAGACCGCGATGCGGCGGAACGGGTAGACGAACGTGGCGCGGCCACCGGCGGAGCCTCTGAAGTTCCGCGCCCGCACGTTCTGGATCTGGAGCCACAGCGACTCGGACCAGAGCGGCTCCCAGGCACCCCGGACGACCTCACCCGGCTCGCCCAACGCACGTTTGTCCGCACGGTGATGCCACGAGAGGTATCCGGCATAGGTCGGACTCTCGAGCATGTGGCGCAGCGCGTTGCCGGTGAACGGCTCACCACGGGCGGTCCGATAGCCTTCCAGGTTCAAGTGGGCGGCAAGTGCCCGCGTCCCGAACCGACCCGACGCATACAGCTCACCGATGGTCCGGGCGAGGTCCGCGTTCGTGTAGGTGGTGCCGTGCCCGATGCGCGGTCGCGGTCTGCCATCGGGCAGCAGGCGTCCCGTTTCCTGCCGCTCGTAACCCTTGGCACCATCGACCGTCGCGTCCACGTACTCCATGACGTAGCCGATGGGCGGCGTACCTGAGAACTTGCCCGCCTCGAACCGCTTGACGCGGTAGCCGCGCTGGACGTTGTCGGCCAACTTCTCGCGGTACTCCTCGTTGATAGCGTGGTTCACGACGAGCTGGAGCTGGCCTGCGCGGTCGGTGGAGAGCCGGCCCTCGTAGATGTACGCGATGACGATGCCCGCCTGATGGAGCCGGTCCTCGTATCCACCAGCCTGTCGCCAGTTTCTCGCGAAGCGGGATGTCTCGCGCACCAGAAGCACGTCGAACGCCCCAGCTTCAGCATCGCTCACCATCCGCTGGAACTGCGGGCGCTTGGCGGCATCCGATCCGCTCACGAGGTCCGTGTAGGTGAACGGCTCACCGTCCGGTCCCGTGTCGAAGTTGAGTCCCCACCGGCGTGCGAACTCGACTTGATCCCGGAGCTGGACGATGGGTCCGCTGTTCTCGCCCTGCGCAACCGTGGACTCGCGAACCAGTCCACGGGCGCGTAGACCAGCGAGTTCCTCGAAACGTCGGGGGAGGCTACGGCGTCGGCTCAAGAGTCTGCCTCCACGCTGCGGGCGTCGAACCTCATCGGCACATCATCGCTCGTCGCTCCGGGCTTGGCCCCAGAGTTAAGGGAACCGCTGCTTTCGTTTGCGCCCCTAGAGTGACGCGCCGCCGGAAGCCCCACACTGAGCGCCTCGTACACCGCCTCGCGCTCACGCTTCTCGATGGCGAGCGCGACCCTGACGAGGGTCGCCGCGAGCTGGCTGTCGCGAAACGGCTCGGCAGTGAGCCATGCCGACGAGCAGTGATCATCGCGGGCCGCGATCAGCGAAGGGTCAGCGGTGCCCTTCGTGCGCACGGTCCTGGTCAATTGGGGCGCCACGGGGCTGGCGTCGGTTCTGTCCGGTGGGGACATCGTCCCGCAAGCCCCGCCGATGGAGTCGTGCCTGGGGTCATCGCCTCCGGCTCTCCGCCTGCATCGAAGTCGGGCACCGGATACGGCGTCAGGGGGTATTCCATACCCACCTGACTGCCATATCCGTTCTCCATGCCGGGGTCGGTCATTCGGTGCCTCATTCGGCACCTCCGGCAGCACGACGGACGATATCGGGGGCACGGCGCCCTCTGAGCGCAGCGTCCTGCTGCTGGTCACCGACTACGACACGACGATGTCCCGCCTGAGAGATGCGCTGAAGATCACCAGGGGCTAACCTCCACCTAGACGCCACGGAGGCGTCACCATCCAGAGCGGACGAGGGACTCGGCCCCGTGACTCCGCAGCAACCGACCGGCTCCCTCAGCCGGCACGGTGCTTCCGCCGAGTGCGATGGTCGAAGGAGGACCACTCATGGGCATCAAGCTCGACGTGTCGGTAGAGACACCACTGTCCGACGATGACCGCGACATCCTCGCGGGCATCAGCGTGATGGTGCTGGCGATCGCCAACCGCCAGAACCTGGCGGACCAGCGCCAAGAGGAACCGGAGCCCTGTGGCTCCGTCAACAAGGGCGCAGATCGCCCACCTACTGCGTCAAGGAGGTCGGCCACTCCGGTCGCCACAAGTTCCGCCCGCTCGTCTTCGAGGGGTTGGCGAACTAGGTACCAACGGGGCCGGTGGACGGACCAGGAACCACCGGCCCCACGCTTCTAGTCCCAGCGAACTTGCCCCGCCTTGTCACAGTAGGCCCGTCAGGCGGGGTTATGAGGTATGGGGGCGATGACGCAGACGGCTGGTCGGCAGGATGCGGGTCTGATCGCATCTGCCGCTGCCGGTGACGAGATCGCCTTCCGCCGCATCATCGCCGCGCACCACGACGACATGCGCCGGGTCTGCCAGGCGATCAGCGGTGACCGCGCGCTCGCGGACGAGGCGGTACAAGCGGCCTGGCTCGTGGCCTGGAAGAAGCTCCACAAGGTCCACGGTCCCGACCAACTCCGCCCCTGGCTCGTGTCGGTGGCGGTCAACGAGGCCAAGAAGCTGATGAGCAAGCGCCGACGGCGGGCGGACTTCGAGCTCGCGACCGATGTCGCGGGCCTGCCGGGAGGCGTGGATCCGGCAAGCGGCATCGACCTCGTCGATCTCTGGACAGCCGTACGGCGCATGGACCCAGACGACCGAGCGTTGCTCACGATGCGCTACGGCGTGGGCTTCAACTCCAGCGAACTCGCCATCGCCACCGGCAAGACGTCCAGCGGCGATCCGCCAGCGTCTGAAGCGCCTGGTGGACCGACTCCGGGAGGACCTGAGCGATGGATGACATGACCACGTTCGAACGGCAGCTCGCTGACGGGTTCAAGGGCCTGATGGGTCCCTCGGAGCCGGTCGATGACCTCGCGGTCTTCGAGGCCACCGCGAGCCGATCACACAGATGGGGGTTCACGATGTTCTCCGCACTCAAGTTCATCGCCGCGAGCGTCATCGTGGCGCTGTTCGGCGGCTTCCTGATCGCTGGTGTCCTCACGACGCCACAGGGCGATGAGATGGCCCCGGCAGCGGTGACCGCGTCGCCGTCCCCGATGACGACCGACGAGTTGCTGTCGGGCATGGTCACCGAGGAGGTCGAGCCGGGGGTCTTGCGGGTCGCGAACGATGGCTACCGGGACATCCCGGCACCCGGCATGCCGTGGCGCGAACGGCAGGAGTTCTGGTATCGGGACCACGCGCTCGTCACCGGGCTGGACGGCAGTGTCTGGCTCCTCTGGCCGGAAGGCTTCTACCGACTCGGTGGCGAGGAGTCGTACCCGTCCCTCTGGGGCGACGAAGGCAAGGGCGGGGCGATACAGGACGCCGAGGTGGCCCTCGACGGGACGCTCTGGGTCGTCAGCGACGTCGGGCTCTTCGCCTTCGACGGGACCGAGTGGAGTGATCAGTCGAACGAGGGCGTCAGCATCTGGGGTGTGGACTCCGCGCCTGACGGCACGGTCTGGAGTGTCTACCCGCGAGACGTGGACGATCAGGTCATCGCCCGCTTCGACGGGGCCGAGTGGACGTACACGGAGGTGCAAGGCGAGGCCCGCCGATACGAGACCGCCGTCATTGGCGATGGCGAACTCTACGTCCAGATGTACGTCGGCTACGACTCCTACCCGACGGGGCCCTTTGTGCGCGTGCGAGAGGGTCAGCCGCTGATCGACATCGCCGGTTTGGAGGAAGTGAGCGATATGCCCGTGCCGTCAGAGGCGGGTATCGGGGCGGACGGTACGCAGTGGGTGCGAGTGCTGGAGGATTGGGAGTCGTCGTCACAGGGACCCAAGCGGGGCCTCGTGAGGATCGTCGGCGACGAGGTGACCGCGTACCCTCTGGCGCCGCTGTCGCAGCACCGTATCTCGGTGGCACCCGACGGCAGCGCGTGGCTGCGGGCTCGACGATTTACCAGCGGTCCAGAAGGGATCTGCGATGGGGTGGCCCGGTTCGACGGTGAGACCACGACGCGCTACCTGACTGAGATGTGTGTCCACGACATCGACTTCTCCCCCGATGGCGCCGTCTGGCTACAGGCACGATGGCCGTATGAGGGAGGACCACGGCCAGAGATCGATACATACGTCATCACCCCCGAGGCCGTAGCGGCCACCGAGTAGGCTCGCGACCATGTTCGCGGCAAGAACGGAGGCTCGTCCTGCTGGGGGCGGGCCTCTTCTTCGTGTCGGAGATGGTTCGCAGCGCGGCGCTGTTCGCGGCAAGCAACGAGTCCACGACCGGTCCATCTCCCGTCCGGTCCTCACGCTCAGCCTGACGGAGCCGCGAGCCAGATCCATACAGGGATAGACACCGACACGACGGGGGTCTGCCCCTGCTCGAGCTGAGCCACACTGACATCGACTCCACGGCGGTGCGCTGAGAACAGCGTCTACGCCAAGACAGCACTGACCGCCGCCGCGATGATCACGCCGCGATGATGACCTCCGCCTCTTGCGCTCAGGGGTAGTCGGAGCGCACCCTCATCTGTCGAGCGGGAGGCGAAGAGGCACGGCCCACACCCTGGCCGCCGGGACCGTGCCGAGCCACTGGCGGACCCGACCCGCATGACCATAGGGGGAACGTCATGCGCAGGATGTGGGCCGCAGGAGCGGCCATCGTGATGTGCCTCGCGCTCGGCGGGCTGCCGGTCGCGGGGCAGGAGTCGTCGGAGCAGCCATCCGCAGCCCCGGATGAAGCCGCGTCCGAAGCGCCGGCGGCGACCATGCCCATGGACGAGGTGGCCTTCACGGGAACAGCCACGTGCGGTTTCGACGACCCCGAAGAGTGGGTGACGAGCGATCCCATGGTCAGCGGCCCCTGCTCGATCGACGTCACGAGCTGGGGCAGCCCGGACACGGTCGACATCCCCGGAGCGGTGGGTGAGTACACGGTCAGCGGGCCTGAGGGCGACTGGACCGGCACGTGGGTGCTGATCGGCCCCTGTTGCGATCCCCCGGCTCGCAACTTCATGGCGCTCGAGGGCACGGGGGCATACGAAGGCTGGGCCGTGTTGGCGTGGGCCGGTACGCCCGACGGCTGGCAGATGCCTGACCCGTTCGACCTCCAAGGCATCATCTACAAGGGTTCGGCCCCAAGCCTCCAGTGGCCGGAGGAGTAGAGCGTCACAGCGCTCCGCCTCGACCAGAGCAAAGGCCCGTCCCGCGAGGGGCGGGCCTCTTCTTGTGAGAGGTTCGCGGCTGCCGCCAACCCGACCACCCCCCGTCCACGACCCGACCACCCGCCACGCTCATCGCCGCGAGCCTTCGTGACCTCCGTCACTTGCCGGCCCCGAGGCTCAGGCTCAACATCAGTCGAAGCGGGAGGCTGCAAGGCACGACTCACCGATGTTGGCCGCCTGAGTCATGCGGAGCCACTGGCGAACCCGGCCCGCGCAGGAAGTTCGCCATGCGCACGCCATGTGTCGCCATCATCGCGCTGCTGCTGCTCGTCGGTTCCACGGGTGCGGTCGCCGCGCAGGAAGAACCGGCCCCGGTCACGGTCGTCACCGGCACGGTGGCCGAGGTCTACGGCCACAGCTTCAGCGAAGCGAACGTCCCGTCCGACGTGCGGGGGTACGAGGTCACGGTCGGCACCAGCCAGCCGGCCCTCATGCGCCAGGTGGTCGAGTGGAGCGACCCGCGACTCCCGGGGGACCTCTGGCTCACGCTCGACTACACGCTCATCTGGAAGCCATCGGACGTGCTCGACGGTCTTGGTGGTTGATCCAGGTGCCGCTGCCGGTGGCCTTGTCAGCCGGCCCTCCGATCCGGGGGCGCCACTTCGTGCCCGGCTGGTGATGAGTGGCGCGCAGGGGCTGAAGCACTTCCCAGCCGTCGGGCAGCGATGAAGTGGCCCTCCGAGCTCGGGGCTCGAAGGGCCATGGGACGGACGTCTCAGGGGAGTGGTTGGTAGCTGGGCTCGTAGGCTTCGGTGAGGCCCTCGACCTCGGTCACCACCGGCGCCGTCGGGTCGGTCACATCCACCACCGCCACGACTCCGTTCTCACCGCTGACGATGGAGCGGCTGTCCGGCGACCAACCCTTGACGTAGAGCTCGGTGCCGAGCGAGATGACCTCTCCCGAGGCCACGTCGTAGAGCATCGCCTCTGCTGGGTCGTTGAAGCCGCCAAGCCACGTGAAGGCGATCATCGAGCCATCGGGAGACCAGTACGGCTCCACCTCGTCCCCATCCGAGCCGGCGATGAGCGTCTCCTCACCCGTCGCGAGGTCCACGAGGTAGAGGTCGGGCAGCCCATTGCCGGGGACCACGGCCAGCGTCGTGCCATCAGGAGAGACGGCATGGCGGTCGAAGGCGTACCCGCTGCCACCCAGGTCGCCGATCCGCTCGACGTTCGCGCCGTCAGCGTCCATCCGGTAGATGCCGTAGAGACCTCCGTTGCCTTCCGAGCCGGCGAAGATGACGGTCTCGCCATCCGGCGTCCACAGTGGCGAGCGCGCATCGAGTGCCGGGTCACCGATCACCTGGGCCGGCTCGCTGCCGTCGCTGGGGGCGCTCCAGATCCGCTGCCCGCAGAACGTGCCCGGGTTGCCGCACCCCCGTCCGTCGTCGACCACGTCGAGCCCGGGGGCCCACCAGAGGACCGTCGATCCATCGGGACTCCAGGCCTGGTATGGCCGCGCGATCGCGCCCCACGGCGCCTCGAAGGGCTCACTGAGCGCGACGGGATCGGAGCCGTCGGCGTTCCGGATCATGATCGTGGCCAGGCCGTCAGGGTCAGGCCTTGACTCGTAGGAGAAGCGCGTCCCATCGGGCGACCAGGCGAAGATGAAGGTGACCTCGTCGTCGCCCGTCAGGCGGATCGGGGCGCCGCTCCCGTCGGTCGGAAGGCTGTGGATGACGCCCGGTGGCGCGGTGTAGGTGAGCGCAGTGTCCCCATCACCGCCATCGGAGGCATGGACGAGGCCGCTGCCGATGGCGTAGCCGCCGACGGCCCCGATGGCCAGCAGCGCGATGGTGAGCAGGACGATGAGCGCGCGGGGCATGACCCCGAGTTGGGCGCGGGTTTCCATGGAGATCCACCTTTCCGTGGTGGCCCAGGCGGGTCGCTGTCGCGTGCTCGCGACACCCTCGACGAATGCAGTCTCGAGGCTCTCGGGCGCCCGGGGGGCGGCGTCCGCTTCGAGCCAGTCGGTGAGGAGGCGGTCCAGGTTGACATCGCGTGCGTCGTGGACGCTCATGCCGGACCCCCTTCCGTCAATGGCAGCCGCGCGTCCGCCTCGAGCGTGGCGCGCATCTGCGTCTTGGTGCGAGCGAGTCGGGACTTGACGGTGCCGACCGGCAGGCTCAGCGCCTGGGCGGTCTCGTGCATCGGCAGCCCGAGGTAGTAGTGGAGGACGATGAGTGCCCGCTGCTGGGGTTCGAGCGTCATGAAGACGCGTCCCAGCTCGTCCCGGTCGGCGGTCACGTGGGCGGGGTCGGCAGCTTCGGTATCGATGGGCCGGACCTGGCGTTCCGCACGCACGCGGCGCTTCTCCTTGCGTGCCTCGCGATAGCACGCGTTGACGAGCAGTCGTCGGATCCAGGGCTCGAACCTGTCGGGGTCGCGCAGGCCCGCGAGGTCACGCCAGGCGCCGATGAGGGCCTCCTGGGTGGCGTCGTGAGCCCGGTCGTCATCCCGGAGGATGAGCCGTGCGATGGCGTAGAGCCGGTCGATCTGGCCGCGTCCCAGCTCCGTGAACGCGTCCCGATCACCCGCCATCGCCCGTTCGACGAGATCCCGCTGCATCGGGTCTCCTGTTGCGGTGGCCCGTCTGGCCGCTCTCGAACCATAGGACCCGCTGCAAGGGCGTGGGTTCCATCTTCATGCCGCGACACGTTCTGGCCACGACTCCAGCCATGAGGTGTGCGACGAATCGGGAACCTTTGCCGTACCCCACTACCCGTAGAGATGAGTGCGTCCCACTGAGGGCGCCTCGCCGCGGCAGTCAGACAGGGGGGACGATCAAGAAGCAGGAGGCATCCCATGAGACGACAGCTAGCAGCCAGCCTCGCCCTCGCGGCGGCACTGGCCACCACCCTCGCCCCGGCCGCTCTCGCACAGGATGAGCCGGCCGGTCCGGACCACCCCGTGTGGAGGATCGTCCCACCGAACGAGCCCGTCGGCGGGCAGACCTACGAGGAGTGGGCCAGGGACTACACCGACTGGCTCCTCTGGGAGCGCACGCCGGATAACCCGCCGCCGGATGCGACGCTGGACTGCGAAGGCGGCCAGCCTGGCGGCGACGTCTTCTTCGTGCCACACACGCCGATCGGCACCACGACCGAGTACGCCTGCACCGTCGGCGCCGACCAGTATCTGCTGGTCTTCCTCGGCGGATGGATCGACTGGGCCGACGACGGCCAGACCAGCGAGCAAGTGCTCGACGAGTTCTACGATCCCCACTACCAGTCCCACGGTTTCGAGTTCACGCTCGACGGCGTGACGGTGCCAGTCGGTAGTCACATGAGCCTCCAGCCAGACCTGTACTCGGTCGACTTCGCCGAGGACAACCTCTTCGGCCTGCTGGCAGGACCCCGCGACGTCTTGCTGGCGGGCTCGACCTTCGCCATGCTGCAACCGCTCGAGCCCGGCGAGCACGAGCTGACCGTGAAGAACACGAACTTCGACCCGGGTCTCGCTGATGGTGACGAGCAGTTCGCCGACGCCGTGTCCATCGTGACGCTCACCGTCGAAGAGCCCAGCACGGCCGCTGCTTCCTAGCCACCCTCAGTCGTGCGGCGACGCTCCCCATTGGCCTGGCGGCTGAGTCGGGAGCGTCGCTGTGCCCAAGGCGGCGGCGTGCCGTCCGCCTTCCGGAGGCTTCGAGGCGAGCTTCCCCTTGAGCGGCGACGCAGAGAGTGTCGCCGGCGACGGGTTGATCAGGGGGCCGACGACATCGCGACCGATGCCCACGGACACGGCACCGCGGTTTCCAGGAACTCCCATCTGGACACCGCACGAGGTGCGCCATATCATCCCCCGCCAGTACGGTCGCGCGAGCGGTGAGATGGCCGCTGGTGATGACCGCCGTACGGGGGGCAGGAGGAGCTGTCCCGTGAGGGGACTGAAGGCCATCGTCGTGGCTGCTGCCACACTCGGAATGATGGTGGGTGCGACCGTCGGAGTCGTGGCGCAGGACGAACCGGACGCCGACGCCACACAGCCATGGATCGCCTACCAGACGAACCGGACCGGCGAGGGCACGTGGCTCATCCATCCGGACGGGACGGAGGACCACCAGATCGTCGCCCGCTTCCCGGGCGACCTCATCCTGCCCGACTGGTCACCCGACGGGCAGCGCCTGGTGATGACGAGTCGTAACACCGGTGGGGCGGAGCCGCTCTACGAGCTCGACTTCACGACCGACACGTATCGGCTGCTCTTCGCCTGTGAGGAGCCGTGCCTGGGGGACGATGAGCCTGTCTACTCGCCTGACGGGACCACGGTCGCGTTCATCCGTGTCCTTGGGCCAGTCGTGGAGGACCTACCCTCCGACTGCGGCCTGTGGATGGGTGACCTCACCACAGGCGAGGTCCGAAAGGTGACCAGCAACCTCGGCTGTGATCGGGAGTACGGCCCACGCTGGTCGCCCGATGGCACCCAGCTGACCTACATGCGCACCCAGTGGGCGGAGGACTCCAGGACGACCGACACCGCCGTCTTCGTCATCGATGCGGACGGCACCAACGAGCGACAGCTCACCGACTGGGAGGCCATGGGCGGCGCCCCTGACTGGTCGCCTGGCGGAGAGTGGATCGTGTACGGCACGTATCCCCTGAGCGAGTTCCAGACGGCCATCTCGAACCTCTACCGTATCCACCCGGATGGCACCGGTGCCGAGCAGCTGACGTTCAACGAGGACACGACACAGCGCGCCACGCAGCCGCGATATACGCCCGACGGCGAGTCCATCGTCTTCACGGCGGCGTTGCCAGCAGGACGCGAGCTGTGGGTCATGCCAGCCGAGGGCGGCGAGCCGTACGTCGTCGCGGAAGGCGGGATCTACACCCACGGCACCTGGCAGCCGGAAGGCTGACGCTCCGGGGGCTCGTCCTGGCTGGACCCCGACCGAAGTGAGATCGGCCCCGTCCCGCGAGGGGCGGGCTCCCACTGTTGTCGGAGGATGCTCGCGGCGACCGATCAGTCCACGATGCTTCTACGACCCGACCAGGCCCCACGCTCAGCCTCGACGGAGCCGCGAGCCAGATCATCCATACGGTTGCTACTCCGACACCATCGACCCGAGTGGTCGCCTGCGGTCGGTGCCTTGGCGTGATCTCGAACCGCTCTTGCACCCAGAACGACGAGCGGCTCGGATGCATACAGGGTGCCAACGATGTCGAGGACGGGTTATTCGATCGACCTGAAGGCTGGTCAGTGGCGGAAATGACCTCACATCCTTGCCTGAGGGTGGATGATTGGGCCACGCCAGGGGGGCAGGCACATGCGAGTCTTCATCGGCGCCATCGCACTCGTCTTGGTCATCGGGGCGGTGATGCCCACCGAAGCCGATGCCCGTGCCGCACGCAAGGTCGAGAAGTGGGGCTGCACCTTCAAGGCGCATCTGGTTCTTGATACCGGAGCCCCTCCGAACTGGCCCTGGGGTGGAGCGGGGGACATCGACTGCGACACGAAGCAGACACTCATCGTCAGGATGGCCGTGCTCCAGGACACTCCCGGGGTACCCAACCGTTTGGTCCGCAGGGACACATGGGTTCTCCAAGAGGGACCCGGCGGCAAACAGGAAGGTCTGAGCGCCATGATCGGCGGGGGCGTTTGCAGCCAGGCTGGCCCACCCGCCTATCCGTACTACTTCCGGATGAAGGTCAAGCGCAAGGCCAAGCCCGGTGCAGCCTGGATAGCGTCACACAACTCCAACCCCTGCCCCAGGGGGTCCTGGCCGGCTGACTGACGGTGGGCTCAAGTTCACGACGGCGACCAGACATCGACCATGCAGCTCGCGACCTGTCCACTTCCTGTCCGGACCCCACGCTCAATCTGACGGCGCCGCGAGCCACTTCCATACAGGGAGGACACCGGCGCCACGATGGTCGGCTCAATGCTCAAGCTGAGCCACACCGACATCGAGCCCACGGCGTGCGCTAAGAGCAGGGCCGCTGCTCCCGGTGCCGGGGTGCTGACGCCCTGATGCTGGACGGCGGCGGGACAATAGCATGGTACGAGGGAGGCTCTGACACGCGGCCCAAACCCTGGCCGCCGGGACCGCGCCGAGCCACTGGCGAAACCGGCCCGCGCATGACAGGGGGGAACCACGCATGACACGGGTCATGATGCTGTTGATCGCAGTGATTCTCGTGCTGGCCACCGCCGCGCCGGTGGCGGCTCAAGGCGAAGAGCAACTACCATTCAAGGGCGCCGTGCACGGGTACGGGATGGTCGAACCCGACACAGACTGTCCACCCGTGGACCTGCGGTCGGTGTTCACGACCACGGGCTATGTCGGCGACATGGGCACGATCCAGCTCGACTACCACAACTGCACCCCTGAAGGCCCTGACGTGGTGGGGATCGAGATGACGTTCGTGGCCGAGAGCGGTGACAGCGTATCCGCCACATATGAGGCCCACGATGTCGCCCCGGTGGGAGAGGATCCTCGCTGCTGGAGATCACGTATGACTTCGAGATCACTGGCGGCACCGGTCAGTTCGAGGGAGCCTCGGGCGGAGGGCAGTTGGAAGGGTACGTCGCATGGCCCGGCTTCGAGCCGAACTACTGGCCCACCCTCGTCATCATCGACGGGACCATCTCGTACTGAGTCCGTCCGAGGCCGTAGTGGCTACTGAGTAGGTCACGGCCAGGTGTTCTGCGCTTGTTGGAGACAGAAGTGGGGCCACTCGGTCGTCGGGCCACGTCCGATGCCCCACCGACGCCTCGGAGGTGTCGGCCGAAGCCCTGCGCGAGTTCTTGGGTCCGATACGGGGCAGGGGAGAGCGATCCCGGATGGACGTGTTCCCACCTCTGCGAGAGCCACATCGGTGCGATGACTGACGTCCCAGACGGGACAACTTGGTATGTGGCGCGCTGCCTGGAGAAGTCAGCGGGGTCGCTGGCCGAAGCCGACACAGGGGTCCAGGTTCGACGACGGCACGGCTGACCACGGGGCCGGTGGGGCTCGACACGAGCGCGACGATAGACGGGACAGATGCCCGACCTCAGGGCCTATATGGGGTATGGGGGCGATGACGAGGACGGCGAGCCGGCACCACGCGAGCATGCTCGCAGCCGCGGCTGCCGGCGACGAGATCGCCTTCCGCCGTCTCATCGCAGCGCATCACGACGACATGCGTCGGGTCGCCTGCTACGTCACGCGGGACCGTGCGCTCGCGGACGACGCCACGCAGGCGGCATGGCTCATCGCCTGGAAGAAGCTCGGCAATGTGCGCGACGAGGATCACCTTCGACCGTGGCTCGTGTCGGTCGCGGCAAATGAGGCGAAGCGGCTCCTGCGCAGACGCCGCCGGTGGTCCGACGCGGAGGCATCGACGGACCGAGTCGGCGGAGCAGACGGCATCGATCCCGCGACGGGTATCGCTGCGCTCGACCTCCGGGCGGCGCTCGACCGACTCGACCCTGACGATCGGGCACTGCTCGCCATGCGCTACGTGGCGGGCTTCGACTCGACCGAACTCGCCGCCGCGACAGGCATCAGCGCCTCCGGCGTGCGCAACCGACTCGAACGACTCCGCATCCGTCTGAGGCAGGAACTCGCGTGATGGATGACATGAACGCCTTCGACCGACAGATCGCCAGCGAAGTCCTATCCGGCGCCGGACCTTCCGAGCCGGTCGATGACCTCGCGCTCTTCGACGCCGTCGTCGCGGCAACCGAGTCGCCCAAGTGGCGGTTCTGGTCCCCATCCAGGCCGTCCGCACGCGGCGATACCCCCACCATCACAGGGAGGACCTACGCCATGTTCAGTCCAGTCAAAGCCATCATCGCCGGAGCGCTCGTCGCGCTCGGCGGCCTGTTCCTTGTCGCTCAGCCCTTCGCTGAGCAGGAAGCGGCCGCGCCGGGAGCTCTGCCCGAGGGCGGAGCCGTGTTGGTGACCACCACGCAGGACTGCGTGTTGTCTGGTCCGTGCACGTTCACCGCGAGCGATCCCCGGCTGACGGGCCCGGGCACGATATCGATCAAACACGTCGTCTATACCGACCAGGGGACCCCGATCCTGGCCTGGGGCGAGTACACGCTCGACGGTCCGGATGGGACCTGGAGCGGTTACAACTACGGCGTCGCCGACGAGGAGGGGACGGCACACGTGTCCATGGTGCTGAGCGGCGCTGGCGCCTACGAGGGCTGGCAGTATGTGGCGTCCGGCATCGATCCCGGAGCGGACGGGGACCACGACCTCGTTGGCGTGCTCTACGAGGGACCCCTGCCACCGATGGGTCCTGGGGTGCCGGACGCTACCGAGTAGCGATGCCCGGTCCGCCGTGAGGTCGGCGGAGCCCGATGCCTGACTAGTCGAGGGAGACCTCGAAGCGCTGCCTGTAGCCGAGCATGTCGGCGACCGAGACGTTGCCACCGCAGAGCACCAGCACCACGTGGTCGGAAGGCCCGAAACGATCCGCCACGGTCTCGAAGGCCGCCAGCGTGCACGCAGCTGCCAGCTCGGCGAGGACCTTCGCGCGCTCGAGCAGGAAGACGGCGGCCGCATAGGCCATCGCGTCGGTCACGACGAGCGACTCGTGAACCTGCTCGGACGCGAACTCATAGGCCGTCGTCGACAGATAGGGCGAGCCGAGCGTGCGGGCCAGGCTCGTCGGGGTCATCGATAGTGGTCGCCCTGCAGCCAGCGAGTCGTGGAGCACCTGAGCCCCGTCGGTCTCGACAGCCCAGATCCTCGCCGCGGGTCTCAGGGCACGAACGGCCGACCCCACACCGGTGATGAACCCACCACCGCCGACGCTGATGAAGACGTCGGTCAGGTCGGGGACATCCTCGACGAGCTCGAGCCCGAGTGTGCCGTTGCCAGCCATCATCGCGGGGTGGTCGAAGGGGTGTGCCACGGTCGCACCCGACCGCGCGAGCTCATCCGTCCGAGCGAAGGCGGCCGCCATGCCCTCGACCAACTCCACCGTCGCGCCGTAGCCGCGACTGGCGTTCACGTAGTTGTCCGGCGTCGTGTCCGGCATCACGATCGTGGTCGAGACACCGAGGGCTGCGCCGGCATAGGCGAGTCCCTGGCCGAAGTTGCCGCCCGAGACGCCGACGAACCGCTCCGCGCCGGTCTCGTCGATCAGCACGCGCAGTTGGCTGAAGGCTCCGCGCGGCTTGAACGACCCGGTCTTCTGGAACAGCTCCAGCTTGAGATAGACGTTCGTGCCGGCATGCTCCGACAGCGTCGAGTTGCGAACGAGCGGGGTGCGGTGGACGAACCCGGCGACTCGCCCACCTGCCGTCTGGATATCGTCGAGGTCGATCACGCGCGCGACGATACGTCACTTCGCCGTCCACACGCCAGCCCGGGCATCCGCCCAGACAAGCCCACGCGCGTCGGCCTCGAACATCCGCGTCTCGCGGGGGCGTCTCGACCGCGGCTGTCGTCGAAGGTCATCGGACGGATGAGTCAGACCCTTGGGCTGCGAGTCGGCTAGGACTGGACCCCACCAAGCAGCTTGCGCAGCGCATCGCTTGGACCCGAAAGGATGAGCTCTTCGCCCGCCTGGAGCCTCCGGTCAGCGGGCGGATTGGCGTCGTACTCCCCGGGGCCTCGCACGATGGCGAGCGTGAAGATGCCCCTCGCGAGCAGATCGCCCACGCTGGTTCCGTCGAGTGCTCCGCCGTCGGTCACGCGGTACTCCTCGATGGAGAAGGAGAGGTGGGCGCGTGACAGGGCAGCGTCGATGTAGTCGCTGACCGCCGGACGGATCGCCAGCTCAGCGATCCGATGACCGGCCATGGTGTACGGCGATACGATGCGGTTGGCACCGGCACGTTTGAGCCTGGCTTCGGCGATGGGTGCGTTGGCGCGGCCGACGATGAACAGCTGGCGGTTCAGCGTTCGCGCCGACAAGACCACGTACACGTTGTAGGCGTCCTCATCGATGGTCGCGACGAGCCCGGTCGCCTTACCGATGCCGGCGGCGAGCAGGGTGGTTTCGTCCGTAGCGTCGCCTTCCACCACCAGGTAGCCGTCGTCCCGTGCTCGCTCGACAGAGTCCGCCATGACGTCGACGATGACCACGCTTCGTCCGCTCTCGCGGAGCTCGGCTGCCACGGTCGAGCCCACACGACCATAGCCACACACCACGTAGTGGTCGCTCAGGGCGCTGATCTGTTCCTGCATCTTCCTCCGCTCCCTGCGTCCGCTGCCGATCTCGGCGAGCACCACCTCGGCCATGATGCCGACCCCACCGAAGAGCAGCGCTGTGCCCACGACGGCTGCCACCATGGCCACCACTCGCCCGTTCTCATCGAGGGTCCGCACCTCACCGTAGCCGACCGTGGTGAGTGTGATGACGGTCATGTACAGCGCGTCCGAGAACGACCAGCCCTCGATGGCCTCGAACAGGATGGTGAACGTGATGATGGCCGCCACCACCGCAACCACCCAGGCACGCACGTGCACTCGGGAGACGCGTGTTCGCGCAGGGGCACCCGCTGGCGCGCGCGAGGGTCCCTCCTTCTGTGGCACCGAGTGACTCACATGCTGAGTCTATGCTCCCGCGAGGCGCCGGCTCATGCCGGAGAGTGACGATCGAACGCCTCACGTCAGCCGATCGAGACGAGTTCGGTCACATCGTCGTCCGGGAGCACGTCAGCGACGGCGGTCACCTGCATCTCGAGCAGGTCGGCTTGACCGGACAGGACCGTGAGGAAGGCCGTGTCGGCGGCATCGCGGCCGGTAGCGATGCGTACCAGCGTTCCACGGGGAGCCAGGGTCGTGGCATCCACCACCCGCCAGGCGCCCTCGACCCAGGCCTCGGCGACGGCGTGGAAGTCCATGGGATCGAGCCCGGGAGCGTAGACCGAGACCAGCCGGGCCGGGATGTCGAGGCCACGGAGGAGGGCGATGCAGAGGTGGGCGAAGTCACGACAGACGCCCTCACGAGCCAGCAGCGTGCTGATCGCGCCGTCGGTGTGGGAGCTGGAGCCACTGACGTAGGCGAGCCGCGTGCCGACCCACGACGACACGCCCGCGAGCAGGTCACTGCTGGCATCGAGACCCGCGAACTCGGCTGCTGCCGTGGGCGCCAGGGAATCGGACTCCGCGTAGCGACTCGGTCGCACGTAGCGGACGAGATCAGCCGGGTCCGCCCCCGGGAACTCGGTTCGGCCCTCGACGGTGGCGGCGTACTCGAGCACGACCGCGCCTGTCCCGGCCGCGACCCGGTGCAGGCGGGTGCCGTGCAGGTCCAGCACCTCGGTCGCCTCGACCGGTGCGCCGTCCTGCGTGATCCGCAGTTCCTCCCAGCGGGGACGGTAGTCGGCCGCGATCGCGACCGAGAAGACCAGCGTCGCAGGTTCGCTGACCGACAGGACCAGGTGAGCAGACACGTCCCTCTTCACGACGCAAGCCTCGCACGTTCCGGGCTTCGGGGCGAGAGCGCCAGGTGCGGGGCGACCTGAGCGGTCCGGCCGGCGACGAGATACGCACCCACATCAGCACGACGGTTCGTAACGCTCTGCGAACGGTCAGCGCCGAGGATGTGGGCGTGCGGTCGCCTCGGTGACCCATCGTCGACACCGGCGCGACGACCTGAGTCGCCGGCAGGGGGGAGGAGGAGTCCCATGATTGGAACTCGCAAGAACATCGCGCTACTTGCCGCGGCCTCGCTCCTGCTCATGGCCGCACCGGTGGCCGCCCAGGACGACGCAGCCACGACGGACGCGGCCGACAGCGCGGCGTCGATCGAGGTCTCTGGCGTCGACTACGCCTTCGTCGGTCTGCCGACCAGCGTGCCCGTCGGCACAGAGCTGACCTTCCGCAACGACGGCACCGAGATGCACGAGATGGCCGTCATCCACATCCTCGACGAGACCACGCCGCTCGAGGAGCTGATGGCCATGCCGGAGGAGGAGTCAGCAGAGCTGTCCGAGTTCGTGGGCTTCGTGTCCGCTCTGCCCGGCACGAGCGCCGAGGATCCGATCACGCTCGGCACTCCCGGCCGCTACGTCGCACTCTGCTTCATCCCCCAGGGCATGGATCCGGCCGCGTTCGAAGCCGCCGGTGTCGATTTGACGCAGCTCGACGAGGACACGGACCCCGGCGACCTCCCGCCTGAGGCCCAGGAGCTGTTCGCGTCGCTCGAGTCCAACCCGCCGCACATGGCGCTGGGCATGGTCCAGGAGTTCACCGTCACAGAGGCCGGCACCGAGGTCGGACCGCTGCCCGAAGCCGCGGTCGACGAGATGGCCCCCGAAGACGAGGAGGCTGCCTCCGAGTAGCCCTGCCTCCTGCTACGCATCGACGGGCCCAGCTGAGCAGCCGGGCCCGTCAGTCGTATTCGCGCCGCAGTGCTGACTGGGCTGCGAGGTAGCCGCTCATGCCATGGACGCCGCCTCCCGGAGGCGTCGAAGTGGAGCAGAGGTACAGGCCGCGGAGCGGGGTCGCGTAGGGATCGCGGCGCAGCACAGGTCGAGCGATGAGCTGTGGCAGGTCCTGGAGCCCACCGTTGATGTCGCCACCGACGTAGTTCGGGTTGTAGGCCTCCAGCTCCGGAGCCGTGCGTACCGAGCGTCCGATGACCACGTCCCGGAAGCCCGGGGCGAAGCGCTCGATCTGCGACTCGATCAGGTCGCTGACGTCTACGTCGGAGCCGTGCGGGACGTGTGCGTAAGCCCACGCCGTGTGCATGCTCACCGGTGCCCGCGAGGGGTCGGCGCCCGTGGCCTGCACCAGCAGCACGAAGGGGCGATCGACGACCCGCCCCCGGTGGACCGCTCGTTCGGCGGCCTCGAGCTCAGCGGCCGTGCCACCAAGATGGACCGTGCCCGCACGCGCCAGCTCGGTAGCACGCCAGGGGATCGGTGCCGACAGCGCCCAGTCCACCTTGCACGCCCCCGGCCCATACCGGAACCGCTCCAGTGATCGACGATAGCGGGCAGGCAGAGACGCGCCGGCGATGGCGACGAACTGTCGCGGAGTCACGTCGAAGAGCGTAGCCCGGGCCGGCGGCAGCTCGTCCAACGAGGTGATGGGTGACTCGGTCACAATCTCGCCTCCGAGCGCACGCAGCGTCTCTACCAGCGCCTGGGCCAGGCGCTCCGAACCTCCGCGCACGACGGGCCAGCCGACGGAGTGGGCGCTCATGGCCAGGACCAACCCGAAGGAGGCGGTGACCGGCTGGCGCAGCGGCACCATCGCATGTGCCGAGAGCCCGGCAAGTAGCGCGCGCGCGGGTTCCTCCCGGAAGAGCAGGCGACCCAGTGCGGTCACCGGCGCGATCGCGGGGAGTCCGAAGCGGGCCATGGCCAGCGGGTGCTGGGGGATCCGCAACAGCGGCGACAGGATCGACGGCATCAGCCGTCCGGCCTGCGCGTCGTGCACCAGGGGGCCCATCAGTCGGCGGTATGCGGCACCGTCCCGACCCAGCTCGGCAGCCGTCTCGTCGACCTCCCGATGAAGCAGCACCGCTCGGTCCTCGAGCGCATGGCCCAGCGGGATCCTCCGGATGGGCTAGCTCGACACCGAGCGCTTCGAGGTCGAGCGTCTCGAAGAAGGGTGAGACGAGCGCCGTGGCGACGACCGTGGCACAGACGTCGTGAGTGAAGCCCGGCAGGGTCAGCTCCGCCGAGCGCAGGCCGCCGCCGGGCGTCGGGGCAGCTTCGAATACGCGCACCGGCACCCCGGCTCGGGCCAGCGTGATGGCCGCGGCCAGGCCGTTTGGGCCGGACCCCACGACACTCGCCACGGACGGGCGCTCTGATCGGCTCATCAGCGAATCATGACCGTCCCTGGCAGCCTGCGTCGGGGTCGGCCGCACGCACCGCGGCAGACAAGCGGGACACCACCGCGGCGGCGAGGGCCGACGTCGACTTCAGCAGGCCTGGGCGCGTTCGCCTGTCTGGCTCGTGTCTCGAAGGCTCAATCCTTGGGCCGGCGCATCATGCGTTGCGGGTGGGCCACCATCCACAGTCCGGAGCGGATGGCCGCGTTGTGGCGGATGTTGGATGCGTGGCGCCACTGTCGCTTGGGGTCCACGCAGACCCGCTGCGCCGTAGGCTCGCCCGTAGCGCCGAGTCGCGCGGCGAGATTGCGCAGCGTGGTCTTCCAGTGTTCGTCCTCGCGGTCGTGGCCGCCGGCCATGAGCAGGAGTTCGAATAGCGGATCGCTGGCGCGCAGCAGGACGTCGACGCGGGCGACCGTGGCATCGTCGCGCTCGGTCGCGCCGAACGTGATCCAGGCAGCGAAGATGTGGCCTTCTGGCGTCATGAAGGTGAAAGACTCGTCGTCCGCGTAGATGACCATCACGCCGGTCGAGAGCACCTGGCGACCGGGCACCTCGCCATTGATGAGCCCGACCTCGCCCGGTGAGATCTCGGCGAAGGGCGCGTAGAAGCGCTGACCCTTGGGCCAGAAGGAGCCGAACTCGCGCTTCCACACGCCAACCACCTCGGTCGGTGACGGCCGCGCCCCCTGGAGGCGGATCTCGTAGGTCTTCTGCCACAACTGCCCGAAGCCCTGGAGCGGGCCGGACAGTCGCTTGCCGCTGACGTTGATGTTGATGGCCTCGGCCGGGACGGCGCCCATCGACAGCTTGGCGACAGGCTTGGCCCAGGTCGAGTCGGGATCGCGGTCGATCCGGGAGGTGGGATCCATGGGGGCCTCCTAGGCGATCGAGGCGAGCGCGGCGGCTTCGCTGTCGTGCACCGCGATGGCCTCATCGAGACGGGTCAGGGTCAGGATCTGGCGGTAGTGGGCGTCGAGCCCGGTGGCGAGCAGCCGCTGGCCACCACGCTGGCATCGGACGAGCATCGTCACCAGCACGCCGATGCCGCCGCTGTTCATGTACGCCATGTCACTGAAGTCCAGCACCAGCGAGCGGGCGCCGGCTGCAGTCGCCTCCGTGTAGGCGTCGCCGAAGGCACTGTCGCTGGCGGCCGTCACGTCGCCATGCACGTGCAGCAGGCCGGATGTGCCGTTGATCTCGACGTCGATGGTCGTGCCGGTCATGCGTCGTCTCCTTCGTCCACGATGGTCATGAGGTCGGAGAGCCGGGTGATCCGGAAGATCTCCCGGTAGTGCTCGGTCAGCCCGCGGGCCTGGACCGGCCGTCCGTCGCGGCGGGCGTCTGCCAGCAGCCGAACCACGAGCGCGATGCCCGTGCTGTTGATGTAGTCGACGTCGCTGAAGTCGAGCTCGACGCTGTGAGCGCCGGAGGCAGCCCCGGAGGCATAGGCCTCGCTGAGGGTGTGCTCCGCATCGCGATCGAGGCGCCCGCTCAACACGATGCGGCTCACCTCGTCTGCGATCTCGACGCGCGCAGCAAGGGCCCCCTCGGTCGATGCCCTGGTGGTCATGACACACCTCCGTCCAGGTTCACCCTGAGCACGACCGCCTGGCCCTGCTCCGTCTGCTCGGTCGCGACCTCGTCGACCATGGCCTCGATGAGGAACAAGCCCCATCCGCGCGGTGACTGGTCGCCCCTGAGCTTGGCTTCGATGTCGGGCACCTCGGACTGGCCCAGTGGGATCTTCACCGCCGTGGCCCAGGTCCGCGATGCGCACCTGCACCTGCGTGCTCGTCGTGGTGACGCGCACGTGGATGGGGATCTCCGGCTGCCCGCCGCTCCCGTGTTCGATGGCGTTCATGGCCGCCTCAGAGACGGCCGTCTTCAGGCGCTCCAGGCGCTCTCCCACGAGCCCGAGCGGCTCCACCGCCGCCACCACCTGGTCCATGGCCAAGCGCTCGTTGCCGACGGCGCTGGGGATGTGTACGTCCAGCAGCACTCGCGCCTCGGCGTCGCCGACCTCGGCGCCGGCGGGTGTTCCGAAGGCCGCGGCGCCGGTGGAGCGCCGAAGCGTGACCATGGTCAGGTCATCCTCCTGCTCCCAGTCCGCGCCGGTGAAGGCATGCAGGTCGTCAAGGAGCTGATCGACGAGCTCACTCCCGGAAGCATCGACCGCGAACGCCTGTCGGAGGCGCGGGAAGCCATACATCTCCCCGTCTGGGTCGTGTGCTTCGACGAACCCGTCGGAGTAGAGCAGCAGGCTGTCGCCTGCTCCCACGGTCCCGTCGGCCTCTTCGTATTCCATGCTCGGCAGCAGCCCCAAAGGCATGCCAGTCGCGCGGAACTCGCCCACCTCGCCGCCACTGCGGACGTAGGGCAGGTTATGACCCGCGTTGGCGAAGCGGAACGAGCCAGTCGCCGGGTCGAGCACGCCATACAGGCAGGTGACGAACATGTTCGCCGGCATCTCCTGGCACAGCAGCTCGTTGGCCTGCTTGAGGACCGCCCCAGGTTCGACCAGCCGTGGCGCCTCGGCCCGCAGGATGGAGTGGGTCCGAGCCATGACCAACGCCGCCGGCACACCCTTGTCAGTGACATCGCCGACGACCACGCCGATCCGTCCGTCGGGCAGCTCCATGAAGTCGTAGAAGTCGCCGCCGACCGCGCGCGCCGGCCCGTAGTAGGCGGCGATCTGCCACTCGGGCAGGTCTGGCAGCGCATGCGGCAGGAACTGCTGCTGGATCATCGTTGCGACCCGCAGCTCCTGCTCCATGCGCTGACGCTCGGCCTCTTCGGTGGCCTGTGTCTGGACCAGCTGCGCCACGCGGATCGACGGCGAGGCCAGTCCGGCCAGCGAGCTGAGCAGGCGGCGATCGTCGGTCGAGTAATCCTGCTCCGACAGGCGCGGTCCCAGGTAGAGCGCACCGATGAGCTCCCCCTGGGCGGTCAGCGGGACGATCACCCGGATGTCGTTCGCTCGCATCGCGTGGAGCGCCGGGGAATCGAGCGCGAGCCGGTCCACCTCCACCAGCTCCGTCGCTGACGCGAGGACCGCCAGCAACGGGTCTTCCGGGGCGATCTCGATGGGGGCGACCGTCGGGCTCGCGACCGGCGTGGCGTCTCGGGCGGGCACCTCGGCCGGCAGGGTCGTCGTCGCGTCGGGGTCAGCTTCGGTATCGGCCGGAGCGCCGAGACCGATGGATCGTCGGAGCGACTGGATGATCGTCATGTCCGTAGCCTGCCTCCCTGTCGTCCAAGAATCGTTACGACATCACTCGTCATTCCGTATCACCTCCGCTCCCGCAGCCAGAGCCCGACCGAGGCCGGTCGGACGGCGGCATCGACGGTGACGAGGACGTCGGCCCGGATGGTCTCGAGGTCCACTTCGTCACGGACGCGCAGGCCGAAGGCAGCCAGCAGCCGCTCGCCGTCGTAGCGGGCGCGGTCGAAGCGCCGGTCGACCACCCGCTGGACCCGACCGCGCAGGGGCGCGAAGAGCGCCGCCACGATGAGCGTGGAGCCGGCCACCGCGAGGGTGTTGCCGCCGGTCAGCGGCTGGAGCAGCTCGGTCGAGGCCAGGACCAGCAGCAGGAAGGCGCCGATGAGCATCGCCGTCACGAGAGCCCAGCCGATGGTGCGGCTGATGAGCCGGTCGATCTCGTACAGCCGGTAGCGCAGGACGGCGACCCCGATGGCGAGTGGGACCAACGGATAGGCCAACATGGCCGGGATCCAGGCATAGACCGCGTCGTCGCCGGCAACGGCCAGGATGACCAGGCCGATGGCGATCGCGACGACGATCGCCGCCAGCGCCGCAACGAGCCAGCGCATCTGGAGCTTCAGCAGGCCGGTCGCTCGCCGATATCGAGCGAGCATCGCGGTGACGGCGAGGACCAGCAAGGTCAACGCCACCGGGGTCAAGAGATCGACCTCTCGGATATCCCGGAACCATGCCCCGGGCAGGACGGCGAACGGGTTGCGGATGGTGATGCTGGCAATATCGGGCTGGCCGGAGTCGTACGTCAGCGTGGGCATGATCGCCGAGACGAACGACACGATCACGCCGCCCGATATCAACGCGGCCGCAGGTCGCCTCCAGGGTCGCTCCGGCAGTTTGCCGGTCGGGAAGAGCAGGGCCAGGGCGATGAAACTCGCGAAGAACAGGTACCCAGCCCAGGTCGCGACCCAGACGACCAGGTAGTCCCCGGCCGAGGCTGTGCCTGCTTCCAGACCGGCTGCATCGACCGGGAAGCTGCTGCCGACTGCGATGAAGCCATACGCCAGCAGGATCAGCAACCAGCCGAGGAAGTCGCGCGGTCGCCGTACGACCAGGACGTAACCGACGCCGGCGTAGGAAACGTAGAAGACCACAACGTAGAAGTCCTGGGTCGCCGCGATGGCCACGCCGAGGATGAGCAGTACGAGCAGCCCGACCGCGGCGATCCGTGCGGCGATACGCCTCATCGCCCACCCTCCGCTCGTTCCCGCAGCCAGAGCCCGACCGAGGCGGGACGGACGGCCTGATCGACGGTGGCCAGGACGTCGGCGCGGATGGTCTCGAGGTCGACCTCGTCACGCAGGCGCTCGCCGAAGGCGCCGACCAGGCGTTCCCCGTCGTAGCGGGCCCGGTCGAAGCGACGGTCGACCGCTCGCTGGACCCGGCCCCGCAGGGGGGTGAAGAGCGCCGCCACCACGAGCGTGGAGCCGGCCACCGCGAGGGTGTTGCCTCCGGTCAGGGGCTCGAGCACGGCGGATGAGCCGAGCACGAGCAGGCTGAAGGCGCCCACCAGCACGATCGTCACGAGGGCCCAGCCGATGGTGCGGCTGATGAGCCGGTCGATCTCGTACAGGCGGTAGCGCAGCACGGCGATGCCGACGGCGATGGGCACGAGGCCGATGACGATGTTGAAGGCGAAGTAGGACGCGTTCGAGAGCGCCTGCATCCCGAGGATGAAGAAGACGGACATCCCGATCATCGCCAGGAGGACGACGCCGGCCGCCGCCAAGAACCACTTCATCTGCTGCCGCTCCACGCCGCTGGACCGTCGAAAGCGGACGATGACCGAAGCGATGCCCAGCAGGAGAAAGACGACCAGCACAGGGTTCGCAGCCGCGCTCGTCGCCTCCAGCAGCTCCTCCGCGACCCCCCCGATAGCGGTAGGGTTCGGGAGCGCGCGCCCGAACTCCTCGTCGGTGTCGGTCAGGAGCGACACAGCGATGCCGAGGGTCATCATCGCGCCCATCGCCCAGGCCAGCCAGCGCCAACGCCCGCCGAGGAGTCGGCCGTCCGGAAACAGCATCGGAATCCAGAACCCGATGAGGAGCGGTCCCAGGTACGAGAAGACCGGATAGAGCCAGTCGAGGAACCGATAGCCCGGCAGGGGCCAGTCGAGCAGAACGGCCCGGTTCGCGTACTCGCCCGCGAAGATCCAGGCCGTGAAGCCGAACCCGGCGGCGAGCAGCAGCCACCCGATCACGTTGCCGGGCCGGACGATCGCCAACACGGCTCCGGCAAGCACCATCGACAGGTACGCCGCGGCCGTGGCCAGGGTCCCTAGCATCGCGACAGCGCTCGGATCGTAGTACTCGAGGCGCTCGTTGCCAGGCACCAGCATCGCGATCAGCAGGAACCCCAGCATGCCGGTCGAAAGCAGCGAGACGCAGACCGCCAGCCAAGTCGAAGGACGCCGGTGAGCAGGCAACGGTCGACTGCCCCCCGTCGTCTCCGTCGTCATGGCACGGTCCGTGCTCGAACGATCATGCCCCCATGCTCCTCAACCGCCGTTCGCAAAACGTTACGACGGGCTGTCCAGCACTGCCCATCCGTAGCAGACATTTCGTTCGTTACGGAATCGGAACGCTCCACGCTATCGTTGCGTTCATGATCGGTGTACGGCTGCTCGGGCCCGTGGAGGTGGACGTTGACGGACACCCGCTCGCGGTGGACACACGCAAGGCCATCGCGCTGCTCGCCTATCTCGCCGTTCTCCGACGCCCGGTCTCACGCGAGACCCTGACCGCCCTGCTGTGGCCGGACTCGGCGGCACACGATGCTCGCGGCGCGCTCCGACGGACCCTGTCGGTGCTGAAGTCGGGCCTAAGCGCGACCGGGCTCGTGGTCACACGCACCACGATCGAGCTCGAGGCCGGGTCCACCGACGTCGACCTCGACCACTTTCGTTCGCTGGTCAACCAGGCACGGAGCCACGAACACACGGTTCGAGACGCGTGCCCGTCATGCCGAGCACAGCTCGAGGGTGCCGTGGCGATCGCTCGCGGCCCATTCATGGAAGGCTTTGCCCTGCGCGACAGCGATGTCTTCGACGAGTGGCAAAGCGCCGAGCGTGAGGTCTATGAGCGAGAGCTCGCGGGAGCCCTCGAGCGGCTCGTCCGCGAGCAGCTGGCTGCAGCAGCCTGGCCTGCCGCCATCGCGACCGGGCAGCGCTGGATCGGACTCGACCCCCTGCACGAGCCCGCTCATCGCGCGTTGATGGAGGCCTACGCCCGTGCCGGCGAAACGGCAGCCGCCCTGGGGCAGTATCGGGATGCGGTCACGATCCTGGACCGCGAGCTGGGCGTGGCGCCGCTTCCCGAGACGAGCGAGCTCAACGAGTCGATCCTGGCCGGCTCCCTCTCGGCCGAGCCCACGCCTGAGGTCGCGATGACCGAGGGCAGCGAGCCAGTCGCACCGGCCTCGTCGCTGCCGCTCGTCGGCCGCAGCGCCGAGCTCGAGCGTCTCCGGTCCGCCCTGGCAGCCTCGGTGACCGCCGGAGGGCTCGTGGTGTTGGAAGGCGAGGCCGGCATCGGCAAGTCACGCCTGGCCGACCGCCTCGCGGAGCTCGCCTCGGCGGACAGCCACGCGGTCGTGGAAGCTCGCTGCTTCGCGGGTGAGTCGGGTATCGCGTTCGCCCCGGTCGTGGCGCTGCTGCGCGCGCGCCTGGCATCGGTCGACGGGCAAGTCGTCCTCGCGAACCTTCCGCCAGCGAACCGCGTGGCACTCTCGGCGCTGTTGCCCGAGGTTCCAGTCCAGGCTCCTGCTCCCCGCGCGAACCGGTCACTGCCCGCGGCACGACTGACACTGCTCGAGGCCATCGTCGAAGCACTCGTCGGCGGAGTCTCGCCTGCGCAGCCGCTCGTGATACGGCTCGACGATGTCCAGTGGGCCGACGAATCCACGTTCGAGTCGATCGCCTTCCTTGCCCGTAGGCTCCGCGACCACCCGGTGCTGCTGCTGCTCTCCTGGCGGCGTGAAGAGCTGCCCGACCACGCGGCCTCGCTGGTCGCCGCGGCCCGGCCACCGACGGGCGAGGTGGTCCGGCTGGGACGGTTCGATCCCGAGCTGACCCGGGAGCTCATCGTCGCCACCGTCGAGCGCCTGGGACGTGAGCTCCCATCAGCCGCTGCCGACGAGCTCGTGGACGAGTCCGAGGGCCTGCCGCTGTACGTCGTCGAGGCGCTCGCTACCAGCGAACGGGAACCCGGCGCGGCCCCGGCAGGAATCCGCGCTCTGCTCCAGTCACGCCTGTCGGGGCTGAGCGAGGTCGCGACGCAAGTGGTCGGAGCCGCAGCGGTCATCGGCCGCTCCTTCGATCTCGACATCTTGCGTACGGTGAGCGGTCGCTCGGACGACGAGACGGTCGAGGCGGTCGAGGAGCTGGTCCGACGAGGGATCGTCAGGGAGATGACCAGCGGCGACCTTCTCCTGTACGACTTCGCGCATGCTCGCTTGCGAGAGGTCGCCCACGAGGAGACGAGCTCGGCACGACGTCGCCTGCTGCACAGGCGGGCGGCCGAGGCGTATCGAGCACTCCCCGCTGCCCATCCCGACCGACTGGGCCGGCTCGTGCGTATCGCCGGGCACGAACGAGATGCCGGTCGGTTCGCGGAAGCTGCCGGCACCTTCCACGATGCCGGAGTCGAGGCCAGGACGGTCTACGCGAACCGCGAGGCGCTCGACTACCTCGAAGCTGCGCTCACGCTGGGACACCCTGACTCTAGCCGCTTGCACGAGGAGATCGGGGATGTCCTGATCACGCTCGGGGAGTATCCGCGCGCTACCGCGGCACTGGTCACGGCCGCCGCCGGGGCGACACCGCAACGCCTGGCTCGCATCGAGCACCTCCTCGGCCGCATCGCTCTGCGCCGCGGAGATCCTGCCAGCGCGGAGGTCCACCTCATCGCGGCTTCAGCCTCGCTCGACGCAGCTGGTGAGAGCGACCGGGCGGGACGTGCAGACATCATCGCCGACCTCGCCATGGCAGCCACACGCATGGGTGAACCCGACCGTGCCGTGGTACTCGCAACCGAGGCTCGCGCGCTCGCGGTAGGCGACCGAGCGGTCGAAGTCGAGGCCGAACGGACGCTCGGACTCGTGGCGCGAGATCGCGGCGATCTCGAAGCCGCGCGTCGCTCGCTGGAGCGAAGTCGGGCCGGGGCGATGGAGCTGGCGGACCCCATCGCGTCGATCGCCGCCTCGAATGCGCTCTCACTCCTCGCGCGAGAGGAGGGCAGGTCGGCCGAGGCCATCTCACTCGCCGAAGACGCCCTGGCCACCGCCAGACGGACCGGCGAGCGCCACCTCGAGGCCGCGCTCGAGAGCAACCTCGCGGACGCTCTCGCAGCCGCCGGCCGGCGCGAGGAAGCCATGGTCCACCTCAAGGCCTCGGCAGAGCTCTACGCGGACCTGGGCCATCACATGGACCAACTCGATCCCGGCATCTGGATGCTCGAGAGCTGGTAGCCGCGGGCCGGGCTCTTCGGCCACGCTACACTCGGGCCATGTCGTCCCTCCAGGAGCACCTCGACTCACCGCTGTTCACTGATGCCGACGGCGAGCCCGTCGGTGAGTCCTTCGTCGGTCGCTTCGGCGGCAACTGGGTCAAGTCCGGCGTGCCGCGTCGGAAGGCCTACCTGTTCTACGCCATCTGCCTCATCGGCGGGATCGGCCTCATCGTGACCGGCGGCGGGGAGCTCGACATCTTCGCCATCTTCGGCGTGGCGTGCGTGGGCCTCGGGCTCTTCGGCGGAGCCGAGACCATCCGCAACAAGCCCTTCACGCGCATCTTCGGCGGTCCCGTCAAGCCCAAGGAATAGGTGCTGGGCCTTCGTATACAGCGGCGCTCATGCTTGCAGTCGGCCACCAACCGGCGCACGATGGAGCGAACCGGACGGCAGTAGTCCGCCCGCAGATGATCGGGGGTCACCATGCACACTCTGCGAACCACCGCCGCGGCCGCAGCCGCTGCACTCCTAGTCCTGACGAGTATGAGCGTCGTCGTCGTCGCAGCCGACGGTGATGCCTGTACCGGCATCGTCGAGTTCGACGATGCCGGGATGGCGTGGTCCGCCACCGACCCGCGTCTGACCGGCGACGCCAGCGCCACCGGCGGCTGGAGCTTCTACGGCGAGGCCTCGGAGGACGCCGGGCTCCCCACGGACGAGGATCGGAGCTACATCATCATCAACGAGGACGGCAGCTGGACCTGCGCCAAGTCGGATCCGGCCGGTCCCGAGCCCGATGCCACCGGTCATACCCTCATCTTCGCCGGCACCGGTGCCTACGAAGGGCTGACCGCCCACGTGCGCATCGACTGGAGTACGTATCCGTTCGGCTTCAGCGGCATCATCGTCGATAGCGGTGTACCCGAGGACCCGACGCTCCAGGGCTAGCTACAGTCGCGCCTCGGGCGGCGGCGCGAAGTCGACCGCCTCGATGACCTCGTCACGGTGATACGGGATGGGTGTGCCCCGCATGAACCCGCGTGACGAGGTCACCACGCAATAGAGTTTGCCCGCCTCGAGGATGGCGACCACGACCTCGTGCCCATCCTGGCTCTCGATCTGCCCGACCTCATCCTGTCGTTCGACCCCATCGACTCGATGGCGCAGCCGGAAGATCCGTCGTGGCGAGGCTGGAAAGCCGTTGTCGCGCGCGAACCGGACGACCGCCTCGCGGTACTGCTCGGCTTGCCCCGGCGACGCTGCGCCGGGGAAGAAGAACGTGGGGACCTCGTTGCTCACTGCCGCCTACTCGAGGAACGCTTCGCGCAGCGCCCCGAGCACCTCGTCTTCGAGGCCGAGGCCCTCACGAACGTAGTTCTCGACCGAGCCGTAGTCTGCCTGCATCGCCTCCAGCGCAGCATCGAGGAACGCTGGTCGGACGCTCATCAGGGGCTCGATGACATCGAGCCTGCCGCCGCGCTCGACGAAATCGTCGATGACACCACCGAATGCATCGCGGATCTCGGCGTCGCTGATGAGGTACTCACGCATGACGATGTCGGCACGGACGCCCAGGAACAGCAGCAGGCTGGCGACCGCCCAACCGGTACGATCCTTGCCCGTGGTGCAGTGCACCAGCGCAGGCAGGTCCTCCGCCGAGGCGAGCGTCCGATAGAAGCGTGCGTATCCGGCACGTGCGCTGGGCAACCGGATCAAGTCACGATAGGTGGCCACGTAGAAGCGCTCGGTCGCGCCGTCTGCGAGCTCGACCGACGCCCGGGGCGGATCGTCCATCAGCGCGAAGATCAAGGACGGGTCCGCCTCGCCTGAATCGGTGAGCAGATCTAGCGCGATCTGCCGAGCCCCGGAGGGGACGCGGTCGGGTCTACGCTGCTGCTCCATGGTCGTGCGCAGGTCGAAGATCGTCCGCAGGCCGAGCTCCCCGAGCGCGTCGAGATCGTCGTCGCTCGCGACGTCCAGCGCCACCGACCGATAAAGCCGTCCGGTCCGCACACGCCGACCATCGACGGTCTCGTGGCCGCCGACGTCACGGAAGTTCGGGACCGTCGGCAGGACCGGCAGGGTCGCGCTAGACATGGGTGCCTGAGGCGGCCGGCATCGCGCGTGAACCATCGATCAAGACCGGGACTCCCATGTGCGGCCCGCGACGAACGACCAGCGGGTTTCCTTGACCTTGCCGTGGCTCCTCGGCTACACCTAGGGCTGGGCGGACCACTTCGTATGGTCCGCGGAGCACTGCTCCTGACCACGGTGCCGTAACGTACGCTCTCCGGCATGACGCTTCGCTACGCCATCGATATCGCCCCGCTCGGCACGCTGGCCGACCCGCGTGCGATCACGCGCCTCGCCCGCGCCGCTGAAGCAGCGGGCTGGGATGGCATCAGCATGTGGGACAGCCTCGGCCTGTCGATGGGATCGGTTGCCGCCGACCTGTTCGTGACGCTCGCCGCAGTCGCGGCGGAGACCGAGCGGCTCAAGCTGATCACCTCGGTCGTGGCGGTCGCACGACGGCGCCCGCAGCTGGTCGTGCAGGCTGCCGCGTCGCTCGACCTCATCAGCGAGGGGCGACTGGTGCTGGGCCTGGGTGCCGGCGAGGACCCGCCGGATTTCGAGTCCTTCGGCGAGAGCCATGAGCGCAGCTCGCGCATCGCTCGCATGGACGAAGGCATCGCCATCATCGATGCGGGACTTCGTGGCGAGGCCCTGGCTCACGAGGGGGAACACCTGACCGCGACCGGGATCACGCTCGGACCACGCCCGCACCAGCAGCCGCGGCCACCGATCTGGTTCGGGGCGCTCCGGCCGGCTGGCCTGCGTCGAGCCGCACGCTGGGACGGCTGGATCGCTGTCGCGGTCGGTGAAGATGGGTCGTCGACGATCCTGACGCCGGACGGCCTGGGCGACGGAGCCGCCCGCATCCGGGCCGAGCGCGAGGCTACCGGGCTCGCCGAGCGGCCGTACGAGATCGCCGTCCTCGGCCGGAGCGCAACCGGGGCTCCGGCTCCCAGCGAGTACGCCGCCGCAGGCGCCAGCTGGTGGCTGGAGTCACTCTCGCCCATGCGTGGCTCGGTCGACGAGCTTGAGGCCGTCGTCCGCGCCGGTCCACCGAAGTAGGGGAGACGATGGATCTCGACGTCGCGGTCGACGCCTTTTCCCGCGTACTGCCGGTGCTGTTGCTCGTTGGGCTCGGCGCGCTCTTCCGCCGTACCGATTTCCTGAGCGCCGGCGCGATCGATGGCTTGCGCAAGCTCGTGCTCAACGTGACGCTCCCGGCGGCGCTGTTCCTGGCCTTCCTGCGCACGGATCTCGAGGCCAAGTACGCGATCATCGTGATCAGCGTCTTTGGCGCGTGCCTGCTCATGCTCGCGGTCGGGCCATGGTTGCGGCGCGGCGTCGGTGTCCGCAGCGAGGCCATGCCCAGCCTGATGGCCGGGTTCGAGGCTGGCATGATCGGCTATGCCCTCTACACGGCCATCTTCGGCTCGGAGAACCTCTACCGCTTCGCAGTCGTTGACCTGGGCCAGGTGCTCTTCGTCTTCTTCGTGCTGGCGCCAGTGGTGATGCGCTGGGCCAGCGGCCATGCTCCGCCGCTGACGGAGACTGCGGCGGCCTTCGTGAAGACCCCGGTGATCATCGCCATCGTGGCCGGCGTGGCCGGCAGCCTCGTCGGGCTGACCGACCAGCTCGAGTCGAACCCCATCAGCTCGGCCGGACTCGAGACCTTGGCGATGCTGGCCGCGGTGACGACGCCGGCGATCGCCATCGTCATCGGCTATTCGACCTCGCTTTCGGCAGGCTCGTTGAGCGATCCGGCCAAGACGCTCGCGGTGCGGCTGCCCATCTGGATCGTGGCGGCGATGCTGTTCAACTGGCTGGTCATCGACATGTGGCTCGGCCTCGACCGGCTCTTCCAGGCCGCGGTCATGACCATGGCCGTGCTGCCGCCACCCTTCGTGGTGCCGCTATACATGGCGCGTGCGCGTGGGCGCGACGTCAGCGATGACCCCGACCACGACTACCTGGCCAACACGCTCTCGCTCGCGACGGTGGTCACGCTCGTCCTCATCACCGTCGTGGGCGTGGTCTACGCCACGTAGCCGCCGCCTCGCGACCCGGCCGCCTCGGGCTAGTGGCCGACGATCGTGGCGTAGCGCTGGTGATACTCCGGCGGCTCGAGCGCGCTGCTGAAGTAGTAGTCCACCTCGATGATCGAGCCCGCGTCGAGCTTGACGATGGCCACGATGTGGTCAGGACCATGGGCGCCGGCCGCGTCCTCGATGACGCCCTGGCCGATCCACATGGTCGACTCACCGATGACCTTGCGCCACTCGATACGCGGCGGCTCACCGGTGCGACTGCGGTACATGCCCATGATGCGATCGCGGCCGACGAACTTCTCGCCCATCTGCGGACGGCCTTCGACCGCGCCTGGGGCCAGCAGTTTCTCGTAGGTGTCCAAGTCCCACTCCGCGAACGCGCGCAGGAACTTGCGGGCGACGACGCCCTCTTTCATGTGGCTCGTACCTCCTGTTATAGGAGCATCCTAGCCGCTCCGGGCGGACTTCACGAGGCTGGCCCATCGGGGTCGCGCCGTACAGACGCGGACGCCAGGCCCAGAGAGCCGCGGGCAACCAGGGTCGGTCGTCGATGACCCGTGGACCGCCGGAGCGGGAGAGGTGGCCCATCCGGGGCCTTGGTCCGGCCAGATACCATCTGGCTACGATGACCGATACAGCCGCCACCCCAACCATCCAGGGCGATGCGCCCAAGTCCAAGAAGCCGGTCCGCAGCTCGCTGAAGACCTTCTTCAAGCCGAAGTCCGTGGCCCTCATCGGCGCCACCGAGAAGGCCGGTTCCGTTGGCCGCACCATCCTCTCCAACCTGATCGCCAGCCCCTTCGGCGGCACCGTCTACCCCGTCAACCCCAAGCGCCCCAGCGTCCTGGGCATCCAGGCCCACAAGAGCATCGCGACCATCCCCGAGAAGGTGGACCTTGCGGTCATCGTGACGCCGCCCTCGTCGATCCCCGGCATCATCGAGGAGTGTGGCGAGGCGGGCGTGCCCACGGCCGTCGTCATCTCGGCCGGCTTCAAGGAGGTCGGCGAAGAAGGCGCCGAGCTGGAGCGCGACCTCGTCGCCAAGGCCGCCAAGTACGGCATGCGCATCATCGGCCCCAACTGCCTCGGCGTGATGAGCCCCGTGTCCGGCCTCAATGCCACCTTCGCGGCAGGCATGGCCAACAAAGGCCGCGTCAGCTTCATCGGTCAGTCCGGCGCGCTCATCACGGCCATCCTCGACTGGAGCCTGCGCGAGGGCGTCGGCTTCAGCAGCATCGTCTCGCTCGGCTCCATGGCCGACGTCGGCTGGGGTGACCTCATCGACTACCTCGGCGACGATCCCGACACCGACGCCATCGTCATCTACATGGAGACCGTCGGCGACGCGCGAGCGTTCCTGAGCGCCGTGCGTGAGGTCGCGCTCCAGAAGCCGATCATCGTGATGAAACCCGGTCGCACCGAGGAAGCCTCGCGTGCCGCCGCGTCCCACACCGGCTCCATGACCGGCTCTGACGAGGTCCTCGATACGGCCTTCCGCCGCACGGGCGTGCTGCGTGCCGACCGCATCAGCGACCTCTTCTACTTCGCCGAGATCCTGGGCAAGCAGCCACTGCCCAAGGGCAACCACCTGACCATCCTGACCAACGCGGGCGGCCCGGGCGTACTCGCCACCGACGCGCTCATCCGCAATGGCGGAGCGCTGACCAAGCTGTCAGCAGAGACCATCGCCAAGCTTGACGAGGTCCTGCCCGCCACCTGGCCCAGGGACAACCCGGTCGACATCATCGGCGACGCCCCGCCCGACCGCTACGCGGCCGCGCTCGACATCCTCAAGAAGGACGACGAGAGCGATGGTCTGCTGGTCATCCTCACCCCGCAGGCCATGACCGACCCCACCAAGACGGCTCGCGAGATCATCCCGTACACCACGGACTCGAAGAAGCCGATCATGGTCAGTTGGATGGGCGGCAGCGATATCGAGACCGGCGAGCGCATCCTCGGCGAGGCCGGGCTGGCAACGTTCCCGTACCCCGACAGCGCGGCCACGATGTTCACCGAGCTGGTGGCCTACAGCGAGAACCTCAAGTCGCTGTATGAGACACCCGGCCTCACGCCCGACTGGGTCCGCCGCCCGCAGCGAGACCGCGCCAAGGAGCTCATCGACAATGCTCGTGCGGAGGGCCGGACCACGCTGTCCGAGCCCGAGTCGAAGGAACTCCTGCACGCCTACGGCATCCCGGTGGCGGAGACGCGCGTGGCCCCCACGGTCGACGAGGCTGTGGCGGCGGCCGAGGACATCGGCTACCCGGTGGTGGTCAAGCTCGTGAGCCACACCATCACGCACAAGTCGGACGTCGGGGGCGTGCGGCTGGACCTGCCCGATGCGGATGCCGTGCGCGCTGCCTTCCGCATCATCGAAACGAACGTCACGGAGCGGTACAGCGCCGACGACTTCGAGGGCGTGTCCGTGCAGCCCATGATCGAGCGCAGCGGCTACGAGCTCATCCTCGGGAGCAGCATCGATCCCCAGTTCGGCCCGGTGCTCCTGTTCGGCCTCGGTGGCACGCTCGTGGAGGTCTTCAAGGACAGCGCCCTCGGCCTGCCACCGCTGACCGCGACGCTCGCGCGCCGCATGATGGAGCGGACCAAGATCTACAAGGCCCTCGGTGGCGTCCGTGGCCAGGAGAGCGTGGACATGGCGGCGCTCGAGCAGCTGCTGGTCCGCTTCAGCGAGCTGGTCGTCGAGCAGCCGGCCATCGCCGAGCTCGATATCAACCCGCTGCTGGCCTCATCCGACCGCTTGATGGCGCTCGACGCCCGCGTCATCCTCCACCCCGGTGACGTCGCCGACGAGGACCTGCCCAAGCCGGCCATCCGCCCGTATCCGCGCCAGTACGTGCAGGGCTGGAAGACCGAGAGCGGCATCGACTTCGTGATCCGGCCCATCCGGCCCGAGGACGAGTCCCTGGTGGTGGACTTCCACGGCCGCCTCAGCAACGAGACGGTCTACCAGCGCTACTTCACCAAGCTCGGCTACGAGCAGCGCGTCGCGCATGAGCGACTGGTGCGCGTCTGCTTCACCGACTACGACCGCGAGATCGCCCTGGTAGCGGAGCGGCTCGACCCCGAGACGGACAAGCTCTGCATCGCCAGCATCGCCCGCCTCATCCGTCTGCACAACTCCAACACCGCGGAGTTCAGCCTCATCGTCGCCGACGACTACCAGGGTCATGGCCTCGGCTCGGAGATGGTGCGTCGCCTCATCGAGGTCGGCCGCGAGGAGGGTCTCGAGCGGATGGTCGCGGAGATCCTCGGCGCCAACGGCGGCATGGTCCGCATCTGCGAGGAGCTCGGCTTCACCATCAGCATCGACGACGACGGCGAGACCGTGCAGGCGGAACTCAGCCTCTAGACCGCACCCGCGCCGATCCTTCGACGCGCAGCCATCAGGGGCGGGGTTCGAGCTAGGCGACCGCCGGCTGGGACATGGTGTGGCCAGCGCCAGCCTCGTGGCAGGCGGCGGCCAGGCCGCGTGCCCAGATCGGCGCACGCTCCAGTTCGCCGTACTGCAGTCGCGGCTTGTCGTTGACCTTGAAGGACTCAGGGGCCACGACCATGTTGGCACCTGCGCTGACCAGGCGGCGCCGGATCTCCGCTGCGGCCGAACCGGTGAGCGGTCGTGGCCAGGCGAGTCGCGTATCGAACGCTGCGGCATCAAGGCCCCGCAGTGCATGGGCCGGGAGGCGATCGAAGAAGGCACGCACCGGAGGTGAGGCGTGGCGGCCCTCGGTGGGGCCCCCGACGACGAGCAGGTCACAGTGGTCCCAGACCGTGGCCGACGCATCCTCGGCAGCCACCAGCCTGACCGGACCGAACTGCTCGAGCGAACCCGCGATCGCCTCAGCGATCCTCCTGGTATTGCCGCTCCTGGAGCCATAGACGACGACGGACTTCAAGGTGTACCTCCGACCGAGGAGCGCTCGCCCTCGGCTGACTGGGTCTGGGGATGGGTTGCGGTCGGCTCGATCACGGTTCCAGGGTCGGGCGCAGGATGAGGCAGGGCAGTGCTCGTGTTCGAAACTGTGCCTCGGGCCGTGCCGGAGCTGTTGCCGCGGGTGAGGGCATTCCGCAGATCGAGGGCGTCGGGGTAGGCGAACCCAAGGTCGACGATCCGCCTGCTTGCCGCTTCACGCTGGACAGCGCCAGCGACCGTGTCGGCCACCGATCCGGGCCTCCCTTCGCAACCATTCTGCAACCTTTGGCAGCGCCGACACATAGGCCGTTCAGCACTTCGGCAGGTGACACATCGGCCTATCGCCAAACGATTGCGCGAAGTCCAGGCGGCGGCGGCCGGATGGGGGCGATGCGGGCTCGTTGCCGGGTCCGATGACCGGTGGGGCGGCGGCCGGCGGACACGACCGGCTAGTCGTACCGCCCACAGACCTTGTCGACCGTCCCGCTGGACGCCCGCGAGAGAAGAGTCTGTAGCGGGAGGCGATGAAGCGCGGCCCACACCATGGCCGCCCGGACCGCGCCGAGGCCACTGGCGAACCCGACCCGCGCATGCACCCTGGAGGTGCGAGATGCGTACGTAGCGAGCGTCTCCGGCGGGGATGGTCATCCTGACGCTGCTCGGTGGCCTGAGCGTCGCGGTGGCGGCGCAAGACACCGAGGCGGACCCGATGGCCCCCGCCATCTTCACGTTCGAACAGCCGGTCATGGAGCGTGTGATGGTCGGGGAGTACCCGTACGAGGACGCGGACGAGTTACCGCAAGCGGTCCGTGGCGAGATATCGGAGGGGTACATCACCGAGGGGTCATCCTCCCGGGCGACCAGATGGCCCCGATGCCCGATCCCATCGAACTGCCCGCTGAGTAACCCCATCACGCCGCCCCGGCTGCCTACGCCGCTCACTCCGGTCTCTCAACAACGTGGGTGTGGCAAGTACCGCTAGTCGTCCATGGCGTCCGATTCGACCGGCTTGGAGCGGTAGCGGGTGACGAGCTCACGCACCGCCGGCTGGTTGCGGACCGGCGGCAGGCCCTGCTCCATCAGGGCCAGGTCGTCGAGGACCATCTCGCCGATGTCATCGAAGGCCTGGGGGATGCCACCGGCGCGATGGGCCTGCAGCACCATGCCCTCGATCGAGCGCGCGGGGTGATCGGCTGGTGCGGGTTCGTCGGGCCACACATCAGTGGCGACGTAGAAGCGACCCTCGTCGACGTAGCGGACCATGGCCTCGAAGTCGACGACCGCGGCGCGGCTCGAGAGGACGACGCGCGCGCCCTCAGGGATGAGGCGCATGTTCTCGGCGTTCAGCAGGTGGGTCGACTCATCGGTGACCGTGGCCAGCACGAACAGGAAGGTGCTGTTGGACATCGTCTCCTCGAGCGAAGCCGGGAGCATGCCCGCCTCGCGGATGACCGCAGCGGGCAGCCACGGGTCGTAGCAGCGCACGACCGAGGGGCGGAAGGGCTCGAGCAGCGGCAGCAGCTTGCGTCCGATGTTGCCGTAGCCAAGGATGCCCATCTCCGAGCCACGCAGGAGGATCGAGTCGCCGGTGGACTGGAAGACGTAGCCCTCGCGCCCCTCGCGGAAGGCCCGGTCCTCGCGGCTGATACCGCGGGCCAGGTCGATAGCCAGCCCCAGCGAGAACTCGGCCACCGCCTGGGCGTAGGTGGGCATGCAGGCGACGACGTTGACGCCGCGCTCGAAGCAGGCCTCGTAGTCCACGTTCTGGAAGAAGTTGCCCTCGACGTTGAGGATGCCGCGCAGCTTGGGTGCCCGCTCCAGGCGCTCGCGCGGAAGGTCTGGCTGGCCGATGATGGCGAAGACGTCCGGCAGGCAGGACTCGATGAGCTCATCCGACGGATCGGCCTCCCCGTCGATGACGGTGTAACGCTCATGCAGGGTGCGCAGGGCCTCAGCGGTGAAGATGCGGCTCGAGATCTGCGGCGCGGGGCGGAGCAGGACGACGGGTTTGTCGTTCGCGGGCTGGTCGGACATCGGGAGCCTCCAGGGCGTGGTCAGGGCGCCTCGCGGGCGCTCGATGGGCTTTCACCGAGGGTACTCCTCCGGTCTGGCCCCGGGGCACGGCCCCGTCGCTAGAATCGGCTGCTATGACCGACCCCAGCCGAGAACCCGGGCGCGAGGCCGACCGCCGTGGCCGTCAGGCCCCAGCCATCCCCGACGGCGCGAGCATCGGCCCGCCCGACTTCATCGGCGTCGGCGTGCACAAGGCCGGTACCACCTGGTGGTGGGCGTTGCTGGTGGGACACCCACAGGTCGACGGCGTCGCGCGGCGCAAGGAGCTGCACCTGCTCGACCGCATGAAGGACGATCCGATCCCCGACGAGCAGCGCGACTGGTACCACCGCCAGTTCCCGCGGCTGCCCGGTCATCTCGCCGGTGAGTGGACGCCACGCTACCAGGCGCTACCGCGCATGCCCGGCATCATCTCCGAGGTCGCGCCCGACGCCAAGCTGCTCTCGATCGTGCGCGAACCGGTGGAGCGCTATCGCTCCGGTCTCAACCAGTGGCACGCGGAGAACCGGCGGCGCTCGCTCAAGCGCGACGAGAAGTCAGGCAAGCGAGAGGCTCGCATGCGCGGCTACTACGGGCGCCAGGTCCAACGGCTGGCTGCGGCCGTGGGACGAGAGAACATCCTGGTGTTGCAGTACGAGCAGTGTGTGCGCGATCCGGCAGGCCAGTTCGCGCGCACGCTCGAGTTCCTGCGCTTGCCACCCTACGATCCCGACCCCCGCCTAGTGCGCACGCGCGTCAACGAGACCGTCGGCGACAAGCGCACCGTGCCGAGCAAGGACGAGCAGGCCCTCGTCGAGGAGTACGAACCCGAGGTCCTGTTGCTCAAGGAGCAGATGCCCGACCTCGACCTCTCACTGTGGCCGCGTTTCGCCCACCTCGAGCGCACTTAGGCACGACAAATTCCGGCAGTCCCTGCTTGTGGGCTGGGCGACCCGTGGGCTGCGCCTACTCCTCGGCCGTGGTGGGCAACTCGATCGACTCGACCGCACGGGGTTCGATGACCACGGGCTCGAAGGTGAACGGGGGGTCGGCGCGCACCTCGACCCGGTACTCCCCCGGCGCGAGCTCGACCGGCGGCGCGCCCACGGTCGTGGTGGCCACGGGCGCCGCGTCATCGCCGAGAGCGTAGATGACCACCGGTGCCGCGACGGCCGCCACGATCGCGTCAGTCAAGGAACCGCCATCGCCCGCGTCGAAGTAGCTGCCGTCGTTGGCCTCTGCCCAGCCCCGCATCTGCTCCTTGAGAGCCTCGTCGTCGAGGGCGAAGCCGACGATGTTCAAGGTGACCTCGATGCCCGCCTCGCGCAGCTCGGCGAGGGCGTCTTCGGGGTCTTCCTTGCAGGTGGCCTTGCCGTCCGTGATGAGCAGCACGACACGCTCGCCGGCGACGTCGGCGAGATCGTCCTTGACCGCACGCAGCGAAGCCGCGATGGGCGTGCCCGTGTTCTTCTGGACCTGCAGCTTGTTGACGAGCTGGGTCGTTCGTTTCCGGTCCAGGGGCCCGAGCTCGAGCAGCTGTCGCGTCTCGCAACCGGTCCGCTTGCCGATGCCCCCGAAGACGCGCAAGGTCACCGGTGCGCCGTCGGGCAGCGCGGTGCGGACGAGTGAACGCATCGACTCCTTGGCGATCTCGATGCGTCGCTGGCCGTCGAGACGCTTGCGCATGCTGCCACTGGTGTCGAGGATGATGCCGATGCCGACACCCGGTGCGAGCGGCACCGCCCCCTCTTGGGGGGCCGTGACCGCGAGCGTGCCCGGCGAGCGATCCTCGAACGCGGTCGCAGCCGTCAGGGTGTAGAGCGCGGGCCGCCGCAGCCGGGTCGACATGCGCTCGAACGAGCGCTCCATCTCCGCGTGGGTAGCCGGGAATGCGTAGTGACCGGCGTTGGCGTCGGCCCAGGAGCGCATCAGGTTGCGCGTCCGGAAGGGCTCGTTGGACGCACCCACGTGGACGCTGTAGACGACCGGTGCGACGTCCTGGAGGGCGGACCACAGCTCCGGGGTCAGCTCGAAGGAACCGGTCTCGGCATCGGTTACCACGAGGATGGCACGAGTGCCCTCACGAGTAGCGAGCTGCTCGCTGGCCTTGAGCAGGCTCTCCTCCGCGTTGCTCGAATCCTTGGAACCGGGGACCCAGTTGTTGACCGCGTCTTCGAGGACCGCGGGCTGGTCCTGCCACGTGTCGAGGAGCGGGTCGTAGCCGAAGGGCAGGATGGTGACGACCTCCCGGCCCGGCTGTACATCGGCCGCGAAGGCGCGCATGCCCTCCAGCACGAAGTCGAGGAACGGGCCCATGCTGCCGCTGGTATCGAACGTGAAGGCCACGTTGAAGGGGACCTGCTCCACGAGCAGGTCGTAGCTGCCGGGGTCGACCTCCGACTCGTATCGCTGCGTTCCGCCCGGCACGGGCGACAGCCGCATCGGGACCTCCGCTCCGCTCGCATCGAAGAGCGTGAGGCGAACGTCTGGCACCGGCACGCCCGCGACCTCGAAGCTGAGCGAGTTGGCCCCGGGTGCGACCTCCAGGCGATACCAGTCCACATCCTCGAGGATCTCGGCTCGGTCCACCCGGGGTGCATCGAGCTCGAGCGGCGTGGCCGTCTCCCGCGTGTCGCCCGCATCCGGCCCGGCCACCAGCGTGGTCTCCTCGTCTGCCGCGAGCCACTCGAGGGGACCTTGTCGCGAGGTGTCGCCCCACTGGCCCATGATGGAGCGGTAGTCATCGTCGGTCGGCCGCTCGAGGACCTCGATCCGTCCGGGCGCCTCCACCGAACGAGCTTCCTCGTCGAGCGGTGCCCACAGGTGCACGTAGCGCGCCCAGACCGGCGCATCGAGCTCGAACGGGTCAACGCTGCCGTCAGCCGCCCGGCTCAGGTCCCAGTCGCCCAGCCGCTGCCAGGGGCCGAGCGGTCCGTCGCCGCTGACCTCGACCGCCACGCTCGGCAAGCGCTCTGCCTCGTCCGAATCCTCGGGATCGTGCCAACGCAGCTCCGAGACCTGCGCGGCACGACCGTCCTGGAAGCCGATCACTACCTCGAAGCGGTCGTCACGTGAGCTCTCGTCTCGGTCGACCCGCAGGGACTGACGGCCGGTGTCCTCGTCGAGCATCCCGTACCACGTCTCGAGACTGCTGACGAACGGCTCCTCGCGCACGAGGTGACCGCCGCGTACGGGATCGGCGATGTCGGCCGGCATCGTGTCCGGAACGACGCCTGGCTCGGCGACGACCTTCCACTCGCCGAGGGCCACCACGTTGCTGCGTCGATCGGCGCTGTGGTCCGAATGGATGCGCAGCATGGCGTGGGTCGCGGGGACCGGAGGGTCGAGCACGAACGATTGGTCGATGGGCAGCGTCTGGAGCCGATCTTGCAGGACCGACTCCCAGGTCGTGCCGTCGGTCGAGAGCAGGAGCTCGAATTCGTCGGGCACCTGCCGCAGGTTGAAGCCGCGCGCAAGCGGATTGATGATGGTGCCCCGGATCGGCAGCGGCTCGTCGCCGGCGAGATCGACCACCAATTCGAGCGGATATTCATCGACGGACCAGCCGAAGCCTGCGCCTTCCGGTGTCACCCCGTCGTGGAGCAGTCCTTCACGGTCGGGCGCGACCGTCCCCGCCGGCTCGCCGCCGATACCGAGGGCTGCCACGTCGAGGCCGCCGAGCAGCGCCGTCGGCACGTCCCAGCCGGTGCGCGGATCGACCGCCGGCGCGTCCGGGGTGGCCGCCAGCGCAGCAGCCGCGGTGACCTGGCCGCCGTCGGCCTCGCGGGCAGCCACGCTGACCCGCACCGGCAGGCCGGCCCAGGCGTCGGGACGCACGGACACCTCGAGCGGAAGCTCTTCCGTGGCGCCCGCTGCCAATGCCAGCGTCGAGGCCGCCGGGATGGCCTCCCAGCCGTAGTGGTTGGTGACGGCCTCCAACTCGAGGTCGAGGTCCTCCGTGCCGCGGTTGGTGGCCACGATGGTGCCTTCGATCCGCTGTGCCCCGGGCCAGTAGGCGGCGACGGTGTCCACCGGCATCTCCGCGCGCAGCTCCACCGGTGGAGCGACAGGCTCCTCCTGTGGCGACCAGCCGGGGGCGTCGAGCGCGACCGTGTAGTCGGCATCGGCGAGGATCTCGAGGTAGAGCGGTACGCCCGTGGGCGCATCGGCCGCCACCTGCGATCCGTCCTCTTGCTGCTCGAGCGTGAGCCGCTCGAGCTCGTAGTCGCCCGCGAAGAGGCGCGCGCGTGGCGACTCGCCCTCGAGCCGCATGGTGACCGGACCTTCCACCTCCAGCGGCGGGAGCCAGCTGGCATCGACATCACCATCGTAGTCCGCCCGACCCTGCCAGCGGAGGCTCCGTGGCGCGTCTCGGGCAGTGACCGGCTGTTCGTTGGGCTCCTGGTCGGCGGCGAGCACGAAGGGGTCCAGCCGCTCGCTCTCGAGCGCATAGCTCCCCTCGCTCGGCGTCCGGGGCCGGACCGAGAGGAGGTAGTCACCCGGACGCAGCCAGAGGTCGAGGTCGAGCGTCCCGCCCGGTTCGGCCGCCTGCGCGCGATAGACCTCGCCGTCGCTGTCCTCCAGGCGCAGCTGGATCAGCGCATCGGGAGCCTGCTCGAGGCTGAGCCGCAGATGCTCGGCCGCGGCCAGGGTGAAGCGGAAGTTGTCCAGATCCTCGGCGGTCACGAGGCGGCCCGTCCGGCGCTCTCCGATGCCGTAGGCCTGGGCCCGGACGACCTCGTTGTTGGGCTCTCGCTCGGCGTCGGGGTCCGGCGGTCCGAGGGGCGTCATCTCCAGGCGGTAGTCGCCCCCGAGCGTGCGCACGCGGAAGAGGTGCCGGCCCGGAACGAGATAGAGATCGACCAGCTGGGCCACGCCATCCTCGTCCGGGGTGGCCGCGAGGACCTCTGCGCCGCCCCGGATCCAACTCAGGCGCTCCATCTCGGGCCCCGACGCCCGCACCCGCCAGAGCTGGGCCTCACCCTCGATGTCGACGCGGTGGAAGTCGGGGTCCTCGCGCGACGAACGGCCACGGACCCCGAGCTCGGCAGTGAAGGGGCTGGCAGTGGAGAACTCGTCGTTGGGCTCGGCCTCGTAGTCGGGCGGCGGCGCGCCGGTGGTCTCGACGCGCAGCCGATAGGGCACCTCGGGGTCCTCGCTGCCATCGACCGAGAAGTAGTGCTCACCGGGGTCGAGGAGCAGATCGAGCAGCGCGGCCTCACCCTCGCCCGAACGGCAGACTGCGTCCCGGCCCTCCGCATCCAGCAGGCACAGCCGACGGTCCGGCCCGCCGGTCCAGTCGAGGACCACGTCGCGCAGCTGCGGCTCGTCGGCAGGCACGCTCAGGCGGTAGGTGTCCTCGTCCGCGTCCGTGCGCCCCAGGCGCCCACGGATCTCGTCGCCGTCGGCGAGGAACACGGCCGTGGCCATGGTCTCGTTGGGCTCGGGGTCGAAGGTCTCGGGCTCGAGGGATGCTCGCAGGTCGAAGGGCACAGGATCGGCGCCCTGCCGGACGACGCTGAGGTACCAGGTGCCGGGCTCGAGCTGCAGGTCGTTGAGCATGGCCAGCCCCGGGCCTGTGGCCTGGTCGACGAGCTCCAGCCGGTCGCCATCGCCGGCCGACAGCTGCACGCGCATCGATGTCTCGACCGGCCCCTCGAGCTCGACGCGCCAGCCGCCGGTCGCGGCATCGACCTCCCAGGCGTAGAGCAGGTCCTCTCCCGCGACCTCACCTGCGACCCCGAAGGCGCCTGTCACCGGCGTCGGCCCGACGTCGGCGTCCTGGGCCGAGGCCGCGGCCGGGACGAGGCTCGCGAGCAGGATGCACACAAGGCCGACCGGCGCGGCGCGGCGATATGCGAGGGGGAGATCGCGCGTCACCCGGCGCAGGATACCGTGTCGCGCTGCGGCCGACCATCCCTTGGGGGTGCGGCACGAGCCGGAATCCTCGCCTGCGCTACGCTGACGACCTCCCGTGACCGACCCGCAGCTCCCCCCTCCCAGCCCCCGCCCACAGGCGCCGCAGACCAAACCTGCGCCGCTCCCAGCCGCGAGACCTCCGTTCGAGCCGGAGGAAGAGCCTCACGGCTGGACCTGGCGCACGAAGGTCGGGACGGCGCTGCTCGTGGTGCTGTTCGTGGCGGTCGGCCTCTTCGCCGCCTGGACGGTCACGCCACCTCCGGACGAGGAGGCGCTGCCACGTCCCGCCGACACCGATGTCGTGCTCGCAGGCGGCACGCCGCTATCGTGGGATCCGGCCGCCATCACCGACGGTCTCTCGGCGCAAGTGCTGACCCAGGTCTTCGAGGGCCTCACCGTGCTCGACGCCGGCTCGCACGTTCGACCCGCCCTGGCCGAGTCGTGGCGGCTCGAGGAGGACGGCCGGCGGCTGGTCTTCGAGCTGCGAGACGGCTTGGCGTTCAGCGACGGCACGCCGCTCGATGCGGACGACGTGCGCCGCTCGTGGCTGCGCGTCCTCGACCCCGCCGCACCCAGCCCGCTATCGAGCCTGCTCGATGACGTTGCCGGCGCCGCCGCCTATGCCCGCGGGGAGGGGAGCGTGGACGATGTCGGCATCCGCGCCGACGGTCGGACGTTGACCCTCCAGTTCGAACGCCCCGCCTCCTACTTCCCGTCGGTCGCTGCCGTGCCCACCCTCGCCATCGTGCCGCCGACCATCGAGCGCCTGGCCGCCGGCCCCCAGCCGGAGCTCGACTTCGCCGCGAGCGGAGCGTACGTGCCGCTCGAGCAAGAGCAGGGCCGCATCCGGCTCGAAGCCAACGAGCGCTACTGGGCCGGCCGGGCGCCCATGGCGCGCGTGACCGTCGTCACTGACGACGGCGGACGCAGCTCGGTCGATGTCTTCGACGACGGGGCCGTGGACTGGACGCGCGTGGCCGCGGCCGACGCCTCGTGGATCCGCTACGACCGCTACCTCGGGCCGCAGCTGCGACACACCGACGAGATGGCCGTGGACCTGCTCGGATTCGACACGACCAGCCCGCCGTTCGACGACCCGGGCGTTCGACGCGCGGTGGCCATGGCCGTCGATTGGCGCCGGCTGGCTGCGCTCGACGGCGGGGATGACCCGCTGCCGACCTCGATCGTGCCGCCCGGCGTGGTGGGCCGCCCCGAGGGCGACTTCCTGCTGCCGTATGACCCTGACGCTGCCCGTGCCGAGCTGACCGCGGCCGGCTATCCCGACGGCGCCGGTTTCCCCACAGTCTCGCTGGCCACCTACGGTGTGGGGCCGGCCGAGGCCATCGCTGCCGACCTGGGGCGGGAGCTGGGCATCGAGGTCGCGGTCGAGCGCCGCCCGTTCGAGGAGCACTCGCAGCTGCTCGATCGCGACACGCCCGACCTGTGGACGCTGGCCTGGAGCGCGGACTACCCGCACGCCCACGACTTCCTGGGCCTCCTGCTGCTGGGCGACAGCAGCGCCAACGTGAGCGGCTGGAGCGACCCGGCCTACGACGAGCTGGTCGATGCTGCGGCGGCCACGGCCGACGAGGCCGAGCAGGCTCGGCTGTACGCCGAGGCGCAGGCGATCGTGCGCGACTCGGTCCCGCTCATCTCCCTCGGCTACGGCAGCAGCTGGTGGCTCAGCCGCGAGGGCCTGCGCGGCGACGCCATCAGTGGCGTGGGGCTGTTGCGCTATGCCGGTCTGGAGTGGAACGGCTGATGCGAACGCGACTCGCCGTGATGCTGGCACTGGTCCTGCTGCTGGTCGTCACGGCCGCCCCAACGGCCGCCCAGGTGGAGGTCCGGTTTGGTGATCCGAGCGCGACCGGAGCGTTCGGCGAGCCCATCGTTTTCAGCACCACCTTCGAGACCGACGCCACTCCCCAACGCGTGGAGATGCTCAGCCGGCTCCCGGGGGACGACAGCGATCGCGTGAGCATCGCGGCCCTGGTCGGGGAGGGCGACGGGACTTGGCGCGCGAGCGTCGTCCAGGGCGGCCACATCGTGCCCAACACCAGCTGGGAGTTCCGTTTCCGGGTCGTGACCGACGAGGGCATCGCATCGGGTCCCACTGGGCACCATCGCATCATCGATGGGCGCTTCGACTGGGATGTGCTCGAGGGCGATCGCGTCAACGTCTGGACGTATGAAGGCGGCGATGAGTTCGCCCGCAAGGCGTTGCGGATCGCCGAAACGGGCATGGCCTCGGCCGCCGAGCTGCTCGGTGTGAAGGGCATCGAGCCGGTCGACTTCCTGCTCTACACCGACACCCGCGAGTTCCGCGAGGCTATGGGCCCAGCCACACGCGAGAACATCGGCGGCCAGGCGCACCCCGGCATCCGCACGCTCTTCGGGCTCGTGGAGCCACGCCAGATCGACTCGGACTGGGTGGACGAGCTCATCACCCACGAGCTCGCGCACCTCGTCTTCGACGAGGCCGTCGACAACCCCTATCAGTACCCGCCACGCTGGCTCAACGAGGGTCTCGCGGTGTACCTCTCCAAGGGCTTCGACGCTGGCGACCAGCGGCAGGTGCAAGGCGCTGCCGACGGCGGCACGATCATCCCGCTCGAGGGCCTCGGGGGACAGTTCCCGACGCGGCCCGGCCGCCAGAGCCTGGCCTATGCCGAGAGCATCTCGGCGGTCGATCAGTTCGTACAGGTGCACGGCCAGGAGCGGCTGGTGCAGCTCATCACCTCGTTCGGGGAGGGTACCGGGCTCGACGGCGCCTTCGAGGCCGCGACCGGCGAGGACTTCGCCGCCTTCGAGTCTGCCTGGCTGTCCTCGCTCGGGGCGGACGAACCGGTGCCCTACGGCCCGCGAGACAGCGAGCCGGGTCCGGTGCCCGAGGAGTGGACGAGCGATCTCGTTGTCCTGCTAGGCTGACTCGACCGATGTCAGATCTCGCACGTCGCGCGCTCGATACCGCCACCGGGCTCGGCGCCAGCTATGCCGATGTACGCGTCGTCAAGCGGCGCGATCAGCACGTCAACGTCAAGTCCGGGCGTGTCGAGGGCGTGAGCCTGGGCGAGACCGAAGGCTTCGGCGTGCGCGTGCTCGTCGATGGCGCGTGGGGCTTCGCGAGCTCCGGCCACATGAACGGCTCCGAGGCCGACCGCGTGGCAGGGCTGGCCGTGCGCATCGCGCGGGCTTCGGCACGCCATTCGCGGGAGCCGGTACAGCTCGATGACCGTCCGCCGGCCGTCGGCAGCTACCAGACGCCACTCGACGAGGATTCCTTCAGCGTGCCGGTCGACCGCACCGTCGACCTGCTGCTCGAAGCCGAGCGGGCGATGGCAGCGGTGAAGGGGACGACCACGACCCAGGCCCACTACGGGGCCTTCCGTGAGGCGAAGGACTTCTACGCCAGCGATGGCTCACACACCGAGCAGGTCATCACCCACCTGGGCGCCGGTCTCGAGGTCCACGCAGTCGGCGACGACGACGTCCAGCGACGCAGCTTCCCGGAGTCGGGTGGCTACCGCGCGGCCGGCTACGAGCACCTGCGCTCACTCGACCTGGTCAGTCACGCCCCGGAGTTGGCCGAGGAAGCGGTAGCCCTGCTCTCGGCGCCGGTGCTGCCGCCCGGTCGTCGCACGGTCATCCTCCATCCCTCGCAGCTGTACCTGCAGATCCACGAATCCTGCGGACATCCCACCGAGCTCGACCGGGTCTTCGGCTCCGAGGCTGCCTACGCGGGCACCAGCTTCCTGACCACCGACAAGCTCGACGCGGGCTTCGCCTACGGCTCGGAGCACGTGACCATCACGGCCGATGCCACCACGGCCGGCGGCCTGGGCACGTTCGGCTGGGACGATGAGGGCGTGGCCGCCCAGCGGGTGCCGCTCATCGAGGACGGTCGCCTCAGCGGGTACCTCAGCAGCCGGGAGACGGCACCGCGCATCGGCCGCTCCTCGGGTGGCTCGATGCGTGCGGACGGCTGGAACCGGATCCCGCTCATCCGCATGACCAACATCAACCTGGAGCCGCGCGAGGGCATGAGCTTCGAGGACATCATCGCCGACACCGACGACGGCCTCCTGCTGGCGAGCAACCGCAGCTGGTCCATCGATGATCGGCGCCTGAACTTCCAGTTCGGCGTGGAGCTGGCACGGGAGATCAGGAACGGCCAGCTCGGCCAGCTCTACCGCAATGCCACCTATACCGGCATCACCCCGCAGTTCTGGGGCTCCTGCGATGCCGTCGCCGACGCGGGCAGCTGGGAACTGGTCGGTGTCACCAACTGCGGCAAGGGCCAGCCGGGTCAGGGGATGCATGTCGGCCACGGCAGCAGCGGCGCCCGCTTCCGCGATGTCGAAGTGGGGGTCGGCAACGCATGACTGACCCGCTCCGCCCCATGGCCAGCGAGATCGCGGCGCGTGCGGTAGCCATGGCCCTCGAGTCCGGCGCGACCCAGGCGGAGGCCGTGGTGGTCGACGGCGAGAGCGCCCTCACCCGCTTCGCCAACAACGAGCTGCACCAGAGCGTGGCCGAGGACGACACCTCGATCAACCTGCGCTTCATCCACGATCAGCGTATCGGCGTAGCCTCGACCAACAAGGTCGACGATGACGCCCTCCGCCGACTGGCTGCCGACGCCGGCGAGACGGCCCGCCTCGGGCCGGAGCAGCCCTGGTTCCGCTCCCTGCCCGAGCCGGGGCCGGTTCCCCTGGCCGATGGCACCTGGTCGCAGTCGACGGCAGAAGCCGGCCCGGACCTCCGCGCCGATGCGGCTGCCGCCATCATCGCGGCGGCCCGTGGCGTGGACGCACAGGCCTTCGGACTGGTGGAGACGAGCTCGGAGACCATCAGCGTGGTCAACTCTCTGGGGGTCGACGTCAGTGAGCGGCGCTCGAAGAGCCAGGTCCTGACGGTGATGATGGGCCCTGGTGGTGGCAGCGGCTACGCCGAGCAGGTGGCCATCGACATCGATGCCATCGACGCCTCGGCCATCGGCCGTGAAGCTGCCGGACGCACGGCCGCCATGCGGGACCCCATGGAGCTCCCCGCGGGCGACTATCCCGTGGTGCTTGACAGCTACGCCGTGATGGACATCGCCATGTGGCTCGGGATGCTCGGCTTCAATGCCCAGGAGGTACAGGACCGGCAGTCCTTCTACGAGCCCGGCAAGGTCGTGGCCTCGCCGCTCATCAGCCTCGCCGACGACGGTACCGATCCCGAGGGCGCGCCGGCCTCCTTCGACTACGAGGGCGTGGCCAAGCAGCGTGTCCCGCTCATCGAGGCCGGCATCTGTCGGGAGATCGTGCATGACACCAAGACGGCGGCTGCCGACGGCGTCCGCTCCACCGGGCACGCGCTACCAGCCCCGAACCCCTGGGGTCCGTTCCCCCTGAACCTGTCCATGGCGGCCGGCGGGACCTCGCGCGAGGAACTCGTCGGCGGGCTGGAGCGAGGACTGCTGGTGACGCGCTTCCACTACACCAGCGCCGTACACCCCCGCCAGGTCAAGGTCACCGGGATGACCAAGGACGGCCTGTTCCTCGTCGAGGATGGGCGGATCAGGGCACCGGTCAGGAACCTGCGCTTCACCCAGAGCTACCTCGACGCGCTGGCGGCGGTCGAGGCCGTGAGCCGTGAACGGCGGGCGGTCGATGGCGATGGCTTCCTGGGCACGATCGTGGTGCCCGCGCTGCGCATCAGCGCCTTCAGCTTCACCGGCACCACCGAGCACTAGCCTTCACTCAGCTGCCGGGTCGAGGCCCCGCTCAGCCACCCGCTGCTCCGCGCGCTCGCGCGGCGAAGGTGTCTCGAGCGTGTCCGACCAGCGGTCGAGCGCGCAGATCCACTGCTGGTGGCCGCGGCACCCGCGATCGGCGCAGTCACGATAGGTGGTGCCCTTGAAGTCGTAGGGCGCGTCCCACTCGTGGGCGTGCGACCGATGATGCATACCCCGATGCTAGGACAACCCCGCGCGGCTGTCGGCCCTGCGACGCCGATACGGGGTCATCTATGCTTCGGCCTGAGCCAGCACCGAGGGAGTGGATGACCGAGATCCGAGAGCAAGTCGACGACGCCATCACCATCGAGGGTGGGGCTGATGTCGCGCAGGCCAAACAGGTCCTGCGGAACCCCAGGTTCCTCTCGCTCTACGGGTCGCAGATCCTGACCCAGGTCGGCGGCAACATGGTGCTGTTCGGCCTCACCATCACGGTCTTCGGCCTGACCAACTCGAACACGTCGGTCAGCATCCTGCTGCTGACGTTCCTGGTCCCAGCGGTGATCTTCGGCGCCATCGCCGGTGTCTTCGTCGACATGTTCGACCGGCGCAAGATCCTGGTCTGGACCAACTTCGCGCGCGGTGCGCTGTTCCTGTTGCTGGTCTTCTTCACTGACCAGCTCGCGGTGATCTACATCGTCACCGCCCTGGTGGCCACGCTGACCACGTTCTTCGCGCCCGCCGAGGCAGCCATGATCCCGCTGGTCGTCAAGCGCCCGCAGCTGATGACCGCCAACAGCCTGTTCATCCTCGCACTGCAGGGCGCCTTCGTGCTTGGCTTCGCCGTCCTCGGCCCCTTGACCGAGACCCTCGTCGGGACGGAGACGCTCATCCTCGTCGTGGCCGTCGCGTACGGCCTCGGCGGCGTGCTCTGCTGGATCCTGCCGCCGGCGCCCGCCGGCGAGGTCGGCGGTGCCTCGCTGCAGTCCGCTCGGAGCGCGGTAGCGGCGACCATGGACCAGCTCAAAGAGGGCATCCGCTACATCCGTGACCACCACAACATCTTCTGGTCGCTGACCTACCTGGCCATGGTCGCCTCGCTGATCGGCGTCCTGGGCGTGATCGCCCCGGCCTTCACGCGCGATGTGCTGGGTCTCGAGGAGGGTGACCTCATCGTCATCCTGCTGCCGCTGGGTGCCGGCCTCATCGGCGGCATCGTGGTCCTCAACGTCATCGGCAAGTACCTCCCACGGCGGCGCCTCATCGAGGGCGGCATGATCGCACTGGCGATCTCTCTGGTGATCCTGGGGCTGGCACAGGAGTTCATGGGCGGGGCTGACGGCGACGACACGACCCCGCTGCTGGCCGTGGTCGTGGTCGTCGCCTTCGCGGCGGGGGTCTGTTACGCCTTCGTCGCGGTGCCGGCCCAGACCTCGCTCCAGGAGGAGCTCCCATCCGATGTGCGGGGACGCGTCTTCGGCGTCCTGAACATGCTCGTGAGCATGGCTTCCTTCATCCCCATCATCATCGTCGGGCCCCTCGCCGACGTCATCGGCGCAGCCACGGTCATCGTGATCTCAGCGCTGATCGTCGGTGCCGTCGGTGTGCTGTCGGTCGTCTTCGCCCACCCCTCGGTCACCGGCTCCGCGCGGCCGGTCAACATCGAACCGGTGGATCCCATGACCATCACCACCGCCTCATCGACCCTCAACCGGCCCATCCGCCTGCGCTACGTCTCCGAGGACCTGGAGGCTACCCGACCGATCCAGATCGTCGCCACACCGGTCATCCCGGGCAAGGCCGGTCCTGCCCACGAGCCACCGTCCGACCCCGGCCATGGCTGATCGCCCGCACATCGCGGTCATCTTCACCGGCGGCACCATCTCGATGCTGCCGGACCTCGTCACCGGCGCCGCGGTGCCGGCACTCGACGGCGCAGCCATCCTTGAGCGCGTGCCCGGGCTCGAGTCCATCGCGCAGCTGGAGCCGATCGACTGGGGGCTGGTACCGGCCTCGCACCTGCGCTTCAGCCAGGTCCTCGAGATCGGCGGGATCATCGCCGATGCCGCCGAGCGCGAGGACGTGGACGGCGTGGTCGTTGTCCAGGGCACGGATGTGCTCGAGGAGACGGCCTACGCCTGGGACCTGCTTCATGCCATCGACACGCCGGTGGTCGTCGTCGGCGCCATGCGCAACGCCGGTGAACCCGACTACGAGGGTCCAGCCAATCTCACCGATGCGGTCAGGGTGGCCGCCGATCCCCGCCTGCGAGGCCAGGGAGTAACGGTGGTCATGGACGGACGGATCCTGCCGGCCGACGATGTGACCAAGACGGACAGCCAGGCCATCGACACCTTCCAGGCGCTCAACGACGGACCACTCGGGTTCGTGCGTGACGGCGAGGTCGTGCTCGAACGTGACCGCGGCGACCGACGCATGCTGGTCGTCTGGCCAGCGGCCGCCGCCGAGCCCGTGGCGCTACTGACCGCAGTCGTCTCCACGGACGGCTCGCTGCTGCGGGCGGCGCTGGGGCAGGGGAGCCGGGCGATCGTGGTCGAGGCCACCGGCTCCGGCAACACGGACCCTGACCTGCTGGCCGCGGCGGTCGAGGCCATGGACGCCGGAATCCCGGTCGCGCTGACCACGCGTTGCGCCTCGGGCGCGGTCGGTCCGCTCTACGGCTTCCCCGGCGGCGGACGCTCCTGGCAGGAGGCCGGCGCCATCTTGGCCGGGACCCTGAGCGGCCCCAAGGCCCGCGTGGCCCTCGCGCTCGGCCTCGGCGCGGGCCTGGACCGGGCCGGTCTCGGCGAGCTGCTCGGCGAGTCCCCGCCAGATGCCTGACGCTCCGCCGGATCTGCTCATCGAGGGCCGGATCGGCGACGCTCCGAGGGCGCTCCGGCTTCGGCTGGGCGGAGGCCATCGCGGTCCGGGACGGCCGGGTCCTGGCCGCGGGACCACGGACCGAGGTCGCGGTGCTCGCGCGGGCGGGCACCCGTCGCTGGCAGCTGGCTCCCTCCCTGGCCGTCATCCCGTCCTTCACCGACGCCCACATCCACTGCGCCTCGGCCGCGCTCGCGGCGGGACAGCCGGACCTCAACGGACTCGACCGTGCCGGGGTGGCGGCGGTCGTCGCCGAGGCCCACCGCGAACGCCTCGAAGGCGGCGACCCCGACGGCTGGCTGCTGGGCCACGGCTGGACGTTCGCCGAACTCGGCGAGCACCCCGACGCGGGCTGGCTCGACGAAGCGGCTCCCGGCCGGCCGGTCGCGCTCTGGTCCCACGATCATCACTCGCGTTGGCTCAGTGCCCGCGCCATCCAGCTGGCCGGGCTGGCAGCGGTCGGCGACCCACCCGCCGGTCGGATCGAGCGAGACGCCGATGGCCGGCCCACCGGCGTGATGTACGAAGCGGCAGCCGGGCTCATCGACGCCTTCATCCCCGCGCCGACCATGAGCGACGTCGACTGGGCGGTCGGTGCCTACGCGCGCACGCTGGCCGAGCTGGGCGTGACCTCGGTGCACGACCCAGGGTCGGTGGCGCCCGATGCCGAGCTCAAGGGTGGCCCGGTCCACTACCGCGAGATGGCGCGCGGCGGGCACCTGCCGCTGCGGGTCATGGCCAGCGTCCGCGAAGAGCAGCTCGAGCGTGCCATCGAGATCGACTTCCGCACCGGCAGGACGGTCGAGGGCGATGAGCGCGGCCGCTACCGCGACGGCTGGCTGAAGCTCTTCAGCGACGGCGCGCTGGGCAGCCGCACCGCGGCGCTCCTCGCGCCATACGAGACCGGGGACCCCACTGGCCCACCACCCGGCGGGCCGGCCGGGATGCCCCTCCGAAGCGAGGAGCAGCTCGCGGAGCTGGCCGGCCGTGCTGCCGAATACGGCATCGCGAGCCAGATGCACGCCATCGGGGATGGCGCCGTGCGCACGGTGCTCGACGTGTTCGAGGCCCTGCCAGCGGTGGCCGGGGCCATGCATCGGGTCGAGCATGCCCAGCTCATCGACGCTGACGACATCGGTCGCTTCGGGGCGCTGGGGATCGCGGCCTCGGTGCAGCCGAGCCACCTGCTCAGCGACGTGGCCGCGATGCGCATCGCGTGGGGCAGGCGCAGCGTCACGGCCTTCCCGCTCGCGGCGCTCGACGATGCCGGCGCGCTGCTGCCCTTCGGTACCGACGCGCCGGTCGAGTCGCCCGACCCCTGGCGCGGTCTCGCTGCAGCCGTGACCCGGCGGGGTGCCGGCTGGGGAGCGGATGCGGCCTTCCACCCGGAGCAGGCGATCGGACTCGACCGAGCCCTGCGCGGCGCCTGCCTCGCTGGCCCACGTTCCGCTCACCTCTCCGACCAGGGTCACCTCGAGTCGGGTGCCCGGGCCGATCTGCTGGTCGTGCCGGCCGAGCTGTTCGAGGCTTCCGACGACGCGGACGTGCTGGCAGGCACACGGCCCCTGGCCACCATGCTCGACGGCGAGGTCATCCACCGCACCCCTGAGTTCGAGCTGTAGACAGCAAGGACTAACCCGCGGCCCAACCCTTGCTGCGCTCGACCGCGCGGTGCCAACGATCGAGGGCTCGGTCCCGCTGTGCCCCCTCCATCTGCGGCTCGAAGCGACGATCGAGCTGCCATGTCGCGGCGACCTCGTCGGTCGAGGACCAGAAGCCGCTGGCCAGGCCCGCGAGGAAAGCGGCGCCGAGGGCGGTCGTCTCGGTCACCTTCGGGCGCTCCACGGGCACGCGCAGGATGTCTGCCTGGAATTGCAGCAGCGCGTCGTTCACGGCGGCGCCGCCGTCGACGCGAAGGGCTCCGATCTCACCGCCCGTGTCGAGCGCCATCGAGCCGAGCACGTCGGTCACCTGGTAGGCCATGGCATCGACGGTGGCGAGCGCGATGTCCTCGATGCCGGTACCGAAGGTCAGGCCCAGGATGGCACCCCGGGCGTCCGGGTCCCAGTGCGGCGCACCGAGGCCCACGAAGGCGGGCACCACGATGACGCCTGCGTCGCGATCGCCGGCGGACGCCAGCCGCTCCACGTCCTCGCTGGAGGCGATGGCCTTGAGACCATCTCGAAGCCAGCGCACCGCAGCCCCGGCCACGAAGACGGAGCCTTCGAGGGCGTAGACGGTCTCGCCCTCGTCGCCGAGCTGCCACAGCACCGTCGAGAGCAAGCCGTGGTCCGAGACGACCGGCGCCGTACCGGTGTTGAGCAAGGCGAAGGCACCGGTGCCGTAGGTGTTCTTGGCCATCCCCGGCGCCAGGCAGGCCTGGCCGAAGGTGGCCGCCATCTGGTCACCGCCGATGCCGCTGATGGGCAAGGACGCTCCGAACAGGCCGGGGTCGGACTCGGCCAGCAGGGCCGACGAGGGTCGAACCTCGGGCAGCATCGCCTGCGGCACGCGCATGAGCTCGCACAGCCACGGGTCCCAGCGGCGCTCGCGGATATCGAAGAGCAGCGTGCGGCTCGCGTTGGAGACGTCGGTGACGTGGACCCGGCCGCCCGTGAGGCGCCAGACGAGGAAGCTGTCGACGGTCCCGAAGGCGAGCTCGCCGGCCTCCGCGCGCTCGCGCAGTCCGGGGGTCTCGTCGAGGATGTGGGCGATCTTGGGCCCGCTGAAGTAGGCGTCGAGCGGCAGTCCCGTGAGTGCGCGGACGCGGTCCTCGTGGCCGGCTTCGCGCAGGGCGGCACAGGCGCCGGCGGTGATGCGGCTCTGCCAGACGATGGCCGGGGCCACCGGCTCACCGCTGGCGCGGTCCCAGATGATGGTCGTCTCGCGCTGGTTGGCGATCCCCAGCGCGGCGATGGCAGCGACACCGCCGGGCACCGCTTGGAGCACCTCGCGTGCGACCCCCAGCTGGCTGTCCCAGATGTCCTCGGGGTCGTGCGTGACGTGACCCGGGATGGGGTAGCCCTGGGGGTACTCGCGCTGGGCCACCGCCACCACGCGGCCATCGCGGTCGAAGACGATCGCGCGCGATGAGGTCGTGCCCTGGTCGAGGGCGAGGACGAAGTCGGCAGCCATGCTCGAACCCTCCAGTCGCTGTCGCTAGGCCCCGGGGACGTCGTACTCCCGACGTGCCGCCTCAAGATAGTGCGCCACCTCGGATGACTGGCGCTCGGCGTCCCAGCCAAGGCGAGCACCCAGGATCTCGGCCACCCGGGGCGCGATCGACGCGCCCCTGTCGCGACGTGACATCGAGAGGCGCATGCGCCTCGACAGGACGTCGTCCAGCCCGAGCGCGAGCTCCTGCTCCACGGCCCACGCGACCTCCGCCTCGAGCTCGCTGGCATCGTCGGCCAGAGGACGGAGCAGATCCTGCTCGCGGCCAAGCTGCACCACCTCGCGGGCGCGTGAACCGTGACGACCGACCAGCCGGTCGGTCCGCTCGCGGTCGAGACCAGTGTCCCGAGACAGCTCTTCAGAGAGGGCATCGAGCTGCTCCCGCGGTGCGGCGCCAAGGAGGGGCAGCTTTGCCGTCGCGCTGCGAGGCATCGGGTCCTCGCCATCGAGCACGTAGTCCACAGCATCGCGCGCCATCAACCGGTAGGTCGTGTACTTGCCGCCCGAGACGCGCACCAGGCCGCTGGCCTCGCGGTGGATGGTGTGCTCGCGACTGACCCGCGCGGTGTCGCCTCCGGGCGCACCGACCAGTGGCCGGAGTCCGGCAAAGGCACCGACGGCATCGTCACGGGTGAGGTCGGCGTCGAGCACGTCGTTGACGTTGCGGAGGATCTGGTCGACCTCATCGAGCGTCGGTCTGGGGCGGTCCGGCGGGCCGTCATCGGCGACGTCCGTGGTGCCCACCAGCCACACGCCGGGGTAGGGGATGACGAAGACGACACGGCCGGGCACGCGCAGCGTCATGCCGGTCTTGAGGGGCAGACGATCGCGCTCGAAGACCAGGTGCGAGCCACGACTGGGCACCAGCTTCATGGTCGAGCCCCCGAGGCGTGCCTCCGGATCGCCCAGCCACACGCCGGTGGCGTCGATGACCCTGCTGGAGCGGGCCTCCAGCTCGCCGTCTCCGAGGAGGTCCCTGACCCTCACGCCGGACACCATCCCGGCAGCGTCGGTGAGCAGTCCGCTGACACGGGCACGCGTGACCGCCGTGGCGCCCCGCTCGACTGCGGTCAGCGCCACCGTGATGCTGAAACGGGCGTCGTCCTCCACGCCATCGGAATAGGTCACGCCGCCGCGCAGCCTGTCTCGCTTGATGACGGGGATCAGCTCCGCCACGGCCCCTGCGCCGAGATGCCGGGCGCGACCCCCGTCACGCGCCGCTCCGAGCAGGTCGTAGAGCGTGAGTCCGGCACCCATGAAGGCACGGTGCACGAGCGGCCAGCCGTAGACCGGGAAGAGGAAGCGCTCCAGCCTGACCAGGTGCGGCGCGATCGCCAGCAGCCGGGAACGCTCGGCCAGCGCTTCGCGCACCAGCTGCAGGCGCAGGTCCTCGAGGTAGCGCAGTCCGCCATGGATGAGCCGTGACGAGCGCGACGAGGTGCCGACGGCAAGGTCATCCTGTTCGATGAGTGCGGCCTTGAGCCCGCGCGAGGTGGCGTCGAGCAGCGCGCCCGAACCGACGATGCCGCCGCCGATGATGAGCACGTCCCAGGTCTCGTCGGCGAGGCGCCCGAGGGCGGCCCCGCGGGCGTCCAGCGGAGTGGTCGTCACGGTCATGCGGTCAGGTCGGCTCAGGCAGTCGTGATCGGCTGCGCCGCGCCACCCGGCACCGCGGCACGCAGCCGCTCGGCGGCCTCCTCGGCGCTGATATCGCGCTGGGGCTCGGACATCAGCTCGTAGCCGACCATGAACTTGCGCTTCGTCGCCTCGAGCAGCGGCGGCTTGAAGTGGGCGTGTACCTGCCACGGTTCGGTCGGCTCATCGTCGTAGGGTGCCTGATGCCAGCCCATCGAGAAGGGCATGGGCTGCTCGAAGAGCGCGTCGTAGCGCCGCATCAGCCGCTGCATCGTTTCGGCCAACGCCGCGCGCTGAGCCTCATCAAGGTCCGGGATGCGGGCAGCCGGGCGCTTGGGTACCAGCATCGTCTCGAACGGCCACACGGCCCAGAAGGGCACCAGCGCCAGCCATTCGTCGTTCTCTTCGACCACGCGCTCGCCGCCTCGCTCCTGGGCGACCACGTCGAGCAGCAGGTGACGACCGGTGGCGGCGTGGTGGCGGCGCTGGGAGACGTCCTCGCGGGCGGCATACTCGGGCAGCGCTGCTCCCGACCAGATCTGGCCATGCGGATGCGGGTTGGAGGCACCCATGGCCGCGCCGCGATTCTCGAAGATCTGGACCCAGCGCCAATCGGCCCCGAGGTCGGTCGTCTGCTCGGCCCACATCTCGATGACCTCGCGCACGGCCGCGGGCGCCATGTGCGAGAGGGTCAGGTCGTGGCGCGGCGAGAAGCAGAGCACGCGACAGGTGCCAGGCTGGGCCTCGGCTCGCAAGAGGCCTTCGTGGTAGACCTCCTCACCGGCGTCTGGGTGGAGGGCGGCGAAATCGTTGGTGAAGACGTAGGTGGAGGCATACTGCGGGTTCTGCTCGCCACTGACGCGCCTATTGCCGGGGCAGAGGTAGCAGTCGGGATCGAACGATGGACGCTCATCGGCGACAGCGCGGCGCTCCTTGCTGCCGAGCCAGGGTCGCTTGGTGCGGCCCGCAGAGACGAGCACCCAGTGGTCGCCGAGCGGGTCGTAGCGGCGATGCGGACCGGTCGGGATGGTCATCACTCAGACACCGACCGCGACCGCGCCATCGTCGCTCGCAGCGAGGGTTGCCGCGGTGTCACCCAGGGCGGCCAGGATCAAGGAACCGGCGCGTTCCTCGAGTACCATGCGTGCCTCGGCGCTGAGCGCGTCGTCGGTGATGACCGCATCGGCTCGGTCGAGGCGGGCGATGCTGCTCACGCCGGTCACGCCCCACTTGGTGTGGTCGGCGGTGACCACCAGCCGGCCACCGGTCTCGATGAGCGCCTGGTTCGTCTCGGCCTCGAGCATGTTGGGCGTGGTGAAGCCCGCGCGTTCGTGCATCCCGTGCACACCCAGGAATACGAGATCGACGTTGACCGCCCGCAGTGCGCTGACCGCGAAGGGCCCCACCAGCGCGTCAGAAGGGGTGCGCACGCCGCCGCTGAGGATGATGGTCTGATCGTGGCGGCCGCCGTGGTAGAGCACCTCCGCCGCGGGCACCGAGTTGGTCACGATGGTCAGACGCGGGATCTGGGCAAGACGCCGGCTGATCTCGTACGTCGTGCTGCCGGCCGAGATGGCCACGGCCATCCCGGGCTCGACCATGGCCGCCGCCCTGCGCGCGATGGCCAGCTTGGCATCGTGCTCCAGCGTGCGCTTGGTGTCGAAGCCGGGCTCGTGGACAGCCGACTCGCGTAGCAGCGTGGCCCCGCCATGGACCTTCACCAGGCGGCCCTGGTTCTCGAGCACCTCGAGGTCGCGGCGGACGGTCATGTCCGAGACACCCAGCTCCCGCATCAGGTCGGAGACACGCACGGCCCCATCCGCGCGCAGTCGCTCGAGGATGTAGGCATGTCGCTGTGGTGCCAGCACGGTGCGCGTCTCTCCCTGGCTGCTGCGTGGTCCAGGCAATTCTGAAGGCGTTTCCCACATAAGTCAACGCGTCACCTTCCGAGGCGCCCCGATTCACGTCGATGAAGTTGACATTCACCAGCGTTTGGAACACAATCGCCTCGAACCTTGTTGGTTTCTGTTGAACCATTGGGAGCTCAACAGCCACAGGAGGAGGAACAAATGGCGTTCTCTGCAACCCACGCACCTCGACGCACGACGGTCATCGCGACCGCGCTCGCGAGTGCTGCGCTGGCCGTCACGAGCATGGGCGTCGCCGCCCAGGGCGACGTGACGATGCGCTCGAACTACTCGGACCCGGTGCCCAAGCAGGCCATGCAGGACATGATGGACCACTGCGCCGAGCAGACCGGCCTGTCCATCAGCATCAACACGCTGCAGCACGAGGACTACCAGAACACCTTCAGCCAGGCGCTGCAGGCCAGCCCGGAGGACATCCTTGCCTGGTTCGCAGGCTTCCGCATGAAGTTCTTCGCCGAGCAGGGGCTCTTCGGCTCGTTGAGCGATGTCTGGGCGGAGGCCGGCGACAACTACAGCGAGGCCTTCAAGACGGCCTCGACCGGCAACGATGGCAACCAGTACTTCGTGCCCATCTACAACTATCCATGGGTCATCAACTACCGTCCCAGCGTGTTCGAGGAGAACGGCTGGGAAGTGCCGACCACGCTCGATGAATTCGTCACCCTGAGCCAAGCCATCGACGCGGCCGGCTTGGTGCCGCTCGCGTTCGCTGACAAGCAGGGCTGGCCGGCCATGGGCTTCTTCGACATCCTGAACATGCGCCTCAATGGATATCAGTTCCACGTCGACCTCATGGCCGGCAATGAGAGCTGGACCGACCCGCGCGTCAAGACGGTGTTCGAGACCTGGAATTCACTGACCCCGTACCTGCAGGACGGTGCGCTCGGTCGTGACTGGCAGGAGGCCGCTCAGGCCGTCTTGAACAAGGAGGCGGCGATGATGTTCATCGGCACCTTCTTCGGCGAGCAGATCCCCGTCTACGCCGGTGAAGGCGCGACGCAGGAGGAGATCGACGCGATCACCTCCGATTGGGACTTCTTCCCCTTCCCGGTAGCGGGCACGGAGTTCGACGCCGAGATGGCGATCGACGCCCCCATCGACGGCCTGGTGATGGCTGCGAACGCGGCCAACCCCGACGGCGCCAAGGCCATGCTGGCCTGCCTCGCCACTGGTGCCGCCCAGGACATCTTCCTGGCCGCCAGCCCCAATAACGTGGCTGCTGCGAACGACGCCGACACGTCGGCGTACACGCCACAGCAGCAGCGGATGGCCGAGATCATCGGCGGGGCCGGTGCCATCGCCCAGTTCCTCGATCGCGACACGCGACCGGACTTCGCAGGCCCGCAGGGCATGCAGGGCTTCCTGCAGAACTTCCTGGACAACCCTGACCAGGATCTGGACAGCTACCTCCAGGGTATCCAGGACTTCTGGGACACCCTGCCCCCACTGTCCAACTAGCGTCCTAATCGGTGACTCGATCCGTCGCCGACGGAGCAGCCCCCGCCTCCGGCTCAACGGCCGGGGCGGGGGCTGCTGTGCACGGCAAGCCCCCAAGGAGGGGCCGCTACAGCCCGCTGAACCGACGGGACAAGCTGATCCTGTTCGCGATGGTGGCGATTCCCACCGCGGTGGTAACGATCTTCATCATCATTCCCACCATCCTCTCGATCATCTGGTCGTTCGGGACCTGGAACGGCATCGGCGACCCGCTGACACGGACGAACTGGGTCGGCCTCTGGAACTACGAGATCCTCTTCACGAAGTACCCGTTCTTCTGGCCGGCCGTGCAACACAACATCATCTGGCTGGTCTGGCTGGCGGTGCTCGCTACCCCGTTGGGTATGTTCCTCGCGGTGTTGCTCGACAAGAACATCCGCGGCACGCGCTTCTACCAGGGCGCCTTATACATGCCAGTGGTGCTCTCGCTCGCGATCATCGGCTTCATCTGGGGCAACCTCATCTACTCGCCCGACCAGGGGTTCCTGAACAGCCTCCTCGGCACCACCAGCTCTGACGAGGTCTTCATCGACTGGCTCGGGAACCGCGACCTCAACCTGTGGTCCGTGCTCGTGGCTGCCAGTTGGCGCCATGTGGGCTATGTGATGATCCTGTACCTGGCCGGACTGAAGGCCGTTGACCCCAGCCTCCGTGAGGCCGCCCAGATCGACGGCGCCAACGAGCGCCAGACGTTCTTCCGCGTGGTCTTCCCGGTGATGAAGCCCATCAACATCGTGGTCGTCGTCATCACCGTGATCGAGTCGCTGCGTGCCTTCGACATCGTCTACGTCATCAACAAGGGCCTCAATGGACTCGAGCTGCTGTCCATCCTGGTCACCAACAACATCGTGGGAGAGGGAGTGCGCGTCGGTTTCGGGTCTGCCATCGCGGTGGTCCTGTTGCTGATCTCGCTGATCCCCATCACCGCGTTCCTGCTCCGCATGCTCAAGGACGACTCGCTATGACAGCATCGACGCAAGCGGCCAACCCCGTGGCGGACCCGAGCCCAAGGAAGGGTTTCGACTGGAAGCGGGCAACGCTGCATGGCTTCCTCATCGTCATGTCCATCATCTGGCTGCTGCCGCTGCTGTGGGCCCTGTACACGTCGCTCCGACCATTCTCGGACACAGCCCAGAACGGATACGTCTCCATCGCGGGCAGTCTGACCCTCGACAATTATGTCAACGCCTGGAACGACGCAGAGCTCATCCGCTACTTCATCAACACGGCGGTGATCGTCATCCCAGCCGTCATCATCGTGCTGTTCCTGGCCTCGATGCTGGCCTTCGTCCTGTCGCGCTACAGCTTCAAGTTCAACCTGGCCATGCTGCTGCTGTTCCTCGGTCTGAACATGCTGCCGCCGCAGGTGTTGATCACGCCGCTCTACCAGATCTTCCGGCGACAGCCGGACCTGCTCTACGACCAGTACGTGGGCATCGCCATCGTGCACATCGCCTTCCAGCTGGGCTTCTGCACGTTCGTCTTGAGCAACTACATGAAGACCCTGCCCAAGGAGCTCAATGAGGCGGCCCTGGTGGATGGTGCGTCCGTCTGGAAGACGTTCCACGCGATCATCATGCCGCTCACGCGACCGGCCCTCGCGGCGCTGGCGGTGCTACAGGTGACCTGGATCTATAACGACTTCTTCTGGGCGCTATTCCTCATGAGCACCGGCAGCAAGTTCCCTATCACCTCGGCACTGAACAACCTCAAGGGCCAGTACTTCGTGGACATGAACCTGGTGGCGGCAGCCTCGCTCCTGGTCGCCCTGCCGACGCTCATCGTCTTCTTCGCACTGCAGAAGCAGTTCGTCAGCGGCCTCACGCTGGGCTCCACCAAGGGCTGACGTCTCCGCGCTTTGCGGCGCCACTGCCTACCCGGTGACGAGACCGGCCCCGCCTTCCGCGCTGACGGTCCAGATGCGGGGTGTACAGCCGGTCCGAGCCGGGTACTCGCGCTCGACGGTCTCGCGCAGCTGCTCGACCGCATCGTGGTGCACGAGGGTGATGGTGCAGCCGCCGAACCCGCCGCCAGTCATGCGCGAGCCGACCACGCCGGGCACAGCCACGGCGATCTCGACGAGCGTATCGATCTCCGGACAGCTGATGGCGTAGTCATCGCGCATCGAGTGCTGGCTGCCGGCCATCAGCTCACCGAGGGCGGGGTGATCATCGGACTCGAGCGCGGCCGCCGCCGCAGAGCACACGCTCGTTCTCGGTGAGCACGTGCACGGCCCGCCGGAAGTCGACCGGGTCGAGCCGGTCACGGTAGGCCTCGAGGCGAGCCATGTCGATATCCCGCAGGAGCGTGACCGTGGGGTCGTCCGCGGCCATCGTTGCCACAACTCGCTCGCAGGCTGCGCGTCGATCGTTGTACTCGTTGTCGGCGTGGCCATGGGAGACGCCGCTGTGGATCACCACGGGCGCCAGCTCCGGCGGCAGCGACACCGGGCGCCACTCGCTGGAGCGACAGTCGAAGAGGAGGGCACTGTCCTCGACGCCGCAGGCCGAGGCGAACTGGTCCATCAGGCCGCACCGCACACCGACGTGGTTGTTCTCCGCATACTGCGCGATCCTCGCGACTTCGAGCGGGTCGATCGCCGGTCCGTCGGGGGCCGACAGGGCCCAGGCCGTGACCACCTCGAGCGCGGCCGAGGACGAGAGCCCTGAGCCGATGGGCAGGTCGCTCACGAGCACGCCGTCGAAGCCGGTGATCGGCTGCTCGTGTCGAGCGAGCGCCCAGGCCGTACCGGCGATGTAGTCGTGCCAGGCATCGCCCTTCGGCGGGAAGGGGTCGAGGCTGATGGTGGCGGTTTCGCCGTTGTCTTCGCGATGGATGCGGATGCGAGGCTCACGGACGGGCAGCAGCGCGATGCGCACGTCCATGTCGATGGCGAACGGCAGCACGAAGCCACCGTTGTAGTCGGTGTGCTCGCCGATGAGATTGACGCGTCCTGGAGCGCGCACGATGACGACCTCGTCCTCGCGTCCGACCGCCTCCGGGAAGACGGCCACCAGGCGTGCGACGAGTTCGCCGGATGAGATGCTCGCGGGCCTAGTCACGAACCGATGGTAGGCGGCGCCACGGCTCGTCGCACGAAGTTCTGGTACGTTGGCCAAGCTGTGAGTCGTCGATCACTCCTTGTCACGGCACTAGGTATGGCCATCCTCCTGCCCGGTGCCGCCGCTGCCCAGGCCCCGTCCCCATCGGCCCTGCCTGAGCCCGTGCCCACCGCAACCTTCGCTGACGGTTCGGACTTCGTGCTGGGAGCCGCGGTCAAGGCCAAGGATGCTTCCGAGACCACCGCCAAACCGGCGCCGAAGGTCGACTTCAAGGTCGGAGGCTGGGAGCTGCAGAAGATCACTGGAAGGCACTCCGCTTCAACGGCGGCCTGCCGCTGCAGAGCGAGACCGAGGGACCCCAGGACGACAAGTCCATCCCCATGCGGCCACTGGGCCCGGGCGGGAGCCTCGTCTACAACCCCACCGTCCTCGCCCAGCAGGGAATGAAACGACTGGACACGTATGTCCAGACCGGCAACAAGTTCCACCTGCGCCAGGCACGCAAATATGCCAACAAGCTTGACAAGCTCTCGGACGGCGGCAAGCGGCGGCGCTGGCAGCCCCACTGGTATGACCTCAGCACCCACGAATCGGGCTGGGTCAACTCCAACTCGCACGGCCTCGTGCTCTCGTTCCTCTCTCGCTTCTACAAGATCGACCGGCGCGCAGGACCGCCTCAAGGAGGCGCGGCAGCTGATGGCCGCCTTCAAGCAGCGACCTGGGAACGAGCGGTGGTTCTCCGATGTCACCGGCAAGGGCTACATCTGGTTCGAGCACTGGCCCGATGGCCGGCACCCCCACACGCTCAACGCCCATCTCAACGCCATGTTCGGCATCTATGAGTACTGGCTCGCGACCGGCGACCCGCTCGCGAAGCAGTATTTCCTCGGTGGCGCCAAGACCGTGCGCGACAAGCTCTATCGGTTCCGTCGCAAGGGCGAGCTCTCGCGCTACAGCCTCGCTGGCACCGAGGGAACGCTGCACTACCACGAGACCCACATCGAGCAGCTGCGCATCCTGGCCAAGATGACCGGAGACGAGTGGTTCGCCAAGCAGGCAGGCCTGTTCGAGCGCGACGAAGACAAGTGGCGCGCGAAGTACCGGGGCGGCGGACGATAGAACCCGGCACCCCTCGAGGCCCCGCGCTACGATTGCGCTGAAGGGCGCTCAATCGGCGACCGCCCCACGCACCACGAACGAGCGTGGCTGAACGGCGGAGGATGAACCAGATGATGG
>CAVQPG010000006.1:0-338306 GCA_963714675.1 uncultured Chloroflexia bacterium | reverse complement strand
TATGAGGACGAGCCAGAACGGGCCGTGCAACTGCTCGAGCAGATCGTCCAGGATGGCGAGGGGTTGTACGGTCCGGTGGACGACGGCCGTCTCGCTCCATGCCTCGACCTCGCGTTGGCGACCGGGCAGGTCGGCGACTATGCGAAGTGCCACGAGCTGAGCGAGGAGCTCCTGGCGGACTGCGACCGCCTCCTTGGTCCTGAGCACCCGCACACGGTCAAGGCGCGGTATCTCGTGGATGAGTCGGCCCGTGATCTCGCCGGAGCGGAGCTCGCCGCGTTCCTGGAGATCCCGCTGGACTCGTTTGCGGAGGAGCCCGCCCCGGCGGACTGGCAGCAGCGCCTGCTGGATGGCGCCTCCACGATCGAGGCGGTTCACTCGTATCGCGCCCGGATGCTCTGGGACTCGAAGCCGCCGAGCGGGACATCGGACGAAGGCATGCACTTCGAATACGACTTCGAGTTCGTTCGGCCTGACCGCTTCCATCTCGTGCGGGGAGCCTTCAAGGAAGGGGATGGGCGGGACTGGAACCGGGTATGGGAGAGTTCGACGAGTGGATCGTGCTCGGAGACGAGCACTACTCAAATCCGGGCATTTGGCTGCCGGTGGACGACGACGAGTCGAAGGCGCGATATCGGCGCGAGAACCGCCTGCTTCTTGCCGACAGCTACCTCGACCTGCTACGAGGAACGACACCGATCGCGGTCAACGTCCGCCGCGGCGAACAGGCCGCCTACCTCGTCGCCGAGTACGCGGCTGTGACCCAAGCGTGGCCGGGCATGTACGAAGACCCGATATCGCCACGCGAGGCCCGCACCTCGATCTGGATCGATCTTGCCTATGGGCTCTTCCGCAGAGCCGAAGGAAGGTTCGTGTTACCCCTCCACCAGAGGGACGGAGGGGAAGTGATCGAGACCTTCAAGCACGGGTTCGCGAGCTATAGCGGGCATCGCCATCGAGGCACCAGAACTCGGGGTCGAGCTCGACGAAGATGAGTGACGCCGAGTGACCCCATCGCGCCGCCTCGGCTGCCTGCGTCAACGCTCCGGCGATAGACACCCGCAAATCTTCACTAGCGGGAGGCGATGACGCGCGGCCCACACCATGGCCGCCCAAGACCGCGCCGAGCCACTGGCGGACCCGGCCCGCGTCAGCACCATGGAGGTGCACTGGAGAGCGCCACATGAGTAGTGAGCAGGGGCACCATCCCAAGGGACAGGCTGGCTGGCTGGGCCTTGCGGGCATCGTCGTCTTCGCCTTCAGCTTCCCGGTCTACTTCGTTGCGTCGTACTGGCTCGACTGGGCGTCGACCTTCGTGTTCGCGGTGATGCTGGCTGCCGCCTTCGTTTTGGTGCGTATGGGCCTGCGACGCTCCAAGTAGCACCATCGCGCCGCCTCGGCTGCCTGCGCCATGGCGGCGACGACCAGACGTCACCCGTTATTCATGGCAGGTCATGCGGCCGGGTGACAGTGTCTCGCGCTCGGGCGAGTCGCGATGGCTACGCGACCGGCCAGCTCGACACGCCCGGACTGAGGGTGACGTGGTTCTGGTGGACGACGAGTGCCAACTGAAGGGCACCGGCACGCTCCGCGGTGTCCAGTCTCCCTCGGACGGTCTCGAAGACACTCACTTGGTCCTGCCTGGGCAGGTCCTCCCGGACGACGAGTTCAAGGCAGTCGACATCGTCCTCCTCGGACACGAACGCTCCGATGAGCCGCGCCTCGTCTACTCCTGCAATGCCATCGAGCGCCGAAACGACCGTCGATCGTGTCGTGTCGGATACCGCCGGTTCGCCCGCCGCGCGGGCTGAGGGCACGAGCCCTGACCCCAACCAGGCGAATCGTCGTGACCTACTTCCAGGAACGCCTCGGTGATCCGTGGGTCGATACGCGAAGGCAAGCGAGTCGGCCCCGAGTGACCACATCGTGTGGCAGCAGTCGGGCGCGTTTGACCCGCGCCGTCTCGTGGCGTTGCAGATCCTCGGGCCCGGCCCAATCGCGCAGCACTTGCTCGTCGAATGCCACCATGCCCGTGGGCGTGCCGCCGAGGTCGAAGACGGGCACGAGCCCTTCGTCGGACATCAGCGCCCAGACGTGCCTCTTGAGGAGCTGCCCCCCACAGGGCAAACACCTCGGACGTGGCGTGGTCAGCGCCAGGAAGGATCCGTCATCGGACAGAGCGCTCCAGAAGCTTGACGAAATCGCGCTCTGGATCTGGCCGTCGCGACAGAGAGGCGTCTCATCGACCTGGGTTCCCCCTTCTGTGTCCAATTATCGAGACACGGTCAACAGCCATGGCGGCGATGATCAGACATAACCCGCTATTCATGGCGACTCCGGCTACGAATGGCCCCGGCTACTTCGCCAGGTAGCAGTCGTCGGGGGTGTTGCCGTAGACGTTCGCGGGGGCTCCGGGAGCGCAGCGCACCCCATGGAGGTGCCGCCCGTGTGACTGAGTCCAGCCACCACGCATCTCGCACGGCGTAGCCTTCGAACGCGACGATCGTGTTGTCGGTGACCGAGCTCGAGGGGCTCATCGCGAACCGGCCGCCGGAGACAGCGACACCGCCCGCCCCAGTGCACCAGCCCGGGTTGTCGGCTATCGTGCTCGCGCCCTTCATCGTGAATGTGCCTGCGGTGTACACGCCAGTCGGGTTCGCTACCGCGAACCGAGCTGCGGTGGAGCATCATGAACGTGCCCGTCGGCCCGTTCCACACCCCACCGGTGCTGCAGTAGTCCGGATCCCCGCAGCCGTTGCCCTTGATGGTGCTCGTATCACGCATGACGAAGCGACCCGCGTTCCAGACCCCACCGGTGCTCTCACCCGCGGTGTTGTGCGCGATGGCAGCTCCTGTCGTTCATGATCGAATTCCGGCGTTGTCAACGCCATCGCCATAGACGCCGCCGTTGAAGGCGATCGTCGCTCGAGCCGTTGAGCACGACTGTGCCCGACTTCGCATTCCACACGCCCGCGGTTCCCGCATCGCACCAGTTGCGCTGGACCCGGCTCGAGCCGTTGAGCCAGAGCCTGCCGCGGTTGAGGATGCCGCCCGCTCTTCCCGAGGGCCACGTCCTTGAGGTGGCAGCGATTCCGGCGGACCGTGACGTTCGTGAGGACGAGGTCGCCGTTGTTCTGGATGCCGCCACCCCACTTCGAGTCACCCCGTGTAACGACCAAGTCGCGAAGCGTCACTCTCGCGCCCTTGGCGATGGTCAAGACCCGGTCCTTGTTGCGCCCGGTGAGCTGCGGCCCTCCGGACCGCGTCGTCCGCCGGCCGACGATGGTGAGCCGCTTGCCGATGGCCGTGTGGCCGACACAGGTGCCACGAACGACGAGCCTGTCGCCACGCCTCGCTGCATTGACCGCGGCCTGAAGCCGAGTGTAGGTCTGGCCCGAGCTAGCGTTCCTCACCCGGCAGGCCTTGTCGTCGCGGCCTCGGCCGGAGCGGCGTTCGTTGTCAGCACGAGCGCGACAGCCACGGCCAACGGTGGCGAGAAGCCGCGGCCCGCGGCCCGCCGTGGTCGCAAGCCTACGAGAACACGTCCACATCGCCAGACCCTCCGACTGCGTGTCTCCATCGTCCGCCCGTGGTCAAGGTCTCGAAACGTGGGCCAGCTCTCACGCGACCGCCGCCATGGCGGCGACGACCAGACGTCGTATGCCACGCGGCCGACGAGAAGACGCGGCACCCTCCTCCGAGTACCGCGTCCGTCGTCGTTGGCGTGTATGCCGGGATCAGCCCATGGTCAGGGCCATCACCGCCTTCTGGGCATGGAGCCGGTTCTCGGCCTCGTCGAAGGCCGCCGACTTGGGGCCGTCGATGACCGCATCGGCTACCTCCACGCCCCGGTCCGCCGGCAGTGGATGCATCCAGATGGCGTCGTCAGCGGTCATGGCCATGCGTCGCTCGTCGGAGATCCAGTCGGTGTACTGGGCCGCGATCTTGGCACCTTCCTCGTCGGAGACACCCAGCATGTGGGCGCCCCACGACTTGGCGTAGACGATGTCCGCGCCGTCGAAGCCGGCGTCGAAGTCATCGAGCTGCTCGAACGTGCCGCCGGCCCTGGCCACGTTGGCCTTGGCCTCCGCCATGATGTCCGGCATCAGCTCGAACTCGGGCGGATGGACCAGCTTCACGTTCATGCCGAAGCGGGTCGCGGCCAGCAGCAGTGACTGCGGCACCGAGATGGGCTTCTGGTAGCTCGAGGCGTAGGCCCAGCTGATGGTGATGGACTGACCCTTGAGCCGGCCCTTCTTCTCGATGATGGTCATCAGGTCCGCGAGGATCTGGAAGGGGTGGTAGATCTCGCACTGCATGTTCAGGACCGGCACGCGAGATGCCGCGGCCACGTCGCGGATGTACTGGTTGCCCTCACCGAAGGTGACGTGGCGGATGGCGATGCCGTCGTTGTAGCGACCCAGGATCTCGCCGATCTCCTTGGCCGTGTCGCCGTGCGCGATCTGCGTGGTGCGGCTCTCCATGAACATGCCGTGCCCGCCGAGCTGGGCCATGCCTGCCTCGAACGAGGCACGCGTGCGGGTGCTGCTGAAGAAGAACAGCATGGCCAGCGTCTTGTCCAGCAGGTAGGCGTGCCGCTCCCCGAGGGCGCGCTTGCGCTTGAGCTCGAAGCCCACGTCAAGCGCGGTCTCGATCTCCTCGTTGGTCCAGTCCGAGAGCGCGATCAGGTCGCGGCCGCGGAGTCCGGTCTGCATCGATCGCCTCCTACTCGGCCTTGCCGAGGATCAGGGTCAGCAGCGCCATGCGCATGACCACGCCGTTGAAGGCCTCCACCCAGTAGCGGCCGAAGCGCGTCTCGTCGACGTCCGGTGTCAGCTCGTCCATGCGCGGCAGGCTGTGCAGCACGAAGGCGTTGCGCTTGGCCTTCTCATGCAGCAGCTTGAGGTTGACCACGTACTCGGGCGGCGTGAGGCCCTTCTCGACGTCCTTCTCGTCCACGCGGCCCTTGGTGTAGTCGGCCTGCACGACCGGCTCCATGTAGATGACATCGGCCTCGCCGATGACGTCGCGGATGTCGCCGACCTCGCGGTAGTAGGTGGAGCGCTCGTCGAGCTCAGCCTTGAACTCGGGCAGCAGGCTCATCTCCTCGGGACCGATGATGATGGCCTCCATGTCGAAGCGCGACATGGCGTAGAGGATCGAGTGCATGGTGCGCATGCGCATGTCGCCGACGAGGATGACCTTGAGCCCGTCGAGGGTGCCGTGCTCCTTCCAGATGGTGTAGAGGTCGGTCAGCACCTGCGTTGGATGCTCGCCCCAGCCGTCGCCGCAGTTGATGACGGGAACGCTGGCCCACTTGGCGGCCTCGTGCGGGGCGCCCTGCTGGTAGTGCCGGATGGCGATGACGTCGCCGTAGTACTCCAGCATGTGGAAGGTGTCCTTGAGCGACTCCATGTAGAAGTCGCCGGCACGGGTCATCTTGGCGTCGCTGAAGCCGAGCACGTGGCCGCCGAGGCGGTGCATCGCGGCCTCGGTCGAGAGGCGCGTGCGGGTGGACGGCTGGTAGAACGCGGTCAGCAGCGTCTTGTCGGCCAGGAGGTCGGTGTTGCGGCGGTCGCGGGCGATCGGGGCCAGGTCGTCACAGACCTGGAAGATGCGCAGATACTCGTCGCGGGTCATGTCCTTGAGGGACAGGATGTCGCGGCCCTTGAAGCTTCTCATCGGGGGTGTTCGTCCTCCTGTTGCTTGTGCGGGGCGACCGACGATCGTCGGACGCCACTGAAGATCACTGCCACGGTCTCGTCTGGGCTGACGGATCCGTCGCGCGTGAGCTGGATCAGGCCGGCCAGGCCGGCAGTCCCGGTGTGGTCGGCATCGATGCCCGTCTCGGGTCGAGCCAGGGCGTTGGCGGCTTCGAGCGTGGCCTCGTCGACCACGACCGAGCGTCCGCCGGTGATGAGCATGGCACGCACGACGGCTGCCCAATCGTACGTCTCGTCATCAAGGATGCCGTGAGCGACCGACACCGGTTCGGTCTCCCAGGCCCACATGTAGTCCGAGCGGTGATGCACCGCTTGTGAGATGGCGCCGGCAGCGGCCTCCGGGTCGACGGGTGTGCCCGCGGTGACCTGCAGGTGCTCCAGCGCGCGGTCGTGTGCCCGCTTGAGCGGGTAGCCGCCCTGCGTCTGGACGGTGTCGATGACCGGCAGCGCCGCGAGCTGGCCGAAGGCGACGGCCTCCTCGAGCGCCTGTGCCGCAGCCGAAGCGAAGGCCCCACCGCCGACGTGGATGATCATCCGGTCCAGTGCCGAAGCGTGGTCGGGCAGCTCGTCGATGAGCTCCCAGGCCAGCGTCTGTCCACCCTCGATCGCGAGCCCGTTGAGGTTGCCCTGCACGGTGAAGGGCACGGCTCCTTCGGCGATGGCCTGCATCAACCGATGAACGGTGGGGTCGCCCGACTGGCCCGACTGTCGCGCGCAGACTTCGAGATCCGCTCCGAGCGATTCGAGCCGGGCTACCACGGCCGGTTCAGCACTTGGTGGCACGAAGACCAGCAGGCGGCGCTGCGCTGCCCGGGCCACGACGGCGGCGGCCAGCGCGGCATTGCCGCAGGAGGCGATGGCCAGGGGTGCCTCAGGGTCGGCGGTGCCGATCGACTCAGCCACCTTGAGCGCGAGCATCACGCCCATGAGGTGCCGGGCCTTGTGCGAGCCGGAGACGTTGCCGGTCTCGTCCTTGACCCAGACACCGCCAGCGGTCGCGAAACCGAGCTCAGCGTCGAGCCCGGATGAGCGCACGATGGGTGTGGCCCGGAAGCCGGTCCCATCGACCGCGGCGACAGCGTCGTCGAGCTCGCCGACCAGGTCCACGTAGCGCCCGTCGCTCCAACCGGCAGCGCGGGCCACGTGGTAGGAGTGGAATCGCCGCCGGTAGCGCACGAAGGGGTTGGCACTTGGTTCCGCGTCCGGCGGACCATCGGCCGCGGCGGGGTCGAGGACCCGCCGCAGCACGTGGTCGATGTCATCGCCCGGACGTGCCGCCGGGCAGGCCCAGATGATGGGGTCGTCGGCCGGGACCTCGGCGCCGCAACCGGCGCACACGAGGCGGGTGGCCGGTTGGGTCACGCAGACACCGCCGCGTTGAACTCGTCGATCATGTCGTCCCACTCGGTCACGATCGAGCGGGTCTCGACCCAGAAATCCTGGCTCTCGCGCGCGGTGAACTCCTCGAAGGTGACGCCCTGCTGCTCGACCCAGGTGTAGTAGCCGAGATTGAACATGCGCAGCCGGTCCTCGTGGGTGCACTCGAGCATGTGCGCGGTGTCCACGCCCTCGAGGAAGGCAGCGCGGACCTCGCCGGCAGCGGCCGCGTCGAAGGTGCCACGGTGATCGCGCTCGACGATGCGGTCGATCTCCGAGGCGTACATGCCCGCACCATCTGTGGCCACCGTGGCGATCACGTCCTTGGGACCCAATGCCTGCTGCTTCGCGACCTTGATGGCTGCCAACACGTTGGCGATCGAGGAGAAGCCGAATGAGCAGAGCTGGTCGACGACGTCCGCGGACACGCCCATCCGCTCCCGCAGGTGCTGGTGGCCGGCTTCGGTATTGAAGAGGACCAGCAGGTTGTCGGTGGCCTTGTCGGTGATGTCGACGATGAAGTCGGTGTTCATGGCGTTGTGGATGAGCGGCACATGCTTGTCACCGATGCCCTGGATGTTGTGCTCACCGAAGCCGTTGTAGAGCAGCGTGGGGCACTCGAGCGCCTCCACCGCGGCGATGCGCGTGCCGTATTCCTCCTTGAGGTAGTCGCCCGCGGCGATGGCGCCGGCCGACCCGGTCGCGGAGGTGAAGGCCGCCAGGCGCAGCTCATCGTCCTCCTCGGCAAGGTGATCGAAGACACGGCCGATGGCGGCGCCGGTCAGGTAGAAGTGGCCGATGTGGTTCCCGAACTCGCTGAACTGGTTGAAGATGACCGTCTGGGGGTCCTGGTCCAGCTCTGCGCACTTGTCGTAGATCTCCTTGACGTTCGATTCGGTGCCCGGCGTGCGGATGATGTCGTCGGGCGAGGTGACCCACGCGGCCAGCCAGTCGAAGCGCTCCTGGCTCATGCCCGCTGGGAGCACGGCCACGCCATGGGCCTGCATGATGCGGCTGACCGCCACCCCGCCACGGCAGTAGTTGCCCGTGCTCGGCCAGACGGCGCGCTGGCTGGCCGGGTCGAACTGGCCGGTGACGATGCGTGGGGCCAGGCAGCCGTAAGCGGCGATGAGCTTGTGCGAGTGGATCATCGGGAAGCGGTCGCCCAGCAGCACCACGATGGGGGAGGGCACGCCTGTGAGCTCGGGCGGCAGGACCACGTGGGCCGGCAGCGGGACCGGCATCGACTCGCCGAAGTCGTTGTGCCAGTGGGCCCGGAAGAGGTTGCGCGGGTCGGGCGCATCGGGGTCGGCCTCGGCCACGTCGCTGAGCAACTCGCCGGGCATCGAGCGGGGGTCGGCCAGCTGGGCGAAGGTGGGCATCACGATGCCCGCCTCGCGGAATCGCCGCACGGAGCTGTCATAGACAGCCTGGTCAACCACTTCGCGTTCGAGTCCAAGCCGTCGCATCGTTGCCTCCGTCATCGTCTGTCATTGCCGTCGTCGAAGCAGGACTGCGCCTCATCGTGCGACTGGCCTGGCGGCACGTGCCCTGGTTTTCCGGGCGGCAGCGTTGCCAGCAGGTTTGCCTAGCCTAACGGTGTCTGATAAGGGTAGGGTGTCGCTAGGGCCACATGGCCCCGCGATACGCACGGATGGCAGGACTCGTGGACATCAACCTCAACGGCCAGAGTCGCTCGGTCGACTTCCCCCCCGGCACCTCGCTGCTGCAGCTCTTGCGTAACGAGCTCGGCCTCCGCTCGATGAAGGATGGCTGTGCCCCCGAAGGCTCTTGTGGCGCCTGCACGATCATCGTCGACGGGCGTCCGGTGGTCTCCTGTGCCCAACCCGCGGAGCGCTTCGCGGGCAAGGACATCGAAACGCTCGAGGGTCTGCCCGAGGACTCGCGTGACCTGTGGGCGGACGCCTTCAGCGCCACCGGCGCCTCGCAGTGCGGCTACTGCACCCCCGGCATCGTGATGAAGGCGGAGGCGCTCCTGCGCCGCGAGGCCGACCCTGGGCGCGACACCATCACCAAGGCCCTCGCGGGCAACCTCTGTCGCTGCACTGGCTATCTCTCGATCATCGACGCCATCGGCCAGGTGGCAGCCGCACGGGCCGGCGGGCCGCGGCCGGTGCCGCATCCGGGGGCCGCGGTCGGCGACCCCGCGCCCAAGTACCGCTCGCGCGAGCAGGTGCTGGGCATGCAGGAGTACGTGGCTGACCACGTGGTGCCGGGCATGCTTCACGGCGCTCTGCGCTTCAGTGACCACCCGCGCGCGGTGGTGCTGTCGATCGATACCACGGCAGCCGAGGCGGCCGCGGGCGTGGTCGCGGTCATCACCGCCGCCGATGTCCCGGGCAAGCGCAACCAGGGCCTCATCACGGACGACTGGAACCAGCTCATCGCGGTGGGCGAGACGACGCACTACGTGGGCGATGTGCTCGCGGCGGTGGCGGCCGAGACGCGCGCCCAGGCCCGCGCGGCAGCGGAGCTCATCGAGATCGAGTACGAGGTGCTGGAGCCGGTGACCGATCCGTTCGCGGCCATGGCCGAGGGTGCGCCCAAGGTCGCACCCGGCGGCAACGTCCTCTCCGAGTCGGCCTACGCCCGCGGCGATGTGGAGGCGGCCCTCGCAAGCTCCGCGCACGTCGTGAGCGACACCTTCAGGACCGCCGGCATCGAGCATGCCTATCTCGAGCCCGAGTCCTCGTTGGCCGTGCCCCAGGACGGGGAGGGTCCGCGCATGCACGTCCTCTCGCAGGGCCAGGGTGCCTGGGAAGACCGGCGACAGATCGCCTCGCTGCTCGGCTGGGAGCAGGCTGACGTGCTCGTGACGCAGGTGGCCACCGGAGGCGCCTTCGGCGGCAAGGAGGACCTCAACGTCCAGGGTCATGCTGCCCTGCTGGCGCTGGCGGCCGAGCGCCCGGTGCTGCTGGCGCTGAGCCGTGCCGACTCGCTGCGCTTCTCCATCAAGCGCCATCGCTTCTGGATGGAGTACACGGTCGGCTGCGACGCTGAAGGGGTGCTCACGGCCGTGAAGGCCCGCTTCATCGGTGACAACGGTGGCTACGCCAGCGTGGGCGCCAAGGTGCTCGAGCGTGCCGCAGGCCATGCCTGCAGTGCCTACGAGGTGCCCAACGTCGATGTCCGGGCCAACGCCATCCTGACCAACAACCCGCCCTGTGGCGCGATGCGCGGCTTCGGGGCCAACCAGGCCAACTTCGGCATGGAGACCCTGCTGGACCGCTTGGCCGAGGCGGTCGGTATCGACGGCTGGGAGATCCGCTGGCGCAACGCGCTCGAGACCGGCAAGCGCTTCGGTACCGGCCAGAAGCTCGGTCCGGGTGTGGGTCTCAAGGACACGCTGCTGGCGGTCAAGGACCAGTACCGCAATGCCAAGTACGCGGGCATCGCCTGCGGTGCCAAGAACACCGGTATCGGCAACGGCATGAAGGAGTACGGCCGCGCGGTCGTACGTCCCGAGGGCGACGGCCGATTGACCGTCTTCCACTCCTGGACGGAGATGGGCCAGGGTACCCACACGGTCATGCGCCAGATCGCCAGCGACGAGCTCGACCTGCAGCCCGAGGTCATCGAGGTCCGCGTCGACACCACGCACGAGCTCGACACCGGCATCACCACCGCCTCACGCGCCACCATGCTCGGTGGTCGCGCCGTGCTCAAGGCTTGTCAGTCGCTTCGCGCCGAGATGGTCAGGCGGCACTGCCGGCTCGACGACCTCGCCGGCGAGGAGTTCCCCGCCGAGATCCTCATCGACTGGACCACCAAGCTGGGCGATGACGTCGAGGAGCCCATCACGCACTTCGGCTACGGCTGGGCCACGCAGGTCTGCATCCTCGACGAGCAGGGTGCCATCGAGAAGTTCGTAGCCGCCCACGATGTGGGCAAGGCGCTCGACCCGCTGATGCTGGAAGGCCAGGTCGTCGGCGGCGTGCACATGGGCCTGGGCCACACCCTCTCCGAGACGTTCGAGACCGAGGGCGGCTTCCCGGTCACCGACACCGTCAAGTCCCTGAACATCATCCCCGCTTCGGGCATGCCGCCGGTGGAGACGATCCTCGTCGAGGAGTTCCAGCCCGAGGGTCCGTACGGCGCCAAGGGCATGGGCGAGGCCGTGCTGGTGCCGACCGCCGCTGCGGTGGCCGGCGCGCTCTACGCCTTCGACGGCATCCGGCGCACCGACCTGCCGATGCGCGACTCGCCAGCTGCCCTCGCGGCCGTGCCCAAGCTGAAGCGGCTCCTGGCCAAGGGCTGAGCCCGCGCCTCAGCTCACCGCTCGCTTCACGAGCTCGGTGATGGCCGCCTCCTCGGTGTCGGTCAGTGCCTCGAGCGCGAAGGAGGTCGGCCACATGTTGCCCTCGTCGAGGTTCGCGTCGGGCTGGAAGCCGAACGTGGCGTAGCGCACCTTGAACTTCTCCGCGCTCTGGAAGAAGCACACGACCTTGCCGTCCTGGGCATACGCGGGCATGCCGTACCAGGTCCTGGGCATGAGCGTGGGCGCGCTGGCCGTGATGATGGCGTGGAGGCGTTCACCCATGGCGCGGTCGTTGCCGGTCATCTCGGCCAGCTTGGCGAGGACGTCAGCCTCGCCCTCGGCCCTCTTTGCGTCCCGCCGTGCCTCGGCCTTCAGTTCCTTCACGCGCTCCTTCATCGCGGCGCGTTCCACGTCGGTGAGTCCATCGGACGTCGTCGTGCTGCTCTTGGCGGACTGCTGCTTGTCACCCATCGGAGGCTCCTCATGCGATCGGGGGAACTGCATGCTACGAGAGACGTTCGACGTTGAGCGCGCGAAGACCGCTTCGCCTCTGGGCGGTACCGTGTGCCGGTACGTCTACGGACACGTCGTCGACCGGGAAGGGACCTGACGCTGGCTTTCACCCAACGCTCGCTATTCGGCCGCAGGGCTCGCCGCGGACGCGGGCGCCCCGCCGACGGCTCCGCTCGCCCCGCTGACGACCAGGATGATGAGGCCGGCCTCACGCGCCTGACCGGCATCCCCTGGGGCCGCCTGTTCGGCTACCTGCGACCGCACTGGCGGCTGTTCGCGGTAGCGCTCGTGGCTCTGCTCGTCTCGACCGTCTTCGGGCTCCTGCTGCCGCTCGTCATCGGCGGCCTGGTCAACGAGGTCGTGACCGCCGGCGACGCGGCCGGGCTCGACCAGCTGCTGCTCCTGCTGGTGGGCATCACGCTCGTGCTGGCCGTGGCCGGCTTCGCCCAGACCTGGTCGCTGGGGGTCATCGGCGAACGCATCGTGGCCCGACTGCGAGCCCAGGTCTTCGACCGGCTGGTCTCGCTGGAGCTGGACTTCTACGTGCGGCGCCGCGTCGGCGAGCTCATCTCACGGCTCTCGAGCGACGTGACCCAGGTGCGCGCGATGCTGACGCAGACGGTGACCTCGTTGCTCTCGTCGCTGCTCAGCCTGGTCGGCTCGGTCTTCGTGCTCTTCCTGCTCAGCCCGGACCTGCTGCTGGTCATCCTCGTGCTGGCTCCGACCATGGTCATCGTGGCGGTCGTCTTCGCACGGCCGCTGCGGCGGCTCTCGACGCGCGTGCAGGACTCGATCGCGGCCTCGACCACCACCGCGGAGGAGGCCCTCAGCGGCATCCGCGTGGTCAAGTCGTTCGGCCGGGAGGAGTGGGAACGCCATCGCTACGGCGAGGACCTGCGTGGGGTGGTGGCCATGGCCACGCGCCTGGTGACCTATCGCGGGCTCTTCGGCTCGATGATGCTCATCCTCGGGTTCGGCACCCTCATCATCCTGCTCTGGTTCACCGGCCACCGCGTCATCGACGGCTCCATCAACCTCGGCGCCCTGACCAGCTTCCTGCTCTACGGCATCACCATCGGCACCAGCCTCTCGACCATCGCCGGCATCTACGGCCAGTTCCAGGAAGGTGCGGGCGCGGTCGTGCGCGTCTTCGAGATCATCGACGAACGCCCGTCCTTCAGGGACTCCGACGACGCGGTCGAACTCGAAGACGTCGCTGGGCGCATCGCGTTCGAGGGCGTCACCTTCGGCTACGACGCCGAGCGGCCGGTGCTGCGCGATATCTCCCTCGAGATCGCCCCCGGCGAGGTGCTCGCGGTGGTGGGCCCGTCGGGCGCGGGCAAGACCACCTTCTGCAACCTCATCCCGCGGCTGTGGAACGTGACCGAGGGCCGCGTCCGGGTCGATGGGCAGGACGTGCGCGATCTGCGGCTGCGGTCACTGCGCGAGGCCGTCTCGTTGGTGCCACAGGACGCGGCCATCTTCGGCGGCACCATCGAGGACAACATCCGCTACGGCCGGCTCGGGGCCAGCGACGAAGAGCTGGAGGCGGCGGCGCGAGCGGCCAACGCCCATGACTTCATCAGTGGGCTGCCCGATGGCTATCAGACGGTCGTGGGCGACCGTGGCACACGACTCTCGGGAGGTCAGCGCCAGCGTGTGGCCATCGCCCGCGCGATCCTCAAGGACGCGCCGATCCTCATCCTCGACGAGGCCACCTCATCGCTCGACAACGAGTCCGAGCGGTTGGTGCAGGACGCCCTGGCGCGGCTGATGCAGGGCCGCACGACCGTGGTCGTGGCCCACCGCCTCTCGACTATCCGCGCTGCCCATCGCATCGCCGTGCTCGACGACGGCTGGCTGTTGGAGCTGGGCACGCACGCCGAGCTGCTCGAGGCCGATGGGCTCTACGCTCACCTCTGGCGACTGCAGGCCAGCGAACGCCCAGCCGCCGAGCGCGAGCTCCCGACCGTGGAGACCGCGCCTTCGGTGACCTGACCGGACGGGTCGATCCTCCGGCATGCGCCTTCGTCGGTCTACGATGCGATGGTGCGTTCCCAAGGGACCCTTCCGCGTTCGACCCTGCCGGCCACCGCGGGCGGAACCAACGTGCGGGCCTACGCGCCGCTCGACTGGGGCCTGCTGGCGGCCATCGCGCTGATCTGGGGCTCCTCGTTCCTGTTCATGGAGATCGGTCTGCGCTCGTTCGAGCCGGGCGTCATCACCCTCGCCCGCATCACCCTCGGTGCGGCCACGCTGGCGCTGTTCTCCCGGGCGCGTGCCTCGGTCGAGCGCGAGGATCTGCCGCGCATCGCTGTCCTGGGGGCCGTATGGATGGCCATCCCGCTGCTCATCTTCCCGGTCGCGCAACAGTGGACCACCTCGAGCGTGACCGGCATGATCAACGGCGCCATGCCGGTCTTCACCGTGCTGTGGGCCATCTACCTCATGCGCAGGCTGCCCGGCTGGCGGCAGCTGCTGGGCATCGGCCTCGGCTTCGTGGGCATGCTGCTCGTCTTCGTGCCGGAGCTGGAGGTCGGTGGCGATCAGCTCTTCGGCGCCGCGCTGGTGGTCGTGGCCATCGCCTTCTATGGCCTCGCGGCCAACCTCTCGGTCCCGCTCTCACAGAAGTACGGCGCGCTGCCCGTCGTCTTCCGCGCACAGCTGGTGGCGCTGGTCATCGTGGCGCCGGTCGGGCTGCTGCAGATCCCGGACTCACGCTGGTCGTGGGAGTCGGCGCTGGCGATGGTACCCGTGGGCGTCCTGGGCACCGGCGCGGCCTTCGCCCTGATGGCCACGCTCACCGGCCGTGTCGGTGGGCCCAGGGCCTCGGTAGCCATCTACTTCCTGCCGATCGTGGCCATCGCCTTGGGTGTCGTCGTCCTCGGCGAGTCGGTGGAGCCGGTCGCGCTGGTGGGTGTGCTGGTGGTGATGGTCGGTGCCTGGATCGCCTCGCGCCGCGAAAGCTGAACGCTCACGCGCAGGCGCCAAGCAGCCGTCGTAGGGCACCGGTGATCGGCGAAATCGACCTCTGGGCGCTTTCATCGAAGGTGTATCTTGTTGACACTCAAAGGGTGTCATGCATCATTGAGGGTCGTGGCGGAACACCGTCCGACGAAGTGAGGAGGAGCTATGGGTTCACTTAAGCATGCATTGGCAGTCGCCTCGGCTGTCGCTGTGCTCAGCACGGGCCTGGTATCGACCAGCGTCGCCGTGGCGCAGGACGACGTCTGCAACGTAGGCGTGTCGTGGAACAACTTCGAGCAGCCCCGCTGGGCGGCCACCGACAAGCCGAACATGCAGGCCACCATCGAGGCTGGCGGCGGCACATTCACGGACTTCGACGCGCGACTCGATAGCGCTCAGCAGCAGACGGACGTCGAGACGCTGATCAACGGTGGCGCGGACGTCCTCGTCCTTCTGGCGCAGAACCAGGACGCGGCCATCGCCGCTCTGGAGACGGCCCAGAACGCTGGCGTTCCGGTCATCGCCTACGACCGCCTCATCGAGGACTCCGAACGTCCTCTACATCACCTTCGACAACGTCGGGGTCGGCAAGGCCGAGGCTGAGGCCATCATCGGCGCGGTGCCGAGCGGCAACTACGTCCTCATCAAGGGCGATCCCGGGGATGCCAACGCCTCCACGTTCCTGCCCATGGGCTGGGATCAGGCTGGCCTCCAGGACAAGATCGACGCTGGTGAGATCACCATCCTCGCCGACCAGTTCACCGACGGCTGGAAGACCGAGACGGCCCAGAACAACATGGAGGCCATCATCGATGCTGCCAACGCCGACGGCGTGACCATCGATGCGATCCTGGCCGAAAACGACAGCACCGCGCTCGGCGTCGTGGCTGCCCTCCAGGCCAAGGGTCTGGACCCCATCCCGCTTAGCGGCCAGGATGGCGACACCGGCAACCTGCAGAACGTCGCGGCCGGCTGGCAGTACGTCGACGTCTGGAAGAACAGCAACGAGCTGGGCAAGGTCGCTGGTGCAGCAGCCCTGCAGCTGTGCGAAGGCATGGCCATGGGCGATGTCACCATCCCCGATGGCCTCATCGACGCCTCGGTCGCTCCGCTCGATGGCCCACAGGCCTCCGACTTCACGACTCCCGCTGGGAATGTCGTCAAGTCGATCATCCTCCAGCCCACGCCGATCACCCAGGACAACCTGAACCTGGTGGTCGATGGTGGCTGGATCACGCAGGACGTGCTCTGCGCACAGGCTGCGGACGGTCCCTCGCCGGCAGCCATCTGCCAGTGAGCTGAACGGTCTCTGAAGTAAGAGCCAAGTGTCAGCGCCCTGTGTTCACGGTCGACGTGACGCAGGGCGCTGATCCATCCACGCGAACCTGAGAGCGACACGATGAGCGGGATCGCCGAGTCCTCACCAACCCCATCACCCAGCACCCAGCGGCCGTCCGCGCGTGGCCTGTTCGCAGCCACCGAGATCGACGTTCGCCTGTTCGGCATGCTCGTGGCGCTGGTGGTGATCCTGCTCGGGTTCCACGTGCTCTCCGGTGGCAAGCTCATCAGCCCGGCCAACATGCTCACGCTGGGCGTGCAGGCCAGTGGCACGGCCATCATGGCCACGGGCATGGTGCTCATCATCGTGTCACGCAACATCGACCTGTCGGTCGGTTCGCAGGTTGGCGTGATCGCCATGGTCTATGCCATCCTGATGACCGACTTCCTGCCCAACGTCGTGGGCTTCCCCGAGGTCGGCAGCCCACTGATGTGGATCGTGGCGCTGGCTATCGGGGTGGGCATCGGCGCCGCCATCGGCGGTGGCCAAGGATTCATCATCGCCTACATCGGGGTGCCATCCTTCGTGGTCACGCTGGGCGGCCTTCTGGCCTACCGCGGCGTGGTGTGGGTGCTTTCCGAGGGCGCCGCGGTGACCGGCATCGACAGCACCTTCCGACAGATGGGCGGCGGAGCCCTGGGGTCGCTGGGCGGTGACTGGACGTGGGCGCTGGCGATCCTGGGTTGTCTGGCCGTCATCGGGCTGCTCGTCTACAACCGGCGACAGCGTCGCAGGCTCGGATTCGCGCTCCGGCCGGCATGGGCTGACGTCCTGATCGGTTCGGTCAGTTGCGCAGTGGTACTGGGCCTGGTCTACATGGCCAACCAGCAGTTCCTGCCCGCCGGCCTGGCCGCGCGAAAGGCCGAGGAGCTCGGGCTGGATGTGCCCAGCGAGGCCCTCGCGACCTACTTCCCGATGGGTGTCTCCTGGCCCATCCTTCTGCTCATCGGCGTCACCATCCTCATGACCTTCCTGGCCGGCCGCCGCCGCTTCGGTCGCTACGTCTACGCCTACGGCGGCAATCCTGAGGCGGCAGACCTGGCCGGCATCAATACGCGCTGGACCATCATGAAGACGTTCATGCTCATGGGCGTGCTCTGCGCCGTGGCCGCCGCCATCGTGGTCGGCCGGCTCAACGGTGCCGCACAGGACCTGGGCACGACCCAGGAGCTCTACGTCATCGCCGCCGCGGTCGTGGGTGGAACGTCCTTCGCGGGCGGCGTCGGCACCATCACCGGCGCGGTCCTGGGCGCCTTCGTCATGTCGTCGCTCGCCTACGGACTCGCCTTCATGGGTGTGCCCTCGCCGGTGCAGTCCATCGTGGCCGGTATCGTCCTGGTCGTGGCCGTGGGCCTGGACACCTGGAATCGCCGACGAGGTGGCGGTCGACGGAGGGCGGGCACGTGAGTGACGAGAAGCGAACGCCGCTGGTGGAGATGCGCGACATCAAGGTCGCCTTCGGTGGCGTGCACGCCGTCGACGGCGTGACCATCGACCTCCATGCGGGCGAGGTCGTGGGGCTAGTCGGCGGCAACGGCGCGGGCAAGTCCACGCTCATGCGCGTCCTTTCTGGCGCTCACCCCGCCAACTCGGGCCACATCCTCATCGACGGCAAGCCCGTGAGTATCGACAACACTCGAGACGCCAAGCGCCTCAACATCGAGACCATCTATCAGACCCTGGCGCTGGCCGACAACATCGCCGCGCCAGGCAACGTCTTCCTGGGCCGCGAGATGACCACGCGACTGGGCTCACTGGACGACGGTGCGATGGAGAAGGCCACCCGCGAGGTCATGGGTCGCCTGAACCCCAACTTCACCAACTTCACGCAGCCGGTGATGTCGCTATCCGGCGGCCAGCGTCAGGCAGTGGCCATCGCTCGAGCGGTCCACTTCAACGCCCGCATCCTGATCATGGACGAGCCTACTGCCGCACTCGGTCCGGCGGAGACGGCACAGGTGCGTGACCTCGTCAAGCAACTCAAGAGCGAGGGCATCGGCATCTTCCTCATCAGTCATGACATCCACGATGTCTTCGATCTGTCCGACCGCATCAGCGTCATGTACCACGGGCAGATCGTAGGCACCGTCAAGCACGATGAGGTCACGACTGACGACGTTCTGAGCATGATCATCCTGGGCAAGACCCCGACCGACGTCACCAGCGAGGAACGCGCCAAGCTCCACTGATCACCGGAGCCGGGCTGCTCGGCCTCCTGAGGCCGGCGGGGATCAGGCCGGCTTGGTACCGCGGGTGATGGTGACTACCTGGTCTGCCTTGACGGTCTGCCACTCACCGACCTCGCCGTCGGGCCACAGCACGCGCACGTCAGCCTCGTCGCGCTTGCCCAGCCCGAAGTGGACCGGACCGACCGAACCGCCGGCATGACCGCCGCCACTGGTGACCTCCCGGATCGACGCAGTCCTCTCCCGCCCTGACTTCGATCCAGGCACCGATCGCCTGGGTGTTTACACCCACCTGCTCAGTCCGCACCTCGAGCCAATGGCCCATCGGCCTGGGCTTCATGGCCGTGCCACGTCCGACGTTGCGGCGCATATCCACATTCTGGTAGCGGTTGACCTCGACGATGTCGAGCAGGCCATCCTGGTTCAGGTCTACCAGTGCGGCGCCGCGAGTCCGGATCGGGCTCGAGGATCCCGGCTTGCTTCGCCGCCCGCACGAACGTCCCGTCGGCGCGTCGCAGGAATAGCTCGTTGGGGTCTTTGATAGCGCTGTCCGCTGCTTCGTCGACGTTGCCCTTGGAGACGTAGAGATCGATGCGACCGTCGTTGTTGACATCATCGAACTCGGGGTGCCACGAGGTCGATGGGTCGATCGGCCGGCCGATCGATGGCGTGGTCGCGGAGATCCCATGATCGAAGGCGATGTCGGTGAAGACCGGCGCGGATGGGCCTGTCTCCAGGGTCTCAAGGCGATTCGACCCGATGCTCGTGAGGTAGTACTCGGGGAACCCATCGCCGGTGAGGTCCTCCGTGGCGATACCCATGCCGAAGATGCGGACCGGCTTCCAGCCATCCTCCACCGACGTGTACAGCCGCGGAGTGGCGTCGGGGGCCACCATCCACAGTTGCTCGCCCCCTTCGTTGTAGTAGTAGTGGCGGTCGTTGGCGACGCGCAGGTCCCGACGTCCGGAGCGGTCCCAGTCGCTGAAGAGCATCGAGAGCGCGCATCGTCCCGGCTCCAAGGTCATCGGCGGCCCGAAGCGGCCTCCCTCGCCTGCAGGCCGGTACAGGAACCCCGGCGCACAATGCGCGAGGTTCTGCTCGTCGAAGTGGTCGACATAATTGCCGAAGGCCATCGTGGGCCAGGCTTGTCCCGCCTCCCAGGTCGCGCTGAATGCCGTGGTCCAGTCGCTGCCACCATCGAATCCCCAGTCCTCGTTGGCACGCTCGAACGTGCACCCGCCCAGTCCGCGCAGGAGCACGTTCTCGCCGTGGCGCAGGAGCACCAGGTCGGTCTGCCCATCCGAGTCGATGTCCAGCGGGTAGGCACCGCTGACCGAAGTCAGGTCGGTCGCCTCGCTCCCGAGCTGTTCGAAGCGCAGGCGCTCGCCGGTTCTGCTCCGATTGAGAAAGAGTGCTGCAGGTCCTTCGCCACCGGCGAAGTAGAGCTCGGGCCGCTCATCGTCGTTGCAGTCGAGGACCGCGACACCACCACCGACGTAGAAGTCGAAGCCGCCGCTGTACGAGTGGCTGACGCCGGCGGACGCGGCCTCCTCGACGAACGTCGGGACCACGGGCTGCCCCTTCGACTCCTTGGCAGCTTCTGCTGCAGTCGGCATGGCGAGGGCGAGACACGAAGCCGCGGCGAGGGCGGCGAGCAACAGCTGTCGCACGATGGCGTCAGTCTACGCGCCGCGATCCCGTCGTTGGCGTGCCGGAGTAGCATCACGTCTCAGGAGGACGACCACATGCCGAACCGCATACCGCTGGCGCTGGGTCTGGTGCTGGCTCTGCTGCCTTCGCTGGTGCTGGCTGCGCCCGCGGCCGCTCAGGTGAACGAAGCAGGTAGGTGCGTCCGCAGCGCGGACCCGGCGAAGTCGGTGGCGCGGCTGTGGGACGAAGCCTTGCTCGACGCGATCCGGCGTGACTTCCCGGCCCCGACGGTCCACGCGCGCAACCTGTACCACCTGTCGGCAGCCATGTGGGACGCATGGGCAGCCTTCGACCCGGTCGCACAGGGCGTCTTCGCGACCGAGAAGGTCGAGCATGATCATCCGGCTGCGGCGCGGGATCGGGCCATCAGCTTCGCCGCCTACCGAGTCCTCAGGCATCGCTACCGGAACGCCGTGGGTGGCGCCGAGAGCCTGCGAGAATTCGACGCCTTGATGGCGGGCCTGTGCCTCCCGACCGACCGCACGGGCACGAAGGGGGGTTCGGCCGCAGCGCTTGGTAACCGCATCGCCGCGCGCATCATCGCCGCCGGGCTCCACGACGGCTCTCGAGAGCGCCGCGGGTACGTGTCGGCGGACTACTCGCCGGTGAACGAACCGATGGTCGTCCGGGCTCCGGGCACCTTCCTCACTGACCCTAACCGATGGCAGCCGCTGGCCCTGGACGTCGCGATCGCGCAGAACGGGCTGCCGTTGCCGAAGGGACCACAGAAGTTCGTGGGACCGCACTGGGGGCACGTGGACTCCTTCGCGCTACCCGATGCGGGTCCAGACGGGGTACCCATCGATCCGGGTCCGCCGCCGCGTCTGGGCGACCCTCGTTCCGACAGCGATTTCAAGGATCAGGCGGTCGAGGTCTTGCGCTACAGCAGCACGCTGGACCCGCGAGACGGAGTCATGCAGGACATCTCGCCGCTGGCCCTGGGCGGCAACGCGCTCGGGACCAACGATGGCGATGGCTACGACATCAACCCCTGGACCGGTGCGCCCTATGAACCGGTGGTCGTGCCGCGCGGGGACTTCGGGCGCGTGGTCGCGGAGTTCTGGGCCGACGGCCCTGCCTCGGAGACGCCGCCGGGTCACTGGAACACGCTGGCCAACGCGGTCGTCGACTACCCCGAGTTCGAGCGCCGCATCGGCGGTACGGGGCCGATCGTGGACCCGCTCGAGTGGGACGTGAAGATGTATCTCGCGATCAACGGGGCTGTACACGATGCCGCTGTCGCGGCCTGGGGGGCCAAGGGCCACTATGACTCGGTGCGCCCGATCTCGATGATCCGCTGGATGGGCGGCCTGGGCCAGTCGAGCGACCCGGCACTGCCGTCCTATCACCCTGACGGCCTGCCGCTCGTCGAGGGCGAGGTCGAGCTCATCACCGAGGAATCGGCGGCGCCTGGCGAGCGCCACCGTCACCTCTCGGACCACATCGGTGAGATCGCCGTGCGAGCCTGGTCCGGTAGCCCCGGGAACGCCGAGACCGAGCTCGCCGGCGTGGGTTGGATCCGCGCGGTCGAGTGGGTCCCGTATCAGCTCTCGACCTTCGTGACGCCGGCCTTCGCAGGCTACGTCAGCGGCCACTCCACGTTCAGTCGGGCTGCCGCCGAGGTGCTTGCGGAGATGACTGGCTCGCCCTACTTCCCCGGAGGCCTCGGCACTTGGACCGTGCCGGCGGGATCGCTCGAGTTCGAGGCTGGGCCCAGCGCGGATGTGCCGCTCCAATGGGCTACCTACTACGACGCTGCGGACCAGGCCGGTCTCTCGCGCCTGTATGGCGGCATCCATGTGGAAGCCGACGACCTCAACGGCCGTGTGATGGGCGCGCAATGCGGCCACGATGCCTGGGCCATGGCCCAGCGCTACTGGGACGGCACCGCCCGGAGCTGAGCGATCCGATCAGGCGACCGGTGCAGCCGTCTCGCTCCCGACAGGTGCCAGCCGGAGCCGGCCAGGGGAGGCTCGCGCCGCGGCTACTGGCGGGCGAGCGCGATGCGGATCTCCGCCTCGTGGTCCTCGACCCGCTCGCCTGAGACGTCATAGACCGCCCGGAGCACGGTCCCGCTGAAGGCGAACGGCGGCTGGTATTCGGGCGTGACGGGCGCCCCGGCATCGAGGCCCACCGAGACGCCGCCGGCCAGGCCGACGGTGATCGGCATCGTCACCGGTAGTTCCCCGGAGCCCACTGGCTGGCCATCGACGAAGAGGGTGATCGTGCCCGGGGTGCCCTTGCCCTTGAGTGGCTCGGCCGGGCCGGTCGGCGCGAACTCGAAGCTCAGGACGTGCTTGCCGCTGGGAACGTCCGTGTCCGACACGATGTGGAAGTGCTGGTCAGCCACGTAGTTGTAGGTGTAGCGCAGCTTCCCCTCCTGGACGAAGAGCACGAACCCGCCGTCCACGCCGCCCTGGCTGAGCAGCACACCCTCGGCGCCCTCGTCGGGGATGATCACGCCCACGTGCGCGCTGTGGGGCCGGTTGAGCAGCTTGGGCGCGGCGTTGGGCGGCACCTCCTGGGTTCCGGGGTAGTAGGTATAGCGCTCACGATCGGGCGCCAGCTGCGGCCGCTCGTCCGCGAACCGCTGCTGTCCGCGGCCATCGACCGGGAGCACGTTGTACTTGCCGGCCTCGGCGTACCACATGGCGATCATCTCGATCAGCCGATGCGGATGCTCAGCGGCCACGTCGTGGCTCTCGGTCCAGTCCTCGGCTACGTGATACAGCTCCCAGCCGGTCGCGTCGAGCTCGTTCAGCTTCTCGGCCGGGATCGGGGTGCCGAAGGGCTGGCCTTCAGCGAAGGAGGGACCCGGCCAGGGGCACACCGCCTTCCAGCCGTCGTGGTAGATGGAGCGGTGGCCGAGCATCTCGAAGTACTGCGTGACCCGCCGCGAGGAGGCCGCGGCGTCGCCGATCGAGGCCGCCATGCTGAGGCCCTCGATGGGCGACTGCTGGACGCCGTTGATGAAGGTCGGTGGGTCGATCCCGAGTAGCTCGAGCACCGTCGGCACCATGTCGATGGCGTGACCGTACTGATCCCGGATCTCGCCGCGGGCCTCGACGCCGGCGGGCCAGTGGATGATGAAAGGGTCACTGATGCCGCCACGGTAGGTTTCCCGCTTCCAGCGACGGAAGGGTGTGTTGCCGGCCCAGGTCCAGCCCCACGGGTAGTGGTTGAAATACTTGGGACCACCGATCTCGTCGATGGCCGCGAGGTTCTGCTCCAGGTCGTCCTCGACGAAGTTGAAGAACTTGTTCTCATTGATGGAGCCGGTGGGACCGCCCTCGGAGCTGGCGCCGTTGTCGCTGATGGCCATGATCAGCGTGTTATCCAGCTCTCCGATCTCTTCGAGGAAGTCGAGCAGGCGGCCGATGTGATGGTCGGTGTGCTCAAGGAACCCGGCGAAGACCTCCATCATGCGCGCATAGAGCCGACGTTCGTCGGCCGACAGGTCCTCCCAGTGAGCCACGTCCGGGTCATGCCGGGACAACTCCGCATCGGCCGGGACGATTCCCAGCTCCTTCTGGCGTGCGAAGACCTGCTCGCGGTAGGCCTCCCAGCCGTCGTCGAACACGCCCTTGTACTTGTCCGCCCACTCCCTGGCCACGTGATGCGGCGCGTGCATGGCCCCGGTCGCGAAGTAGAGGAAGAAGGGCTTGTTGGGTGCGATCTGCTTGGAGTCGGCGACGAAGCCGATCGCCCGATCGACGAGATCCTCGGTCAGGTGGTAGCCCTCCTCGGGCGTCCGAGGCGGCTCGACACGATGGTTGTCGTAGGTGAGGTCGGGGTAGTACTGGTGCGTGTCTCCACCGAGGAACCCGTAGTAGCGCTCGAAGCCACGACCAAGTGGCCAGCGATCGTACGGCCCCGCCGCTGAGATCTGATCGGCCGGCGTGAGGTGCCACTTCCCGACGGCGTACGTGTTGTAGCCCTGGCCCTTGAGGATCTCGCTCAGGAAGCCGTTCTCGAAGGGGATGTAACCGTCGTAGCCGGGGAAGCCGGTGCTGATCTCAGTGATGCCGGCCATGTGGTTGGAGTGGTGGTTGCGCCCCGTGAGGATGCACGTACGCGTCGGCGAGCACAGCGCGGTCGTATGCATGTTGCTATAGCGCAGTCCGCCCGCGGCGAGGCGATCGAGGTTGGGAGTACGGATGGGACTGCCGTAGCAGCCGAGCTGGCCGAAGCCCGTGTCATCGAGCACGATGAAGAGGACGTTGGGTGCCCCCTCCTTCGCTCGACGTGGTTCAGGCCAGGCTTGCTCGGACTCGTCGAATGTGCGACCGATGACTCCTGGGAACGTCGTTCCGGGCTGGTACTCCTTGAGGCCCACTGTCTCCTCCTTGATCGTCCATCGGCACTAACGAGCGTGCTACTCGTCCTAAGATGCGGTCCGGGTATTTCCAGCACGGTAACAGCAGGCCCGTTCGGTCGCTCGACCAGAGCGGAGCTGAGACGGGTCCTCAACCGACTGCTCGTCGAGATCGAGTCCGACCGAACCGGCACACGTCCTCGATGGAGGAGCGGTAGCCTCGGCATCGTGGGAGTCATCCGCATCATCCGGGCACACCTCGACACCTTCGTCGCGGTGCTGCTGACGGCGGCCTACCTCGCCGAGGTCTACCTCGCGGACTCGGTCGTGGCCGGCGAGCCGATCGTCGCGGGGCTGCAGGTCAGCGGGGCCGTAGCCGTGGCCGCTGGCGCCATCTTCCTGCTCTCGCTGGCCTTGCGCTCACGAATGCCGATCGTGCCCCTGGCACTGGCCATCGTGGCGCTCACGCTGATGGGCCGCGGGCCGGTCGATGCGCTGACGACGCTCCTGCTTGGCCTGGTGCTGGCCGCCTACTCGGTCGGTGCCTGGAGCGGTGGGGTCGCTGCCATCATCGGGGCACTCGGCCTGGGCGCGCTCACCGGCCTGCTGGTGCTTCGCGGCGGCAGCGATCCCCTCGAGGTCCGTGAGATCGCCGGCCCGGTGCTGGTGACGTGGGGCCCCTGGCTGGTCGGCCTCGCGGCACGCCGCTTGCGCGTGGCCCGCGGCGACGAGCGCGTGGGTGAAGCCCGCGAATGGGCCTGGTCCGGTGACTATGCGGCGCCCGATTCGGCCGGTCGCGACGAGACCGTGCGCGAGCTGCGAGACGTGATCGAGCGGGCCATGAGCACGGTCATCCTGCAGGCGCGAGAGGCGCGGCGGGCCCTCGACCGTGACCCTCGCGCCGCCCACGAGGCGCTCATCATCGTGGACACCGCTGGCACCGAGGCGCTCGAGGAGACGCAGCGCCTGACGGGCTTGCTGCTGGCGCCCGACGGCACGCCGCTGCCAGGGGCGGGTCCCGGCCTCGGTGATCTCGACTACCTCATCGACGAGGTCATCAAGGCGGGCCTGCCCGTGGACCTGCAGGTCAGCGGCCGGCCAGTGCCGCTGACCTCGGACCTCGATGCGGTCGCCTATCACGTGGTGCACGAGGCGCTGATGGCGACACTCGCGGGAGCCACCGATGCCAGCGCCACGGTCCTGGTCCGCTTCGAGCCGGATGCGCTCGAGATCGAGGTCAGCGACGACGGGGTCGCGACCGGCGATGGCGCCCAACAGACCGCCGGCCTCGAAGCCGTGCGCAAGGAGGTGGCCGCGCTGGGCGGCACGCTCGACGCCGGCCCGCGCCAGAAGCGTGGCTACTGGGTCATGGCCCAGCTGCCCTACGAGCCGGACTGGAGTTGAGCGGCCGCGCTCGCTAGGCTGTGATGCCCCACCACAGCGGAGGCATGTCATGGCAACGACCGGTAGCGGCACCAAGGAGGACCCCTGGGTCCTGCAGACCCCGCCAGGCTCGGCGGAGTACACGATGTACCGCGACGAGGGGTCCGACCCGCCAGCCCTGATCTGCCAGGTCGGCTCGACGAAGCTCTCGTACCAGCTCCGCTGTATCGATGACCTGCACGCGATGCTCAAGGCTCGCGGTGAGCTGGATGGACCTCGGTGCGGCCGACGAGAAGCAGGAGCCGAAGCCGGACACCGTCGAGGCCTGGGGTCGCGCAGCCGACAACCCCGTCGGCGGCTTCTACGGCCTGCGCAAGGGCTACCGCGGTCGCTTCGGCATGTATGTCCCGCCGCTGCTCGAAGCGCTTGGCCTGGCCGAGTTGACCCACGAGAAGCGCAACAACCGCATGCGCGCCACCTGAGCCCGAGGCGTCGGAGAATCGCGAAGGCCGCCCGGTTGCCCGGACGGCCTTCGTCGTGCGCTGTGGGGACTCAGGCCTCGGGCGAAGCCTCGGCGGCCATCGACTCGACGGCGTCTTCGACGGTCGACTCGACCTCGGCAGCCATCGACTCGGCGGCATCTCTCGACGGTCGACTCGACCTCGGCAGCCATCGACTCGACGGCTTCGGCCGGGGTGGTCGGCTCGGGAGTGGCCTCGTTGTTGTCGCAGGCGACAGCCACGAGGCTCATGCTGGCTACCAGCGCAGCGGTGATCAGGGTCTTCTTCACGGCAGGGTTCCTCTCGCGTTCTGTATGGTTCAAGAACGTTCCGTATCGTAAGCCAGATGTGACTTGGGCGTCGTGTCCGCATGCGCCGACCGTCGTACCATCGCTCCACGGGACAGTCTACAGGCCGCCGCAGCCGTGACGTGGAGCAAGGAGTCGGACCAGCATGCCCATCGAATGGCGACCGGGTGAGCGACAGCTGCATCTGTACAACGAGCACATCAGCTACGTCATGCGCGTGCTCGAATTGGGGACCCTGGCGCATCTCTATCTGGGGCCGCGACTGGCCACCGCACGCGACTACGGGCACTTCGTGCGTAGTTCGTTCGTGGCTCGCTACAACCAGGTCCTCGACCCCATCCCGCGCGAGCTGCCCACGGCCGGTAGCGGCGACTTCCGCGTACCCGGGCTGGCCGTCCGTCATGCCGATGGCAGCACGGTGCTCGAACTGGTCTACCGCGAGCACACCATCAGTGCGGGCAAGCCGCACCTTGATGGCTTGCCCTCGACCTACGTCGAAGACGGCTCCGAGGCCGAGACCGTCGAGATCGTCCTGGTCGACGGCCACTCCGGCCTCCAGGTCCGCCTGCTCACGACCATCTACGCCGAACGACCGGTCGTGACCCGCAGCATGCGCGTCATCAACGATGGCGCCGGTGACGTGAAGCTGACCACGGCCATGAGCGCCGTCCTCGATCTGCCCGATCCCGACTGGCACCTGCTCCAGCTGACCGGTGCGTGGGCGCGCGAGACGCACATCATCGATGCCCCGCTGGTGCGGGGCACGCGCGCGGTGCGCAGCCAGCGTGGCTCGACCGGACATCAGCAGAACCCCTTCATCCTGCTGCGTCGCCCTGCCACCACCGAGGCTGCCGGCGAGGCCATCGGCATGTCGCTGGTGTACTCGGGCAACTTCCTCGCCGAGGTGGAGGTCGACTCCACCGACACCGTTCGCGCACGCCTGGGCATGGATCCCGAGACCATCCGCTGGCGCATCACGCCGGGCATGGACCTGCAGATCCCCGAGGTCGTGCTCGTCTGGTCCGACGAGGGCCTCGGCGGCGTATCCGACGCCTACCACCGGCTCTACCGTGAGCGGCTCGTCGGGGGAGCCTGGCGTGACCGGCCGCGCCCGGTCCTCTTCAACAGCTGGGAGGGTGTCTACTTCGACTTCGACGAGGACGCCCTCGTCGAGATGGCTGCTGAAGCGAGGGACCTGGGGGCCGAGCTCTTCGTCCTCGATGATGGCTGGTTCGGCCAGCGCGACGACGACACGTCCTCGCTCGGTGACTGGACGGTGGACCTGCGCAAGCTCCCGTCCGGGCTGCCTGACCTGGTCAGCCGCGTCAACGAGCTGGGCCTGCTCTTCGGCATCTGGATCGAGCCCGAGATGGTCAACCCGCGCAGTCGGCTCTTCGAGAACCACCCCGAGTGGGCCGTTGGCTTCCCGGGACGAACCCGTTCGGAGATCCGCAACCAGTACGTGCTCGACCTCTCCAACCGCGAGGTCGTCGACTACCTCGAGCGGGTCATCGGCAACATCCTCTCGAGCACGTCCATCGCCTACGTCAAGTGGGACTACAACCGCGTCATCACCGAGCCCTTCGGAGCCTCGTTGCCTCCCGAGCGCCAGGACGAGTTCTTCCATCGCTACATGCTCGGCGTGTACGACCTCTACTCTCGCCTCACCGAGCGCTTCCCGGACGTGCTCTTCGAGTCCTGTGCTGGCGGTGGCGGGCGCAACGACCCGGGCATGCTGGCCTTCGCGCCCCAGGCCTGGATCAGTGACGACACCGACGCGGTCGAGCGTCAGAGGATCCAGTACGGCACCTCACTGGTGTACCCGCTGGTGTCCATGGGTGCCCACGTCTCGGCGGTGCCCAATCACCAGGTCGGACGCGTGACCCCGCTCGAGACACGGGCCGCCGTGGCCTTCTTCGGCAACCTCGGCTACGAGCTGGACCCGCGAGCCCTCGACGAGGTCGAGGCCGAGCAGGTGCGTGCCCAGATCGCCTGGTACAAGGAGCGCCGCGAGCTGCTCCACGGCGGCCGCTTCCATCGCCTCACCAGTCCCTTCGAGGGCGATGGCAACGAGACCGCCTGGATGGTCGTCGACGACGACGCGGGTCATGCGCTGGTGGGCTGGTACCGCACGCTCTCGACGCCGCTACCCGGGCCGTCGCAGCTGCGCCTGCGAGGCCTTGACCCGGCGGCGCGCTACGCGGTCACCGTCTGGCCCGCGAGCGAAGACTGGGTCGCCCGCGCGAACGTCATGGAGCGTGGCGGCGATGAGCTCATGAGCCAGGGCCTGTTCCTCGACGACCACGCCTGGGAATCGCAGGCGCGCGGTGATTTCCAGGCTCGGGTCTTCGAGCTACGAGGGGTGATCGCTTGAGCGCATCCGACCTGGCCGTCGGCCAGCCCTTCCCGGTGGGCGTCAACTACTGGCCCCGGCGCAAGGCCATGTACTGGTGGAAGGACTTCGACCGCGACGAGGTCGCCGAGGAGTTCGACGTCATCGCCGGCCTGGGCCTGCGCCTCGTGCGCCTGTTCCTCATGTGGGAGGACTTCCAGCCCACGCCCGAGGCGGTCGCGACCGAGGCGCTCGATCACCTCGAGGTCGTGTGCGACGTGGCCGCAGAGCGCGGCCTGGGCCTCGATGTGACCTTCTTCACCGGCCACATGAGCGGGCCCAACTGGGCGCCGTCATGGCTCCTCGGCGGGACGGAGCCGGTGCCCGAGGGTCGCCAGGTCGTCAGCGGCGCTAACCAGGACGCCGGCCCCTATCGCAACCCCTTCACCGACTCGATCGCGCTCGACGCTGCCGAGCGACAGCTGCGCGAGGTCGTGGGCCGGCTGCGCGACCATCGCGGCGTGTGGGCCTGGAACCTGGGCAACGAGCCTGACAACTTCGCCCTGCCGCCCGACGACGCGGCCGGCGCGGCCTGGGCGGCGCGGATGTTCGCGGTCATCCGCGAGCTCGACCCCGAGCGCCACCGCACGGTGGGTCTGCATTCACCGTCGCTGTCGACGCGCAACCACCTGCGTGCCGACCAGGTCTTCGCCGACGCCGACTTCGCGGTCATGCACACCTACCCCATCTACGCCAACTTCGGCGCCACGGCGCTCGACCCGGACACCGTGCCCTTCGCCACCGCGCTGACCGCCGCGCTTTCGGGCCGACCCACGATGATGGAGGAGTTCGGCGCCTGCACCGCACCGCCCGGCTCCGAGACGGTGGACTGGCACTGGCAGACGAGATCGCGGACGTTCGACCAGATCATGCTCTCGGAGCAGGCACTGGCCGAGCACCTCGCGGAGGTCTTTCCCCGGCTCCTCGAGGTGGGTGCCACCGGCGCCATGGTCTGGTGCTACGCCGACTACCACGAGGACCTGTGGGACCGACCGCCGTGCGACGACCAGTGGCACGAACGGCACTTCGGCCTGGTCCGCCCCGACGGCTCGCTCAAGCCGCACGCGCAGGTCATCCGCGAGTTCATCGCCGCGGCGCCGGTCATCCGCGAGCCATCCGCTCGTGCCCGCATCGAGGTCGATGCCGATGACTTCTACCGAGATCCGGCCGCCGCCCTGCCAGGTCTGTTCGCGGCCTTCAAGGCGGCCCGATGAGCGAGCCACAGCCGATGCACCCGGAGCGTCCCGAGCTGCACGTGCTCGACGTGCCCGACCTCGAGCGATACGAGGCGCGGCTGGGTGACGAGCGGGAGCTGGCGGGGCTCCTGGACTACCGGCTGAGCGACGACTTCATCGTGCTCGCCCACACCGAGGTGCTCGAAGGCTTCGCAGGGCAGGGCCTCGGCAGTCGCCTGGTGCGGGCTGTGCTGGAGGACCTGCGCGAACGCGAGATCGCGGTCATCCCCAAGTGCCCCTTCGTCGTGGCCTGGCTGCACAAGCACCCCGAGCAGCACGACATCCTCTTCCGGCCGCTCGAGAACCCGAAGCCCGACGAGCCGTCGCCGGCCTAGCGACCTGGCCCTAGCGAGTGGTGTCGGCGAGATCGCGGACGTGCTGCGGGACCTCGATGTCCTCGTGCAGCCGCGGGTCGGGCAGGGGCTGGCCGATCTGCGTGGTGACCGGCAGCACGCCCGCCCACACCGGCCAGTCGTAGTCCGCTTCCTCGTCGCCGGGCGGACCCGTGCGCACCTTGGCCGAGGCCCGCTCGAGCGAGATGCGCATCACCGCGGTCTGCTTCAGCTCCTTCGCGCTGGTGGGCCGGAGCTGCTCCTGGCGCCCCGGCGCCAGTCGCTCCATGAGCACCTCCAGCGCCCGTTCGCGCTCGGTCGCGTCGGTGATGACCTCGGCCTCACCGAGCACCACCACCGAGCGGTAGTTGAGCGAGTGGTGGAAGGCGGACCGAGCCAGCACCAGCCCATCGAGGAGCGTCATCTCGACACACACCGGCTGGCCCCGACCCCGGCGCATGGTCCCGGCCGCGGGCGCCCCGTGCAGCAGCAGCCAGTCGCCGTCGCGGACTGCGAGCATGGGGATGACCACGGGCGCGCCGTCGCGGATCGTGCCCACGTGCGCGATCAGTGCGGCGTCGACGATCTGATAGACCGTCTGCGCGGTCGTAGCTGGCGCGTCCGGCGACGCGACGGATGCGCAGGTCTTCGTCGGTCATGGTGGATGCACAGCCTACGCGAGCTGACCGTCAGCGACGTGCGAACATCAACCTCGACATGAGCGCCACCGTCCGGGCCAACGGGCTCGACATCCACTACGTCAGCCGAAGGGCAGGGACCGCCGCTGCTGCTTGCTCCACGGGGCGACCTCCATGGGCACCCACGACTGGGGCGCCCAGCGGCCGCTGCTGCGCGCTGACTTCACGCTCTACATGCCCGACGCGCGCGGCCACGGGCGCACCGTCTTCGACGTGCGCGAGGGCTGGTCGCGCTCGGTGCTGGTCGACGATGCGCTGGCCTTCGCTGATGCCCTGGCAGCTGGAGCGGTTCCACATCATGGCGCTCTCGATGGGCGCTCGGACCGCGGTCGAGCTGGCCGCACGCCATCCCGAACGCGTGCTCTCGATGCTCGTCATCGCTCCGGCCCTGCGCCCGGAGCCGGCGGCCAGCGTGGCCCGACGTCGCCTGGACCCCGAGGCCATCCTGCGCGACGATCCCGCCTGGGCCGGGGAGCTGGCGGTGCGCCACGACAGCTACCAGGGGGCAGGTGCCTGGCAGCGCCTGGCCGCGGCGATCCGCGACGACAGCCAGCAGCTGACCGAGGTCTCCGCCCGAGGAGCTGCGGCGCATCCGCCTGCCGGTCATGCTCGCCTGTGGCGACAACGACCCGTGGATGCCCCTCGACGAGGCGGTCCGCGTCAAGCGCCAGCTGCCCGAGGGTGAGCTGCTCGTCGTGCCCAGGTGCGGCCACGTCGTGGAGGCCGAGCGGCCATCGGTCTTCAACCCGGCGATGACGCTCTTCTTCCGGCGCACACGAGGGAGCGCGAGCGCATGAGCCGCGATCTGCACCGCCCCCTGCGCGAGGCCTGGATCGTGGCGGCCATGCGCACGCCGATCGGCCGCTTCGGCGGGGCCCTCGCGCGCGTTCGGCCCGACGACCTCGCAGCCATCGCGATCCGGGCCGCGGTCGAGCGCAGCGGCGTGGACCCGGGGGCCATCGACGACGTCGTGCTCGGGAACGCCAACGGCGCCGGCGAGGACAATCGCAACGTGGCTCGCATGGCGGCGCTGCTGGCGGGCCTGCCCGTCGAGGTCGCGGGCCAGACGGTCAACCGACTGTGCGGCTCTGGCCTGCAGGCGATCAACAGCGCGGCCCACGCCATCATGGCCGGCGACGGCGAGATCATCGTGGCCGGTGGGGTGGAGTCGATGTCGCGGGCGCCGACCGTGGAGCTCAAGCCCGATCCGGACGAGCCCGAGGCGCCGCCGCAGCGCGCCGACTCGACGCTCGGCTGGCGCTTCGTGAACCCCCGCCTGGACGCGGCCTACCCGGTGGTGTCGCTGGGCGAGACGGCTGAGATCGTGGCCGACCAGTTCGGGGTCAGCCGCGAGGAACAGGACGCCTTCGCGGCGCGCAGCCAGGCGCGTGCCGCAGCCGCCATCGAGGCCGGCCGCTTCGACGACCAGCTGGTGCCCGTGGAGGTGCCACAGCGCGGCGGCGAGACCATCGTGGTCGATCGCGACGAGCACCCGCGCCCCGGCACCACGACGGAGGTGCTGGCCGGGCTGCGGCCGGCCTTCCGCGAGGATGGCACCGTCACCGCCGGCAACGCCTCGGGCATCAACGACGGCGCCGCCGCCCTCGTGCTCGTGGAGTCCGCGCGCGCTCGCTCGCTGGGCCTGCGTCCGCTGGCGCGCGTCGTCAGCACCGCGGTCGCGGGGGTGCATCCGTCGGTGATGGGCATGGGCCCGGTGCCGGCCACGCGAATGGCGCTGGAGCGCGCTGGTCTGCGTCTCGACGAGCTCGACCTCATCGAGCTCAACGAGGCCTTCGCCAGCCAGTCGCTCGCGTGCATGCGTGAGCTGCACCTCGATCCCGAGCGTGGTCAACGTCAACGGCGGCGCCATCGCCCTGGGCCATCCCCTGGGCATGAGTGGAGCGCGCCTGATGACGATGCTCGTGCACGAGCTGGTGGCGCGCCGCGCGCGCTACGGCCTGGCCACCATGTGCATCGGGGTGGGGCAGGGCATCGCGACCATCGTGGAGAACGTGGCGGAGTAGCTCGTCAGCGGTTCCCGTTGAAGTCCCAGACGACCATGACCCGACCGCTGCCGGTGGCCACGCCGATGCCGACGCTCTTGAAGCGCGGGTTCTTGATGTTCTTCCAGTGCCCGCCGTTGCTCGACTTCTCGGCCTGCATGGCGCGGTGCGTGGCCAGGACCACGGCCATGGCGTCGCCGCTGCCCCAGCCGCAGCCGATGTTCTCGCCGTAGTACCAGTCTCGGAAGCCCTGTCCGGCGCATGCGGGTGGCCAGGCTCGGCTTGCCCGGGATGACGTGCTCGCAGGCGTTCGTGCGGACCATCGTGCGAGCCCAGGGCCAGGACACCCTGGGGCTGATGTTCTTGTGCAGGCGGATCGGCTTGCGGTACGTCGAGTACTTGCCGCTGCCGCGAGCCAGGCAGGCGCCGTCGGCATTCACCAAGCCACCGGTGCGCGTGCAGTTGAGCAGGCGTTGGGCGTACTTCTCGGCGGCCGGCACGCGCGTCGCGCCGGTCGCCGCCGAGGCCGATCCGGCGGTCACCAGCGCGAGCAGCATGGCCACCACCGTGGCGTAGACGACGGAGCGGGCGAGTGCGCTGGTCATGGGGCAAGCCTGCCCCTTGGCCGGCTCGGCACCCATCACCCGGCCGTACGGCGCCGCTCCGCACCAAGCCCCACCAGCCCGCACCAGCCCCACCGAGTTGGCACCTGCGGAGATCCCGGGAGCCTGCGCTCTTGCCCAATCCTTACTTCCCCGGTAGGATTTGGCTCCAGCGTGCCCATCGGGGCCCGCCCACAGTCGATCCACTCCCGGAGGTCCAGCTCGATGCTCGAGACGCAGCCCCAGACCCCAGAGACCGTCCCGGCTCCCGAGACCGAGACTCCGCTGGTCACACTCTCGGACGCCGCGGTCGCCAAGCTCACCGAGCTGACCAAGGAAGAGTCCGACCCGAACGTGGGCCTGCGCGTCTACGTCTACAGCGGCGGCTGCAGCGGCTACCGCTACGGCATGATGCTCGAGGACCAGCCCGCGGACGAGGACATCCGCGTGGAGTCGAAGGGCATCAACGTCTACGTCGATCCTCAGTCCACCCAGCTGCTCCAGGGTTCGGAGATCGACTACGTGGACACGCTCATGGGTGCCGGCTTCACCGTCAACAACCCCAACGCCGTCTCCGGCTGCGGCTGCGGCAGCAGCTTCCGCACCGAGGAATTGGCGGGCGCCCCCGGAGCCTGCGGCCACTGAGCCGCTGACGGCCAGACGCACGGCGAAGGCGGGCCCGTCAGGGCTCGCCTTTCCGATTCCGTGCGACCATCCGACCTGTGAACGAGATCCCGCTGTTCCCGCTCCGTTCGGTGCTCTGTCCGGGCGTGGCCCTGCCGCTGCACATCTTCGAGGAGCGCTACCGCCTCATGGTCAACCGCTGCATCGAGCGCGGTGAGCCATTCGGCGTCGTGCTCCTGCGCGAGGGCAGTGAGGTCGGGCAGGCCCGCGGCCAGGTGGCTGCCATCGGGACCACCGCCGCCATCCGTCGCGCCGGGGCCTACCCCGACGGACGCCTCGACATCCTGACCGTCGGGGAGCAGCGCTTCCGGCTGGAGGCGGTGGACACGGTCTCGGAGCCGTACCTCGTGGGTCAGGTGAGCCTGCTCGACGAGCCCACCGGACCCGTGGCGGAGGCGACCGACCGTGCCCGAGCGCGTGGGCCGTCGCTTCATCGAGTACCTCGAGCTGCTGCAGCCCGAGGGCGTCGACGACGGGCCGGAGATCGAGATCGAGTTCGAGGTCGAGCTGGACGACGAGGACGTGCTCGAGCGATCCGATGCGCCGACGCCTCGGCATCGGCGACGGAGTCCGATACCGAGGACGGGATCCTGGCCGAGGTCTCCGATGCCCTCGTGCAGGAGATGGAGGTGGCCGACCTCTCGCCCGAACAGCGACGTGAGCTGCTGATGGCCGCCGCCCACCGCCTCACCGGCACCGACGATCCGACCGCGCTCTCCTACGTGCTCACCGCGCTCATCCAGGTCGACCTCTCCGCCCGCCAGGAGTTGCTCGAGGCGCCCGATACCGTCGAGCGGCTGACTCGACTCGACGGGTTGCTGACACGCGAGAGCTGGTTCCTGCGGCAGGGCCTGCGCCCGATCATCGTCGATCCCCGGCAGTCATCCGGACAGAGCTAGCCACCGGCAGGGACCGGCCCACGTACCAGGAAGCCCCGCCGTCCGGTCGGTGACCGAGCGACGGGGCCGTTCGCTGGGAGCCTAGCCCTGGGGCCAGCTGCTGGGCGGCTGGCCACCCTGCGGAGGCCAGGGGCCGCCCGGAGGTGGCGGTGGGGGAGCGTAGGGCGGGGGCGCGTAGGGCGGGGGCGCGACGTACATCGGCTGGCCCCACTGATCGCCGTAGCCAGGAGGCACTGGCGGACTGCCGCCACCGCGAAGCACCCGCCAGCCGGCGAGCGTGACCGCACCGGTGCCGAAGATGCCGGCGAGGAGCGGCACCACGCCGGTCCACGAGAGCAGGATCAGGATGAGCACCCCCAGGAAGGTCGCACCGTAGGGGCGGTTGGCCGTACGAGCGCGCGGCAGGATGCCGCTCGCCGATCCAGGTCCCGACCACGACCTGGCCGAGGAAGAGCACGACGCCCCAGAGGAGTATCAGCACCAGAGCCAGCGGGATGCCCACGATGGTCGCGAACAGGAGTGCGAAGACGATGCTCGGCACGATCAGCATGAGCAGGCCGACGACGATGGTCTTGAGGACATCGTTGCTGATGGTGGCCGCGGCGCGTCGAGTCTGATTGGTGCCGAAGGCGATGACCAGAAGGGTCATGGCGAGCATGGCGATGACGCCGCCGATGGCCACGAAGATGAGCACCACGATGAGCAGTGCGGCCACGCGCCGCGAGCGAGGCCGCCAGCTCGGTCTGGGCATCGTACGATCTCACCGTCCACCAGGACCGTGTCGTCCTGGCTGACCTCGGTGCCGGCGTAGTAGGCATCGCCGATGGTGGCGCCGTTCTCGAGCGTCAGCGTGCCGGCCGCGATGAAGATCTTGTCGACGCTCGCGGTCGAGCCGCTGATGGTGACATCGGCGTCAGCGGCCACCAGGTTCTCGACGCTGCCTTCGATGGTCGCCACGCCCTGGGCGATGACGATGCTGCGGACCTGGTCGGCGGGGCCCACGGCCACGTCTCGCTCGACCGCGATGACGACGCTGTCGTCCTCGGTTGGTCAGGAGCCAACCCTCGTCTTCGGATTGGGCCGCGGCCGGCAGGGCGCCGACCAGCAGCACGGTCAGTGCGAGCAGGAGCGCACGCAGCAGGTTTCGTTGCATCTTGTCCTCGTTCGTTCGATTGGGAGGCACAGCCTACTCGTCGATGCTCGCCGCTGCCAGCCGGGAGGCCCCCGTTCGAGAGTGGGGCTAGCCCGAGTGCATCCTCCAGGCGTCCGCGCCCGACCCGGGCTCCGACGGCCGTCGTGGCAGGGGCCAGTCGTCCGCGATAGAGGTGACGGCTCACCCGCCCGACTGGGGGCCTAGTGGCCCTCTACTGTCACTCCCGTGCCGCGCACACTGATGGTCGACCCGCGACCACCGCCTTGGCCGCGGCTGCCATCCTGACCCGAGTCCACCCATGACAGCGGGTGATCCAAGTCCATACCACCAAGGAGGCCCGGCACATGGCCCAGCAATGGGAGTGTCTCGACGGGAACGAGGCCGCCGCCCGTATCGCGTATCAACTGAGTGAGGTCATCTCGATCTACCCGATCACCCCGGCCTCGCCCATGGCCGAACACAGTGACGACTGGGCGGCCCAGGGCCGGCCCAACATGTGGGGCATCACCCCGGACGTCGTCGAGATGCAGTCGGAGGCCGGTGCGGCCGGCGCGCTGCACGGTGCATTGCAGAAGGGTGCGCTCGGGACCACCTTCACCGCATCGCAGGGTCTCCTGCTGATGATCCCCAACATGTTCAAGATCGCGGGCGAGCTGACCCCATCGGTCATCCATGTCTCGGCCCGCACCGTGGCCACGCATGCGCTCTCGATCTTCGGCGACCACAGCGACGTCATGGCCGCTCGCCCATGTGGCTGGGCCATGCTCGCGTCGGCTTCGGTCCAGGAGGTCCAGGACATGGCGCTCGTGGCCCATGCGGCCACCTTGCGTTCGCGCATCCCCTTCCTCCACTTCTTCGACGGTTTCCGGACCTCGCACGAGGTCGACAAGATCGCCATGCTCGAGCCGGAGGACCTGCGTGCCCTCGTGCACGAGGAGGACGTCCTCGCCTTCCGCGCGCGCGGCATGTCCCCCGAGGACCCGGTCGTTCGTGGCACCGCCCAGAACCCTGACGTCTTCTTCCAGGCCCGTGAGGCTGCGAACCCCTACATGGACTCGGTCAAGGGCATCGTGGCCGAGGCCATGGCCGAGCTCTCCGAGCGCACCGGCCGCCAGTACGACCTGGTGACCTATTCCGGAGCCCCCGACGCCGAGCGAGTCATCCTGGTGATGGGTTCCGGCACCGGTGCGGTCAAGGAGACCGTGAAGGTCATGACCGACGCCGGCGAGAAGGTCGGCATGGTGCAGGTGCGCCTCTTCCAGCCGTTCCCGTCCGAAGAGCTCGTCGCGGCACTGCCGAAGAGCGTCAAGTCGATCGCCGTGCTCGACCGGACCAAGGAGCCCGGCGCGGTCGGGGAGCCCTTCTACCTCGAGACCGTGGCAGCCCTCAGCGAGGCCCTCGACGCGGGCACCGCGCGCTTCGCCCAGATGCCGCGCGTGCTCGGCGGCCGCTACGGCCTCTCGTCCAAGGAGTTCACGCCGCAGATGGTCAAGCCCATCTACGACGAGCTCGGGGTGGACGCGCCCAAGAAGCACTTCACCGTCGGCATCTTCGACGACGTCACCGACCTCAGCCTGCCCATCGACCGTGAGTTCGTGCGGCCGCGACCCGAGGGCCAGGTCCAGGCCATGTTCTTCGGGCTTGGCTCGGACGGCACCGTCGGCGCCAACAAGGCCTCGGTCAAGATCATCGGCGAAGGCACGGACCTCTACAGCCAGGGCCACTTCGTCTATGACTCCAAGAAGTCCGGCGCGGTCACCGTCTCGCACCTGCGCTTCGGTCCCGAGCTGATCGAATCCACCTACGAGATCCAGGACGCCGACTTCGTGGCCTGCCATCAGTTCGGCCTGCTGGCCAAGATGCCGGTGCTCGATCGCGCCAAGGACGGGGCCACGTTCCTGCTCAACAGCCCATACGGACCGGATGAGGTCTGGGACAAGCTGCCCACCAAGGTCCGCCAGCAGATCATCGACAAGGACATCCAGCTCTACGTCATCGACGCCTTCGCGGTGGCCGGTGAGGTCGGCATGGGCAACCGCATCAACACCGTGATGCAGCCCTGCTTCTTCAAGCTCTCCGGCGTCCTGCCCGAGGAAGAGGCCATCACCGCCATCAAGAAGTTCGTGGAGAAGACGTACGGCAAGCGCGGCGAGAAGGTCGTGCAGCGCAACTACGCGGCCATCGACCTCTCGCTCGAGCGCCTGCACAAGGTCGAGACCGGCCCGGCGCCCTCGTCGGTCGAACTCGCGGCCATCGTCTCGGGCGAAGCTCCCGAGTTCGTCAAGAACGTGACGGCCAAGATCATGGCCGGCGAGGGTGACCTCTTGCCGGTCAGCGCCTTCCCTCCGGACGGCTCGTTCGCGACGGCCACCACCAAGTGGGAGAAGCGCGCCATCGCCCAGGAGATCCCCATCTGGGATGAGGCCATCTGCATCGACTGCGGCAAGTGCGCCATGGTCTGCCCACACGCGGCCATCCGCATGAAGGTCTACCCCGAGGCCGAGCTGTCCAAGCTGTCGGCTGACTTCAAGTCCAAGGACTTCCGCTCGCGCGAGCTCGAGAACCACAGGCTCACCATCCAGGTGACACCTGACGACTGCACCGGCTGCGGCGTCTGCGTCGACGTCTGCCCGGCCAAGTCCAAGACAGAGGTCAAGCACAAGGCCATCAACATGGCGCCATACATGGCGCACGCGGACGCCGAGCGGGCGCGCTGGGACGAGTTCCTCTCGATCCCCGAGCTCGATCGCTCCGCGCTACCACGCGACACCATCAAGGGCTCGCAGGCCCTCGAGCCGCTCTTCGAGTTCTCGGGTGCCTGCTCCGGCTGCGGTGAGACCCCGTACGTGAAGCTGGTCAGCCAGCTCTTCGGTGATCGCATGATCGTGGCCAACGCCACCGGCTGCTCCTCGATCTACGGCGGCAACCTGCCGACCACACCGTGGGCGACCAACGCCGCGGGTCGTGGCCCGGCCTGGAACAACTCGCTCTTCGAGGACAACGCCGAGTTCGGCCTGGGCATGCGCCTGGCGCTCGACATCCAGACCAAGACGGCCAGGCGGCTGCTCACCGAGCTGGCTCCGATCGTGGGCGAGACGCTCGCCGACGAGATCCTCGCCAACGATCAGGACAGCGAGGCCAGGATCGCCGAGCAGCGCGTCGCGGTCGAAAAGCTGCGCGAGGCACTCAAGGGCGTGAGCGGCGAGCAGAAGGCCGATGCCGACTCGCTGCTCTCGCTCTCGGGTGACCTCATCCGCACCGGCGTCTGGATCATGGGCGGCGACGGCTGGGCCTACGACATCGGCTTCGGCGGTGTCGACGCGGCCCTGGCCTCCGGTCGCGACATCAACATCCTCGTGCTCGACACGCAGGTCTACTCCAATACCGGCGGCCAGGCCTCCAAGGCCACACCGCGCGGTGCGGTGGCCAAGTTCGCGGCTGCCGGCAAGTCCAGTGGTCGCAAGGACCTGGGCGCCATCGCACGGGCCTACGGCAACGTCTACGTGGCCCAGATCGCGCTCGGTGCCAGCGACGTCCAGACCAACAAGGCGATGCTCGAGGCCGAGGCCTGGCCTGGACCCTCGATCATCATCGCCTACAGCACCTGCATCGCCCACGGCATCGACATGTCGACCTCGATGACGCATCAGAAGGATGCGGTGAAGTCCGGCTTCTGGCCGCTCTACCGCTACCAGCCCAGCGAGGCCGAGGACGGCGTGCCCTTCAAGCTCGACTCCAAGAAGCCGACGATGCCCATCAAGGAGTTCGTCGAGACCGAGACCCGCTTCGCCATCCTGGCGCGTACCCAGCCGGAGCGCGCGGCCGAGCTTGCGGCCCTGTCGCAGGCCGATGCCGACGAGCGCTGGCGCTACTACAGCCAGCTGGCTGACGTCCAGCGCAGCATCCCGACCCTGGAGCACGAGCCGACCGCGGCTCCTGCCGATGGGCCGACCGCCAGCAGCAACGGGAAGGGAGAGTCCAAGTGACCGTCGATCTCAGCACCCGCTACCTGGGGCTCGAGCTTCGTTCACCGCTCGTCGTCTCAGCCAACCCGCTGACCCGTGATCCTGCTGCGGTCGCCCAGTTCGAGGAGGCCGGCGCTGGCGCGATCGTCATGCCCAGCCTCTTCGAGGAGGAGATCGAGAACGAGGAGATCGAGCTAGCCGCCTCGCTCGACCAGGGCACCGAGGGCTTCGCCGAAGCGCTCGACTACTTCCCCGAGGTCGACACCTTCGTCGGCGAGGGCGATCGCTACCTGCGCTGCGCTCGAGCAGCTCAAGCGCCAGTCGTCGGTGCCCATCATCGCCAGCCTCAACGCCAACTCCGTGGGCGGCTGGGTCCGCTTCGCGCAGGCTCATGGCCGACGCGGGTGCCGATGCGCTGGAGCTCAACCTGTACCGCATCAGCGTCGATCGCACCAGGAACGCGCTCGAGATCGAGGACGACGACCTGGAGCTCATCGCTGCGGTCCGCGCAGCGGTAGCGCTGCCCCTGGCCGTCAAGCTGAGCCCCTACTACTCCGCGTTCGCCAACTTCGCGGGCAAGGTCGTCGAGGCCGGCGCCAACGGACTGGTGCTCTTCAATCGCTTCTACCAGCCGGACATCGACCTCGAGGAATTCGCGGTCGTACCACGGGTGAGCCTGAGCCACCCCTCGGAGCTTCGCCTGCCGATGCGTTGGACGGCCATCCTGCGGCCGCAGCTGGGTCCCGAGGTGTCCATCGCGGCGACCTCCGGCATCCACAGCGGCAGCGATGCGATCAAGGCGCTGATGGTCGGTGCTGACGTGGCCATGATGGCCTCGGCGGTCCTGCGCGACGGGCCCGGGGCGATCTCGGACATCGAGACCGAGATGCGGACCTGGCTCGACGAGAACGAGTACAGCTCCGTGACCCAGCTGCGTGGCTCTGCCAGCCAGGGCAGCGTCGAGGACCCGGGTACCTTCGAGCGTGCGCAGTACATCCGCACGCTGCACTCCTGGAGCGCCCCGGCACGTCTCACCCCGACCGCGTAGTCAAGTCCGCGCAGTCGCGACTGCGCACAGCACGACGGGCGTCCGACCCACGAGCCGGGCGCCCGTTTCGATTCGCGCTGGTCGATCTCGCCGAGGTCAGCCAGCGGGCGCCACAGCTTCGATCGAGCGCAGGACGAAACGGCTCTCCGACTCAGCCACGAGGCCGTCCTGCTTGAGTTCGCCGAGCAGTGCATCCACGGCCTGCAGGTCGCTGAAGTGGCCGGCGAGGAGGTAGTCGTAGCGGCCGGTCACATGGTGGGCTTCGGTGATGGCATCGTGGAGTGCCAGCTCCGCCTCGAAGGCGGCATGGTCGGCGGCTGGCACGAGCTTGATGTCGATGTAGGCGTGGATCGGTCGACCTAGCGTGGCCCAGTCGCGGCGCACCGAGAAGCCGGCGATGACGCCCGTCCGCTGCAACTTGCGGACGCGCTCCGCCACGGCGTTGGGCGAGAGGTGCACGCGTGTCGCGAGCTCACCCCAGCGCATGCGGCTGTCACGCTCGAGGGCACGGAGGATATCGCGGTCGATATTGTCCATGACCGTGATTATCGCAGCCATACGAGGGTCATGGCGAGCGAACCGTGACATTCGTTCTCGCCAGGCCACAAGAATGCCCGTATGGACCAGCGGACCATCCTCAGTTTCGTTGCCGTGTCGCTCGCGGTCATCGCGCTGCCAGGGCCCAGCGTCCTCTTTGCCGTGAACCAGGCCATCGTCGTCGGGCGAAGGGTCGCGCTGCTGACCGTGCTCGGCAATGCCGCCGGGCTGTTCGTCCAGGTCGTCCTGGTGGCCGTCGGGTTGGGCGTGATGGTGACCGGGTCCGATGGCGCCTACACCATGCTCAAGCTGGTGGGCGCGGCCTACCTCGTGTGGCTGGGGATCTCGGCCATCCGCCATCGACAGCGCGCGGCTCGGGCAGCATGGGCCGACGCGCCTTCGCCCACCACCATGCCCTTGCGAGAAGGGTTCGTGATCGGGCTCACCAACCCCAAGTCGGCCGTCATCCTGGCGGCGTTGCTGCCCCAGTACGCCCATCCGGAGGCCGGCCTCATGACCGTGCAGATGGCCGCGCTCGGTGGGCTGTTCTGTCTGATCGCCATCGCCAGCGACGGGCTCTGGGCGGTACTGGCTGCCACGTGTCGAGGCTGGTTCGCTGGCGATCCGCGCCGGCTGGGCTGGGCCTCGGCCGCAGGTGGTCTGGTGATGGTGACGCTGGGCCTGGCGCTGCTGTCGAGCTAGCCTTCAGCCTCTTGTCCGGCGCGCCACTCCGAGGCGAGGATGCCCATGGTCAGCTCATCGTGGCGCTCGCCGTCACGCAGGATGGCCTCGCGGTGCCGCCCCTCGACGGTGAAGCCGGCCTTCTCGTAGCTGCGGATGGCGCGCTCGTTGAAGGCGAACACCGACAGCGCCACCCGGTGCAGGCCGATGCGCTCGAAGGCCAGCCAGAGCATCAGATCGGTGGCCTCGGTGCCATAGCCGAAGCCCCACGCGTCGGGCTCGCCGATGCTGATGTGGAACAGCGTCGAGCCGTTGTCGGAATCGAGGTTGCTGAACGTGGTCGAGCCGATGAGCCGGCCGCTGTCACGCACGGTGATGGCATAGCCCACGTGCTCGGGTGACATCAGGCGAGTGTGGAAGAAGCGGTCGATGTCCTCGTCGCTCATGGGTCGCAGCGAGTAGCGCGTCAGCCGCGCCAGCTCCGCGTCCCGATACCAGCGCCGGATCGCGCCCAGGTCGTCGTACTGGTGATGTCGCAGCGCCACCGCCTGGCCCTTGATCGAGGCCGGGTGCCACGCCTCGCGCTGCCGTTCCATGGTGACCATCGCCGCCGATGCTAACCCACTCGGAGACCGTGAGGACCTGCGCTCCGCCACTCTAGGATGTGCCCATGACCGAGCCGCACACCGACCACATGTGGCGCTGGGCCGAGACGGCCGAGCGCATCCGGGCCACCCGCGCGACATCGGGGAAATCGGCCATCGTGGCTGAGTACCTGCGCTCGCTCGAGGGCGCTGACCTGGCGACCGCGGTGGTGTTCCTCAGCGGTCGCCCCTTCCCCGAGCGCGACCAGCGAACGGCCGGGCTCGGATGGCGTGCCATCACGACCGTGGTGCAGGAGGTGGCTGGGCTCGACGAGGGCGCCATGGGTCGTGCCTACGACCGCTCGTCCGACGTGGGCACGGCCGTGGCCGACCTCCTCTCCGAGGCCGGACACGCTCCTCCTGCGGGCGTGCCACCGCTGAGCCTGGGTACTGTCGCGACCGGTTACGACGAGCTCGCGCGGGCCCGCGGTCGCGAGGCCAAGGCGCGGGTCTTCGCCGATCTGATCCGCCGCGCCGATCCGCTGAGCGCCCGCTACATCACCGCCATCCTCGGAGGCGAGCTGCGCATCGGCCTTCGCGAGGGGCACCTCGAGAAGGGCATCGCAGCAGCCTTCGGACAGCAGCTCGACGCGGTGCAGTGGGCGGGCATGCTCAGCGGCGACATCGGGCGCACCGCAGAGCTGGCTCGTGCCGGCGAGCTCGACCGTGCGCAGCTCTCGCTCCTCCATCCGTTGAAGTCGATGCTGGCCAGTCCCGTGGCCGACGAGGCCGAGGCATTGCGGCGACTGGGCTCGCCGGTCTGGGTCGAGGACAAGTACGACGGCATCCGTGCCCAGCTCCATCGGCAGGGCGACGAGGTTCGGCTCTTCAGCCGCGACCTCAACGACATCAGCGGCGGGTTCCCCGAGGTCGTCGAGGCGGCGCGCGCGACTGCCTGGGAGGGCATCCTCGACGGCGAGCTCCTGGCCTGGAAGGACGGGGCCGTGCTGCCATTCCTGCAGCTGCAGACGCGCATCGGGCGTAGGGAGCCGGGCGCGGAGGTCCTGGCTGCGGTGCCCGTCATCTACGTCGCGTTCGACGCCCTGGCCTTGGGCGAGGGGGTGCCACCCGAGCCACTGCTCCGCGAGCCCTTGCGAGTGCGCCGTCGTCGACTCGAGGGCCTCGGCCTGCCCGATACGCCTGGGTTCGGCCTGTCCGCCCTCGTTGACGCTGCCGACGAGGTCGAGCTGGAGCGGATCTTCAGCGAGGCGCAGGAGCGGGGCAACGAGGGTCTCATGCTCAAGGACCCCGAGTCGATCTACGCACCTGGCCGGCGCGGGTATGCGTGGTTGAAGCTGAAGAAGCCGCTCACCACGCTCGATTGCGTGGTCGTAGGCGTGGAGGTGGGGCATGGTCGTCGTCACGGCGTGCTCTCGGACTACACCTTCGCCGTCGTCGACGACCGGCCCGGGGCGACCGACGGTGCGCTGGTCACGGTGGGCAAGGCCTACAGCGGCCTGACCGATGCCGAGATCGCCGAGATGACCCGCTGGTTCGAGGCGCACACACTCGAGCGCCACGGGCGCTATCGCGTGGTGGAGCCGAGCATCGTGGTCGAGATCGCCTTCGACGTCGTCCATGCCAGCTCGCGCCACAAGTCCGGCTATGCCCTGCGCTTCCCGCGCATCGTGCGCTTGCGCCGCGACAAGGCGGCCACGGAGATCGACCGCCTGAGCACGGTGGCCGCGCTCCACGAGCAGCTGCAGGTGGCCGGCCGCTACGGCGTGCTCACGAGCGGTGGGCGGACCGGCGCCGGCGGCGACCCGTCATGATGGACCGATGACTCCAGACGAGATCCGGCCTTGAGCGACGGTCCCCGGCGGTTCGACCGTGTGCGCGGGCTGCGCGAAGTGCTGACGGCCACCGGGGCCGGCATCTACCTCGCCACGCACCAGGCTGGACCGCTGCCTGCGGAGACCCTCAGCGCGGTCCACGAGTCCGACGAGATGGAGCTGCGCGTGGGGCGAGCGGGCCCCGACCGTGCCGAAGACCTGCACCAGCGCGAGCGTGAGGCCGTGGCCGTGGTGGCGGCCGTGCTCGGCGCCTCACCGGAGCGGATCGTGCTCACGCACGGTGCCGCCGAGGCCGCCCGGCTGGTGGCGCTGGAGGTCCTGGAGCGTGGTCTGCAGCAACGGGTGGTGCTGCTTTCGGGCGTGGACCGCGCGGTCGCGTCTGCCGTCCGTGACGTGGCCGATGTGGCGGGCGCGCAGGTCGACGCACTGGCCGAGGTCCCGGGCATCTTCGAGGCCGACGTGGCCCTCGTGGTCATGAGCCACGTGGACGCCGATGGTCGGCTGACCGAGCCCGCTCCGGTGGCTGCTGCGGCCCGTGCCGCCGGCGCGCGTACGCTCGTGGACGTGGGCCGCAGTGCCGGCGCCCTGCCGCTCGACGTGGGCGAGCTGGGGGCCGATTTCGTGCTGGCCGAGAGCCAGCGCTGGTTGCTGGGACCCGACGCGCTGGCCTCGCTGTGGATCACCCCGGATCTCGACCGTGAGCTGCCCGAGTGGCTGCGCCAGGCCTCGGCCCCGTTCGCGCGCGGCTCGCTGCTGGCGCTGGCGCGCAGCGTGGGCTGGCTGCTCATGTACGTCGAGCTGCCGTGGGCGTTGGCTCGCACCGTCGCGCTCGCCGACCAGCTCTACGACGACCTCGCCGCCATCGATGGCGTGGAGCTGCTGGCCGAGCCCGACGCACACGGGGCGGTCCTCGCCTTCCGCATCAGTGATTGGGACGCCGAGAGCGCAGCGGATGAGCTCGGTCGCAGCATCTTCGCCATCGTCGAGGCCGACGCGGAGGCGGACGTGATCCGTGCCAGCGTGGGTGCCTGGAACCGCGAGAGTGAGCTGGAGCGTTTCGTGGCACGCGTGGCTGAGCTCGCCGCACACACGCCCGAGACCCTGCCCCGCCGGCCGGCGTTGACGATCCTCAGCGGACCCATCGACCCCGAGGAGGACGCGTGACCAACGATCCGCCCGAGGGCGGCCCGGAAGACAGGTCGCCGACGCCAGGGACAGCTCGAGAGATCAAGCAGCGCTCCGAGCTCGAGGTTCGCTGGCGCCAGACGCGCAACGCCCCCCAGCCGGTGGTGCGCGCGGTCGTGGCCAACGTCGTCGTGGCGACCATCGGCGGGATCATCCTGCTGCTCATCGACTGGCTCGCGGACCACGTGGACCTGCCCGACTTCTTCTCGGGCATCGGACCGCCAGCGATCTACGTGGCCGCGGTCATCATCAGCGGCACCGTCTTCACCTACCTGTGGGTGGATCTACCGACCGGCGTGCCCGGCGAGAAGCGCCGCTCGTTGTGGGCCGGCATGCTGGGGCTCTTCGCAGCTATCCCCATCACCTACCTCGGGCTGGTGATCGTCTACCAGGTGCTGCGTCCGCTCCTGCCGTAGGCCAGCGGGTCACCCCTCAAGGGCGCGACCCGCTGCAGTGGCCCCTGAGGTTCCCCGAGACCGGGTCGGCTACGGGAACAGCGGTTCGGTCCAGGCCGGCCGGTCGGGGGCCTCGCCTTTCCGTAGGGTCTCCCACCATTGCTCGTCGGTCAGGCGCCCATCGGCTGTCGGTCGGCGGAACTCGTAGTACGAGTAGACCCCGCCGGTGGCGACCCCGAAGTCGCCTTCGTCGTCGGGCACGAGCACGAAGATGCGATCGATGCGTCCGGTGCCGATCTCGAGCACGTCGTCGATCTGCTTGTCCAGGTCCACGCCACGGCCGATGTCGGCGATGACCGCGGCGTCGTCGTCGCGGATGGGCCGGTTCGTCTTGAGCTTGTCGCCGCTGCGCCACCAGAAGCCCTCGAGCTCGCCGCCGATACCGCGCAACCACTCATTGTCAGAGCGATAGCCGCGGCCGTCCTCGGCCTGCTCGATGGGCTTGCCGGCCAGCTCGTCCGCGGCCAGCCGACCGAGTCGCTCCGCGAACGCGATGTAGTCGTTCAGCAACTCCTTGTCATCCTTGGGCAGCAGCTTTCTCGCGGCCAGCCCGTCGCGCATGAGCGTAGCCATGGCCGAAAGACGGCCGAAGGCCACCGGGTCGGGCTCGACCCAGTTGCGCACCTTGGGCAGCTTCGGCTCGACGGCGCCCATCTCGCCCACGAACTGCTTCGTATACAGGATGGTGTCGTGGCGCAGCTCGGTGTAGGAGCCGAAGCCGGTCTGCTGGGCCTTGGCGTCCCAGGCAGCGGTCTGCATGAAGTCGGGGAAGGCCTCGCCGTGCGGCAGCCACATCGGCTCGACGGCGGCCAGCCAAGCGTCGTAGACGGTCTGGCCCCAGGCCTCGTCGGGGCGAGCCGCCACCGCCGCACGCATGGCCTCCATCTGCTCGGGGTAGTTGACATACGCGGTCTCGCCTGCTTCGTCCTGGATGGCGAGGGCGAAGTCGGAGCCGAAGGCAGCTGCGAGGTCGAGGGGCGAGGCGATGATGCGCTTGTTCTCGCGATCACCGACCCAGGGCGAAAGCAGCTGGTCCATGATCCAGGAGTCGATGACGAAGCGGGTGCCCATGAGCCGGACCGACGGTCGCTCGCCGTCGATCTGCACCGGTCGCATCGACTTCAGCTCGTCGGCGACCGCGAAGAGCGTCCCGTCGTCGAGCGAGGCCACCGCATCGTCCATGCCGCCGGGGGCCACGGCCTCCACGGCGGACGCCAGCTCGAAGGGGGTGTAGTCATCGGCCACACCCACGAGGAACGCGGTGGGCTCGAAGACCTGTCGCCACAGCTCCTCCAGCTCCGGGTCGCCCACGAGCGTACGGGAGGCCAGGACCGCCAGGCGCAGCGCCTCGGCCGCGGAGACGAGGGTGCCATCCGTCTGGAGGGAGCCCGGCAACAGGAAGGCATGCTGGCCCAGCACGGACATGGCCTTGAAGTAGCGCCTGAGCGCCTGGGTCCGCGTGTAGTGGCCGCGCGGCGCGAAGAGCGTGTAGTCGGTCAGGGTGCCGATGACCGGTGAGTCGGTCACCTCGGTGTGCCCGTCGATGAGCGCCTGTTCCGCCTTGGCGCGCGAGCTGAGCTTGCCGCTCTTGACCCCGAGCTCGGAGAGTGCCACCGAGACCAGGTCCACCACGCGCGCAGCGTCGTCCTCGAAGGGCGTGCCGGCGAGCTCTGTACGCTGCGCGACGGCGTTCTCGCGCATGCCCGTGAGCAGCTGTGCGAGCGCCGGCGAGAGCCGCCTGGTCTCGATGTCACGCAGCGTCTTGTCGAAGACCTCGTGCCAGGCGTTGTAGGCGGCGTCGGTCGTGACGAAGACCGGCGTGCCCTCGTAGTACTGCTCGTCATAGGCGTGATGGAAGAGGCGGAACTCCTCGGGCACGATGACGAAGCCCTGTGCGGCGAGGGTGGCTCGGGCAGCCGGTTCGAGCAGCCGCTCGACCTGCTCGGTCAGGGACACGCCGTCGAGGGACGTTGGCGTCGTCGGGCCGGCATAGGGCAGGGCCTCGTCGAGCAGCGGCACGACCTGGTACTCGGCGAAGTCGACGCTGCTCGATGGCAGCTCCGACTGCGCCCCGACCGGGCCGGCCACGGCCACGAGCAGGCCCGACATGACCATCGCCACCAGGCGATGCAGCGCGACACGTGGACGGTCCATCATCCGCTCCTTCCTGTGACGGCCGGCTCCGTGCGGCCGTCGCCATCGATATCGACACAGATCGGGGTACCCGGTCCCGGCAGCGGTTCCACGGGCAGGAAGCCGAAGACGACCCAGCGCCAGGCGCCGGTCTCGGTCGCGCCCGGCTCATCGAGCTCGCCGTAGGCCACGGCCAGTCCGCCATCGCAGGCGGCGACCGCGGTGACCGGGCTCACGAGCGTGCCGGCGACCCAGATCTCCGAGAGGTCGTTCGGTCGATACAGCCCGAGGTGGGCACTCAGACCCTCGTCATCGACCCATGCTCGTCGTGGTCGAGTGACGTTGATGAGGTTGCGCTCGAATGGCCGGCGGAACGAGACCACCAGGTCGACTGCGCCGTCGAGCGTGACATCGCCCAGGGACCAGGCCGTGAGTCGCTGCCCGTGGATGCGCTCGAGCAGGTCCGACGACGGTTCGAAGGCGGGTGCCTCCACCGGCTCGAGCGGTCGCAGCGGTGTCCACCAGGCCTCGTCGAGGAGCACCGCGTCACCCGCCGGCAGCTGCCAGCCCTGATGGGCATCCCGCTCGCGAAAGGCGAGAGGTCCATCCTGGTCACGCAGGAACTCGGTCTCGATGCTGCCCTCGGCCGAGGTGGCCGCCGTCGCAGTAGGCACTGCCAGGGCGACCACGAACATGAGCCAGGGACCGATCACGCGCGACATGCGAGCGCAAGCTAACCCGGCGTCCTCTGGCCCACAAGGGCCGTTCGGATCGCTCCGGCCCGCGCCCCTGTTAGCATCGACGCATCGGAGGGGGAGTAGCTCAATGGTTAGAGCGGTCGGCTTATATCCGACTGGTTCCAGGTTCGAATCCTGGCTCCCCTACCACCCCTGAACACACGAAGGCCGCGCGGCCGACCCTCGGTGGATCGACGCGCGCGGCCAGGAGGAGGAGTCAGCCGGCTACCTCGAGGGCAGCCGGCCGAGGCTCAGATGACTGCTGCTACTGGCAGTTCGGGCTGGTGCCCGGCTCGACCGGAGCGAACTGGTAGTAGTCACAGGCGTTCTCGGGGGTCAGCAGGACCATGCCGATGGACTGCTTCTCTGCCATGTCGGTCATGCCGCCGGCCTTGATGTACTCATCGGCCTGGATCGCAGCCTGCAGCGCCATATCGGCGACCGGCTGCAGCGAGGTGGCCTTCAGCTCACCAGCGTTGATGGAGATGATGGCGTCATCGCTGCCGTCGAAGCCGACCACGATGATCTCGGGCTTGCCGGCGGCCATGACGGCAGCCTGGGCGCCGAGCGCCATGGTGTCGTTGCCCGCGATGATGCCCTTGACGTCGGGGTACTGCTGCAGCAGCGCCTCCGCGACCTGGAAGCCCTCGTCCTGGCTCCAGTTGGCGGTCTGCTGGGCGACCATCTCCATATCGGGGATCTCGTCCAGTACGTCGTGGTAGCCCTGCGAGCGGACGTGCGCGTTGGTGTCGGTGTCCTTGCCCGTCAGCTCGATGTAGGTGCCCTCTTCGCCCATCAGCCTGGCGAACTCCTCGCCGAGGATGGTGGCGCCTTGGTAGTTGTCCGAGACGATCTGCGCCACGGCCACGCCGTCAGCGGTGATCTCACGGTCAACGAGGAAGCTGGGGATGCCAGCATCCTTGGCCTCCTGGACCGCTGCCACGGTGGCATCCGCACCAGCGTTGTCAAGGATGATGGCCACAGCGCCCTGCGCGATGCAGGTCTGGAAGAGTTCCAGCTGCGTGTTGGCATCGTCGTTATGGACGAGGCGGGAGGTCGTGTACCCCAGCTCCTCTGCCTTGTCAGCAGCGATCTGCTGCATGGCACCGAAGAAGGGGTTCTCCACCGGCGGCACGATGACGCACATCATGCCGCCCTCGTCCTGTGCCGACGCGACTGCGCCGGTCGAAGCCATCATGGCCACAGCTGCGCCCACTACGAGCGCGCTGCGCATGCCAGTCTTGTTGAACATTCGTTCCTCCACTCTGCTGTTTCCCGCACCGGCATCTGCGGTGCGCTTCGAACCCTCCGTTTGTGTCTGATCTGAGCTTGCCCCGTCGGCTCCTCCTTTCGTTGCTGTTCGATGTCGATCGGGTCAGTCGTCGGAAGCGCCGACCTGGGCGGCCTGCTGCTGCAGGGCCAGCCGTCGTTCGGCGCGTTGCTGGAGCTGGTCGATGATCAGGGCCAGCACGATGACCGTGCCGGTGATGATCAACTTGGCGAACGAGGAGATGCCCATGAGCGTCAGGCCGTTGTTGAGCGTGCCGATGACGAGGGCGCCGATGATGGTGCCCACGATGGTGCCGCGGCCACCCGCGAGCGAGGTACCGCCGAGCACGACCGCGGCGATGGCGTAGAGCTCGAAGTACTGGCCGGTGGCGGGGTGTGCGGCGACCAGCTGGCTGGCGATGATGAGCCCGACCGTGGCGGCACAGAAGGCGCTGATCATGTACACGATCATCTTGGTGTGGTTGACGCGCACGCCCGACAGCTCGGCGGAGCGTTCGTTGCCGCCGACCGCATAGACGGCTCGGCCGAATGGGGTCCTCGTGGTCACGAACCAGGCCGCCAGCGCGAAGATCACGAGGATGACGATGGCCCAGGGCACCAGGTCGAGCAGGCTGCCCGTGCCGAGCTCGCGGAAGCCGGTGTTGCCCAGCTCTTCCTTGCCCACCAGGTTGGGGTACGTGCCGCCATTGTTGATGAGTCCGGCCAGGCCGCGTGCCACCATCAGCATGCCCAGCGTGGCGATGAACGGGGCCACGTTGAAGCGGGTGATGATGAAGCCGTTGATGAAGCCCAGCGATGTGCCGGCCGCCAGCGCGATGACCAGCACCATCCAGGTATGCGGGTAGATGACGAAGTCGCCGATGCGCAGGCCCTCGTTGATGAGCAGGCCGGCGATGATGCCCGTGAAGCCGACGATCGAGCCGACCGAGAGATCGATACCGCCGGTCAGGATGACGAAGGTCATGCCGATCGCGAGGATGCCGTTCAGGGCCGTCTGCTTGATAAGGATCTCGATGTTGGCGCCGGTCAGGAACGAGGTCTCCGCCCAGGCGAAGAAGAGGATCAAGACGATGAGCGCGATGAGGGCGCGTCCCCTGAGCAGGAACTGGGCGACCTCGGTCCGGCTCATGCCCCGGTTCGTGGTCGCTTGCGCGTTGGCCGTCACTGGATCACCTCGACTGTCCCTCTCTCATTGCCGATCAGCTGCACCGCGGGGCCGTGTCCGATGGCCGATGCGTCGACGAGCTCCTTCTCGGTCGTCTGGTCCGCTGCGAACTCGGCCACGACCTCACCCTTGGAGAGCACGAGGATGCGGTCGGACATGGCCATGACTTCCTTGAGCTCCGAGGAGACGAAGATGATGCCGAAGCCCTCCTGGGCGAGGCGGCCCATGATCTGGAAGATCTCCGACTTGGCGCCGACGTCGATACCACGGGTGGGTTCATCGAGCAGCAGCACCTTGGGCTCGGACAGCAGGCCCTTGGCCACGACCACCTTCTGCTGGTTGCCACCACTGAGCGAGCCGATGTTGTTGCTGGGGTCGGCCACCCGGACCGAGAGGTCGCTGATCATCTGCCCGACCGCGCCGCGTTCCTTGCTGCCGGACAGGTAGAACCGGTTGAGGTAGCGCTTGAGGCTGGCCAGGACCATGTTGTGGGCCACCGAGAGGGTCGGCACCAGGCCGACCGTCTTGCGGTCCTCGGGCACCAGCACGATGCCCGCGTCGATGCGCTGGGCGACCTTGGCGTGGGCCAGGTCCTCGCCCTGCAACACCACCTCGCCGCTGGCCTCGGGTCGTACGCCGGCGAGGACTTCCATCAGCTCGGTTCTGCCGGCGCCCATGAGCCCGTAGAAGCCCAGGATCTCGCCGGCGTGGACTTCGAACGAGACGTGGTCGAGCAGGTAGCCGCCGCCGAGCCGCGGCAGCGTGATGTCCTTGACCTGCAGCAGTACCTCGCCGACATCGTGCTCGGTGCGTGAGAACAGCGATGCCGGAGAGCGGCCCACCATCTGCTCGATGATCCAGGCCACGTCCACGTCGGCAGCCGCGGCGTGGCCCACGATCCGGCCGTCGCGCAGGACCGTGATGTGGTCGCCGACCTGCAGCAGCTCCTCGAGCTTGTGGCTGATATAGACGATGGCCACCCCCCGCGCCTTGAGGTCGGAGATGATCCGAAAGAGGCCTTCGACCTCGGCCTGGCTGAGCGCAGATGTCGGTTCGTCCATGATGAGCACGCGGACGTCATGGGTGAGCGCTTTGGCGATCTCGACGATCTGCTGCTGGCCGATGCGCAGGTTGCCGACCACCTCGTCGGGGTCGATGTCCTGGCCCAGGCGCCTCAGCAGGTCTTCAGCCTTTTGCTTCTCGGCTCCGCGGTCGATGGCTCCGCCGCGGGTCATCTCCTGGGCCAGGAAGAGGTTGTCCAGCACCGTCAGGTTGGTGCACAGGTTGAGCTCCTGGAAGATGATGCCCACGCCCTTGGCGGCAGCATCGGTGACGGTGGGCAGGATCACCGGCTCACCGTCGATGAGGATGCGTCCGCTCGTTGGCTGTTCGACCCCGGCCAGCACCTTCATCAGCGTCGACTTGCCGGCACCGTTCTCACCGACGAGCACGTTGACCCGGCCCTCGAACACGTCGAAGGTGACGTCGTCGAGAGCGGTCGTACCGGGGAAGACCTTGGTGATGTGCTCGGCGCGCATGGGCACGCGCAGCGACATCGGGGCGACTCCGGCCACGGTCGCCACGGTCACCGCTCGATGACCTCGATGGGCACGATGTCGAGCTCGCTGACGTCGAGGGTGGGCAGGTTGGCGATCCGCAGCCCCAGCGCACCGGTGAACTCGACCTGCCGGCCTGCGAGGTTCTCCTTGTCCAGGCCGGCGAGGTTCTCGACGACCTTGCTGTTGATCTCCTTGGCCACCTTGCCGAACTCGGTCTGCTCCCGGAAGTCGCCGAAATCGATGAAGCCCGCGGCATCGCGGACCGAGGAGTTGTCGCTGGGGATGCGGGTGCCGATCCAGGCGCGCACCTTGATGGGACCGTCGTAGCCGTCGACTGCGATGCCGATGCTGCCCTTGCTGCTCTCGACGTCGACATCGGTGACGGTGCCGGTGCCGGTCACGCGGTAGACCTGCGCCTCGCCGCTGAGCTCCGAGCCCATGGCAGCCACCACTGGCGCGAGATCCGCGGTCGCGATCTTCCCGTCCGGCCCGGGTTCGATCTCGTTGAGCAGGTCAGCCAGCGGCACGGAACCTTCCTTGATGGCCAGCTGTACCGCGTCCCAGTTGTCCTCGACGTATGCCGCCGGGTCGAACGACACCGTCAGCGCGGCCTCATCGTCGGTGGAGATGACGGTGAAGCCGAACAGCAGCGCCACGATGGCGAAGACGGCCACCGCCACGATGCCCACGGCTGCGCCCGGACTGACTCGTTCCCTCATGGCCTCCGTGCCCCCATGGCGTGCTCCACGACGTCCTCCTCGTGTCGGTCGGTCTTGATCGGTGCATCGCCCATCCGCAACAGGCGCTGCGCGGTATAGGTGTCCGTGATGAGGCAGTTGATCCAGCCGCCGACCAGGGCGGCGTGGATGGCCTCGGCCTTGCCCGGCCCGCCGGCCACGGCGATCGAGCGCGGTGCTCGCTTGAGCTGCTCGAGCTCGATGCCGATGACGCGGTCGTGCAGCGGAGTGTCCACGGGGCGGCCGTCAGCGCACAGGTAGCGCAGGCCGATGTCCCCGACGCCACCGGCCTCACGGACCGTGCGCAGCTCCTCGGGCGAGAAGACGTTGCCGCTGCTCGCGAGCAATCCGGACGGTTCCTGGCCACCGATCCCGACGTAGGCCACGTCGAGCCGATCGAAGAGCGCGGTCGCGCGCTGCACGAAGGGATCGCTCAGGAGCACGTCTCGCGCCGCTCGCGAGCCGACGCTGCTCGGTGCCGGCAGGAACGTGCCTTCGCCATGGAGCAGGTCGGTCAGTCGCCGGATCAGGTGCGTGGCGTGGCCCTCTGCTGCGGGATCGCCACCACCGCCGAGGATCTGCACGACGCGCACGTCCCGGACGCCGCTGACCGGGTGCATGGCCTCGACCATCGCCAGCAACGTGGCGCTCCAGGAGCTGACGCCGATGACGTCGCCCGACCGCACCGTCGTCTCCATGTGGAACGCGGCCGCGGCACCAAGCTCGCGCACCGCGGCGTCATCGTCATCGCGCGAGATCTCGACGATCTCGACCTCGGCGAGCCCGAACCGCGCTTCGAGCGCCTCTTCGAGCTCCGGATCGGTGTCGCTCGGCGCGCGCACGCTGATGCGCACGATACCCTCCTCCTGGGCGCTCTTGAGCAGGCGGCTGACCTTCGGCTGCGAGAGGCGCAGGCGTGAGGCGATCTCGGGCTGTTTGAGGCCCGACTCGTAGTAGAGCCTCGCGACACGGGTCATCAGGCGCAGCTCGTCGGCTCGGGCCATGTCAACCGGCCATCACGGCGCGCGCGGCGGCGGCGATGCCCTCGGGCGTGAGCCCCGCCTGCTCGAAGAGGAACGCCGGCGAGCCGGTGGGACAGAAGCCGTCGAAGCCGAGGATGCGCATGGGTGCTGGTGCGGTCTGGACCACCACCTCCGCGACCGCGCCACCGAGCCCACCACGGACGATGTGCTCTTCGACGGTGACGATGCCGCGCGTCTCGCGGGCGGCGGCCACGATGGCCTCGCGATCGATGGGGGACACCGTGGACATGTTCAGGACCCGGGCCTCGATGCCCTCGGCACGCAGCGCGGCGGCAGCCTCGAGGGCGCGTGTGACCATGACGCCGTTGGCGATGAGCGTCACGTCGTCACCATCGCGCAGGCGAGCGGCGCGGCCGATCTCGAAGCGGTAGTCCCTGAGGGTGGACGACCGGCACGCCGATGCGGCTCGTGCGCACGAAGATGGGACCCTCGTACTCGTACGCGGCCCGGATGGCTTGCGCGGTCTCGACCGGGTCGGCCGGGACCACCACCACGAGACGGTCGATGGCCCGGGTCCAGGCGAGGTCCTCGATGGAGTGGTGGGTGGGTCCCAGCTCGCCGTAGGCCACGCCGCTGCTGACGCCCACCAGCTTGACGTTGGCGCCGCTGTAGGCTGCGTCCACCTTGATCTGCTCGAGTGCGCGACCGGTGAGGAAGGGACTGGCACCCGCGACGAAGGGGATCTTGCCGCCGTTGGCCAGGCCGGCAGCGATGCCCACCATGTTCTGCTCTGCGATGCCCACGTTGATGACCTGGCCGGGCAGGACCTTGTCCAGCTTGCCCACCTTGGTCGAGCCGAGCGAGTCGTTGACCACGGCCACGACGCGCTTGTCGGCGAGGGCCAGCTCGGTCAGTGCGTCGGCGAAGGCGTCGCGACAGTCGTAGAGGTCGACCGCGGCTTCGGTGGTCATGCTCGACCGCCTTCGAGCTCGGCCACGGCCCGCCGGTACTCGTCATCAGTGGGGATGCGGTGATGCCACGCGGCGCTGTCTTCCATGAACGAGACGCCCTTGCCCTTGGTGGTGTTGGCGATGAGGCAGTTGGGTCGGCCACTCTCGAAGGGCATGGCCGCGAAGGCCTCGAGCAGGGCCGCCGGATCGTTGCCATCGACCTCGCGCACGGCCCAGCCGAAGGCCGTGAACTTCTCGGGCAGCGGGTCCAGGCCCATCGTGGTCTCGGTGCGATCGCCCTGTTGCAGGCGGTTGCGGTCGACGATGCAGACCAGCTTGTCCAGGCCGAAGTGGCCGGCTGCCATGGCCGCTTCCCACATCGAGCCTTCCTGCAGCTCGCCGTCGCCGGTGAGTACGAAGGTGCGCCGTTCGGCGCCATCCATCTGGCCGGAGAGCGCGATGCCCACCGCCACCGGGAAGCCGTGGCCCAGCGGTCCGGTGTTGGTCTCGACGCCGGGCACCTTGTTGCGATCGGGGTGGCCGTTGAGGCGCGAGAGCGGCTCCAGGAACGTGTCCAGCTCGGCTTCATCGAAGTAGCCCGCCTTGGCCAGGATGGTGTAGAGCGCCGCTGCGGAGTGGCCCTTGGAGAGCACGAAGCGATCCCGCTCGGGATCGTCTGGGATCGCAGGGTCGTAGCGCAGCACGCCCCCGAAGAAGAGCGTGACCAGGATGTCCGTGGCGCTGAACTCACCGCCCAGGTGGCCGAGTCCCGCACCGTGCACGATCTGCATGTCTCGCAGACGCACCTCGATCGCGCGCTGGCGGAGCTGTTCCACCATCTCAGCCGTGCCGGTCCCGATGGCCGGATCCTCGTCATCCTGCTCCCGCTCGCCCGTGGCGTCTGCTGGTCAGTCGGGTGAATGTCTAGTCACCCGCGTATGGACACTCGAACAGCATAGCGATGCAGCTGTGCATATGTCAACGCTGGAGGTGCGGGCTGCGCGGCCGCTACGGGTGCAGGATCGTCCTCGTGACGGCGTCGTCCCAGCCGGCGATGAGGCGCGCACGCTCCCCAGCCGCCATCCTCGGTTCGAAGCGCGCGATCGAGCGCGGCAGGGTGGCGATCTCGTCGGTCGAGGACCACACGCCCGTGGCGAGGCCGGCCAGGTAGGCGGCGCCCACAGCCGACAGCTCGGCGGTGTCGTTGCGCTGCACGGGCACATCGAGGATGTCTGCCTGGAACTGCATCAGCTGCTCGTTGCGGGTGACGCCACCATCGACCATCAGCACGCTCAGCGCGCCGCCGGCCGACGACTGCATGGCCTCGAAGACATCCCGAACCTGGTAGGCGATCGACTCGACGGTCGCCCGCGCGAGCTGGGCCAGCGAGGAGCCGCGGGTGAGGCCGCTGACGAGTCCACGCGCCCCGTCGTCCCAATAGGGCGCGCCGAGCCCGGTGAAGGCCGGCACGAGGTATACGCCGTCGGTCGACTCGACCTCACGGGCCAACCCGGCCACGGCGGCCGGGCCGTCGAGGCCGATGAAGTCCGCCAGCCACTGCACGGCAGCACCGGTCACGTTGATGTTGCCCTCGAGCGCGTAGGTCGTGGTCTCGAGCCCCCAGGCGACGGTGGCAGCCAGACCGGCATCGGAGGTGAGCATCGTGGGCGTCGGCATCATCAACGAGGAGCCGGTGCCGTAGGTCGCCTTGATGGCCCCCGACTCGAACCCGGCATGGCCGAACAGCGCCGCGTGCGAATCGCCCACCAGCGACCCCACCGCTACCCCCGCCGGCAGGGCTCCGAGCGCGACCGTCTCACCGAAGCGCGCACTCGAGGGACGGATCTCCGGCAACGCTGCGAGCGGCACCCCGAACGCCTCCGCCAGCCAAGGGTCCCAGGCGACCGCGGCGAGATCCATGAGCTGGGTGCGCGAGGCATTGCTGGCATCGGTGGCATGGACGGCGCCGCCGGTCAGATTCCACAGCAGCCAGCTATCGACCGTCCCCAGCAGGATCTCACCAGCCGCGGCTCGGCTGCGGCCATCCGGAGCGGCATCGAGGAGCCAGCGCCACTTTCCGGCGGTGAATCCCGGGTCCAGCGGCAGGCCGGTGCGCGCCTCGATCTCGTGGGCTCGCCCGGCCCCCCGGAGCCAGTCACAGATCTCCGCTGAGCGACGGCACTGCCAGGTCACCGCTGGTCCAACCGGGACGCCGCCGTCACGCTCCCAGGCCACGCCCGATTCGCGCTGGTTGGAGATGCCGATACCAGCGAGCGCGGGCGAGCCTGCCGCGTCCAGCACCTCGTCGATGCAGTCGCGGACCGCGGTCCAGATGGCGGTAGCATCCTGCTGCACCCAGCCCGGCTGCGGGTAGTCGATGTCCATCGGCCGTGAGGCCAGGGCCACGACGGACCCCTCGCGGTCCACGAGGATGGCCTTGGTGTTGGTGGTGCCCTGGTCGACGGCCAGGATGAGTGGCTCGTTCAGCATGGTGGATCGAGGATACGCGGGGCGTGCCACGGACGTAGGGTGTCGACACCAGCCACGCCAGGAGCACTTCGATGACCACCCAGTACGTCGCCGTCTTCGGCGATCCGGTCGAGGGCAACCCCACCTCGATCATGCAGAACGCCGCCTTCGAGCATGCCGGGCTCGATTGGCGCTACCTCGACATCCGCGTGGCCGCGAACGATCTGCCGGCCGCCATCGAGGCCGCGCGCCTGCTCGGCTTCGGCGGGCTCAACTGCACCATCCCGCACAAGGTGGCGGTCATCCCGCTGCTCGACGGGCTCGAGCCATCATCGGAGATCAGTGGTGCGGTCAATACCATCGTGCGCCAACCGGATGGCCGGCTCATCGGCTCCAACACCGACGGCTCGGGCTTCGTCTGGTCGATCCGCGATTCGGGCTACGACCCGGCCGGTCTCGACGTCGTCATCCTGGGTGCGGGTGGCGCTGCCCGGGCCGTGGCCGTGGAGCTGGCGCTGGCCGGCGCGAAGCGCGTGACCATCGCCAACCGCACCGCGCCGCATCGTGACGAGCTCGTGCACATCCTCGAGACCAAGACGTCTGTGGAGGCTGTGGCCCTGCCGTGGGCGGGCACCCTCACGGTGCCACCCTGCGACGTGCTCGTGGACTGCACACCCGTGGGCATGGGCAGCGGCGCGGCCGCCGAAGCGCACGTCGACGTCGACCTCTCGGCCCTCACGGCGGACACCGTCGTGTGCGACCTCAACCCCGAGACCGCGGAGTCGGCCTTCCTGCGTCTCGCTGCGGCCCGCGGCCATCGGACCCTCGACGGCCTGGGCATGCTCGCCCGACAGGGCGCCGCCGGCTTCAAGGCCTGGACTGGGCACGAGGCGCCGCTCGACGTGATGATCAAGGCGCTCGGCGGCTAGGAATCACGACGCCCGCCCGACCCGATGGGTCCGCGGCGGACGTCGATGCTGTGTTCGGCGGCGTTACCCGGCCACCCCGGGGTGTCTAGGAAGCGGCGGGCGGATCCGCGGGCGGCTTGGCGGAAGGCGCCGCATCTGCGGGCGCGCCCATGCCGGGGGGCGGCTTGGCGGCAGCGGCGGCATTGGCCGCGTTCAGCGCTTCCATCGCGGCGATCTGCTCGGGCGTGAGCCTCGACTTCTCGTTCTCGATGAAGGCCTGCTGGACGCCCGGGTAGCTCAGGTACAGGAAGATGAAGCCTGCCAGCAGCCAGGGGATGGTCTCGGCCTCGACGGTGGAGCCGAACAGGAGCGCGAAGAAGCCCCAGATCAGCGTGAAGAGGCTGATGAAGATGCCGAACTGGACCGCGTAGGCGCGCAGGTTCCAGAAGCCCAGGGCGACCCAGGCCCAGATGGCCGCGATCAGCAGTGTCCACAGGGCGGCGCCCCACTGCGCCTCGTTGAACGACACGCTCTGGCTGCCGATCGGGAATTCGACGATGCCGAGGTACACCAGCATCTTGTAGAGGTTGTACAGCGCGGCCAGGCCGGCCCCCGCTGCCAACAGGATCACTCCGATAGGTCTATGCATAGATTCACTCACCCTCTCATGTCTCGACGGACGGTCAAGCGGAACGCCCAAGCGCGGGCACCACCGCCCCGATTGCGTGAGCGTAGCAGCACACGCCAGCCGGAGCACTAGGAACTTCGCACGATGGCTCGCGGACGGGCGGATCGCGAGCGGGCATCGTCAGGGCCATTCCGGGGTACCTGGGTGCCCTTGGGGGAGCACAAGTGTGGCGTTCGGTCACCAGAACGCCGTGCCGGGCGTCTTCCGAGGCGCGGGCCTGACCGTTCTGGCACCTACACTGGCGGTCCTACTTCCAGGAGGGATCGATGTTCAGTCAGTCCGCGGACAAGCCAGCAGCCGACCTGCCCGATGCGCCTGCCGGCATGCGCGAACTGCCGCCGCAGCCGGCCAAGCCGGTGATGCCCGGCTATGTCCCGACCAGCCCGGCCAGCCCGGCTATCTCCACCCTCGCCGAGCCCGAACCGGCCATCGATGATGACGCGCCCGGCCCCGATGACTCGGTCATCGCGGTCGACGACCATCTCGAGGGCACGTTCACCTCGCGTGGCACCGTCGTGGTCAAGGGTTCGGTCAAGGGTCGCATCGAGGCCATCCAGATCCGTGTAGAGGACGGCGCCAAGGTCGATGCCGATGTCATCGTCGACGAGGCCATCATCGCCGGCGAGTTCACCGGCAACCTCACCTGCCGCGAGCGACTCGAGGCACGTTCCAGCGGCCGCATCAGCGGTCGGGTAGAGACCTTCAAGCTGATGCTCCACGAGGGTGCCTCCGTCGAGGGCGAGATGCACATGCTCAGCGAGGCCCCCAAGGACGCGGCCGGCACCATCCGGGGCAGCGCCCCGCTGCGTGGGGAGCGTGATCCCGACGAGCCCAGGACGCCCGCGACACCCGCCGCACCGGCGGCCAAGCCGGTGCCGAAGGCCAGCCCGCCCTCGAGCGGCACGCCCACGCCCGCCGTCGGGACCAGCAGTGGTACCCCCGGGACATCGCCCAGCAGCAGCCCCGAGGCTACGGCCGTGCGTTCGTCCGTGGTCGAGACGCTCAGGGCAGAGAGTGTCCGCGTGCTCACCCCTCGTACCACCACCACGCGCGGCTACGGCTATTCGGGCGCTCCGGCCGGCAGCGGCCGCAACGGCACGGTCGCTCGCGACAGCAACGGCACCACCGGCTTCTAGCCTCCGGCGAGCGTCCCACCGGCACCTCCGGCCCGGCGTAGACTCGGGCACATGACTGACGCGAACGCTTCGGCGCGAGCGACGCTCGAGGCTGCCCATCCCGGACTCATCGAGCTCTCGCATCGTATCTACCAGAACCCGGAACTCGGCTTCGAGGAGGAGCGGGCTGCGGCCTGGCTCGCCGATGCCCTGGAGGCGGCGGCGTTCCAGACACAGCGCGGCTACCGCGACATGCCCACCGCGGTGGTCGCCCAGGTCGGCTCCGGTCCGCTGCACATCGCCATCTGCTCCGAATACGACGCACTGCCGGGTGTCGGGCATGCCTGCGGCCACAACGTCATCTGCAGCGCAGGCCTCGGTGCGGCGCTCGCGCTGGCTCCACTCGTTGACCAGCTGGGCCTGAAGCTCTCGTTGCTGGGTACGCCGGCCGAGGAGGGCGGAGGCGGCAAGATCGGCTTCATCGAGGGCGGCTTCTTCGCCGACGTCCACGCCGCCATGATGGTCCATCCCTATCCCGAGGACGTGGCCACGCCGGACATCATCGCGGTGCAGCAGCTGTCGGTGACCTACACCGGCGTGGAGGCCCACGCCTCGGGCTTCCCCTGGGGCGGGGTCAACGCCGCTGACGCGATGGTCGTGGCCCAGACCGCCATCGGCCTGCTGCGACAGCAGATGATGCCCAGCGATCGCGTGCACGGCATCGTCACCAAGGGCGGTGAGGCGGCCAACATCATCCCCCGTGAGACCAAGGCCGACTTCATGGTTCGGGCCGGCACTGCCGCGCGGCTCGAGGAGCTGCTGACCAAGGTGCGCGCCTGTTTCGAGGCCGGCGCGTTGGCCACCGGCTGCACGCTCGAGCTCGAGCTCGACACGGCCTATACCGACCTGCGTCACGACCCGGAGCTGGCGGCGATCTACCAGAAGCACGCCGAATCACTCGGACGAACGTTCGTCGAGCCGCCCGCGCCCGTCTCCACCGACATGGGCAACGTCAGCTATGAGGTGCCCACCATCCATCCCTTCATCGGCGTGGAGTCGAACGGCGCGGTCCCGCACCAGGCGGCCTTCGCCGATGCCTGCGCCACGCCCTCGGCCGATCAGGCCATCTTCGACGGCGCGCTGGCGATGGCCATGACGGTCATCGAGGCCGCTACCGACGGGGGCGTCAGGAACCGACTGCTCGCAGGCTAGGGGTCGCTACCTGTTCCGCAGCACCAGCACGTGCTGGTGGACGATGTTGGGCACGAAGGCGCTGGGATAACCGTACGGCCGGAGCCGCGCCCCGGCCTGGTACCAGATGAGGTCCCCCTTGGGCACCAGGCCGTGTCCGGCGGCGCGCGCGGCGAGGTCAGAGGCCACGAAACGGTAGGTCCCGTCCTGGTAGGCATCACGCACGATGACCACGGCATAGCGCCTGGGCCGGAGCACACGCTCGAGCTGGCCGAAGAGCGCCCCCATGCGCTCGAGGTACTGGCCATATGAGGCGCTGTTGGCGAAGTCGGCGGGGTCGTCGGTGACCATGGCGTAGTCGGTACGCCGGTTGGCGTGTGCCTCCGCGAGGGCTCCGCCGGACATGGTGATCTTCAGCTGCGGGTTGTAGGGCGGATCGGTGGCGACCATATCGACCGAGTCGTCGCCCAGGTCTGCCAGGAGCTCCAGTGCGTCACCGACCTCGAGGCGACAACCCGACGGGTCGAAGCCACGGACGCCCCCCGGGTCCGCCTCGCCGAGGTCGCGCAGCTCGGCACCTGCGCCCTCGCGCTCCGCGGCGGCAGCCTCGATGACCGCCTGGTAGACCGCCGCCCAGCGTGGCTCGATCTCGAAGCCGAGGGCTCGGCGGGGGGTGCGCGCGACGGCCGCTCCGAGCAACGTCCCGCCCACGCCGGCGAAGGGATCGAGCACCAGCTCGCCGCCCTTGGTGAAGAACTCGATGAGCCGTGCCATCAGCCGCGGCGGCTTGTTGGCGCCGTGTGCCTTGCGCAAGGCATGGCCGAGCTCGGAAGGATAGGCCGTGGTCAGCAGCGACTTGGTGAAGTAGAGCCACTCCTCGCCGCTCAGCTCATTGAGGGTGTTGTTGGGATGCACCGGCACGAGCGGAAGTATGTGACACCGGACGTCGGGGTGTGGCTCGGTGCGTCTATGCTTCTGGCCTATGGCGTTCCTGGGTCGAGAGCGCGAGCTGGCCCAGCTGGCCGAGGCCGTGCGTCGAGTCGCAGAGGGGCGGCTTGGTCGTGTCGTGCTTACCGGGCCGGCCGGTATCGGCTGCACGCGCCTTCTCGATGAGCTATCGACCCGTGTCTCGAGCGTGCCCGGTGTCCTCGCCTGCCGCGGTCGCGCATACGAGCCTGCGCTCGGCGTGCCCTACGCAGCCGTCGGAGATGCCCTCGCCCCCGCCTTCAGGCAGCTGCCCGACGAGCGCCTCGAGGAGGTCCTGGGGTGCGCGGCCGCGGACCTCTGTGTGCTCGTGCCCGGCCTCGCCGAACGCCTCGACCAGCTCGGGATCGACCGCGAACCGCCGGCTCTGGAAGCTCCGGACCTCATCGGCCGGCGGGTCCTCGAGTCGCTGCTCGGCGTGCTCGAGCGCATCGCTGGTGGCGGGGTGCTGCTGCTCATGCTCGAGGACCTCCATCACGCCGACCCGGCCACGCGCAAGCTCATCGAGGCCCTGCAGCACGTCGGTCGCACCCTGCCGCTTTGCCTCGTGGTCACCTACCAGCCCGAGGAGGTGCACCGACGCCACCCGATGCAGCGGCTGGCAGGCCTGCTGACCGCTGACCCGGAGGTCACACGGATCGAGCTGGGTCCGCTCGAGTCCGCCCACATCGAGCGGCTGGTGGTCGATGCGCTCGGCGAGCCGCCTGCCCGCAATGCCCTCACTGCCGTCACGGTCGGCGCGCACGGCAACCCGCTCATCGCGCTCGAGCTGGCCCGCAGCGCGAGCTCGCTGGTGGACGTCCGTCTCTCCGACGCCTTCGAGCAGCTCTACGGCGCGCGCCTGGCGTCCCTGTCGGCCGATGGCTCGCGAGCGGTGCGCGTCCTGGCCGCGGCCGGAGTGCCGCTGCGGCCGGCCACCCTGCTGGAGCTGCATCCCCCCGACGGGCGCCTCACCGTCAAGGGCCTCGACGAGGCGCGCGCCTCAGGTTTCATCGTGGAGCTCGGTGAGCGCCTGGCCATCTCGCATGAGCTGTGCGCCGAAGCCGTCGAGGCACTGGCCCTGACACCCGAGCGGCAGGCCATCCATGCCGCCATCGCGGGCTCGCTGGCAGATGAGCCTGCGCTCGCGGCCTGGCACTGGGAGCGTGCGGCCCGCCCGACCGAGGCGCGTGAAGCGCACGAGCGCGCGGCGATCCGGTCGGGCCGGCTGGACCCTGCCGAGACGGTGCTGCTGCACTATGAGGCTGCGCTCGAGCTGCCCAGCATCGACCCCGCCGATCGTCGCTCGGAGGCGGCGCTCCTCGCTGGCGCCGCACACGCCTCCGCGCTCGCGAGTGCCTTCCGCAAGGCCGTGGCGCTGATGCGTCGGGCCATCGAATCGCGGGCGGCCCGGGAGGCTTCGGCCACGCGCGGTTCCCGTGACGCGGCCACGCGGGTCGTGCTCGGCGAGATGTACGAGGAACTGGGTCGCTACCAGTGGAACGCCGGAGATCTGGGTGGTGCCATCGGGTCCATGGAGCGGGCCCTCGGCGTGATCCCGCCAGCGCCCTCCCGCAGCCGCGCCCAGGTGCTGGCCTCGCTCGCGCAACACCTCATGATCGACGGCCGTTTCGACGAGAGCATCGCCCTCGTCGACGAGGCCCTCAAGGTTGCCGACGCCGCAGAGGCGGCCGGGCAGGATGTGCTCGAGATCCGCGCGCACGCTACCTGCACGCTGGGCGTCGACGTGGCCACGCGCGGGGACAGCGAACGCGGACTGGCCCTGCTCGAGAGCGCGGCCACGCTGGCGCGCGAAGCCGGCCGGCTCGACGACCTCATGCGGGTGGCCGGCAACCGCACGTATCTGCTCGACCTCGAGCTGCGCCGCGAAGAGGCCTTGGCGGTCGTGGTGGAGTTCCTCTCCGACGCGTCAGCCGGCGGCCTGGAAGCGACGTACGGGGCGTTCCTGCGGGGCAACGCCGCGGACATCCTCTTCCATCTCGGTCGCTGGGAGGAGGCCGAACGGGAGTGTCGGCGCGACCTCAAGTGGCAATGGTCTGGCTCATCGGCCACCGGTGGCCGTCAGATCACCTGGCTCTCGCTGATGGTGCTGGGCCTGCTCCTCGCGGAGTCGCGGGCCGACGACGAAGCCCGCAGCCTGGTCGGCCAGGCCCTCCTCGAGCTTCAGGCCGTGCAGCCGGGCGAGTGGACCGGCATGGTCATCCGTGCCGCCATCAGCCTGGCCCTCTGGAACGGCCAGCTCGACGAGGCACTGAGCGTCGCCGAGCGCGAATGGCCGCGCGCCATCGAGAGCGACGAGATGAAGGTCGTCGCGTACGCCGCCGCGGCCTCGCTCGAGGCTGCCGCCGCCGCGGCCGAGCAGGGACGCGCCAGCAGCGATGCGGGGCTCATCGCCCGCGCGCGCGGGATGATCACGACCGTGCTGCCCGAGGCGGAGCGCTACGTGGCCTCGTCGTCGATCGGGCCGAACGTCGGTGCTCGCTACGAGGCGGAGCTGCAGCTTCGGGTCGCACGCACTCACGCCGATCGCGTCCGTGGCACGGTGGACCCCGAGGACTGGCGACAGATCGCAGAGATCTGGCACGAGCATCAGGTGCCATTCCGTGAGGCCAAGGCGCGCTGGTGGCAGGCGCTGGCGATCCTGGCCAACGCCAGCGAGGCCGACCGTGAAGCCGCCCGCGTGGAGGCGAGCGAGCCGCTCTCGACGGCGTACCGGCTGGCGCGCGAGCTGCCTTCGTTGCCGCTGCTCCGCGAGATCGTCGATCTGGGCACCAGGGCCCGCGTGGCGTTGCCGGTGGCTCCCGATGCCCGCAATGACGTCGTGGCTGTCGGTCCCGGCGCGCGCCGACCGGTGGCTGTCGGGCCCGGCAAGTCAGGGTCGGCCGGCTCAGGGTCCGACATCGCCAAGGCCATCGATGAGCAGGTCATCGCGACCCTGCGCAAGGGACCGGCGGAGACCTACGGGCTCAGTCCCCGCGAACGTGAGGTGCTCAACATCCTTGCCGAGGGGCGCACGGACCGCGACATCGCCGCGCGTCTGTTCATCAGCGAACGCACGGTCCACGTCCACGTCCGGCGGATCCTCGCCAAGCTCGGCGTGTCGAGCCGCACCGAGGCTGCCGGTGTGGCCATCCGCCAGGGCCTGGTTCCCGAGCGTGCCTCCGGAGCGACTGCATCGAAACGGGCCGACTGACGTAGCATCGCTCCCATGAAGAACTCGCTCCCAAGGGTCCTGGTGACCCTGCTTACCCTCGCGTTCGTGCTGGCGGCCTGCGCCAGCGAGACGGGTAGCCAGTGGACGTTCGCGCCCACGGTTGGCTCACCGCAGCCGGAAACCACATCCGCGCCCGAACCGTCCATGGGACCCGAACACTCGATGGCGCCCGAGCCTTCCGCCGAGCCTGTGTCCTCCGCCGAGCCGTCTGTCGCACCGCCGAGTGGCGAGGCCCGGGTCATCGACTTGCAGGCTGACAGCGCACTGCGTTTCACCGACATTGACGGCCAGCCAGTTCCGACCATCGAGGTGACGCCCGGTGAGACCGTCCTGTTCCGCGTCGACAACACCGCCGGGTTCGAGCACAACTTCTGGATCGGCACTGACGATCAACTGATGATGCCGAACGGCACGACTGACGTCGGGATCCCCGCCTGGACGAGCGGCGTGCAGGAGCTCGAGTGGGTGGTCCCCGACGACGTCAGTGGGCTGAAATTCGGCTGCACCGTTCCCGGCCACTACAACACGATGCAGGGCACGTTCACCGCGACCGAGGCCGCAGGGCCCGCAGAGCCGGCGGACGCCGCCGAGCCCGCGCAGACCGCCGAGCCCGCGTCGACCGCCGAGGCCGTGGAGCCGGCGGACGCCGCCGAGCCCGCGCAGACCGCCGAGCCCGCGTCGACCGCTGCTGAGCCCTCCGACGGCGAGGCCCGCGTCATCGAGCTCGAGGCCGATGCTGCGATCCGTTTCCTGCAGGACGGCGAGCAGATCCGCGAGATCGAGGTGACGCCCGGCGAGACGGTCATCTTCCGCGTCGACAACACCGCAGGCTTCCTGCACAACTTCTACATCGGCGCGGACAGCGACCTGCAGGTCATGGGCGGGACCACCGACACCGGCATCCCTGACTGGGAGACCGGCGTGCAGGAGCTCGAGTGGGTGGTCCCCGACGACGTCAGCGACATCCGCTTCGCCTGCACGGTGCCCGGCCACTACTACACGATGCAGGGAGACTTCACGGTCACACCGTAGCGTCGCCGGACAGCGCGAACCGAGGCGACCCTCCGGGTCGATCTGCGGGGGTGTCGTCGCGCACGGGGAGGTCAAGGCGTGCGACGCTGCGCCTTCACGCTCGTCGGTCTCGCTCGCCTCGGCCTAGACTGCCGACCCATGAAGCCTCTCGACCGACCTCGTCCTCGTGCACGTTCGATGGGTGACGACGGCCTGGTCGAGGCGCTGGTCGCGCCCGGCTGCCCGCTATGTACGCACGTAGCCCGCGTCGCGCCGCAGTACCTCGACTCGCTGCTCTATCAGCACACCACCGACCGCGCTTATCGCGATCGCTTCCGGCAGGGCGGTGGCTTCTGCGGCCGCCATGTGCGAGCCGCGGTCGTGGCCGACACCGCCGGCAACGGTGATGGCGTCGGCGGCGGCATCTTCCTGCGCTCCCAGCTGGGTGCCCGGCGACGTGCCCTGGAGGGTGCCGGCGGCTTCCGCGCAGCAAGGCGCATCCGCGAGGCGTCGCGCTCGGCTTGGGGTTGCCCCGTCTGTGAGAACGAGCTGACGCTGGCCGGGGCCGCCGCCAAGCGACTGGTCGACCTGGCCCGAGGCGACGAGACCTGGCGTGAGTGGATCTCGTCTGCACCGTGGTGCCTGGCACACCTCGGGGAGGTGCTCGCGGCTGCCACCGACGCGGGTCGCGGCACGCTCGACGACCTGCGCGACCGTCAGCTTTCGCGGATGGCAGACGTCGAAGCCCGCCTCGATGCCCTCGCGCACGACTCCGCGCACGGGCGGCGCGACGCGCTCACGCCCGAGGTCCGTGCCTCGGTAGCCGAAGCGGCCGACATCCTCGCCGGCGACGACTGACGCGAACGACGCGGCTCAGTCGGCCGGGATGTCGGCCATGAACTCGGCGAGCGTGGGATAGATGACATCGGCGCCAGCCTCGGAGAGGGCCTCAGCCGTGGTGGCACCGGTGAGCACCGCGATGGCGCGCATGCCTGCCGCCTTGGCCGCGACCATGTCCCACCTCGAGTCGCCCACGTACCAGGTCTCGGCCGGCTCCACCTCGAGCAGCCCGGCGGCCTTGATCAGCAGATCGGGCGCGGGTTTGGCGTGCTCCACGTCCGCGCCGTCGCAGATGAGCGGCATGGCCCGTAGCTGCAGCGACTCCACCGACTCGCGGGCGTCATCGGGCAGGCTCGAGGTGGCCACCGCCCAGGGCATGCCACGGTCGGTCAGCGACTCGAGGATCTGGTGCGCTGCCGGCAACGCGCGGGGATGCTCGTTGAGGACGCGGAACTCGTCGCCGGCGAGCTTGTCGATCATGACATCGTCGCCCGGTCGGAGATCGACGCCGTATCGCTCGGCGACCATGCGGGCAAGGAGCTTGCCGTCGGAGCCCATGAGCGGCGCGAGGAACTCGGGGTCCGGGTCGATCCCGAACGTAGGGAAGACCGCCATCCACGAGTCGACGCGAGTGCCGACGGTGTCCACGAGGGTGCCGTCGAGGTCGAAGATGATGGCCTGGGGCGCGCGGGAAGTCGTCATGTGACGGTGTCGGAGTGCATGGCCCTAGCCTACGATGCGCGCGCCGCCTCGAGTTGGCTGGCCAGCTCCGCCGGATCGGTCGTGGGCCGCCCGCAGGCGAAGCCATGGCAGAGATAGGCGGTGGCGGCGCCGTCGATCGCGGTTCGGTCATGGAGCAGCGGCACCGCACTGGCTGAAGGGTCGGCTGAGACGGCGATGACCTGGTTCGGCCGCAAGCCCGCTCTGGCCGCGGCCAGCAGCGCCTTGGTGTCGTCCGCGTCGGGGTCGCCCACGATGGCGATCTCATCGATGGACCCGCTCGCGAGCCCGAAGGCGATGAGCCACTGGGCGAAGCCGGTCGGATGCTGGGCGGCGATGCCGACGATGGGCGCCAGGGCTCGCTCGGCGGCATCGCGATAACGGTGCTGCCCGGTGAACGCGGCCAGGCGCAGCAGCACCGTGGTGGCCATGGCGCCGCCCGATGGGACCGCGTTGTCCTGCAGGCTCCGTGGGCGGGCGATGAGCGTCTCGGCGTCATCGGCGGTGTCGAAGAAGCCGCCCTCGGGCGCCTCGAAGTGGTCGAGGACCGCGTCGGTCAGCTCGCGCGCGGCCACGAAGAAGCGCTCCTCGAAGGTCGTCTCGTAAAGCGTCAGCAGGCCTTCGGCGAGGTTGGCATAGTCCTCGAGCGTGCCGCTGTGCTGGGCCCTCCCGTCCTTCCAGGAACGAAGCAGTCGCAGGCTCATGCGACCGTCTCCGCGTGTTCGGCGAGCAGCTCCTCGAAGCGCGAGACAGCAACCGCATAGAGCTTGACGTCGGCGGCGTTCAGGCCCTCGATCGTGGTCCGCAGGGCCGGGTCGAGGTCGTAGCGGTCACCGTCACGTTCAGGATTTGCGTTGGTCTGCTCGGTCTCGGCCGCCAGGGACGGGTAGAAGGCGCGGCGGAAGAGGTCCATCGACTCGTCGTAGCGCTCGGTGAGGCCGACGAAGGCGAGGCGCTCTGCGGGCACCTCTCCGAGGAAGCGAGCCTGGATATCACGCATCTCCGGCAGGGCGGCGAAGGCGTCGAGGGAGAGATCCTCTTCGATGAGGCGCAGGCAGGTCGGGTTCTTCCGATCCGGCTTGCGCTTCCAGTAGTAGTAGTGCGAGGCCAGCCGCTCGACCGGTTCGCGGAACCAGGCCATATAGCGCGCTTCGGGGTAACGACGCCAGTACTTGGTCGCGATGAAGTGGCCGTGGACGGCACGTGTGCCGGGCTCCAGGTGTGGCCGGCTGGTCGCGAGGCGGACGCGCTGCCGGAGCGTGAGCGGAGACAGGGGCCGGTCGCCGTAGTCGCGCTGGAGGTGGCCGTCGGTGAGGTCCTCGAGGATGTCGCGGAACGTCTCGCCGCCGGTCTTGGGCACATGGATCGAGACGATGAGCTCGGTCGTCTGACTCATGCCTTCGCCTCTGCCTTCGGCTCGGGCGCCCGCAGCTCCTCGAGGATGAAGTCGGCCGCCTCCATGGCGACCCGCACGAAGGAGGGCTCGCCGAGCGTCCGTCCGGCGTCGGCGAAGGCGCTGATCATGAGCCCGTTCCAGGCGGTCAGGACCTTGTCGTCGCGGGCCGGCTGGGGGCGTTCGTCCCGTACCCGCAAGAGCTCGGTGCGCGCCTGGGCCAGCGTCTCGGCGATGGCGTCTCTGGGTCGCTCGAACTCGACCGCCAGGTCGGTGTCGCTGCGCACGCGATGGAGGATGGTCCGGCCCTCCCAGTTCCCGCTCTCGGTCACGCCGTAGGCGGCCTCGAAGAGCGCGGCGTCCTTGCCGAGGACCTCGCGGATTTCCGCTGCGTCCCACGTGTAGGTGGCCCCCTCGGTGCCCTCGGTGTCAGCGTCCAGGCTGGCCGCGAAGGCCCCTCCGGGCGGGTTCCGCATCTCGTGGGCCACGAAGTCGAGCGTCTCACGCGCGACGTAGGCATAGTGCGGATCGCCGGTGAGCTCCGCCGCGTGGGCGTAGGCGCGGGCCAGGAGCGCGTTGTCGTAGAGCATCTTCTCGAAGTGGGGTACCAGCCAGCGAGCGTCGGTCGAGTAACGGGCGAAGCCGCCGCCGAGGTGGTCGTAGATCCCGCCCGCGGCCATGGCGTCCAGCGTTCGCTCGGCCACCAGGCGCGGCTCCCTGGCGCCGGTGCGCAGGTGCTCGCGCAGGAGCAGCTCGATCGACATCGCCTGCGGGAACTTGGGCGCCTCGCCCCAGCCCCCGTTGACCGGGTCGAAGCCCTTAGCCATCGCGCTCGTGGCGTCGTCGAGGCGGTCGCTGGGGGCGACCTCGGGGAGCTCGGAAAGGGCGGCCATCAGGCGGGCGGGAGCGTCCTGCTCATCACGAACGTGCTTGGCCAGGTTGGCCGCGGTCGACTCGACCCACTCGCGCCGGTCGTCCCAGACCTCGGCGATGCGCGCGAGGAGCACGCGGAAGGCGGGGATACCGTGGCGCGGCACGTCCGGGAAGTAGGTGCCGCCGTAGAAGGGCAGCCCTTCGGGCGTGAGGAACAGGCTCATGGGCCAGCCGCCTTGGCCGGTCATGGCCTGGAGCGCGTCCATGTAGATGCTGTCGAGGTCGGGCCGCTCCTCGCGATCCACCTTGATCGAGACGAACCGGGCGTTCAGCTCCGCGGCGGTGTCTTCGTCCTCGAACGATTCGCGTTCCATGACGTGGCACCAGTGACAGGCGGCATACCCGATCGAGAGGAAGATCGGCTGGTCCAACTCCCTGGCCCGAGTCAAGGCCTCCTCACCCCACGGATACCAGTTCACCGGGTTGTGAGCGTGCTGCAGCAGGTAGGGGCTCGTCTCGTGGACGAGGCGATTGGTGTACTCGGGAGAGTCGGTCACCGGGCCATGGTAGGCGCTCGGCGTGACGAGCTCGTCTCGTGCCCCTGCGCCACGAGCGGGCCGGCAGACCATCCTCCCGAGACTAGTCGGACGCTCGAGGCGGTCGCTGGAGCGTCGGGCCATTCCTTGAGCGCTCAGGTGCCGCTGCAAAACGCCCTCTGGGTCTACGGGGATGGCTCGACGCTCGAGCAGCGATGCTGGCCGGCACTTGAGCGTCCGACTAGTCTCGAGGGGATGGGCGGTCCCAGGATGCGGGCCGAACGAAGGCGATGCCGTTCGCCCGCGGTACGACACCTGCGCGCAGCGCCCCAAGCACGTCGCGGGAACCCAGCGGAAGCGTGCTCACCAGCGCGCCGCGGTGCTCCTGGATGACACGCCGGTTATGCCGTGTGGGCGACACGACCAAGATCAGACGCGGTGAGCCGCTATCGCGCCACTTCAGCTCGAGCTTCCGCTGCAGCGCCTGCATGTCCCGGATCCTCGTCTCGGCGTCGATGGCCACCATCCCGGGCCCATCCAGCCATACGTCCCAGGCACGCCTGTCCCCGGGGATGGACAGGCCGACCTCCGTGCGCCAGCGGAACGTGTCGCTGACGATCGAACGCAGCCCGGCGAGCAGGTCGAGCTGAGGTGCGTCGCGGACCGGGGACCCCTCCGGGAACGGCCGCGTGTCGAGTCGTTGTCCGAGCGCCGCACAGTGCCGGGCGAGCTCGTCGATGCGTGCCAGGGGTAGCTGACCGCGCTCGGTCCGGCTGATGCGAGACTGGCTGAGGTCCGCTGCCCGAGCCACGCTTTCCTGGCTCAGGCTCGCCGCCAACCGTGCCTCGAGCAGCTCCAGTCCGATCGTATGGGCGAGAGATCGTGCACGCCGCATCCCACGGTCGCGCGCTGACTCACGAGTACCCATGATCCGAGCGTGGCACGGGCCACTTCTCCCGGGCTTTGCTCACGTGTACCGTTGGCACGTGGATGGACGACGGCTGAGCCTGGGAGTGGTGGTGCTCGCAGCCGGAGCCGGATCCCGCTTCGGGCAGGGCCCCGGTGCCAAGCTGCTCGCCACACTCGACGGTGAGCCATTGCTGCAACGCGTGCTCCTCGAGGTGCGAGCCGCACGACCGGCGGCCACGGTCGTCGTTTTGGGGCACGGCGCGGAAGAGATCGAGCGCGCCGTCACTTGGTACGACGAGCTCCGCGTGCGCAATCACGCCCCCGAACGAGGCCTCGCCTCGTCCCTGCAGGTAGGCATCGACGCCCTTCGCGCCCTACCGGAAGCCTTCGACGGCGCCTTCATCGTGTTGGGTGACCAGCCACTCCTCCGGGCGCGGACGATGCAGGCGCTCGCGTCAGCGGCCGGGCAGGCCCGCCCCGCCGACCGACCCGCCGTGGTCCCGCGCTACGAGGCGCCCGGCCCGCGCAACCCGGTGCTATTGCTGCGTCCGGCCTGGAGCTGGGTCGATGCGCTCGAGGGCGATCACGGCCTGGGGTCGCTGGTCGTCGAGCGGCCGGACATGGTCCTCGAGGTCGCGGTCGCAGGCGAGATGCCGGATGTGGACAGCCCCGCCGACCTCGACCGTCTGGACGATCGAGGCTGAGGGCGCGGCCTCAGGAGACGGTTTCCGTCGTGGGCATCGGCGCAACCTCGTCAAGGCGTGCCAGGAGCGTCACCGCGCCAAGGTCCTCGAGCATGGCCCGAGCTTCGTTCGCGATCTCGTCGCGGTCCGCCAGCCTGTCGCCGAGCAGTCTGATCATCTCCATCTCGGCGATGGCCACGTGCGGGCGCATGTCGAGGCGACGCCACGCGTGGAGGACCTCTCTGTAGCCGGCCTCGGCGACATCGAAGCGCCCATCGAGGGCCGCGAGAGCAGCGCGCCCCTGGTTGATGGTCGTGCCCTTGAGGTAGCTGGCGGATGGATACTCGACGAAGTAGTCGATGAAGGCTGCGAGTCGTTCTCGTTGCTCGAGCCAGATGAGTGCGTTCACAGCCATACAGGAGGCGAACATCGTTTCGCCGAAGTGTGTGGAGCTATCCTCCGCGGAGGCCATGGCCAACCGGTCGACCCCCTCCAGCTGTCCGCTGGCGAACCCGTGCCAGGCCCCGAACGCCATCATCGCCGTGTCGCCCTGCATGACCCCGTCCGCGAGCGACGCTGAGTCCCATCCCTCCGGGGGCGGAACGCCCAGATACGCAGCCGAGATGGCGGCCATGCTCAGGAGGCTGAGGCGTCCGAACCCGATGATCCCGGGACGCAGCAGTTCGAGTCGTTCGAGCGGACGCTGCCACTCGCCCAACAACAGCGCTGCGGAGCCTTCGTTGCCGGCGAGGGCCGCAGCCCAGCTCGCGTGGCCGACGCGCTCCGCGAGCGCCACGCCTCCGCCTGCGACCTCGAAGCCACGCCGCGGCTCAAGGCCGGTGTAGAGATCGGACAGGTTCATGCGCGCGCGCATCTGTGTATCGGTCATGCCGTGGCGCTCGGCGAGGGCGAGCGCTCCCTCCGCCAGGAGCAGGGATTCGAGGTTCCTGCCTTGCAGGCCCACGGCCCAGGACTTGGTGGCGAATAGCTCGGCCATATCGGGCTCGAGCAGCAGGCGCTCGGCGATGAGCAAACCGGTGTCGAGCGGTTCGATGGCGCCGCCGGCGTCGCCGGAGACGAGGAACGTTCGCGCCAGCTCGTTGAGCAGTCGAGGGGCAGTGGGGCCGGCGCTCCCCACCTCGATCCGCTGCACACGTGACTCGACCAGCTGCCGGGCCTCCTCCGCATGGTCGGTGTGGATGGCCCACGAGGCCAGGATGACCACCGCTTCATCGGCCTCGTCGTCCCGGCCGTTGTCGATGTACCAGTCCACGGCCTGACGGATGTAGCGATAGCCGAACTCCGGGTCCGACTCGGCCTGCGCCGGCCCGGCAGCCATGACCCACAGCCGGGCACGCTCCTCGGGGTCGTCGGTGACGGTCAGGCCCTGCTCGATGAACGTCAAGGCCGCCCGGTTCGCGTGCAGCGAGATCGATCGTTCGGCCGCGGCGCGCAGGGCCATGCTCGCTCGGCGGGCCGTTTCCGTGCCCTCGTCACCGTCCGGCATCGAGCGATGTGCGTCGAGGAGATGAGTGGCCACGATGCCGGCAAGCTCCTCGTCGGCGTGAGATTCGAAGTGTGCGGCCGCCGCCAGGTGCCGCTCGCGACGATCGCGCCGCGAGAGCGTGGAATAGGCCACGTCACGCAGGATGCTCTGGACGAACTCGAAGTGTGCTGCCGCGGTACGGTCTCGCGCGACCACTTCCTTGCGCACCAGTTGGCTCAGGAGTCGGTCGAGCGACGCCTCGTCGCGGCCACTCACGTCAGCGAGGGCAGCGCGGGCGAAGGTCTTCCCGAGCACGGACGCATCCTGGGTCAGGGCCCGCTCCTCGGGGTCGAGGGCGTCGAGTCGAGCGTTCACGAGAGCCTGTAACGACGGCGGCACGGCCACCTCGGCCCGTGGGTCAAGCAAGCGGTAGCGCTCGCCCTCGCGCACGAGCCGGCCGCTGTCGAGCAGCATGCGGATGGTCTCGACGGCGTACAGCGGCACGCCCTCGGCGCGGGCCACGACCTCGTCGAGCGTCGGCTCTGGAAGCCCCGGCACGAGGCCGCGGAGGAGATCGCCGAGCGCCCCCGGATCGAGCGGCTCAAGGTGTACCGTGACCGCGGCTCGGTGCGCCGAGCCCCAGCCGGGGCGTCGCGCCAGTAGCTCCGGCCGGGCGAGGCCGACCACCAGGATGGGATGATCACGGGACCACTCGAGCAGCTGGTCGATGAAGTCGTAGAGGCTCTCGTCGGCCCAGTGGAGGTCCTCGAAGATGAGGGCGACCGTGCCCTCCTGCGCGATCCGCTCGAAGAACGTGCGCCAAGCCGCGAAGAGCTCTTCGCGATCGCCTGATGGGGCCTCGGCCAGACCCAGTAGCGCCGCCAGCCGCGCCTCGATCCACTCGCGTTCGTTGTCATCTGCCGCGTACACCGCGACCGTCGCGGCCAGCTTGTCTCGCGCCACCTCGGGCGGATCGCCCTCGTCGATGCGACAGCGCCAGCGGACCATGCCGCCGAGTGCCCAGTAGGCCACGCCCTCGCCGTATGCCGGCGACTCGCCCTCGTGCCAGAAGATGGTCTCGGTCAGGCCGTCGGTGTACTTCTTGAGCTCCCAGGCGAGACGAGTCTTGCCGAAGCCGGCCTGGCCGATGATCGTGACCAGCCGCGACCGACCCTCACGCGCGGTCGCGTGGAGCGACTCCTTCAGCAGCCGCAGCTCCTCGTGGCGGCCGACAAAGGGCGGTTCGAGGCCCTCACGCCGTCCCACGCCTCCGCGTTCGGCCACGACCCGCAGCGCGACCCACGTCCTGACCGGTTCCGCCTTGCCCTTGAGCGTCGTCTCTCCTGCCGCATCGAAGGCGACGGCGCGGCCGGCTGCGACCATCGTCGTCTCATCCACGAGCACGCTGCCCGCCGCTGCCGCGGACTGAAGTCGCGAGCTGGTGTTGACGAGATCGCCGGTGACCAGGCCCTGGCCGTCCGCGCCGGGGTCGACGGCGGCTTCGCCGGTAGTGACCGCCACGCGCAACTGAGCGCCCGACCCGAGGCCACCCACCATCGAGACCAGGTCGAGGGCCGCTCGCACCGCTCGCTCGGCATCGTCCTCGTGCGCGGTGGGGGTGCCCCAGACAGCCATGACCGCATCACCGATGAACTTCTCGACGGTTCCGCCGTAGCGCCCGATGACCTCGGCCGCGCGCTCGAAGTAGGTCGTCAGGAACTCGCGGGTGGTCTCGGGGTCCTCGTCCTCGGCCCGGGCGGTGAAGCCGACCAGGTCGGCGAAGAGGACGGAGACCAATCGTCGCTCGGTGATGCGCATCGTCTCGGCACCAGCCGGGTCGCTCGCGGGCCGTGTTGCCGCCGGGTCGGTCGGCTCAGGATCGTGGCGAGCACCGCACTGACCACAGAACCGGGCGCCCACGATCCGCGGCGTGCCGCAGCTCGAGCACGGGGCTGCGGCCAACGAGCTCCCGCAGGAAAGGCAGAAGCGCAGATCGGGCGTGACGGGCTCGCGGCAGGACGGGCATCGTCCTTCTGTACCCCCGACCGGGGAGCTCACCAACCGCCTTCCTCGCGCAGTAGCCGATGGAGGACGCGGCCGCTCACCGAGCGCCGATAGTCGGCGGTGGAGCGGACGTCGTCGATGGGGTTGATCTCCTGGGCCAGGACGCGCGCTGCCTCATCGGCGACAGCCGCCCCGGGACGCGAACCTTCCAGCACGGCCTCGGCCCCGGTGGCCCGGACGGTGGTGGCGGCAATGGAGCCGAGTGCGATGCGCACGTCGCGCCAGGTGCTGCCGTCATCGCGATAGCTGAGGGCGATGACGACCTTGCTGATGGCCTGCGCCGCGCGCGTACCGACCTTGCGGAAGCGAGTCTGCCGCGACCGGTCGACCGTGAAGCGGATGCGCACCAGCAGCTCGTCCTCGCGCAGCGCGGTCTCCCGATAGCCGGTCCAGAACTCGCGCGCCGGTACCTCGCGGATGCCCTCGGTCGAGCCGCACTCGAAGGTCGCGTCGACAGCCAACAGCACCGGCAGCGTGTCACCGGCAGGGGAGGCGTTGCAGATGTTGCCACCGATGGTGCCGCGGTTCTGGATCTGGGCCGCGCCGACCGTGGCCGCGACCTCCGAGAGCGCGTGCAGGCGGGCCGAGACGACCGGCGAGTGCCGCAGCTGCGTATAGGTGGTCAGCGCGCCGATCATGACGTCGTAGCCGTCGGTGCTGATGCCTTTGAGCTCGTCCAGCCGCGAAAGGTCGAGCACGCGTGCCGGCGGCTCGGCGACGTCGGCTTCGAGCTGGACCATGAGGTCGGTGCCACCAGCCAGCGGCCGCCAGCCGCCCTGGGCTCGCAGCTCGAAGGCCTCGGCCAAGGTAGCGGGGCTGACGACCGGTGGCTCGGCAGCCATCAGGCGTCCACCTCACGCGCGAGCGCCGCCGCTTCGATGGCATCGATGATCTTGGTGTATCCGGTGCAGCGGCAGAGGTTGCCGGCGATGGCCTCGCGGATGTCTTCCTCATCAGCGGAGCCGCCATCGTCGAGGTAGGCCTGTGCCGACATGAGCATGCCCGGCGTGCAGATCCCGCACTGCGCTCCGCCGCGCTCGAGGAACGCCTGCTGCAGCGGACTCAGGGCTGCGCTCTGCGCAGCGGTCAAGCCCTCGACGGTGCGAACCTCGGAGCCGTCGATCTGGCAGACCGGCACGAGGCAGCTGTCCACGACCATGCCGTCGAGGATGACCGTGCAGGCGCCGCACTCGCCTTCGCCGCATCCTTCCTTGGTGCCCGTGTAGCCGAGGTCCTCACGCAGGACGTCGAGCAGGCGGCGCATACCTGGGACCGATACTTCGCGAGGCTCACCGTTGAGCGTGAAGCGATAGGTCGAGTCCGGTTTCTGGACATCGTCGCGGAGGGCGGTCATCGGTCGGACTCCAAGGCCTTGAGCACACGTTCGGAGGTGGCGGGCAGCTCCGTGATCCACACGCCGACGGCGTCGTGGATGGCGTCGACGACCGCCGGCGCCGCCACGTTCATGGGCAGCTCACCGACACCCTTGGCGCCGTGGGGCGCGCCGCTGAACGGCGCCTCCACGAGGATGGCCGTGATCCTGGGGGCGTCCATCGAGGTGGGGATGAGATACGTGGCCAGGCGATCGTTGAGGTAACGACCGTCCTGCAGCTTCATCTCCTCGATGGTGCCGTAGCCGACCGATTGCAGCGTGCCGCCCTCGACCTGGCCCTCGGCCAGCAGCGGGTGGATGACCCGGCCCACGTCGTCAGCCGAGACCACCGAGCGCACCCGCACCTCGCCGGTGTCGAGGTCCACGTCCACCTTGGCCACCGCGCAGGCCCAGCCGAAGGCCGGGTAGGCATCACCGGTATAGGTGTCCTCGTCGAATTCGACCTCGACCTCGGACTCGAACTCCTGGTCGATGCGCGTGGCGCCGTGGGCGGCCGCATCGGCCCGGTAGACATCCGCGAAGCTCCCGCCCGAGCGCTCCTCCACGATCGCCCGCAGGCGCGAGGCGGCCTTCGAGACCATGCCGCCCACGATCATGACCGTGCGCGAGGCCACGGTCGGACCGCTGTTGGGCACGATCGAGGTGTCGACGGGGGCGAGCTCGACCTCCGCCGGCTCCACGCCCAGCACCTCGGCCACGATCATGGGCATGACCGTGTTGGTGCCCTGGCCGATCTCGGTGCTGGCGATCAGCAGACGGATGACGCCGTCAGCGCCAAGCTCGATACCAGCCGTGCTGCCCATCCGCTGCTCGCCGCTGCCGGTGAAGCCGGCACCGTGCCAGGCCATGGCGATGCCGATGCCGGAGACCGAACGCACACGCGTGGAGTTGAACCCGGAACCCGCCTCCGCCGCCTGGTTCCAGCGAACGGCACGCGTCTGGCGACTGACCTCGAGCACCGCGTCGTAGTCAGCCGCCCCGGTCGCTTCCTTGAGCACCTCCAGCGCGGCCACACTCTCGCGCAGCACCTGGCCCGAGGGGGTGACGCCACCCTCGCGGTAGACCCAACGCTCGCGCAGCTCGGCCGGCGAGACGCCCAGCTCGTGGGCGATGCGCGCGACCTGCAGCTCGTGGGCGAAACCGACCTGCGGGGCACCGAAGCCGCGGAAGGCACCGTTCGGTGGCGTGTTCGTGGCCATCGAGCGGCCCTTGATGTGGACGTTGGGGCACTCGTACGGGCCACCAGCGTGGAGCACACCACGCGAGAGCACCACCGGCGAGAGCGTGCAGAAGGCGCCGCCGTCCATGATCACCTCGACGTCCTGGGCGATGAGGCGGCCGTCAGCGCTGATGCCGGAGCGGTAGCGCACGATGGCCGGGTGTCGCTTGGTGGTGGAAGCGATGTCCTCGTGGCGGTCGTAGATCATGCGCACGGGCTTGCCCACGCGCTGGGCCAGCAGGGCCGCGTGGACGGCTACCGCGGAGGGATAGTCCTCCTTGCCGCCGAAGCCGCCGCCGGTCTCGGCCTGGGTGATGACCGCCTGCTCGTCGGAGAGGCCGAGCGCCTGCTTGAGGGCGCTGTGCACGTAGTAGGGGCACTGCATGCTGCCGGTGATGGTGACCCCGCCATCGGGCCGGGGCTCCGCGATCATGGCCTGGTTCTCGATGTAGAGCTGCTCCTGGTGGCCCACTCGGTACTCGCCCTGGACCACGAGCGCGGCGTCCTCGAAAGCAGCCTCGGGGTCACCCTTGCTGATCTCATAGGCCGCGAACTGGTGCTCGGACTCGAGCGGATCGAAGACCGCCGGCAGCGGCTCGGTGCGCAGCGTGATGCGCTTCTTGGCCTCGTGCAGGGTGGCCTTGTCCGCCGCGGCCACGAGGGCTACGGCCTGGCTCACGTGCTGGATCTCGTCTTCCACGAGCGCGGGCCAGTCGTCGATGATCACGCTGATGACGTTGTCGCCGGGGATGTCCGCGGCCGTCATGACCACCACCTTCGACCAGTCGAAGTCCGGGTCCTGCTCCAGACCCAGCAGGCGCGCATGGGCCTCGGTCGAGCGGATGGTGGCTCCGTACCAGGCGCCGGGGAAGACGATGTCGTCGGTGTAGAGCGCCTCGCCGGTGAGCTTGGCACGACCTTCGCGGCGGAGCGGAGCCGGTGTCGCCATACCCAGGGTGGGTGCCGCGACCTCTCCGGGGGCGGGCGGCGTCAATACGACCGGGCCTTCGGACGAGGCGCGCGGGTCGCGATGGGTTGCGCTCAAACGACGGCTCCCTCCCTGGGCTGGGTGACCCGCGTATCGTACTGCCCGCGGACTGCGAAGGCGCTTCCCTCGGGGAGCGCGGCACCGCTACCATTTCGGCCATGTACCAACTGTGGCTGTTCCTGCACATCCTGGGCGCCATCGCCGCCTTCGGTTTCGGCTTCTATGCCCCCATCTTCGGTCGCGCCAGCGCCGCCGAGCCCCAGCACGGCAACTGGTACCTGCGTGCCGCCAAGCGCGTCTCGAACGGTGTCCTCGTGCCGGTGGCTGTCACCATGTTCATCACCGGCACCCTGCTGGTCATGGACACCGGCGGCATGGAGCGCTTCGGGGAGCTGTGGCTGACGGTGTCGTTGGTCCTCTACGTGATCGCGCTGCTGATCGTCTTCCTCGTGCAGCGGCCTGTGCTCAACAAGGTCATCGAGCTGACCTCGCAGCCGCCCGGTCCCGATGGTCCGGCGCCGGAGCTGCCCGCGCTCGTGCGTCGCATGCAGCTGGCGGGTCTGGCGCTCCTGGTCCTGACCATCGCCATCGTGGCGCTGATGGTCTGGAAGCCGACGCTCTAGGCGTCAGCGCGCGTGGCGCGTCCTTCCTCAAGGAGCATCGTCGACAGGCGCGAGTAGCGCTGGTAGACCGCCTCGTAGGTGCGCACGCGCTCGGGGTCGGGCTCGGTGGTGTGCAGCGGTGGCGTCGCAGCCGCAGCGGCTTCTTCGTAGCCCGCGTAGGTGCCGGCCGCGATGCCACCGATGAGCGCCGCGCCCACGGCCGTCCGCTCCGGCGCCGCCACGAAGCTGAGGGGCTCGCCGTAGACATCGGCGAGGATGCCACGCCAGATCGGTGAGGCCAGGCCGTTGCCGACCGCCAGCCACCGGTCGCACTGGCCACCGGCGTCGATGACCGCGTCGCGGGTGGCGCGTAGCGAGCAAGCCACGCCCTCCATCACGGCTCGTGTCAGCTGCGAGCGGCGGTGGGCGTAGGTGAGGCCGATGAACGCACCCGTCGCCTCGGGCTCCATGATCGGCGAGCGTTCACCCACGAGGTAGGGGATGAAGATGAGCCCGTCGGAGCCGGGCGACGCCTGGCTTGCGGAGGTGCCCATGGTGGCGTAGGGATTGCTCGAGGTGAGGCGGAAGCGGTCGCGCAGCCAGCGCAACGAGAGTCCGGCCGACAGTGTCGCGCCCAATTGGTACCAGCGCTCGGGCGCGGCGTGGCAGAAGGTGTGGATGCGGCCCTGCGGGTCGGGCATGGGCTCCGTCGTGACCACCACGATCTGGCCGCCGGTCCCCAGCGCGACCGAGCCGCTGGTGCGATCGACGAGCCCGTTGGCGGCCGCCTGCGCACATTGGTCGGAGCAACCGGCCGCGACCGGGATGCCAGCCATCAGCCCCAGTTCGGAGGCGGCCTTGGCGGACAGCCCTCCGGCGACGTCGGCCGCTTCGAGCAGCGGCGGCAGGATGCTGGTGGAGGCGCCCTGGCGCTCGGTCAGCTCGGTCGACCAGGTGCGTGCGCCCACGTCGAACAGGGCCGTGCCTGAGGCGTCGCTGATGTCGGTGGCGACCGTGCCGACGAGGCGCAGGCGCAGGTAGTCCTTGGGCAGGATGAACGCCGCCGCCGCATCGAGGCGGTCGGGCTCGTAGCGACGCAGCCAGGCGAGGGTGGGCCCCATGAACCCGGCGGCCGGCCGCGTCCCCGCCACGCGCAGGAAGGTCTCGATGCCGATAGCAGCCTCGAGCTCAGGGATCAGCTCCGCCGCGCGTTGATCTGCCCAGGTGATGGCCCGACCCAGCGGCCGGTTCGCACCGTCAAGGAGCACGCCACCGTGCATGTGCCCGTCGCAGCCGATGCCCGCGATCTGCGGTTTGTCGGCCTCGTGCAGGGCCTGGCGCACGGCCAGGACGGTGTTGGACCACCACGCCTCCGGGTCCTGTTCAGCACGACCGGGGGAGGGCACCTCCATGGGAATCTCCCGGAAGCCCGTGCCCAGCACGCGCGTGCTGGACTCGTCGATGACGACGGCCTTGACGCCGGAGGTGCCTAGATCGATGCCCAGCAATGCCATACCGGAAATCCTATCCGCCCGCTGCCGGGTCGCGTCGGCCGGTCGTGTGGCTAGTGTTCCGCGACCGGCATGGTCAGCGTCACGTCAGCGTCCGACCGCAGGAAGACATCCTCGAAGACCACGGGCGGTTCGACCAGGACCCGTACCTCGTAGATCCCCGAAGGCGCATCGACCGGGTCACCGCCGACGGTACCGCGTGCCACCAGTTCACCGCTGCCATCCCGCACCTCGAACGGGGCGCTGATCGCCGCTCGCAGAGCTTCCCCCAGGGTCTCGGCGTCGGCGGCATCGAAGTACGTCCCGCCTCCCAACTTGGCGATCCGCGCATTTCCGTGTCGCGTCTTCTTGTCGAGGGCCAGCCCCACGAGGTTGAGCGTCACGTCGATGCCGCTCTGACGCAGGCGCTGTGCCTCACGGCCCGGGTCGCCACGACAACCCTCCTTGCCATCGCTGACCACGACCACGATGCGCGGTCCGGTGACGCCTGCGAGGTCCTCGGCGACCGCGGCGATCGACGCCGCCAATGGTGTGCCCGCTGGTTTGGGCGCGTCGAGGCCTTCGATGGCCTCGGCCATGAGGTCGGGATCAAGCGGGCCCATCGGCTGCGTCGAGACGCTGGAGCACGATCGCTTCTCGCCGCTGAAGCTGCGCAGCGAAACGTCGACGCCGGGTGGGATGTCCTCGCGCACCAGCGTCGTCAAGACCGCCTTGGCGACATCGATGCGCCGTCGGCCCTCGAGCCGCTTGCGCATGCTGCCGGACGTGTCCAGCACCAGGGCGATGGCCGCGTCTTTTCCGATGACCGCGGGCCGAACGCCACCGACCTCCGGTGCCAGGACCGCGATGTGGCCGGGCGGTGGCGGTGGCAGCTGCTCCGGGGAGCTCTGGACCTTGAGGGTGTACGCGACCGGACGGCGGAGTGTCGTGGCCAGCCGGTCGAAAGCCGCCTGGACGTCGGCGCCGCCACGGGCGTAGGTGGCCCGAGCGCCGCTGCTCATGGCCCAGTCGGCCATGAGATGGTGCCGTTCGATCGCCGGGCGCTCACCCTCGCCGCCCACCTCGACCGCGAAGACCCGGGGACGAGACGACGCCAGCGCGGACCACAGCTCCGCGGTGTCTCCTTTCGAGGAGGTAGCGGCGTCGGTGACGAGCATCACGGCTCGACCGCCTTCACGGGCCGCGAGGTCGGTCGCCGCGTCACGGAGGTTGGCCTCGGCCGCGCTGGACGACTCGCTGAGGCTGAAGCGGTTGAGCGCGTCGGTGATCTCGAGTGGGTCGTCCGACCAACCCGGCAGCAGCGGCTGCTCGTCGAAAGGCACGATCCGGACGGCCTCACGTTGATCGGCCATGCCGTCCGCAAGTGAGCGCAGGCCGGCCAAGATGGCAGACAGCTGCGTGGCCACGCTGGCACTCGTGTCGAACGTGACCACGATGGAGGACCGCGGCTGGAACACCTGGACCGTGTACGCTTCTCCGGGCTCGACGGCTGCGAGATAGGTGACTGAGCCGGTCTCGTCGCCGGCACCGAAGACCACCGGGACCGGGCTCGCGTCAGATGTCCGCAGGGCGACCGCAGCCCCGACCGACGTGGGCGAGCCGAGCGTCAGGGCGAGCGAATGATGACCCTCGGGGACGACCACGCGATACCAGTCCTCATCCTGTTCGTAGTGCACGCGGCCCTCGACCGCGACCGACTCCCGTAGCTCGCGCGGGCGGTCGGAGCTGTCCGGCGCGCCGCCATCGTCGTCGGCGGGGACCTTGTCCGGCTCGCGTTGCCATTCCCACGGACCGCTCGGCTGGCCCATGCCCCACTGGCCCAGGACCGAGCGGTACGCGTTGCTGGCTGCGGCCTCAAGCACCCGGACGCGCTCTGGGAGCTCGACCGCACGCTGCTTGCGGTCGGCCGAACCGGCAAAGCGCAGGAATCGCGCCCAGACCGGCTCTTCGAACCTCAGCGGGTCCACCGTGCCATCGGCCCGGCGCTCGAGGGGCCAGCGGCCCAGCGAGCGCCACGGCCCAAGCGGCCCGTCGATGCTGGCCCAGACCTCGACCTCCCGAAGACGTGCGGCCGGGTCGCTGGGCAACGGGTCCTGCCACTCGATCGACGATATCTGCGCTGCTCGGTCGTCCCGGAAACCCACGACCCATTCCACGCTGCCGCCGGGATCGGTCGAGAGCCTCACCGGCCCGGGGTCCTCGACCAGGATCGAGGCCATCTCCACTGACGCATCCGGCTGTGGGCGCATCCAGGCCACGTGGCCGCCGGCCGGCGGGTCGGCGAGGTCGAGTGAGCCACCGCCCGTACTCCATCCGGGAGGTGCCACGACCTTCCACTCCCCGAGGTCGAGGCGTGACGGGGACTCACGCTGGACCGACGATACGCGCAGCTGCGCGTATCGGGCCTCCATCGGGTCCTCCAGCACGAAGGCCTGCTCGTCCGCGACCGGGTCGAGCGTGCCGGCAAGGACGGTTTGCCAGGTCCCGCCGTCGAGCGAGAGGGCCAGCTCGAAATCACGGACGGAGTCCCCCAGTGTCGGGTCTGCGGAGAGCGGTTGGAGGATCGTGCCTGCTACCGGCACCGGCTCGTCGCCGGCGAGGTCGACGGTGAGGGCCACCGGAAGGGCGCCGATGGGGTAGGAGAGACCCCAGTCGCTCGCAGCGTAGCCATCATGCAACCGTCGTTCGCCCTCGGGGTCGAGCGACGGGATCGGCACCGCACCAAGCGCCTCCGAGGCCACATCCAGCCCACCCAGCAACGCATCCGGGACCGGCCACATCCGCACCTGCTGGGTGGGAAGGGCGTCGCCGGTGGGCACCAAATCGACCCAGGCGGAGGTCTGCACCGCTCCAGAGACCAGCGCCTCGACGGTGACGCGCACGCTCTCTCCCGCTGGGATCTCTGGAGGCACCGTCAGCTCGACGGAGGCCACCGCCTCGCCGCCCGCCGGGACACCGATGCTGGATGGCACCATCTCGACCTTCCACGCCCGGTCAGTCGCCGCAGCGTCAAGCTCGACCTCCAGATCCTTGGTGCCGCTGTTGACGAGCCGAGTGGTGGCACTGAGCCGCTGGCCGCTCGGCCACCAGGCGGCCAGCATCGTATCCGGCAGCTCCAGGGCGGCGCTCAATCCGGAGTCGGCCTGCACCGGGTCCGGGCGAGTGAGCCCGATGCGGTAGGGCTCCTGGCCGGGTCGGGCCGTGGTCAACGTCAGGCGATAGTCCCCCGGTCCGAGGGCCAGGTCCTCACGTATGTCCGCGCCTCCGGGCACGCGCAGCGTGCGCGCCGCGTTGATGTCGTCGCTGATGGCGACATCAACATCGCCGTCTGCAGGTGGATCGAGCGTGAGTACCAGCCGGTCCGGGCCGTGGACGGTGAAGCGGTAGACATCGACGTCGGCCACCGTTGGCAGCCGACCGGTCCGCTCTTCTCCGACCACGAGGCGCTCCTCCCGGCTGGGCAAATCGTTGGGCTCGCGTTCCCCGGCTGGGTCCGGCGGCCCCAGCGGGGTCAGCTCGAGTGCGTACTCGCCGTCCTCGGCCGTGACGCGCAGCCAGTGTTCACCTGGTGGCAGGTAGAGGTCGGTCATGGTGGCGCTCGCGTGGTCGGCCGAGACGGCGCCGTCGGCGAGGCGCTCCCCGTTCGCCCGCACCCAGGTCAGGGCGGAAATGCCATGTCCTCGAGCGTCTACCTGCCAGAGCTGGGGATCGCCATCGATGCGAGCGCGGAAGTAGTCCACGTCGACTCCCAGGGCCCGGCCACGGGCCACCACGCTCGGATCGGTCGCCGTGGCCAGGTCCGGTGTGTCGTTGGGCTCGCGCTCGAAACCAGCCGGCACGAGGCCGGCAGGATCGACGCGCAGCAAGTAGACATCGTCTGGGTCGGCATCACCACGCACACGCAGGCTGTACTCTCCCGCCGGCAGCGCGAGCCCGGGCACGTTGATGCCCTCGTTGCCGCTCCGGCACAGCAGCAGCTCGCCCGAGGGCGCGAAGAGGCAGAGTTCGCGGGGGCGAGGCGTACCCCAGATCAGGCGCACGTCGATGCTCGCTGCGGCCAGGCCATCGGTGACCGCGAGTCGGTACCAGTCGTCATCGAGTGGGCGAGAAAGGCGGCCGCGCGCGAGCGGCTTGTCGCCGACCAGCGGCACGGCGCGTTCCGCAGTGTCGTTCGGCTCGGGATCCCCGACCGGCGCGTTCGTGCCCTCGGCTGCCAGCACATACGGAGCCGGCGTTGCGGCTGGTGGATCAAGCGTCACCAGGTAGTCGCCGCCCGGCAGCACCAGGTCCGCGAACTCGACCTCTCCCTCGACGGCCTGAGCACGGACGATCGTCGTGCCGTCCACGGCATCGGCAAGCGATAGCGACGCGTTCGTGCCCAACTGCGTCCTCGCCCGGAGCGTCCAGGCAGAGTGGTCTCCGTCCGGCAACGCCCAGCGGTACGTGTCGGCCGTCCCCCCAGATCACCGGACAGGGCGAACGCGCCCGTGATCGGCGTGGCCTGTCCAGATCCGTCATTCGGCTCGACGTCTCCGGCCGCTGGCAGAGGGCCACCCGGCTCGAACGTGACCGAGTAGGTCAGGAGCTCTTCCGCCAGCGTCGGTTGGCCTCCCGCCGACACGCCGACGAGGTAGCGTCCAGCCGCCACGAGCAGCTCACCGCGCTCCGTCGAGGCCATGACACCTGAGTCAGGGGCGGCCTCCGCGACGAGCACCAGCACCGGACCGCCGATGCCCATCGGCTCGACACCTGGCTCGGTGAGCACCGGGCGGAGGTCCAAGGTGGTGCGTGCGCCAGGCACGCCCTCGACACCGATCGTCCACGGGTGCAGCGCGTCCTCCGCGTTCACCTCCCAGATGGCTAGATCCTGATCACCGGACGGCAACGTCCCGCGCAGACAGGCCGCGCCGCCCAGCGACCGAGCCTGCTCGGGCGTCTCGTTCGGCTCGACGCTTGAGGCACAGTCGCTGGCGTCTGCGCGTAGGGTCGTGGACGTGCTGCAGGCCAGCCCAAGCGCCAACACCAGCGCCCACGAGAGCACCTGTCTCTTGGGGAGCACCGGACGCTCAGCAGAAGGCGTGGAACCCGGCCCCCACGCCGAGGCCGACGCCGGCACCCAGGCCCGAGCCGAACGCCACACCGGCCTGGCCCTGCTGGGCGAGCACCGCGCCCAGGCCGAGAAGCAGCGCCGCCTCCACATACGCTATCGCGCCGATCAAACATGTCGCCACACGTCGCCACACGATCCTCGCGAGCACACTGAGAGGGATCTCCTGGGTGACTGCGTATTCGAGCGGTTCTCCGCCGCGCCCGTCATCGAGCTGGTCGACGGTCCGCCCGGTATGCGGGTCGACCAGCCACCACCCCGAGCGCTCGGCCCCGTCGAACTCCACTGGCTCCTCCGGCACGATGGCGATCCAGCCGTCGGCCACGGCGGAATCCAGTCGGGCACGTGCGTCGGCCGGGAGTGGCAGGTCCGCTGACCCGCCAGCCCCACGCAGCGTGCGCAGTCCGATCCCCTGCGCGCGCGCCCGGTCGAAAAGGGCGCCCACGCTGACGATGCCCGCGGTCTCGGCCAAGTTGTCGTCAAGACCCAGGACCCGCTCCGCCACGTGCGAGAGGACGCCAGCCGCCAGACTCGGCGGCAATGACCCCTCGATGCCGCTGACCGGTGCAGTGCCGTGGCCTCGATGCCAGATGTCGACGGCTGCCTGGAGGAGCTGCTCGCCATCGTCCCCGGGGCGGACGGCCATCGAATAGCCGGTGACATTGGGCGAGTCGACGAATGGTCGGACTCCAGTGGGGGCAGCCACTTCTACCGTGGCTGCGGCATTCACCAGGTGGAAGAGCTGGCTCATCAGGGAGCCCTCGCGGCCGTCTTCGCCGGGTACGATCGCCATCACGTCATCGGTACTGCTGGGCAGACCGGTGTTGACCGTGAGCCACTGCGTGGCCATCGCGATGAGCGGGTGCTCCCCGGGCCGATCGGGAACCTCGACTCGTGCTACGGGTGTGAGATCTGCGGTGGCGATGTTCCCGGCCGCGCGCCGTCCAGGGCCAAGCCGGTCAAACAGCTCGCGCCGGACCACCACTGGCTCCCGTTCGGGTGAGCGGATGGTCAGCTCGACCCATTCGGCGGTAGCCTCGCCGACAGCAGGGCCCGGCTCGAAGAAGTCCCCTTGCCCAGCCGTATCGCCATCGGCTGAAGCGCCGCTCCCGAAGTGGATCGGGTTCGCGCCGATGATGGCCTCGTTGCCGACCATGATGAGCGGTACGTAGGCATTGCCGCCCTCCAGTGCCCCGGCGACGCTCACGCCAAGTGCCGTGAGAGCGTCCGGCGACGTGTTGAGGATCATGATGGGCTGCCCGGCGAGCACGTCCGCCCGCTCACGGACGCCCACCAGCAGACGTTCCACCGGCCCACCCTCGCCCAGCGCCTCGCCGATGACGGAGATCTCCACCTGGTGGGCGAGCTCGGCGGGCAAGTCGTCCATGGTCGCGGACGGGGAGGCGGCGGCGCGCCCCATCTCTGCGGCGGGCAGGGTCGGGTCAAGGTCCAGCCAATCAGCTGTGGCGGCCATCTGCACCCAGATGTGCCGGGCACGCTCGCTGTCCGGCATGGCGGTGAAACCATCGAGGAGTTCGACGCCGGCCTCCTCGATGGCATCTGCGATCATGCCCACCGTGCTTTCGAGCTGCTCGCGAGCCCAGCCCACCACCGCATCGGCATTGGCCACCGCGCGGTCAAGCTGTGCCTGCTGCTCGGGCGTCAAATCGGGAGGTTCGGGGTCGGAGCCTGGCAGTGCGCCAGACAGCGCACGAAGTCCGTGCTCGCGAATGCTCTGGAGGTCCATCTCCGTGCCGGCCATGATCGCGTCGACCGTGTCGCCATCGATCTCGCCGGTAGCGAAGCGTACGGGAAGCAGGGATGCCTCCAGCAGTGCTGCGAGCAGGACCGCTTGGTCGGCCGAGTTCCCCGCGCGGCTCGCCAGCGCCCCGCGCGCCCCGCGCAGGACACCGTCATAGGGCTCGTAGCGGATCTCGTCGGCCACGAAGCGGAAGATGCGCTCCGCGTCGTAGTCGAGGGCAGCGGCCAGCTGCGCGACCGGGTCGGGCGTGGCCGCAGCGACCGCGGCGCCGTTCCCGCCCGGGATCGACAGGCGCAACCCGCCCGTCAGCTGACTGAGGCCCAGCAGGGCGGTTCCACCGGCCGCGCCCCGCAGGAATGCACGACGGCTCAGTGCGTACCCGCTGGTGACGCTGGACCCGCTTTCGGAACTGAGGCGCCCCGACCTTGACACTGCCGCCCTCGTTCGCCCGATGAAGACTCGCACGATAGGGCTTCGTCATACGCTGCGCAATATCGAATCTGCCGTCCGCCACAGTGGGCTATGCAGGCGTCTCGGTGACCGTCAGTCGGCAGGTAGTCGCCGTCCACGCACCCACGCGGCCCGGACCATCCCGACCCGTTCGCGAAAGATCAGGCGGCTGGCGACCTCGTCCACATGCCGGCACGGGGCCGCGGTGGGTGGTCGCCCCAACTCGGTATCGATGGCGATGAGGTCGGCCTCCTTGCCCGGTTCGAGCGAGCCGATGACGTCGCCGAGCCCCAGCGCCTCCGCGCCGCCGAGCGTACCCAGCCGCAGCCACTCGAGTGGCCCCGGCACCGGAGCATCGTCACCCGCGACCACGGCCCTGGAGTTGTGCTGGAAGAAGCCGAGGCGCATCTGGGTGATGACCGAAAGCTCGGGTGCGCCGGCCACGTCGGTGCCCAGACCCACCCGCAGACCCTCGTCGAGGTAGCGCGCGAGGGGCATCACGCCGCTGCGGATGAACATGTTGCTCACGGGGCAGTGCGCGATCGCGGAGTCGGTCTCGACCATGCGCGCGATCTCGCGCTCGGAGAGGTGGATGGAGTGGGCCAGGAGCGCCTTGCGACCCAGGCCGCCCGCCCGGTCGTAGACGTCGAGGTAGTCGGCCGCCTCGGGGAAGTGCTCCGCGACCGTGGCCATCTCGCGTGCGTCCTCTGAGAGATGGGTCTGCCAGATGGCGCCGTAGTGTTCGGCGAGGGAGGCCGACTCACGGAGCAAGTCCGTGGTGCACGAGACCGCGAACCGAGGCGTGAAGGCGTAGCGCAGCCGGCCCTCGGCGGCGCCGTGCCAGCGCTCGCAGAGCTCCCCCGAGGCACGGATGGCGTTGTCGAGCACCTGGCTCGGTGGGGTGCGATCGTCGTAGGTCACGCGGTCCATGAGCACGGCCCCGATGATCGCTCGGATGCCGTGCTCCTCGGCCGCCCGGAAGCAGGCGTCGGTGGAGTCCGGCCAGACCGCGGCGTAGCCCGAGAAGGTGGTGGTGCCGGCCGCGGCCATGGCCCGATAGACCTGTGGCGCCAGCTCATCGGCTGTGGCCACATCGAAGGCACGCTCCAGGGGGAAGACGTAGCGCTCCAGCCAGGCCAACAGGTCCATGCCGGCGCCCAGGCCGGCGGCCGGAATCTGCGGGATGTGGACATGGGTGTCGACGAGCCCTGGCATGACCACCAGGGGGCGCAGATCGACCGCCGTCTCCGCCACCCGGGGCGCGTCGGCGGCAGCGCGGACCGAGCGGATGCGGCCGGCAACGTCGACCTCGATGACGCCGTCGGCCAGCCACAGGAAGTCGCCCTCGGGCAAGGCGCTCAGCAGGCGTGCTCGTAGCGCGAACGGGGGTTGTGCGGGGACATCGAACGACGACACGTCACGAGCCTAGGACTCAGGCTGCGGCCTCGTCAACGCTCGCTGGGCTCGTGCGGATCCGGAGGTCGAGCACGAGGCCCAGCTGCAGCACGATCAGGACGGTCGAGGTGAGCGCGGTGAACTGGGCCGCGTAGAAGGCCACGAGCCCCCCCGCCATAAGGTTCGTGAGCAGCGCCACGAGTGCCGTGTTCAGCCCACGGCGGGTGCGACCGCGAGCCAGCAGCACCAGTGCGACCACGGCGGCCACGCCGACGACGACGTTGACCGCGAGGGACAACAGGATCCAGATGGGCTCGCTCGGGAACTCCAGGCGTCCGGCGTCGGCCACGAGTTCGTTGATGTCGCCCAGCTCGATCTGGGTGCTGGCCACGAGGAAGAGTGCGGACAACAGCGCCGTCGAGCACGGCCAGCGCCAGCGAGAGATAGATGAGCCATCGCTCAAGGCGCGTGGGCAGAAGGCGCTCGAGCAGCCGGCGGGCGTCGCCGCGGGCCACCCAGCCCTCATCCGCGAGCTGCCGATCCATGGTCGGCGACGTCAAGGCCCGGACGAGCAGCTCCGGGATGCTGTCCGGATCCCCGGGTCCGCCACTCTCGGCCTCGCGCTGCAGGTCGATGGCCCGCTGGCGATCGGCTTCGGTCAGGTGGCCATCGGCTCCGTCGCGCAGCGCTTCGAGGAGCACGTGCGTGGCGTCGTAGTCATTGGCGCCCCGGCGCCGGATGATGAGCCAGAGCAGCACCAGCAGCATGATGCTGCCGTAGATGATGGGCGCGGCGGGCGCGTAGAAGTAGTCGTTGGTGGTGGTCAGGAACTTGCCCACCTCGTCGATGAAGAGGCCGGCGCCGATGCCCGCGAGGAGCGCCGAGATCAGGAGTGCACGGCGTCCATCCCAGAGCAGGGGCAGCAGCGCGGCGATGAAGAGAGCCAGCCCACCCCAGAGCACGTGCGCCACGTGGAGCTCACCGCCGCCGACGGTCGGGTAACCGGCCGCGTCGAGGTACCAACGCACGCCGCCGACGGTCACCGCGAAGGCGGCGATGGTGATGACCAGGTAGCGCTCGGCACGATCTCGTTGGGCACCCAGGCGCAAACGTCCGCTACCCATGGTGAACAGGAACCGGGACCGTCGCGTCAGGCATACCGGCGACTCTATCACCGGCGATACAGCGGCGATGTCAGCGGGATACGGAGTCGTTTCAGGTTGCACGGGCCTCATACCATGCAAAGCGCCAACACCCGCTGGCGCCAAGAGGCAGGGGATATGGACGCCCAGCTCGTCACCAGGGCCCAGAGGGGGGACCAGGCTGCATTCGCCGAGATCGCATCGGCGACATACGGCCGGTTGCACTCGCTCGCGTACGGCATCCTGCGTGACCGCCCACTGGCGGAGGACGCGGTGCAGCTGTCCATGCTCGAGGCCTGGCGCAATCTGCCCAAGCTGCGCGACCCCGCCCGCTTCGAGGCCTGGTCGTACCGGCTGACCGTCAACGCCTGCTATGCCGAGGCGAAACGGGCCAGGCGCTGGCTCCCGAACATGCCCATCGACAGCCCCCGCGAGCCTGTCGCGCCCGACGAGATCGGGCCGATCGCCGATCGCGAGTTGCTGGATCGTGGGTTTCGGCAACTGCCGGTCGAGCAGCGGGCGGTACTGGTGCTGCGCCATCTGGTGGGCCTGCCGCTCGAAGAGGTCGCCGCGACGCTGGGCATCCCATCGGGCACTGCCCGCTCGCGCCTGTATCGCGCCCTGCAGACGATGCGGGCCTCGATCGACGCCGATACCAGGTCGCCGAGCGGTGGTTCCGCGGCCATGAACGAGATCCGTATCGAGGGGACGTCATGACCGACGACCGCGACCTTCGACCCGACCAGGCGATGGAGGGTCAGCTCAGCTCGTGGCTGACCCAGACCGACCTCTCTCCCGATGAGGCCAACGCAGGCCTCCATCGACTACTCGACGAATTCCCAGTGACCCCCCAGGCCAGGCGCCGGCTCCTGGGGCGGTGGCTCGACCGTGACGAGGGCGCGGGACGCCGCGCCGACGATCACGACCCCCCACCGACCATGAACCGGAGGAACCGAACCATGCTCAGCGCGACCGGCATCACCGCCGCCATCGCCATCCTGGCGTTGACCGTCAACGTCATCGATACCACCCCGGCCCCCCCGGGCGCCAGCAGCGCCCACCACGTGGTGGCGGCCGATGGCTCGAGTGACTTCAGCACCATTCAGGCGGCCGTCGATGCTGCCTCCGATGGCGACACCGTCGCGATTCGGCCCGGCATCTATGCCGAGGCCGTGGTCATCGACAAGGACCTGACCCTTTTCGGCGACGGTCCGCGCGAAGAGATCATCATCACCGCGCCCGAGGGCGGGCCCGAACAGGACGTCGACTTCTCGTGGATCCTCAGAGCGCCGTACGCGATGCTCCTCGTCGAGACCGACGCCGAGGTGCAAGACCTGACGTTCGCCGGCCAGGCCTCTCGCCTCTTCGTCGAGGGGGGCGCTCCAACGGTCCACGGTGTCCTGTTCGATCAGGTCGGGCAGGCGTACGAAGCATCTGGCGCGACCACCGGAGCGGTCGTCGTCCAGGGATTGGGCAAACCGATCTTCACCGAGAACGAGCTCATCGGAGGCGGCGGCCTCTCCGCATACGCCGACGCCGATCCGGTCTTCGAGGGCAACACCCTGCACGAGAGCGGCGCCATCCACGGCGACTTCGGGGCTGACGCGGTCATCCGCGACAACACCATCACCGGTGACGGGCGCCAGGGCATCACGTTCCTGGGTGCGACCGCAGCCACGGTGGCGGGCAATACCATCGAGGATAAGGACTGGGGCATCACCACTGGCGAGGGCATCAACGTCACCACGTCCGCAGATGGCTCTACCTTCGAACCCACCATCGTGGGCAACTCCATATCGGGCTCCAGGTTCTTCGCCATCAACCTCTCGGGCGGTAGCCCTACCGTCGACGACAACGTCCTCGCCGGCGGTGGCGTCGGCATGAGCCTGGCACGGACCTCGGGCATCGTCAGTGGGAATGACATCAGCGGGTTCGCGGACGGTGTCGTCATCAACGGCGGCGACCCCACGCTGATCAACAACTCCATCTCAGGGAACGGACGAGGGTTGACCGTCAACGGAAGCAGCACCCAAGCGACCCTCAGCGGCAACACCATCTGCGACAACGAGATCAACCTCGACGACCCCGGTGACGCAGGCTTCCAAACCGAGGGCAATGAGATCTGCGAGGACGCACCCACGACCGAATAGACCACCGCTCCAACCCGGGTCGGTCCGCGTGGCCGGCTCGGGTGTCTCCGTGCGCTTGTGGGGTCGGTCGAAGACGCGGCCCGGTCTGATGGTGAATTGGGAACCCTTCACGTGCCTCGTCCCCCAGACAGGGTGAGCGCGGCCTCACCGGTCGCCTCGCCGCGGCAATCCAAGACCGAGTGACGGGGGGACTAGAGAGGTACTACGCGTGAAGAAGCGATTCGCCACGAGCGCTGCCCTGGTCGCAGCGCTCGCGATGGTCGGCATGCCGACCGTCTTCGCCCAGGACGACGCCGCTGCTGAGGAACCGGCAGCCGAGGAGGGCCCCCTGTTCCCGTCGATGGAGCACTTCGGTGCAGTCAACGCGGCCGAGCCGGTCGCGGGCAAGACTCTCGAGGAGTGGGCCCACGAGATGGTCCTGTGGATGAACGCCCCGATCGACCAGAACGCGCTCGAGACCGGCGACTGCAACGTCGGCCAGGGTGACGAGGTGTTCTTCCTCCAGAACACGTGGCTCGGCCAGTCCATCATCATGGAGTGCAGCATCCCGGCTGGCGCGCACATCCTGGCCTTCCCGGGTGGCGGCTTCGGCTTCAACACCGAGCCCGACGAGACGCCTGAAGGCCTGGCTGCCTTCGGTCGTCAGATGAGCCAGTTCTACAACGACCCACGGATCATCGTCGACGGCACGAGCGTCCCGGTCGGCCCGGCAGCCTGGGTCAACGCTGAGCCATTCGACTACGAGGTTCCGGAGAACAACATCTTCGGGGGCTACCCGGCCGGCACTGTCACCGCGCACTACGCCGGCTGGTTCGTGATGCTGGAGCCGCTCGAGCCGGGTGAGCACATCGTCATCGTCGGCGACGACAGCATCGGCCCGGTCAAGGACGCCGAGGGCAACGTCCACTACACCGAGGGAACCGCCTACGCGGTCTACGACATCACGGTCGCGGACGGCGAGGGCGACATGGCCGAGGATGCGGCCGCCTCCGAGTAACGACGGTCGTCCAGCAGCTCTGCCCCTGTCCCGGGAAACCGGGGCGGGGGCGTTGTCCTGTCCAGCCAAGTCGCGTATGGTGCGCGGGTTCCGGGGGGCTTCCGCAGATCCGCGCAGGGGAGGGACCATGCGAAGCGTCCGAAGCACAGGCCTGGCCGGCATCGTCGTCGGCCTGCTCGCGATCGTCGCGACTGGTGCGGTAGCCAGGGGTGACGCTGTCATCACCGTCGCCCAGGACGGCAGCGGCGACTTCGACACGATCGCCGCAGCACTGGAGGCCGCAGCCGACGGCGACACCATCCGTATCTCGCCCGGCACCTATGCCGAAGGTCTGCTCGTCGACAAGGACATCAGTCTGGTCGGCGATGGCCCTCGCGATGAGGTCATCGTCTCGCCGGGCGTCGACGAGGCGGTCATCGTCGAGGGTCCCATGGACACCGTGAGGGCTGCCACCCACTTCGTTGAGACCAACGCGACCGTCGAGCACCTGTCATTCGAATTCCTCCCCGACGAAGGCGTCGTCGCCTGGAGCGACGGAGGCGCCGTGGTCTTCTCGGACGTTTCGTTTACAGGCGCTGCCGTCGCGCTCGTCGGCGGTGAGCCACGGTTCAGCGATACGGTCATCGATGCCTACTTCGCGGTTCGCGACGGCGCCGCGCCCACGGTCGAAGACAGCGAGATCATCGGCCACGCGTCCGTGGACGGTCCTGGCCGCACGGTCATCCGCGACAGCCTGCTGCATGGAGGTACGAGCGCCAGCGCCGATGCGACCGGAGCGTACGAAGACAATCACTTCATCGGACAGTTGCTCGGCGTGGACTCCGGCAGCGACATGCTCGTGAAGGGCAACCTCATCGAGGGTGTCGAGGAAGGGGCCGCCATCGAAGTGGTGGGTTATGGCTCCTCCGCGGAGATCGTGGACAACACGATCCGCGACTCGGTGGTCGGCATCTCGATCGATAGCGACGAGCCGGGCTCCACGGTCGTAGGCAACACCATCAGCGACGTGCGAGTCGGGATCCACCTTGACAGCGAGGCGAGCGTGTTGGTGAAGGACAACACCATCGAAGGTGCCGATGACTTCGGGCTCATCTTCCAGGGCAGCGGCGCAAGGGTCGTAGACAACTCGATCTGCGGCAGCGGCGAGGCGTTCGAGTTCCGCGGCGGCGCCAACCCGGAAATCTTCTCCAACGACATTTGCGCGGCGTTGGAGCCATGAGATCTCAGCCGCGGACTCTCGGACTCACCTTGATCCTGGCCTGCGCGGCGGTCGTCGCTACCGCCGCCGCGGGGAGCGCGCAGGCTGCCACCTACACCGTTGCCCAGGACGGCACGGCGACTTCGACACCATCAACGCGGCGCTCGCGGTTGCCGCAGCAGGCGACACCATCCTCGTTGCGCCAGGTGAGTATGTCGAGAACCTCCACATCGACAAGCCGATCACGCTCTCGGGCGACGGTCCGCGCGAGGAGGTCGTGATCGTCGCTGACGCCGACGAGCCGCAGATCCGGGAGGTGACCGGTGACGATCCGGTCGCGGTGGCGATCCACGTCGATGGGGTCGACGCCACGATCGAGCATGTCTCGATCGCGGGTGTCGATGGCATCAACGGTGACATCCTGCTCGTCGGCGCTCGGCCCGTCGTGCGCGACGTCGTGTCCCCCGGGATCATCGGCGTGAACGGCGATACCCATGCCCTCATCGAAGGCTCGGATGTGGGCCGCATCAACCTTATCGGCCACGATGTCCGCGGGTCCGTGCACGACAACACCGTGCGTGGCGCGATCCTTGCCTCGGATGGGGCGATGGGCCGGGTGGAGGGCAACCTCGTGCTCGACCGCCCGATCGTCATCGTCGACGGCGCCAGCCTGGAGGTGGTCGGCAACGTGATACGCCCGGCCGACGGCGAGGTCGGGGTCCTGCTCGACCGGACCGGGCACTCCGCCACCATCATCGACAACGAGTTCGAGGGCGGCGCGCCAGCCATCTTCGCCGAGCACACGAAGGCTGCGCATGTCGAGGGCAACAGCATCACCGATCCCCGGTTCGGCATCATCGTCGTCGAGACCGAGTCCGTCATCCGCGACAACACCGTCAGCGGGGCGGAGGAGGCCGGCATCGTGGTCACGGGCAACGGCATCGTGGCCGAGGGCAACAGCGTGACCGGCGGGCGCGTGGGAATCCACGTCGAGGTGCCCAATGGCTACCCGCCGGGAGCTCCGCGCTTCGACGCACCACCACAGGTCATCGGCAACACCATCGACCGCGCGACCCACTTCGGATTGTCCATCGACGATGCGGTGCCGATCGTCAGCGGCAACACCATCTGCGCCGACCTGGAGCCGATCAAGCTGGTCGGAGACGCGGAACCACGGCTCGGTAGCAACGAGGTCTGCGAGCCGGCGGGCCGGGACGGCGGATGAAGATGGAACCCTCGGGCCGGCTGCGTCCCCTGACTGGATGAGCGCGACCGACCACAGTCGAGCGAGGAGTGGAGTACTCGATGCAGCGAGAGCTCGTCGAACAGGCGATCAAGGGGGACCATGACGCATTCAGCGAGCTGGTGCGGGTATCCAGCCGCAAGCTCTATGCGGTGGCGACCTTGATCCTGCGAGACAAGACACGGGCGGAGGACGCGACGCAGGAGGCCCTGGTCGCCGCCTGGCGTGACCTCTCGGGACTCCGTGACCCAGACCGCTTCGACGCCTGGCTCCACCGCGTGCTCGTCCGAGAGTGCTACCGCGAGGCCAAGCGTGAGCGCCGGCGCATCGAGGTCGAGGGCCAGATCCGCCCGGTCACCGAGTCGACCGACCCGAGCCACCAGAACGCCACCCGCGACGAGCTCGAACGTGGGTTCGCCCGACTGCCGATCGACCAGCGGACGGTGCTCGTGCTGCACCACTACGCGGGCTATTCATTCCCCGAGATCGCGGACACACTGGGCATCCCGGTGGGCACAGCCAAGTCACGCGTACACCGCGCCACCAGCGCCATGCGTGCCGCGCTCACGGCCGATGCGCGGACCCCCGGACTCGGAGGGTCTTCGGCATGACCGACCGCCACGACGCGCCCTGGGACGACCAGATCGCCGAGCTCGACACCGAGCAACTCCTCAGCGATTGGTTCGAGGAAGAAGCGCCGGCGCGCGAGCCGGCGGTGCTCGCGCCCAACGTCATCGCCCGGACGGCGCTCACGCGTCGCCGCTCGCGTTGGTTCGTGCGCGATTGGTGGCGCGATCTCTTTCGCCTCCATCAACGGCCATCGCTGAGCCCTGCCCTCGCAGCGGGCGGCATCGCTGTGGTCGTCGTCTTGCTGGTGGTCAGTCTGGCGCTGCCGGGCGGCCTCTTCGGTGAGCCGCAGGACACGATCGATATCCCCGGCGATGCGATCGTGGTCTCCGCCGACGACGAGGATGTGACGCCTACCATCGGCGAAGCCATCGAGCAGGCAGAGTCCGGCCAGACCGTGTTCATCCTGCCTGGTGAGTACACCGAGAACCTGGTCATCAAGAAGGACATCGAGCTGATCGGCGGAGGCTCGGTCGAGGATGTCGTGCTGCGGCCGGCCAGCAACGACGAGCCCATCATCCTCGTCGACGGCAGCAGTCCCACCATCAGCAACTTCACCATCAACGGTCCCGGCAACAGCGTCCAGATCGTGGCAGCGTCGCCCACCCTCACCGAGATGGTCTTCAGGGATGTGGGCGATCAGTGGTGGACCTATACCGGTGCCGGCTGGGACGGCTATGACGAGGCTGCGCCGTCGATCCTCGTGGAGCTCTTCTCCTCGCCCACGATCGACGGCAACACCTTCGTGGGGGGCGGTGAGATCGAGGTCCGTGGCGGCTCCGATGCTCGAATCACCGGCAACGAGCTCATCGACGGCGCAGCCATCTTCCTCAACGACGCCGGCGACGACACCGTCGTCCAGGGCAACACCATCACCGACTCGGGCCTCTTCTCGATCGAGTCGACCTCGTGCTCTGAGCTGGTCATCGCGGACAACGTCATCACGCAGACTGACCCGGGCATCGCCATCCAGGCCCTCTGTCTCTCAGGGGTCATCCGCGACAACGAGATCCAGGGTGCCAGCGTGGGCCTCCAGCTCCTCGAACGGTCGTCGCCGGAGATCATCGGCAACTCCATCGCGACTCAGGGCGTCGCGCTCGAGGTCCACGAGGGCGTGGAGCCCACGCTGACCGATAACGAGCTCTGTGGCGAGAACGCCATCATGGCCGTGATCCGCGGGGGGATGCCGCTGGACCTCTCGGGCAACACGCTCTGCGACGTGCCGCTCATCTTCGGCGACTGACGTTCTGCGGCCCGGGTGGAACCTTTCGGGGGTCGGCGGAACGCAATAGGGTATGAGCGCGGCGAAGTGCGTCGCGCCGAAGCTGGTGGCTCACATGACACGAGAGCTCGTCCGGCGAGCGATCGAGGGGGATCACGACGCGTTCTCCAGCCTGGTGGACGTGTCGGTCGATCGCCTGTACCGCGTGGCCACGCTCATCCTGCGCGATCGGACCGTGCCCAGGACGCGGTACAGGAGGCGCTCGTGTCCGCCTGGAAGGACGTGCGCGCGCTCCGTGATCCGGACGCGTGGGATGCCTGGCTCCACCGCATCACGGTGTGGGCCTGCTTCAAGGCGGCCAAGAAGGAACGTCGACGCAAGACGGTCGAGCTGAAGGTCGTTCCCGGCCCCGAGCGTGCCGTCGCCTCCGACTTCGCCGCCGCGCTGGCGAACCGCGACCTGATCGAGCGGCAGCTGAACGACCTGCCCATCGATCATCGCGCGGTCATCGTCCTGCGTTTCTACCTCGACCTGCCTCTCGACGAGGTGGCCGACATCCTCGATATCCCCGTCGGGACCGTGAAGTCCCGCTTGCATCGGGCCCTGGCCTCGCTCCGTGAGTCGATGGCTGACACCGAGCCCGTTGCCGACACTTCCCCGGTCGGCGCCATGAAGGAAGGCACGGCATGAACGACGAGGTCCGCCTCGAGCGGCTCTTCGCTGACGGCCTGCACGAGCTTGCGCCTCGGCGCGCGCCCGACCGGCTCCGAACCACCATCAAGGCCGAGACCGGCGAGACGCGTCCGCGCGCTCGTTGGCTCGCGCTCATCAAGGAGCCCCCCATGCGAACCAACAATCGAGTGGCGGTCGGATCCCCGACCGCCCGAGTGGCGGCCATCATGGCCGCGACCCTGCTGGCGATGATGATGATCATCGGCGCCGGTGTAGCAGGTGCTCAGCTCCTCGCGGCCGATGGCCCCATCGTCGTCGACGCGTCAGGGGGCGGCGACTTCACCACCATCGGGGCTGCGGTCGATGCCGCCGACGATGGCGACGAGATCCTCATGAAGCCCGGCACGTATGGCGAGGAGCTCGTCATCGACAAGGACATCACCCTCCGCGGCGACGGTCCGGTTGACCAGGTCGTGATCGAGATGACTCCCGCCGTGCTCATCACGCTCACCGAGACGGACGCAGAGATCGCCAACCTGACGCTACGCGGGGACGGGTACACGCAGGGCATGAAGGTGCTCGGCGGCGCGCCGGTCATCAGCGGCGTCATCTTCGACGGCACCGGTGTGCCGTACGGCAGCCTCGACGTACCCGGCGATTCTGGTTCGCTCGGCATCTCGGGCGGTTCTGCTCGTGTGCTCGACAGCCGGTTCCTCGGTGGTGGCGAGATCGTGATCGATCTCGATGCGGATGCGGTCCTGGAGGGCAACGAGTTCAGCGACGGCCCGCATCTCTACCTTAAAGATCCCGGTGACGATGCGGTCGTCCGCGACAACATCTTCAGCGGCACGTTCGATCGCGCGATGGGCCTGTTCGGTCCAAGCACCATGACCATCGCGAACAACGTCATCGACGTCGCCGGGGGTGATGGCATCACCGTGGGCTGGAATATTGCCGACGGTGCCGATCCACTCATCGAAGGCAACGAGATCTCAGGCGCCACGACCGGCATCTGGGTCGTGCCAGGGGCCGCCCCGGTCGTGTCCGGCAACCGGATCCACGACAATGGCATCGGCATCAAGCTTGATAGCCGGGACGCAGTGCTGCGCGAGAACACCATCTGCGACAACGGCACGAACGTGGAACTGGCTCAGGACGCGATCATGCCCGACACGGCCGGCAACACGGTCTGCGAGGACGCGCCGGCCGAGTAGGCCACATCTCCGACAGACAGCTCGCCCGGGTCCGCTCACGAGCTGGCCCGGGCTTTGCTGCGCTTGGCGCTCGAGGCCAAGGCGCCGGTCCCCAAGCGGCGTGTCCCGGCCGAGGTGGTGTGCCTCGGTGCCGCCGTCAGTCGAGCGGCGGCGGGAACTGCTGTTCGACCGTCTCGAAGGTGCGCACAACGGTCTCGCCTTCGGCTTCAGGTTCGCCCTCCGCTTCGGTGTCCGGAGGAGGCAGGGCGTCAGGATCGAGCAGCCTCGTGACGAAGAACTCGTAGCCGTAGGTGTCGCCGTGCTCGCGACGGATCCGCTGCTCCTCCTCGGAGTCCGCGATGAAGCGCAGCGCCTGCGGGTCGCCGCGGAAGCGCTCGCGCAGCGGGACGAGCTTCGCCGCCAGGGGGTCGTAGTAGTCGGACCACCACGAGGCGTCGGGCAGGGTGAAGTGCCCCACGATCTCGTAGCCACAGCGCTCGATGCGAGCGATGTTGCCCGCGATGTCGCTGATGCCGGGGTACTGGCCGTGGAAGAAGTCATAGGCGTCGCGCGGGACATCCGCCTCGGGTACCAGCCAGCTGATCTCGCTGACCGCGAGGTAGCCCCGCGGGCGGAGGAACTCCTGCCACAGGGTGAAGGCCTCGGTGATGCCCATGATGTAGGCCGCGCCCTCCGACCAGATGAGGTCGAAGGAATGCTTGCCGAAGGGCAGGTCGGTCATGTCACCCGCATGACGTGGATCCGGTCGCGAACGCCGGCATCGACCGCCCGCTCGCGCAGTTGGTCGAGGAACTGCTCGAAGAGGTCGATCGCGGTGATGGTCCCGTCGGTGCCACGGGCGAGCGCCACCGTCTGCATGCCGGGGCCGCAGCCGATATCGAGCACGTCCGGGCGCATGGGCAGCTCCGTGCACATGCCGAGGGCGCGCAGGGTCGACTCGTCGTCTCCGGGCCCCTGGCGCGGCAGCCCGGAGTGGACCTCGAGCAGGATCTCCATCATGCGGTCGTTGTCAGTCATGGAGCGCGTAGCGTAGCGGTCGTGTCCAGCCCGCGAGCGGCCGATGTCGACGACGACGGCACGCCGCCGCCGACGTGGGGCCGCGCATCCCAGGGGGACTGACCGGACGCTCGAGACCCCGCTGGTCGCGCCACCGGAACGTCTCGCCGGCCCGTGGCGGCCGGATCGACGCGCGGCGACGTCATCCGAGTTCCCCCGGGATGGCGTGACGCTCCAACGACCGTCCCGAGCGTCCGATGAGTCTGGGTGGGATGGCGGAGGACCCACGAGCTGAGCGCGATCAGCCGTCGTCGTGGTCACCCCAGGTGTCACCCTCCGCCGTGCGCTCGGCGAGGACCGCGCCCAGCCAGCGGTAGGTCCACTCCTCGGCCAGGGATCGTGTTTCGAGAAAGACGATCGGTGTCTCCGGGTAGCGCACCTGGACGCGGGCAAGCAGGTCGGGCAGGTAGCCGGTCGGTGCGTGGCCGTGCTTGAGCAACGCGGCGTAGCGGTCCTCCACCACCAACGCCGAGCGCGGCAGGCTCGACAGCTTGGCCAGCTCGAACGCCAGCGAGCCGTTGTTGAGGCTCCCGGCGAGGTCGCCGATGGTCTTGCGCTCGACCGCGGCGACGATCGTGCGATTCGCGTCGCGAACCGCGTAATCGCCCGCGACAAGGGCCAGCCGCTCCGTTTCGGCCCGCTGCTTCGCGAAGCGATAGGGGTAGCGTTCGCGTGTGTCGACGAGGATCGTGAGCGTGCCCGGAAGGTCGCTGATGCGACGACCCGGGATGCGCGCACCGGGACGTGCGGTCGACGCCACCTTGCGGGTCTGCCAGAAGATGCCCTCGCGTCCGCCGGCCATGCGGGTGAACACGAACTGCGAGCGGTACTCCCGTTTTCGATCCAGCACCAGATCGACCGCGACGCCACGCCGGTGGCATTCAAGAACCGGCACGTCCTCGATGATGTCCGCATCAGCGGGCCATTCATCGAGACGGTGACAGTACACGCGACTGGTCCGTGGCCAGGAGTCGCGCGCCTTCAGGGCCAGCCCATCGCCGACCGGCACGAGCAGCAGGTAGGGCAGCGTGCTCGCCGGGTCGGGATTGCGGGCCACGAGGAAGCGCCGACTCATGAGGAGATGGTGCCACGTGCGTGGTGGCCGCGGATACGCCGCCAGCTGTTAGCCAGCTCGGCTACAGCCCCCAGAACGGGCCCGACAGACCGACCGAGCGGAAGTAGTCGAGGGCACGAGCCGGCTCGCGGCGTTGGTAGCCTTCCTCGAGTCGTCCCTCGTACCAGTGGGCGGCGAGGCGCCAGAGCGTGGCCAGGTCCATGACGTAGCCGGGCTCGACAGCGCTCGACTCGGTCCAGCGCTGGACGCACTCGACGCTGCAGAAGAGGCGCTGGTTGTTGCAGGTGTGGACGACGTCATCCCAGCACTGGGCCATGGGCACCAGGAAGTGCGCGACCTCGTCGCCGACCGGCGGTGCCTCGCGGTTCACGACCCACGACAGCGGCAGCCCACAGCCGGGGCACTGGGTGGCCACCAGCACCTCGGGATCGTCGGGGCAGAGCTGCGGGATGGCGAACGCGTCCCAGGCGCAGCCGCCCCACCAGAGCGTGTCGCTGCCCATCACGCTGAAGCCGAGCGGGATGCTCGCGAACGGGTGAGCCATCACGATCTCGCCGTCACGCAGGACGAGGTGGCGGGTCTCGTGCAGGTGTTGGAGCGACTGACGAACGGCCTCGGCCGAGAGGGCCAGCTCGACCGCCATCTCTTCGACGCGCGGGGGTCGCCCGTCCTCAACGTAGCCTCGATAGACGGCCAGTCGGACGGCTTCGTCGTGGTTCATCGGCGTCTCCCTTGCGCTTGGTCGTGGTCGGATGATGCCAGCACGGTTCAAGTGGTCGAGCGGTTCCCGGTCGACTTCGACGCCTGGTCCAGTCCCTCGATGATGAGGTCCAGCCCGAACTCGAACGAGTTGCCGAAGTGGTAGCCGGGTCGCAGGACGTGCTCGGTCGTGAACTCGGTCAGGTGCGGATACCCGCTGAAGTAGTCGGCCGACATCTCGGCAGCCATCTCGACGATCTCCGTCCCGCCCCCGCCGGGAAGATGCGCCTCCTCGAGCGCGAAGCCGTAGACGTAGCTGTCGATGATCGCGTACGCGTGCGCGGTCAGCTCGAGTGAGAGTCCGCCGCCACGGAAGCAGCCGAGGACCGCGTCGTGGTGGCCCAGCGTCGCCGGTCCCGGAGCCGTCCGCGACTCCATCAGGGGAGGGGCCCAGGGGTGTCGGTTCAGGACCTGCCGGGCGGAGACGCAGCGGGCGCGGATCGCGGTGCGCCAGTCGCGTTCGGCCGGCGGCAGCTCGATCTCGCTGAATACCCGTTCGACCATCCCGTCGAGGATCTCCTCCTTCGACGCCACGTGGTGGTAGATGGTCATCGGTTTGACGCCGAGCGCCGCTGCCAGCTTGCGGATGGTCAGGGCCTCGATACCGATCTCGTCGGCGAGCTCGACGGCCCCGGACAGGACGCGCTCGCGGGTGAGGGTCGGTCGGTGCGTTTCGGTGTTCATCGTTTCCTCTGTTGACGTCTCGTACTTAGTACGTTAGGCTGACCACATCATACACCCGTACAAAGTACGAGTCAGCCCCATCAGGCAGCTTCGCTGCTGGCAAGGAGAGGTCAAGTGCAGGCACAGACACATTCGAACCCGGTCGAGGACACCATCACCCGCACCCGGGAGGGCGCTCGGACGATGCGGGCCGTCGTGCAGCGAGCGTACGGTTCGACCGAGACGCTCCAGCTCGACGAGGTCGCCCAGCCGCAGGTCGAGGCTGAGCAGGTGCTGATCGAGGTCCACGCCGCCGGCCTCGACCGCGGTGTCTGGCACCTGATGACCGGCAAGCCCTATCTGCTGCGGCTCATGGGCTTTGGTGTCACGCGGCCGAAGAACCCGGTGCCCGGCGCCGACGTGGCTGGACGTGTCGTCGCGGTCGGTCGTGACGTGACGCGGTTCGCGGTGGGCGACGAGGTCTTCGGCATCGCCCGCGGCTCGTACGCGGAGTACGCCGTGGCCGATGCGAGCAAGCTGGCGCACAAGCCGGAGTCGATCTCGTTCGAGCAGGCGGCGGTCGCCTCGATCTCGGGCATCACGGCGCTCCAGGCGCTCACCGAGGTCGGCAAGGTCGAGGCCGGCCAGCACGTGCTGGTGATCGGGGCATCGGGTGGTGTCGGCAGCTATACCGTCCAGCTCGGCAAGGCGCTCGGCGCCAGGGTCACCGGCGTGGCCAGCGCTGCCAAGGCCGAGCTGGTGCGTTCGCTCGGCGCGGACGACGTCATCGACTACGCAGCGACCGACTACCTCGATGGATCGGCCAGCTACGACCTGATCGTCGATATCGGAGGCCGCAACCCGCTGCGGAAGCTGCGCAAGGCGCTCACTCGCAACGGCACCCTCGTCATCGTCGGCGGGGAGGGCGGAGACCGATGGACCGGCGGGATCGGCCGCCAGCTGCGCGCCCCGCTTGCTCTCGCTGTTCACCTCGCAGCGTCTGACGATGTTCATCAGTGCTGAGCGCCAGAGCGACATCGAGCGGCTGGCCGAGTACATGGACCGGGGCGAGGTGACGTCGATGGTGGGCCGCACCTATCGACTCGAGCAGGTCCCGCAGGCCATCGACGACCTCGCGGCCGGACGGTCCCAGGGCAAGTCGGCGATCGTCATCCGCTGATCGCGCTCCGGGGCGACGACCTCGCAGACTGGCCGGCCACTTGAGCGGCACGAGGAAAGGTAGAGTCGTCCGATGCGCACGACCATCGACCAGGCCGGACGGATCTTGGTGCCCAAGCCTATGCGGGATGAGCTCGGCCTCAGCGGCGGTCAGGAGATCGAGATCACCGCACGCGACGGACACCTTGAGGTGGACGTGGCGCCCGTGGCCATGCGACTCGAGGACGACGATGGGGTCCTGGCCGCCATCCCGACCGAGCCGTTGCCCCCGTTGACTGCCGAGCAGGTGCGTGAGGTGCTCGAGCGGACACGACGATGATCGCCGTCGACACCAGTGTCGTCGTCGCGGCATTCGCATCCTGGCACGAGCATCATGCGCTGGCCGCCCGCGTCATCGCTGCCCGAAGATCAGTGGGTCGGGGCGGCCCTCCGGAGTGACTGGGGCACACCGACGGCGGCCGTGAGGTGGCCGTCGACGAGCGCGAGCGGCGGAACGTCGAGGGCATTCATGTCCACGTCCGCGAACTCCTCGAGCAGCCAGTGGGCGAACTCGCGTTCCACATCGAGCGGCAGCCTGATGATCAGGTCGCGCATGGGGGCGAGGATCAGGCCGTTGCGGTGGCCCAGGACGCGGACCAGTTCGTCGGGCAGGAGCAGCAGCTGCGAGGCCCAGCCCTCGCGCGACTGGAAGGCGAGCGTGGGCACGTCGGCGATGCGTTCGTGGACCAGGGCGAACTGCCGGCGTGAGCCGACTCGCTCGCGGACGTTGTCGAGGGCACGCTCGAAGGCCTCGTCGGGGCTGACCTCCCACTTGGCCAGCTGCTCCGGTGGCACGAAGAGCATGGCCGGGCCGATGTCGAGCCCGAGGACCGTCTCGAGGCCCGGCGGGTAGACCTGCATCGGCAGCTCGTCGGGGTCGACCGGCAAGGCTCGACGGCGGGGGAGGGCGACGCAAAGCTTGGGTGCCATCTCCTCCCAGGGGGCTTCGAGGTCGGCCGACTCGATGGCGGCGAGGACGTCGGTGACCGAGGCTGTCGTGACCAGGGGCTCGTCGAGTGTCGTCATGGCGCCACGATGGCGGCAGGGCGTTGGCCTGGGCTCTCTGCGGGCTTATCGGGGACTTGTGGCCCTGCGACCGGCTGTGGACGACGAATAGGCTGAGGGCGTGACCACTTCCCATGCGCCCGCGGCTGACGTGCGGCGCGCCTACGTCGACCAGGCCGCGGTCAGCTACAGCTTCTACGTGGTGGGGGCATCGGCCGCCTTCATCGCGGTGGCGCTGTCGCTGTCCGAGACGCAGGCGGGGTTGCACTCGTCGGCCATGGCCGCAGGCATGATCGTGGCCGGCGTGGCCGGGGAGCGGTTCGACGGGCTGGCCGGTGTACGTCGGGTGCACTACCTCGGGATGGCCCTGCTGGCGGTATCGCTGCTCTTCCTGGCGTGGGCGCCCGGGGTGGCCGTGACACTCGGGGCGTCGCTGGGCGTGGGCCTCGGTGCGGGGGCCATGTTCGGCCATGTGACCCACACGCTCGGTGCCGGCGGCGGACCGGTCACTCGGCTGCAGCTGACGCGAGGGGCCTTCGTGGCCAAGGCCTCGCAGCTGATGGCGCCGGTGGCCATCGCGGCGGGTGCGGCCGTCGGGTTCGACTGGCAGTTCGTGGTCGTGCCGGTCCTGCTGTTGCTCGGTGTGCTCTTCGTCTGGTCACGCTGGGCCGAGCCGGCGGCGGCGGTGGGCGAGGCGCTGGGTCCCTTGCCGCGGGCCTACTGGCTGCCGTGGCTGCTGACGGTGCTGGTCATCGGCCTGGAGTTCTTCGTGGTCGTGTGGGGCGGGTCGCTGGTGGCGGCGCGGACGGGCGAGTCGTTGCACGATGCCACGCTGACGATCTCAGCCTTCATCGCGGGCATGATCGCGGGCCGGGCGGTGATGTCGATGGAGGTCACGAGCCGGATCGAGGCGATGCGCATCATCCGCGGAGGCCTGGTGGTGACCTTCGTGGCGGTGCTGGCGGTGTGGGTCTCGGGCTCGTGGTGGCTGAGTGCCGGCGCGATGGCGGTGGCGGGCTTCGGCGTGGGCATCCTCTATCCGCCGTGCGCGGCCGTCACCATGGCGACGGCGCCCGGGGCACCGGCGGCGGCTTCTTCGCGCCTCGTGTTGGCAGCGGGGCTGGCCATCCTGGTGGCGCCGTTGCTCCTCGGTTTCATCGCGGACCTGAGCGACATCAGCTCCGCCTGGCTGCTGGTGCCGGGCGCGTGCGTCGGCGTGGCGCTGCTGACGGTGCCGGTGGACCGGGCACGACGGACCCGCGAACTGAGCTGATGAACTGGGTGGCTAGCTGGAGATCATCTATGCACGGAGGGCATAGATGCCGACAGGACCAACCACCCTCGCTGCACTGATGGCTGAGGCCGCAGACGCCTCGCCGTCAGACCGGATGAACTACCGGGACGCGATCGCCGCGTACGGTGCCGAGGCGATCACTGCAGTCGAGCCATGGCTTGAGGACCGGAAGACCGCAGCACTAGCGGTTCACGTGATTCGCCGGGCGGCCGAAGCTGACGGGGCCCTGGCCATCACCGTGCTGCGACGCAACTACAAGACGGCAACTAGCCCTGTGACAAGGGGTGATATTGGCGAAGCGCTCGATGCGCTTGGGTCGCGACGGTCCGCGAGATCCAAGCCGCCGCGAGTTCGAGAGCGGAGCGAGGTCTACGTCGCCATGGAGCTCAACGACCTCGTTCGCGGGTACTTCTATGCTCGATCTGATCTGCACGCGCGAGGTCTCGGCGGCAACCCTCAGAGCGGCATCAGCTATCCGGCGGGTGGCGACTATGCCCTGCTGTTTACACACCCTGGCAATGAGGGCGAGACCGGCTATCACGACAGATGGGTCGACGGCAACGAGATCCAGTTCTACGGCCAGTGGGCTGGTGCTGGAGACATGCCCTTCAACGCAACGAATAGGAAATTCGTTGATTGAGTCCGCGCCTCTATCTGTTCACGCTGGGTGAACGCGCCTATCGCTTTGAGGGGCGCTTCGAGTATGTCGACCATACGACCGAGCGCGCGACCAACAGGGGAGATCCGGCAAACGCGATCGTCTTCGGCTGCGCCGGGTCGAGTAGCAGGGTACGTTGTGACCGATCAAGCGCGATACGGCTGGGCGTCCTCGTTCGAGGAGTTCCGAGGAGCATCGCCGGTGGAGGTCCGAGGATCGCTCGCGGACTTCATCCGCGATGCATCGCCGGAGCAGGTCCGCGCGTGGGACGAGTCGATCCCGCCTCTGCAGGCCGAGGTGGACGAACTCATCGATAGCGATAGCGCGGCATCCCGCTACTCAGCAATTCTCGAGTACGAACTTCCCCTCGAGTTCCGGCGACCAGATGTGCTGTTCCTGAGCAACGGGTCGATCTACGTGCTGGAGTTGAAAGGCAAGGCTCGAGTCGAACAGGCAGATCTTGACCAAGCCGCCGGCTACGCCCGGGATCTTGCCGCCTACCACTCCGAGTGCCACGGTCGGCCGGTACACCCGCTGCTCGTCCTCACGAGGGGTGACGGACGGATGGGGACGCAGTCTGGTGTTCATGTGGTCGGGCTCGACGCCGTAGACGACCTCGTCGAGGAGTTGGACAGTCCTACTGGGGAGTTGCCGATCGAACCCGAACGCTTCCTGGCGGCCGATGCCTACTCGCCCCTGCCGACGATCGTCGAGGCCTCACGCGAACTGATGGAGAGCGGCGAGCTGCGCCGCGTCCACGAGGCTGCGATGAAGACCGAGCCGGCTCTGGACGAGATCACCCGGATCATTCCACGAAGCGGCCCGGACGAAGACGCGTCGGCTGGTTCTGTTGACTGGTATTCCGGGCGCCGGCAAGACGCTGGTCGGCCTGCAGATCGCCCATGCCCAGTTCCTCGACGACCTGGCCGTTGAGCGACTGAGGGGCAAGCCGTCAGCGCCTGCCGTGTACCTATCCGGGAACGGTCCGCTGGTGGAGGTGCTGCAGTACAACCTCAAGTCGGCAGGCGGTGGCGGCAAGGCCTTTGTCCGGGGGGTGAAGCAGTACGTGAAGGACTACTCGCGCAACCGCAGCCGCGTGCCACCTGAGCATGTCCTGATCTTCGACGAGGCCCAGCGTGCCTGGGATGCCGCGCAGGTCGATGGTGGCAAGCACACGGGATGGACGGGCGTCCGAGCCCGAGCATTTCATCGAGTTCGCCGAGCGCATTCCCGAGTGGTGCGTCGTCGTCGGCCTTATCGGCGGCGGGCAGGAGATCCACGTCGGCGAGGAGGCGGGCCTAGGGCAATGGCGCGCGGCGGTCGAGGCTGCCGCACTGACGATTGGATCGTCCACGGACCCCCAAGCACCGCAGCAACTCTTCGATGGGTACGACCTGTTTCACTCTTCAGTGAGCCTCCACCTGAACGAGGAGATCCGGTTCCATCTCGCCACCGACATCGACCGGTTCGTTCGCGGTCTTCTGGGCGAAGATGACGACGCCCCGCTCGCCTCTCTGGCGGGCTCTCTCGAAATCGAGTCGCTACCACCTCCGGATCACGCGGGATCTGGATGTGGCCAAGCGGTACCTGTGGGATCGATATGGCGAAGATCCGGAGGCACGCTTCGGGCTTGTGGCCTCGTCTCGCGACAAGGACCTGTCGCGGTTTGGTATCTGGCAACGACTGGAACTCGACCAAGCTTGTCCGCCATGGGCCGTGGTTCGTAGAAGGGGATGGGCGACGAATTCGGTCGCTCGTGTCGAGCTCTGCGTGAATGCGTGACCGAGTTCGGCTGTCAAGGACTGGAGCTCGATGCGGTCCTACTCGCATGGGGAACCGACTTCGTCCGACAAGCGGGTACCTGGAGCAACGAGCGCGCGCGTCGATACCAGAACGCCGGCCGGATCCGGGATGCCTACCAACTGCGAGTCAATGCTTATCGTGTGCTCCTTACAAGACGCCCGGGATGCGATGTGTTGTCTATGTGCCGCCGATCCCACTTCTGGATGAAACCCACGACTACCTCCTGCGGTCTGGGTTCCGTGTGCTCCAGCCTTAGAGTGCACTCCGGAGCTGGCCCAGGATCTCCGCCATGACCTGGCAATCCACGCGGTTGTAGTCGGCGACCTCCTGCATCAGCGGGTCGTCGAGCAGCACGCCGCCTGACTCCTCGATCGCCTCGTCGACGCGCCAGGCCGCGACCATGGCGCCCAACCCGTCGGTCGGGCCCGTCGCCCCAGGCGGTCTGGATGAGGCCCATCGCCTGCATCGCCTTGGCGATGTCCTTGAGCCCGTAACCAAACGCGCCCGTGACCGAGATCGGCCCGGCCTCCACGACTCGATCGAGCAGGTCGAACCACGGCAGCAGTGGCCACTGGTTCGCCGAGTGCCGCGTGCGGGCCGCGTTGTAGGCCGTGGTCAGCGTGGACGTCTCCGCCGGGCTCCAGTGGTAGAGGCGAGCCTCCTCGATGCCGATACCGCGCTCGTCACACAGCTCCCGCACGCGCGCGACCCAGGCGTCGATGATGGCCACCTCCGACGCCTCGGTCAGCCGCTCCACCGTCCACTGGTCGAAGCGCCACGCCCCATCCTCGATCCGACCGCAGCCGATCTGGAAGATGAGCGGCAGCCCGCCCTCCATCGGCAGCGCCGAGAAGTCATCGGCCATGCTCGAGACCGTCTCGAAGTCGACGTACAGCTCCAGTGGCGCCACCTCGCGCCACGAGTCGTCCTCCAGCTCCAGGCGTTCGGGCAGCATCACCGGCTCGGGCGCCCGGTTCGCATCCAGCACGGCCGTGCACATCCGCGCCGCGATCCCCTCGAGGCCCAGCGATGGAGCCGATACGGCAGGGTCCATCCAGCGTGTCAGCCCGCGCTCGTGTGCGCGCCCGTCGCCGCGCGGGGTTCGACCCCCGGCAGCAGCGTCAGTTCCTGCAGCTCCGCCGCGATCCTGGCCTTGGCCGCGTGCCAGGGAGCGTCGTACTCGTTGCCCATGTGCGGGTACAGCTCCGGCCGCGTGGGTACCGGCAACACCTCCCACCCGGCACCCTCGGCGCGAACCTCCCGGATCCAGGCGTGCGCCCGCAGCGTCAGCGAGGTCAGGCTCTCGCCGTCGTGGCGGTCGAAGGTGTTGTCCATGTCGATCCGCCCCAGCCGGTCAAGGCATCCGTTCCCGCGCTGCCGGCCTCGCTTCCAGTTGCGTCCCAGCAGATACCCCGCCGGCGGCGTGTAGCCCTGGATCCGCCCCAGCGCCGTGTTGTAGGCCCACACCTGCGCCTGGTAGGCCAGCGTGTCCGCCGTCCGACCGACCGAGCCATCGGCCCGCAGATCGAGCGCGCGCATCTTGATGTCGACCACGCGGTAGTGGCGGTCCGGCAGCCACAGGCCGGGCGCCGCGACCGAGGCCGCTTCCGCGCTCAGGTCGGCAGGGAACAGCATCCGCCAGCACGTCCGACCTGACCAGCAGATCGGCCATCCCGTAGGTCCGATGCTGTGGATCACGCAAGACCGCCTGGGCGATGATCGGCGCCCCGTCACGCATCGCTTCCACGGTGGCCGCCGCCGCATCGATCGAGCGGCTGTCTTCCCAGTCAGTCGCGATGGTCACGACCTCCGTGCCCTCGGCGAGCAGTCGCAGCACGCCCGCCTCGAACGCATCGCCTTTCGCGAAGATGTACTCGCGAAAGTCGGTCCGCGGGTTGTAACCGTCTGCCTCGTCGTCGCGCTCGAAGCCGCGATCGGGACCGTAGCGGTCCAACCAGTCGAGCAGCGGATCGTCGTTGAGCCAGTTGCGCGCCTTGGTCGCCGACACCCACTCGCGCCAGGCCTCCCGGTCCTCGGGCACGACCAGCGTGCCGTCGTCTGCCCGCGTCAGGGCCTCGAGGCCGGTGACGACCGTCATGTCCGCGGCGCCTGCGCGACAGCCACTTCGTCGAGCCGGCAGAGCGCGTTGGCCAGGATCATCTCGCGAGGGGTGCGTGCGCGGGCTGCCACCAGCGCCGGCGATGCCACCACCAGGGTCAGGCAGCGCGCCCGCGAGGTGGCCACGTTGAGTCGGTGGAGCGAGTAGAGGAACTCCATGCCGCGCGGCGCATCCTCCGGTCGCGAGGTGGCCATGGAGTAGATCGAGACCGGCGCCTGCTGGCCCTGGAACTTGTCCACCGTCCCGACCGGCACGCGCCCGTAGGCCGCACCGCGCCTTGCCAGCTCTGCGTTGATCCGCGTCCGCTGCGCGTTGTAGGGCGTGATCACGAGGATGTCGGCGGGCGTGACGGCTTTCGTGTCGAGGTCCCGGTCGATCCAGCTGGCCCGGCCGTCGAGCAGGTCGCCGACGATGTCCGCGATGACGCGCGCCTCCTCGATCGAAGCGTTGTCGTTGCGCGCGTCGGCATGGTCGACGGGCACGAAGCGGATGCCCACGCCATCGGCCCAGCCGGCGCCCGCGAGCGACTGTCGCTCGTTGCCCTGCCTGCGGGAACAGCTCGCTGCGATAGAAGACCTCCGAGGTGTAGTCGCAGATGTTCGGGTGCAGCCGCCAGGTCCTGTCCATGAACAGGCCTCGCTCGGGCGGCATCACCGACTCCGAGCCGAGCAGGTGTGCCAGCGCGCTGTGGCCGGCGCCCGGTGGATGCGAGCCCTTGACCGGCTGATCGAGCTGCTGCGGATCGCCCAGCAGCACCACCGACTTGGCCACGGCCGATACCGCCAGCGCGTTGGCCAGCGAGAACTGCCCGGCCTCGTCGATGAAGAGGACGTCCACGGTTTCCGCCGGGATCCTGCTGCTGGCCCACAGCCAGCTGGTGCCACCGACGACGTCCACCGTGCCCTCGATGAAGGCGGCCGCGACGTCCCCAGCATCGCCGATGGGCTGCGCGACGTCGCAGGTGGAATCCGCGTCCTTCCCGGGCTTCTGGCGGATCCGTACCTTGGTTTGCGCGAACTCCGGGTAGTCCGATTGCGCCTGCCACACGTTGTCGAGCAGGTTGCCGATGACCTTGTGGCTGCCGGCCGTGACCCCGACCGTCTTACCCTGCAGCACCAGCTCAAGGATCGATCCGGCCGCCGATCCAGGTCTTGCCGCTGCCCGGCGGTCCCTGGATGGCCAGACAGGTGTGGTCGAGCCGCTTCACCAGCCGCTTGGCGGCGTCGCTGGCCGATTCACCCGCGAGGCGGAGCGGGGCAGCGTCGAGGTGGCCTTCGACGCGCGGTGGCCGACGACCCAGCATGTCCCGCGCGGCCCGGTAGGCGCCGTCGCCGTCGAGGCCGTGCTCGACGACGTACCCGCCGATGTCGAGCAGGCGCTGCTCGTGGCCGGTGGTGGAGATGATCGACTTCGGCACGAGCGCCGTGGGGTGCTCGATCGCCCGGCCCTTCGGGAAGCGCAGCACGATCTCGTCGCGGTCCTGCGGGAGGTCTTCGACCGGCATCGCCATCTCGTTGGCGGGGTTCACCATTGCCATGCCGACATCGAACTCCTGCGGCGGGAAGCGGTAGCGGTAGGTTCGCGCAGCTTCGTCCTCCGGCCCGATGAGCTCCAGGCCCCCCAGCGGCTCCCTGGCCTCGATCATCTCGTCGGGCGCCATCTTGAGCTGGCTGAAGTAGGTCCACCACTCGGGCTTCTGCTCACGCCGGTGCCAGCCGAGCACGTTGGCCAGCAGCAGACGCGAGCGCTGGTCGTCGGTGAGCTGATCCGCGACGGTGTCGTCGGGGATGTCCGCTGTCAGTGGTTCCGCCACGGCCTGCACCCGCTGCAGCCACGCGGCGAGGTCCTCGTCCGGCTCGCCCGACTTCACCTCCGGTCGCGGCAGCACCTCCCCGCGCTGTGTGGCCAGCTCCGCGCGGAGCGTCTCGAGCCAACGGTGGAGGAGCAGCGTGGAGACGACGTCATCGCGGTTGTAGGCCTCGATCTGGTCGAGGATCTCCTGGCCCACGCCGTCGCCGTGGCTGCCCAGCTCCATCCAGCGCTCGAACTCCACGATCGACTCGTTGGCCGCGCGCAGCTCGATGCCACGGGTGAACCCGTAGAACGGCTCCAGCTTCTTGATCGAGTAGCTCTCGACCGAGGCCAGCAGGCCCTGGCGCACGACCCCGTAGAGGTCCACGAACACGCCCCCGCGGAGCAGCTGGTCGACCTCGTCCTGGCGCGTGTTGTAGCGGCCCATCAGTCGCTTGAAGTGACTGGGCTCGTAGGCCGCGTAGTGGTAGACGTGGAGCGCCGGGTCCTCCGCGAGGCAGGACATGATCTTGTCGATGCAGGCCTCGAAGGCGGCCTTCTCACCGGCCGCGGTCACCTCGCCCGCGGCGTCGCGGCTCCAGAACGCGTGGAAGAACGGGTCACCGTTCGTGTCCAGCTGTGATGGCTGGAGCAGGCCGAAGAGATAGTCCAGGCCGTCATCGTCGATGAACGGGTCACCCTCGAGGTCGAGGTAGAGGTCCCCGGGGCTGGGTTCCGGCAGCGCCAGCAGGCCCTTGGTGGTGTCGAGCGTGCCGTCGTCGGTCGCATGCGGTGCCAGCAGCTCGTAGATGTCGCGGTCCTCGTCATCACCCTGGACCTGGAGCTGCGCCTGCTCGCTGCACGCGCGCCAGCACCTCCGGGCGCGTGCCCTCGAGCGGCGGTGCCATGGGCAGCTCCAGCGCGGCCAGCCCACGCCGCGTCTCGACCTCGCGCCCCACGAGCGAGGCGCGCGTCTTGGCCGTGATGTTGGCTACCAGTGAGAGATGGTCGTCATCCCGGCGCCGCTTGCGACAGACCTCATCCCAGGAGCAGACCTGACAGTGCTCGACGGGCTCCGGGTACGACGGCGACGGGGGAGGGTAGACCGGTGCCGGACCAGCCACGTGCGCCAGGAAGCGCTGACGCACCGCTCGGAAGTAGGCCCGGAAGTCGGCCGTGCGGAAGGCCTGCGTCTCCTTGTCCTTGCCGCCGAGCGCCACGTACATCCTGTCTGGGTAGACGCCCTGGATGGCCTCCGAGCATCTCGTTGTAGACGCAGATCTGGAGCAGCGCGCCGGCCTTGACCGAGTGCGCCAGCTTGGTGTCCGCGACCTCGTACGACCAGCCCAGCGGCGCGCCCGGATCGTCCTTCCGCAGCAGGAAGTCCGCGAAGCCGAGCCACGTGCCGTCGAAGAAGCAGGCCTGGAAGATGACGTCGTCGCCACGCTCGATGGCCGCCCGCGTGTCCGCCGCCAGGGCCCTGTAGTGCTCGTCGCGATCGAGGCCCTCGGGTCGCTCGCCCGAGACGTCGTGCACGTCTCGCCCCTGGGCTCGGAGGCGGCCGATGTACGCCTGCTCGTGCTCGAATCCGCGCTTGATGATGATCTCGAGCTCGGGGTCCGAGCGCTCGGGTTTCTGCACCAGGCCCAGCTGCTTGCAACGCTCGAGGTCCGTGAGGTGGCTGCAGGCGAGGTACCCGACGAGATCGGTCGCGCTGTAGACGGGTCTCCCGTCGAGGAACTGCATCGCCTCGATGGTACGCGGGTGTCGTGCCAGCTTGCGTGGCAGGCCTGCGGTTGGCGGCGCCCTCATCCGAGTCGGCCGGCGGAGTAGGCTGAGGTTCCATGCCCATCTCGCGTCCCGATCTCAGCAACCGCATCTCCGCCTGGCTCCGGCGCTGGCGTCCACTGCTGCCCATCTTCGCGGTGCAGATGATCGTGACCATCGGCTTCGGCGCGCTGCTGCCGGTGCTGCCGCTGTACATCGAAGAGCAGGGCATCGACCCCTCCGGGCTCGGCGTGATCGTCGCGGCCTGGGCCGTGGCCAAGCTCATCTTCGAGCCGATCTTCGGCTGGTGGGCCGACCGGCACGATCGTCGCGTCCAGATGGTCGCGGGCCTGCTCCTGCTGTCGGTGGTGAGCGTGCTGCCGGCCTTCTTCACGGCCTTCGCCGCCTTCGTCGTGCTGCGTTTCCTCGCCGGCTTCGCGGCGGCCGCCTACGATCCGGCAGCTCGCGGCATGGTCGTCGATGCGACCGACCCCGACGAGCGTGGCGAGGCCTTCGGCTTCTACGGTGCCTTCCAGATCGCCGGCTTCGTGGTGGGCCCGGCCATCGGCGGCATCGGCTCGACGATCATGGGCGGCTACACCTTCCCGTTCTTCTTCACCGGCGTCCTGTCGCTGGTGGGCGTGGTCGTGCTCTTGCGCTACCTCGAGCGGGACCCGCACGCGGTGGAGTCGCCCGAGTTCGAGCATGATCCGGAGGCCAAACCGATCCCCGCCGGTGACCCCTTCAGCGCCTCCCAGACGTTGGCGGTCCCGACCGAGAAGCCCGGCCGTGTCGTCCAGGCGCCGATCCGCGCGATCTTCAATCGGACCGTCATCGCCGCGCTCGTGCTGGCCTTCGGCTTGCACCTCACCTTCGGCACGTACGAGGTGGTGTGGTCGATCTACCTCATCGCGCTGGGCGCTTCGGTGGCCTGGGTCAGCCTGACCTTCGTCATCTTCGGCATCCCCGAGATGATCCTGGGCCCCATCGCCGGGCGCCTGGTGGACCGGCGTGGGCCGGTGGCGGTGACCATCGTCAGCGGCGTGGTGATCCTCTTCGCCGGAGCGGTCTATGCCACGGCCTCGAGCTACATCGTGCCCACCGTGATGGTGCCCTTCGAGGCGGCGGCCACCGCGGCCATGGCTCCCGCGCTCTACGCCATGCTCGCGAAGGGCACGCCGGTGGGCCGTTCGTCGACCGCGCAGGGCCTGTTCGGCGCGACCGCGACGCTGGCCCTTGTGGTGGCCTCGCTGGCAGCCGGCAACCTCTTCGAGATCGACATCGCCCTGCCCTTCTGGTTCTTCGTGGTCGGCCTCGCGATCTCGCTCGTGGTGGGTCTGCTCATCTACCGCTCGGCCAACCCGTCGAGTGGTGGATCGGCGGTGCCTACGTCTGCTGCCACCGACCCGGTGTAGTCCCGCCTCCATACGGCGCCGTTGCGCCGCCGGTAGTCTGCCGCCACGCGACACCGTTCCCGCCGGTTTCTTCGCAGACATTGCACGATGAGCCGGAAGCGGCGTGGTTCGTGCGACGAATTGCTCTCTCGCGGCGCGATCCATGCCCCACGTGACTGGCACGGTGCCCGGATTTGCGGAGCTGTCGGCCAGCCCACCCCCACTGGGCCTCACGCGCGGTGGTTTCGTCGAATGATCGCGAAGACATGCGCCACCGCGCCAATCTCGCCGAGGCAGCCGACCACCGTGCAACTCGCGGCTCGCCACCGCGCCGCTGGCCACCGCACCACTGGCCACCGTGCCACTCGCCACCGCGCCGTCGACCAGGACCACCGTTGCCGGAATCCGTCCATTTGGCCCTTGGACGACCGATGTAAACGTTGTCATGCTGTGTCTACAAGTGCAGAAGGAGGTTCGGGAAATATGTCCTGGGTCTTCGTGGTGTCGGTCGCGGTGCTCCTCGCTGCGGTCGTCCTCGTCGAGGTACGCGCTGTGCGTACGGGCGACGAGCGCTGGCACCATGCCCCTGGCTACGCCCTCGTGATGGGCGGCCTGATCGTGATCGGCGTCGGCGTTGCAGCCGCGAAGTCAGAGCAATCGGTCATCGCACTGTCTACGTCGTCAGCCGGTCTCCTCTCGGTGGTCCTTGGGGCCACCCGCAGAGGGAGGCAACAGCGCACTAGCGAGCGACACCCTCCTGGCGGTCGATAGCGCGGCCGCCGCTCAAGCGGAGCCCGTCCGGCCAACCACCGGACGGGCTCGAGTCTTGCCCGAACGGGGGTCTGCCCCTACAGCGTCTGGTTGGCCAGCTCCAGCTGGTGCAGGGTCCGGCGTTGGAGAGCCTCGAGCCGGGCCGGGTCGAGCACCTCGCAGGCCCAGTCCCAGTGCAGCGAGACCACGTCGCCCGCCGCCACGTCTGCCACGAAACCTGAGCCGTCCAGCCAGCGCTTGACCGACTGCACCTTCGGCTCCACCAGCGCCAGCTTGCCCTCGACCAGCCCCAGCGGCACCGCGTTGACCACCAGCGAGTCGCCGGCGATCTCCTGCACCCGCCCCCAGCGGATGCGGCAGGTGTCGATGAGCCCGACCGCGCCAGCCACCGAGCCGCGGCGCTGCGTACCCACCATCGGGAAGACGTCGAAGACGTGGAACGCGTGCGTGGGCCGTGCGCCGGCTTCGGGCTTGCCCTGCAGCCACTTCCAGGTCTCGGCCGGCAGCTGCGTGCGGAAACGCTCGTCGATCGACCTGGTCATGAGCACCGGATCCACGTGATCGGACAGTGCGTTGCCGATCCAGTAGGCGTCGACCACGCGCCGGTCCAGCGGGTCGTCGATGGCGTTGGCGGTAGCGATCAGCTCGAGGTACGGATACGCGCCCTCGAACCCGGCCGCAAGATCGCGCAGGCCCCGGTCGATCTCGAGCGCCTGCGCCTGCGTCGGCCCCTCGGACTCGGCCGACCCCAACGCCGCAGCTCCCAGCTCCAGGAGCGAGCGCCAATCCTCGGGGCCGCACAGCCCCAGGCGGTTGGGCCCGAAGGCGTAGCGCGCGAACAGCACCGGCCCCGTGGGGGTCGGGCGCGCGCGCTCGGAACGGTCGGACGAGGGGAGGGTCACGGACATCGGCAGCGGTGGAGGATCAGTCGGCGGTCTCGGCCGGCACGGACTCCTGTGGCGGGGCCATGAGGATGCCGAACGCGTGGCTCATCTCGGCGGCCTGGTCCTCTTCGAGGACGCGCACCACGGTGCCGCTGTTGACCAGCACCCAGTCGCCGACCTGCAGGTCCGGCTCGAGCATCATCGAGGCCTTGTCGACCTGGCCGGCGGTCTCGACCTGGCAGATCTCGCCGTCGACCGCGACGACACGGCCGGGCATCATCAAGCACATGGGGCTACCTCCCGACAGACGACGGCGGGCCCGGGTACCTGGGGCAGGGGGGCGCCGCATCGATCGCAACGCGGCTCGTCCGGCGAGGAGTGGATCGCCAGCTCGCCGCACTGCGTGCAGTGGACATCGTTGGTGGTGATGGTGAAGGTGGTGGAGGCGAAGCCGTGGTCGACGAGATAGTAGGCAGCGTCGAGTGCGACCGACTCCGCCTCCGCGCGAGTGGCGTCCCGGATCTCCAGCTCGAGCTGGCCACCGCAACCGGTCCTGGGCCAGTGGTCGACGACCTTCTCGATGGCTCCGCCGACCTCACCTGCATCATGCATGGCCTCATCATGTACCTCCTCGTCCAACGGCGCCGATGCCGAGCGGCCCCTCCGGGCTGGGTCCATCTGCCCCTGAAGCTTGTCGGTCCATCCGCTAGGGTGGCGCCATGAGCGATCCCGACGTCCTGGCCGAGCACATCCGCGCGACTTGGTTCGGCTCCGACCTGGTCGCCTCGTCGCTCCAGCGGATGGGCGCGATGGCCCGCGAGTACGAGGCCCCGGCCCGCACGCGCCTCCTGCGTGAGGGCGACAGCACCGACGAGCTGAGCATCCTCGTCGACGGTCGCATCGCGCTGACCGAGCACGTGGCCGGCCGAGGTTCGGTCACCTTGATGAGCGCCGAGCCCGGCGACGTCTTCGGCTGGACCGCCATCATCCCGCCCTACCGCGCCACGGCCACCGTCGTCAGCCTGGAGCCGGTCAAGGTCATCGCCATCGAGGCGGAGGCACTGCGTGCCGAGCTCAAGGCCGACTGCGTCCTCGCGGCCGGGGTCTACCCACGCCTGGCCGAAGCGCTGGCTCACCGACTCGAGGCCACCCGGCAGCAGCTGTTGGACCTCTACGGCTCGGAACAACGGCCACCCTGGTGATCGGTCGCGAGACCTGCCGGGCGGACCGCCCGAATCGCTCACCGCGCAGCGTGCCGGTATCGTCGTCTTCGCCTGTGGCGATCCTGCCCACGCCGAGCACGAATCGATCGCCATCGCCGCGTGCACCACCCTGCCGGCAGCGGTGTTCGAGCGGATCGACCTCAAGCTCGTCGGTCCCATGCGCCCGGAATACCTGCGGGACCTCGAGCCCGGCACGCAGGTGCTCATCGCCGATACCGTGCCCGGCACGCCCGGTGCGCTCGTCGAGATCGCGTTCCTCGACCTCGTCGGCCGAGAGGAGCCGCTGGTCACCAGCTCCACACCCGACCAGTCGCTCGACGAGGTCATCGCCATGGCCGAGCTGCTGCGCGATGAACCGCTGCGCGGCCGGCTCATCGGCCTCGCGGTCGAGTCGGTCGATCTGCGCGCCGAGCCCGACCCGGCGGCGGTCGCGACACTCCGCGCGGCCGTGGCCGCCGCCATCGAGGCGCTGGACGCGAGCTAGCTCAGCTCCGCGGCTCCGCGGCGAGCATGCCTTGACACCGCGCCCGTTCAACGGCCACGCTTCGGCCATGCCCGATGTCCGGTTCGCCCAGAGCGGCGATGTCTCGGTGGCCTACACCGTCAACGGCGACGGTCCCGTCGATATCGTCTACGTCGAGGGTGCCTTCACCCACCTCGAGGTCTCGTGGGAGGTGCCCTTGTATCGCCGCTTCTGCGAGCGCCTGGGTGAGTTCGCACGGGTCATCCGCTTCGACAAGCGCGGCATGGGCATGTCCGACCGCGTGCCCGGGGCCACCACGCTCGAGACGCGCATGGACGATATCCGCGCGGTGATGGACGCCGCCGGCAGCGAGCGAGCCGCGGTCATCGGCGAGTCGGAAGGGGGCCCGCTGGCCATGCTCTTCGCCGCGGCCCATCCTGAGCGAGCCCGGGCCCTCATCCTGCAGGGTGCCGAGGTACGCGAACGCCGGGATGAGGAGTGGCCCTGGGGCGAGGCCACGCCCGAGGAGCACGAGGCCTGGATGGCGGCCATCCCCGAGCGCTGGGGCCTGGGCGGCAACTTCCAGTTCGTCCTGCCCAGCCTGGGCGACGTGCCCTGGGGCCGCGAGTACATGGCTCGCCGACAGCGCAATGCCGCCACGCCCGGTGCATGGGAGGCCTTCGCGCGCATGGCCTTCGACATCGACGTTCGGCACGTCGCGCCAACCATCAAGGTGCCCACCTTGATCTTCCACTCCCAGGGCGACCTGGTCTGTCACGTCGAGAACGCCCGCTACCTCGCCCGCACCATCGAGGGTGCCCGCTACGTGGAGACGGCCGGCGCCGACCACGTGCCCTGGGCTGAGGATGCCGATTGTTTCATCGGAGAGGTGCGTGAGTTCCTCACCGGCGAGCGGGAGCCGGTGATCCCCGATCGCGTGCTGGCCACGATCCTCTTCACCGACATCGTCGGCTCTACCGAGCGCGCGGCCGAGAATCGGGGACGTCCGCTGGCGCGAATTGCTCGCGGAGCACCATCGCATCATCCATGACGCAGTGTCCGCCAACGGCGGGCGCGAGGTGGACATGGCCGGCGACGGGGTCCTGGCCACATTCGACGGGCCCGCGCGCGCCATCAGCTCCGCGCGCGCCATCCTGCACGACTCGGCGCCGCTGGGCCTCGAAGATCCGGGCCGGCGTCCACACCGGGGAGATCGAACGGATGGACGACAAGGTGGCCGGCATCGCGGTCCATCTCGGCGCTCGTGTCGCGAGCGCGGCCGGTCCCGGTGAGGTGTGGGTCTCGGCCATCGTGCCGCAGCTGACCGCGGGCAGCGGCATCGCCTACGACGATCGTGGCCTTCACACGCTCAAGGGCATCGAGGGCGAGCAGCACCTGTTCGCGGTGGCGTGACAGACTCCGCGCATGCCTGAGCGTTATCTGGCCGTCCCCGGCGGGCGGCTGGCAGTCCACGATTTCGGCGCAGGCCCGCCGATCGTGCTGCTGCACGCCGGCATCGTGGATTCCTGGGCCTGGGAGCCGCTGACGCCGTTCCTGCTCGACGCCGGCTACCGGGTGGTCGCCTTCGACCGGCGCGGCATCGGCGGCAGCAGCACCGGCGACGTCGAGTTCAGCCATCGCGCCGATACGCTCGCGGTGCTCGATGCGCTGGGCCTGGAGCGGGCCGCGCTGGTGGGCAACTCCGTCGGCGGCCAGATCGCGCTCGACACGGCCATCGAGTCGCCGGAGCGGATCGTCGCGGTCGTGAGCATCGGCTCGATCGTGCCCGACTTCTGGCCCGGCATGACCACCCAGGAGGAAGCCATCGAGAACGAGCTGGAGGCGATCGAGCAGGCCGGCGATCCCGACGCGGTCGCCGAGGCCGACGTGCGCGCCTGGGTCGACGGTCCCGGCCAGCCGCCCGACCGTGTGCCCGAGGACATCCGCGAGCTGGTGCGCGAGATGGATCGCGCCATCCATGAGCCGGGCCGGGTCAGCGGTCGCCCGATCCGACTGCAGCCTCCCGCGTCGGAGCAGCTGGTTCGGCTGACCATGCCGGTACTCGCGATCGCCGGCGAGCTGGACTTCTCATACCACGTGGCCAGCGCTCGCTACCTCGCGGACAGCGCCCCGGACGCCCGTGCCGAGATCATGCCCTCCGTGGCACACATGATCGGCCTCGAGGCTCCCGAGGAGCTGGGCCAGCTCATCACCGACTTCCTGATGCCCCTCCCGCGCTGGCACTGACCGACTGTCGCGCCGATCTGGCCGACCGACCTCAGCCGCTCACACGCGGACCTGAGCGAACCGTCTGGCCTGATAGCGAAACCGAACGTACTATCGGGCTGTGACAGCTCCGCGCAAACCGCGTGACATCGGCAACGGCCTGGTCGCCGCCTCGTTCGGACGGGGTGGCGAATGGCTGAGCCTGTCGACCGTTCACCCTGACGCCGGCTTCGTCGAGCTCAACGGGCTGCCCTTGTTCGCCCCCGAATGGCGCGGCCAGCCCGACGCTACCCGCCGCTACCGCTCCTGGATGCGGCGCGAGGAGCACGCCTTCCTCCACGTCGAGGCCGGCCGGGCCACGGTCGCCACGCGCCAGGATGCGCCTCGTGGCACCCGCGGCGTGGTCCAGCGCATCACCATCTCCGCCTCCCATCGCGATCGGCCGGCGGGGGTCCGCATCCGGGCCAACGGTCGGCTGGGCTGGCCGGCCCTCGCGGAGATCAGCGAGGTGGACCCGCCCACCGAGCAGAGCGGGAAGTCGCGCATGAAGGCGCTCGAGGGCACCTTGCGCGTAGTCGGTGACGGCGGCCCGGTCATCGTCCAGGCCTGGCTGCGCAAGGGCGGCGAGGGCGGTCGTGGCTCGGCAGAGCGGCGCTCGGACATGCGGGTCGGCTGGAAGATCCTGCGTCGCACCATGCCCTCGGCCGTGGCCTGGGTCGAATGGCCCGGTGAGGCCGAGGAGATCCACATCGACATCGCCTGCACCTTCGATACGCCGCCGCCCGAGCCGCCGGAGTGGGCCGACCGCGCACGGCTCTCTCCGCCCGAGCGCACCAAGGACACTGCTCGCGATGAGCTGCGTCCGCTGCGTGTGCCGGCCCGGCTGGTGAAGCCGCTGGGGCGCATGAACCAGCGAGCCGCGACCTATACCCGCCGTTGCACGGCCCTGCAGGTCGATGGCACCGAGCGTGCCATCCTCGCCGATCACCGCATCCTGCCGCTGTCCTGGACCCGCGATGCCTACTGGCAGGCGCGCCTGCTGTTGACCACCTGGTCGGGCGGTGGACATGACGAGGACGAGCAGATCGTGGCCGATCACCTGCGCTGGCTGTTCCTGCGCTGCGAACGACCCGACGGCCGCTGGCGGCGCAGCCACCACGCGGACGGGCGACCGAAGGACCGGCCGCTGCAGGCGGACCAGCAGCTCTACCCACTGCTCGAGCTGGCCCACTACGTCCGCCTCACCGGTCGCCTGCCGCAGCTCCCGCCCGAGATGGAGTGGGCCGATCTGGTGGCCGCTGCCTGGGCGGTCACGCTCGGGGGCATCGACGACGAGCTGGGGCTGCTGGCCACCGACGAGAACCCGGCCGACGACGTACCCACCAACCCCTACCTGCTGTCCGACCAGGTGCTCTTGTGGCACACCGCGGTCGAGCTGGCGGGGATGGCCCCGCAGGTGGGCCTGGAACGAGCCGACCTGCAGGCCGTGGCCGACCGCGTCCGTGCCGCGTTCAAGCAGCACTTCCGCATCGAGGGGCCGCTGGGCGAGATGTGGGCCTACTCGGTCAACGGCCGCGGCGGGGTCGAGCGCTACATGGATGCCAACGACCTCCCCGTGGCGCTGGCTCCGCTGTGGGGGTTCTGCGCGCCCGACGACCGCCACTGGCAGACCACCATGCGCTTTGCCTTCGATCGCGAGAACCCGGGCTTCACCGACGGCCCCATGGGCGGGCTCGGCTCGCGGCACACGCCGGGCACGTGGACGCTCGGCGACATCATGGGCTGGGCCGGTTTCGGGCTGATGGGCGAGGACTCGCTCAGCGAGGCCGCCCTGGAGCGGCTCACCCGCTCGGCCTTCAGCGACGGCATGCTGCCGGAGGCCTACGACCCCGAGGGCTCCGGTTCATCGGTCCGGCACTGGTTCGCCTGGCCAGGCTCCGCGCTGGCGGCCCTGCTGCTCGAGCACGCGGCGCGCGAGACCGGCGAGTAGCGCCGCTTCCCGAGAGGGCGCCCTTCAGCGGTTCTCGAGCCGGATGCCGGCGCCCCGCAGGTCCTCGGCGAAGGCCTCCAGCGCGTCCCTGCCGTCCGCGAGGCCATCGACGTAGGTCTGCACGCGGGTGAGGCCCAGGTCACGGTAGGCACCGAAGAGGTCCACGCGAGCCTGGCCGCGGTCGCTCACGCCCGGGTCGGTGTACCAGGTATGGACCGACACCTTGAGCGAGGCCGGGTCACGGCCGATCTCCTCGCAGCGCGCACGGATGACCGGCAGGGCCTCGGCCACGCCGGCCGGGTCCAGGCCGTCGAGGTTGAGCTCATCGGCATGTCGGGCTGCCAGCCGCCAGGTGACCTCAGGTCCGTTGCCCCCGACCATCACCGGGACGCGCGGATACTGCAGCGGCTTGGGCTGGTTGATGGCACCGTCCACCCGCGCCCGCCGGCCCTCGAAGGTGGCGCGCTCGTCGCTCGTGGCGTCGAGCATGCGGGTGATGATCTGCAGGTGCTCCCCGAGCGTGGCCAGCCGCTCGCCGGTCGAGGGGTAGTCGTAGCCGAAGGCCTCCCACTCCTCCTGCTTCCAGCCCGCGCCGATGCCCAGCTCGGCGCGCCCGTCGCTGACCACATCGAGCGTCGAGATCATCTTGGCCACCAGGGCCGGGTTGCGGAAGCCGGTGCAGATGACGATGTGCCCCAGGCGCACCTTCTCGGTCAGCGTCGCCAGCGCCGAGAGAGCCACGAAGGGCTCGAAGACGATCACGTCCTCGGGTCGGGGCCAGGTGTGGAAGTGGTCGTACAGCCAGACCGACTCGAAGCCCATGCGCTCTGCGGCCTGGGCCACGGCCACGGTGTTGGCCCAGGCGTCACGGGAGCCGCGGTCGCGGTACTCCTGCATCCAGCCCTGGGGCAGGACCACCCCCACCTTCATGACGCTACCGGGACTCGCGGTACCGCCGGGCCGCTTCGGCCCGCTTGCGCACGTTCAGCTTGTGCAGGATGTTGCTGACGTGGGTCTCGACCGTGCGGGGGCTGATGATCAGCGCCTGCGCGATCTCGCGGTCGGTGAGCCCGTCGGCCAGCATGCGCAGCACGTCGTTCTCGCGCGGGCTCAGGCCTTCGAGGCCCCCGGCGTTCCCGGAGCGCCCCTTGCGCGCCGCCTCGATGAAATGGCGCATGACCGTCGCGGCGTGCCGGCGCGACATCGCCAGCTCGCCCTGCTGGGTGCCGCGCAGCGCCCGCAGGAGCGCCTCCGGGTTGAGGTCCTTGGTGAGGTAGCCGGCTGCGCCCGCGCGCGAGGGCATCGATCATGTCGCGTTCGGAGTCCGAGACCGTGAGCATCACGATCTTGGTGTCGGGCAGGCGCGGGCTGAGCTCCTCGAGCATCTGGATGCCGTTCATGCCCGGCAGGTCGATATCGAGCAGCATCACGTCCGGTCGTACCGCGAGGGCCAGCGCGAACGCGTCCTCGGCGCTGCCGGCCTCGCCCACCAGCTCCACGTCGGGCGCGCTGATGGCCTGGCGCACGGCCGACCGCACCAGGGCGTGGTCGTCGACCAGCATCACGCGCAGGATGGCGCCGCGGCCGTCCCGGCTGGGGCCCTCGGCTGCCGCGACGAGCGGTCGTTCGATGGTCATGTCCTCGCTAGGTTTGCACACCCGTGGGCTTGGTGTCCGGGGTCTCGCCACCGACCACCCCCGGGAAGACCCCCGGCAACTCGAGCTGGTCCACGTCGACCGGCTCGTCGAGGGCCATGGTGGTGCGCTCGGCGGTCTCGGTGACGCTGCGCACCCCGGCCGCCGCGATCGGCGCACGTACCTCGATGGTCGTGCCACCCGACAGCTCCGACATCACCAGCAGCGAGCCGCCGATGAGTCGCGCGCGCTCGCGCATGCCCTGCAGGCCCATGCCCTTGTCGAAGGCCTGGCTCTGGTCGAAGCCATGGCCGTTGTCGGTGATGGTGATGAGCAGCTCCCCGTCGCTGACCTCGGCCGTGATGCGCACGATGGTGGCGTCGGCGTGCTTGCGCACGTTGTTGAGACCCTCGCTCACGATGCGCAGCAGCTCCACCTGCACCCGTGGTGCGAACGACGAGGGGATGCCGGTGGAGGCGGTGAACTCCGCGCGCAGCCCCGAGCTCGACTCGAAGTCGTCGACGGCACGTACGAGCATGTCCGTGAAGGGCACGTCCTCCGCGAGGCTGGAGCGCATCGTGACCAGCGCTTCGCGGGCCTCGATGATGGCCGCGTCGAGGGCCTGGGTCACCTCCGTGGCCAGCGGCCGGTCCTCGTCGGAGAGGGTGGAGCTGAGACGTTCGAACTTGAGCTTCGCGAACCAGAGGTGCTGGGCCAGCCCGTCGTGGATCTCGCGCGCCAGTCGCGCGCGTTCCTCGAGTGTGGCCCGTTCGGCCTCGTTCAGGCGCATGCGGTCGAGGGCGGTGTAGGCCGACCGAAGCGCGCGCAGGTCGCTGCGCTGGTCGGCGAAGGTGCCTGCCAGCAGGACCGTGTAGGCCACCAGCCGCATGATGTCGGAGATCGTCACCAGGTTGGTGTAGATACTGGGCCAGAGTGCGTACTGCACCTCGGCCACCGCCAGGATGACCAGTCCCAGCGCGGTGAAGGAATTGCTGGTCGGGCCACCCCGACCCCATGTCAGGCGATAGAGGACCACGCCGGCCACGAGGCCGGTCACGGTCACCACCACGATCACCAGGGCCAGGCCGGTGAAGCCCGGCAGCAGCGCGAACTCGCCCGGCTCAGCGAGGAGCGCCTCCATGCCCTGCGGCTCGATCAGCGGTGGCAGCCAGTCGCGGAAGGGGTAGACCACCACGGTCGCGACGGCGATGACCACGACGGGCAGGAAGACCGTGCGGAACCGGCGCCGGGCACCGCCGTAGATGCCCATGAACGCGGCCACGCCACTGACCATCAGCAGGCCCGACACGCTCATACGCACGACCCCCGAGACCCACAACGGCAGCTGCTCGGGAGCGCCAAGGGTCATGCCCACCTGGCCGTCGAGTCGGAAGACCATGAGGAACAGGGTCACGAACGTGAACATGGCCCATAGCGCGAAGGCGGAGGACTGCACGAAGGAGGCCAGGCGCCCGGTCTCGCGGTAGCGCAGGAAGGTCAGGATGGCCAAACCGGTCACGGCCACGAAAGTGAGGGCCGACAGCGCCACGTCCAGCGTGCGGTCCTTCATGACGATGTTCAGGTCCGCGTCGAGCTGTGGCAACAGCGTGGCCACCAGCAGGATGCCCGCAGACGCGAGCAGCGTGACGTCGAGACGGATCGTCCGACGTCGCTGGCGGCCCGCGCGAGGTGACTGCATGAAGGCGATGATAGTCCCGCAGAAAGTGCGAGAGCCGGACGCGCCCCAGCGCAGTCCGACTCTCTGAACGCTCCACTCCGACCCCGCCGTGAAGGGTCAAACGAGCGATGCTGTATTCGACGTTGTGCTCGATATGATGATCTGGGCGCCGATCCCAGACATCCGTGCGAGTACGGAATCGACTACGGAGCAGGGCATCCGTAGCACCACGTAGTGCAAGCGGACAGCGTCGCCGTCGCGGAATCGCGTCGGGGGCGGTTACCGTGGAGTCCGTGAAGCCCACTCGCGCCCCCATCGGTCTCCCATCGGTGGCTGCCGCCGTCCTCGCCCTGGTCGTGCTCGCGGCGCTGGTGCCCGCCTCCACGGCCTCGGCCGCCAACAGCTATGACCTCGAGGCCCGCTACACGGTAGACCTGCACCTCGACTGGGATACGCGCTGGGTGGACGTGGACACGACCATCGCCGTGCGCAACACCAGCGGGCAGTCCATCGACCAGCTTGCGCTCAACACCGTGGCGGCCAAGCTGAGCCAGCCCCGGAACCTGCGCGCGCGGGTGGATGGGGTCCCGGGCACCGTCTCCAGGATCGGGCAGACGCTGAAGGTGCGGCTCCCCGGGGGCCTTGCCGACGGTGCCTCCGCGACCGTGTTCGTCGGCTACCGCGCTCGCCTCGCGACCAAGGCCGCCGGTCGCTCCTACCTCTTCGCAAAGCTCGGCGGCGTGGCCCAGCTCTACCGCTTCATCCCCTGGCTCAGCCGCCGCATCGCCTTCGGCACCAGCAACCACGGTGAGCAGTTCGTGACACCGGTGAGCCCGCGCGTGGAGGTCACGGTCTCCTCCGACCGCAAGCTGGTATGGGCCACCAGTGGACGCCAGGCCGAGAAGCTGGGCGACCGCAAGTTCCGCTATGTGGCCCGGGACGTGCGCGACTTCAACATCGCCGCCAGCCCGGCGTATCGAACGGTCACGGGCGTGACCGAGAACGGCAAGACGAGGATCTTCGCCTACGTTCGGAAACACGACGGCAAGCGCCTCGTCCAGCTTGCCCGCGCCGAGCTCGCTCGCTATCGGAAGCTGACCGGCGTGCCCTACCCGTACGCGACCTACCGCATCGCCGAGACCGGCGGTGGCCTGGCCATGGAGTCGCCGGCGCTCATCTGGGTCCCGGCCTCGCGCCCGGCCTCCGACCACCCGTACCTCGTCTCGCACGAGACCGCCCACCAGTGGTGGTACTCGATGGTCGGCAACGACCAATCCACCGACGCCTTCGCGGACGAGGCGCTGGCTGACTACTTCTCGCGCAAGCAGCACCTCTCGATCCGACCGAGCAAGTGCCAGACCGATCGGCTCGATCGCGAGAGCCAGGCCTATTCGGACCTCTGCTACTTCGAGGTCGTCTATGTGCAGGGGGCACGCTTCCTCGACAAGCTGCGGTCGGACTACGGCTCGGCCAAGTTCATGGCCGCCATCCGTGCCTATACCCGGGGCAACCGCCTCGACATCGCCAACAACGCGCGACTGCTCGAGGCCTTCCGCGCGGAGATGGGCGACGGCGTGCTCAAGCGGTATCGCAGCCGCTTCCCCAGCCTCTACTAGCGGTAGGATGGCCGCGTGAACAACGTGGTCGAGACATATGTCTGAGGCGTCGGAGCGGATCGCCGCGCGCGACGCCGATGGGCTGCCCGTCCATCGCGGCTGGAACCCCGTGGCGGCGCGACGCCGCTGGATCGAGCCCTTCGTACTCGCGCTGCTGGCGGGACGACAAGGCTACGGGTATGCGATCCTCGGGCGCCTCGAGGAGATGCGGGTGAGCAACGGCCCTCTCGACGTCGGCCTCGTCTACCGCACGCTCCGGGACCTGGATCAGAGCGGGCTCGTCGAGTCGGAGTGGGCCGAAGAGACAGCCGGTCCCCGCCGGCGTGCGTATCGCCTGACGGCCGCCGGCTACGAGGCGCTCGACGACTGGGCCGTGGTGATGCGCGAGCGCGCTCGGCTGATCGGGGAGTTCAACGCCGATTACCTCGACGCGGTCAGCACGCTCGGCTCGGACCCGACGTAGGCAGCTTCCCTACAGCGGCTCCGCGACGGCGTGCTCGAGGCCGCGCACGAGCTCGGCCTGCTCCTCGTCCGAGAGGTTCCGCTCGAGCACGCGGAGATACTCCTCCTCCTCGGCGATGTGCACCTTGAGCATGGCGTAGAGGCGATAGAGCACCCGGCGCAGCCCGACCGAGCCCGCCGGCCCCAGCGCCTCCGCCTCGATGGCCTCGCCGAACGTCACCATGCGCTCGATCAAACCCCGCATGTCCTCGTGCTCGCGGCGCATCTGGACCATCGAGTGGTGTCCCTGCAAGAGCCGGTCGAGCTCCGGGTAGACCGTCGTCTCGACCACCTCCATGTGCGGCAGGAGCGTGCCCGTGATGAAGACCAGCAGCGAATCGAAGCGTTCCTCGAACCGTGCCGGGCGCGGCCGCTCGTCGATCATGTCCGCCAGCGTCGGCAAGCCGTCGAGCATGGTGATGATGCGTTCATGGTGCTCGTGCCCGGCCGTCGTTACCGAAGTCACTGCCATCGTCCTCCTCGGTGATGGTTGCACCATAGCTGACCCCCGGCCACCCTCGCGCCGGCAGGCCCTGCCATAGGTCATACATGCTTGTGACACCTAGCTCCATGCATATATACGTTTAAGGCATATATTCGTCCTGGTCGCGTGTATCGGAACGGCGCGAGATGGCGTGCGGGTCGTGTCCCGCGAACCACTTGCCAGTGACACCAACGAGGATCCGAGTGGACAGGACGAGTGCCGACATCGACGAGCTGCAGGCTTCACTGTTGCGATCCCTTGCGAGCAAGAACCGGCTGCGCATCCTCCACCTGCTCGCCGAACAGCCACGCGAGGTCAACGAGCTGGCGCTGGACCTGGGGCTCAGCCAGTCGGCGACGTCGCAGCACCTCGGTGCCATGCGTCGGGCCGGCCTCGTCGACTCGTTGCCCGACGGACGTGCGCATCGCTATGCGGTCGCCGACCCGCAGATCCTCGCGGCCTGTGGCCTGATGCGCTCGGTCCTGGTGCGGCGACTCGCGCACCTCGGGGAGCTGGCCGCGGCAGCCGCCGATTCCGATCCCGTGCCTGTCACCACCAGCAAGCGAGGCAAGTCATGAGCGACAGTCTGTCCATCGTCCTGTTCTCCGGTACGGACGACAAGCTCCATGCCGCCGCGACCATCGCGGCCGGTGGAGCTGCCATGGGTATGACGGTCAACGTCCTGCTCATGTACTGGGCCCTCGACGCCTTCCGTGCCGATCGCATCGCCAACGAGCACGGCCTCGCCTACGACGCCGCGCGGCCACGCTGGAAGGAGCCGGTCGAGCATGTGGGTGATATCCCCTGGCTCGAGACCTTCAGGCAGGCCAAGGAGCTGGGCGAGATGTCGATCCGTGCCTGCGCGGGATCGCTCGCGACGCTGGGCCTCGACACCAGCCGGCTCGATCCGCTGGTCGATGAGGAGGGCGGGATCGCGGCCTTCCTCGCCGCCGCTGACGACGGCCAGATCCTCTTCATCTGAAGCGACCGCACAGCAGGAGCCCGACGCGCACGAACAGCGACGACCAACCACGACCCACCCGCGAGCTGCCCGCAGCCGATGACCGGCCGGGCGACAAGAGAGGAGATCCACGATGACGACACCAGCCACGCAGATCAGCCAGGAGGAGCTTTCGGCCCTCGAGACCGCCAAGGTCGTCGATGCGCGCGGCGCCGCCTGCCCGGGCCCGCTGCTCGAAGCCAAGAAGGCCATGCCCTCGATCGCTGTGGGCCAGGTCATCGAGCTGTGGTCGACCGATCCGGCCACGAAGACCGACGTCGGAGCCTGGTCGGCCAAGGTCGGCCACTCGTACCTCGGCACGTTGGCGGCCGAAGGCTACGAGCGGACGTTCGTGGTGCGCGGGAAGTAGACGGCAGCGGAGCCGCATCCCGGGCTCCCGCTCGCGACGCACGCGAGGAGGAAGGACGCTGATGACCACGCTCACCCCCGAGAGACCAGCCCTGGACGAGGGACGCCGCTCGCCGCGCATCCTGGTGTTCTCGACGAACAACATCTCGGACCCGGGGATCGATCTCGCGGGTAGCTCCCACATGGCCTACTCACCGGGGGTGATGGTCATCAGCCTGCCCTGCACCAGCGGCATCCGCCCGAGTTGGATCGTGCACGCGATCGAGCGGGGCTTCGACGGCGTCTTCGTGGCCTCAGACGGCGACGAGTGCGCATACCTGCCCGACTGCTCGTCCCGCGCCTCGAAGATCATGGCCCAGGCACAAGAGCTCCTGCGCGAGGCGGGACACGACTCCTCGCGCCTCAGGATGGCGGCCATCTGCTCGGTCTGCGCCGAGCCCTTCACCCGACACGTGACGCAGTTCGGTGAAGCCCTCGCGGCGATGGCTCCGGAGGTCGCGGCATGAGCGACTACGACGTCCTCGTCGTCGGCGCCGGCATCGGCGGCATGGAGTCCGCCCTGAAGCTCGGCGACATGGGCTACCGCGTGCTGCTCGTGGAGAAGGAGGCCAGCGTCGGCGGCAAGATGATCCTGCTCAGCAAGGTCTTCCCCACGCTCGACTGCGCGAGCTGCATCTCCACGCCGAAGATGGCCGCGTCGATCCACCATCCCAACGTCACGACCCTGACCTACAGCGAGATCGAGGGCATCGAGCCGCGTCCGGACGGTCGTTTCAACGCCCGCGTCTTGCACAAGGCCCGCTTCGTGGACGAGGCCGCATGCACCGGCTGCCAGAAGTGCGAGACCGCCTGCACGGTCTCGGTGCCCGACGGCTTCAACGCCGACCTCGTGGCGCGCCACGCGGCCTATATCCCGTTCCCGCAGGCCGTGCCCAAGAAGGCGGTCATCGAGCGTGCGGGAGCCTCACCCTGCTCCTACACCTGTCCGGCCGGCATCCAGGCCCACGGCTACGTCTCACTCGTGCGCAGCGGCGAATACGAGAAGGCCTACCAGCTGGTGCTCGATGCCACCCCCCTCGTGGGCACACTGGGACGCGCCTGCTACGCGCCCTGCGAGGTCGACTGCACGCGCAAGTCGCTCGAGGGGCCGATCCCCATCCGGCGGCTCAAGCGTTTCATCGCCGATGAGCACGAGGCCCACGACGACGGCCCCGGCGTGGACGTGGCGCCCGCCAATGGCCATCGCGTGGCCATCGTGGGCTCCGGCCCCACCGGGCTCACGGCTGCGTGGCAGCTGGCGCGCAAGGGCTACGAGGTCAAGATCTTCGAAGCGGCGCCGGCGGCCGGTGGCTGTCTGCGCCTGGCCATCCCCTCCTACCGCCTCCCCACCGAGGTCGTGGAGCGAGACATCGCCAACGTCACGGCGTTGGGCGTGGAGATCTCGCTGGACACGGCCGTCGAGGACCTCGAACGCCTGCACGATGACGGTTACGAGGCCGTGCTGGTGGCCACCGGCACGCCGCTCTCGACGCGCATGGGCGTCCCCGGCGACGAGCTCGAGGGCGTCATGGGCGGCGTGGGCTTCCTGCGCTCGGTGAAGCTCGACGAAGCGGTGGACCTGCGAGACCAGCGCGTGCTCGTCATCGGCGGCGGCAACGTGGCCATGGACACCGCTCGCACAGCCCGTCGGCTGGGTGCGAGCAACGTCACCGTCGTCTACCGCCGTACCCGCGACGAGATGCCGGCCCACCACGTGGAGGCCGGGGACACCGAGAAGGAGGGCGTGGACTTCGTCTTCGAGGCAGCACCGACCGAGGTGCTCGACGACGGAGACGGCAAGGTGCGCGGCTTGCGCTGCGCGCGTATGGCACCCGGCGCGCCTGACGCGAGCGGCCGCCGCCGACCCGAACCGATCCCCGGCAGTGAGTTCGACATCGCCTGCGACGTGGTCATCACCGCCATCGGCATGTCGCCCGACACCGCCGCTTTCGGCAGTCGGGTCCGCACCACCGACGCGGGCGCCATCGAGGTCGACGAGCGCACCCTGCAGACCGACATCCCCTGGCTCTTCGCCGGCGGCGACGTGGTCACCGGGCCCTCGGACATCACCCGCGCCGCGGGCCAGGGGCAGCGGGCAGCCTTCATGATCGACCGCTGGATCTCCGACCGCACGCTCGAGGGCTTCGACCTCCGGATCCCGGTCGTGGACCGCGACACCGTGCTGGCGCGCCAGCGGCTCTACCGGCAGGCGCCGGCGACCGCGCCGAGCGAGCTCATCAGCGCGTCCCCCACCGACTTCCGCGAGGTGGAGCTGCCCATGAGCGAGCAGGACGCACGCGAGGGCGCGTCGCTCTGCCTCGACTGTGGCGTGTGCTCCGAATGCGGTGAGTGTGTCGACGCCTGTCCCGTGGACGGGTGCATCGACCTGCGGGCACGCGACAGCGTGGAGGACGTGGAAGTGGGCGCGGTGGTCGTGGCCACCGGTTTCGAGCTGTTCGCCGCGGACCTCAAGCCGGAGTACGGCTTCGGCACCTTCAAGAACGTCATCACCGGCATGCAGATGGATCGCCTGCTGGCGCCGACGCGGCCGTTCAACACGATCCTGCGGCCGGGCGACGGCAAGGTGCCCGAGCGCATCGCCTACGTGCTCTGCACCGGCTCGCGCGACGAGACCGTTGGCAACCCACTGTGCTCGCGGTTCTGCTGCATGTACTCGATCAAGCAGAACCAGCTGATCATGGGCGCCCTGCCCATCGCCGACGTGACCGTCCACTACATGGACATCCGCGCACCGGGCAAGCGCTACGACGAGTTCTACGAGCAGGCCAAGGCCATGGGCGCCAACTACGTCAAGGGCCGCGTGGCCAAGATCACCGAACGCGACAACGGCGACCTGGTCCTGCGCTACGAGGACATCGAGAACGGTGGCCAGCTGGTGGAGGCCGAGTACGACCTCGTGGTGCTCGCGGTGGGCGTCCAGCCCAACAGCGACGCTCAGGCCCTGTTCCCCGAAGGTCGTCTCTCGCTCGACGAGTACCGCTACGTGGCCGAGCCCGAAGAGGACGTCAACCCCGGACGCACGAACATCCCCGGCGTCTTCGTGGCCGGGGCTGCCTCTGGTGCCAAGGACATCGCCGACTCCATCCTCCACGCCGGATCGACGGTCGCCCAGGTCGCGGCCCACCTCGAGATGGCGGCCCAGCCGCCAGACGCGGCCGGGCGAGAGGAGCCGGCGTACCACGAGCGGCCGGCCTATCGCGAGGAGCAGGCCTATCGCGAGCAGAAGGCGGAGGTGCCGGCATGACCGAGCAGCAGCGGCGCATCGGCGTCTACGTCTGCCACTGTGGCGGCAACATCTCCGATTACGTCGACGTGGACCAGGTGGTGGCCGCGGCAGCTGGCGAGACCGACGTGGTGGTCGCACGCCAGATGACGTTCGCCTGCTCCGACTCCGGGCAGCAGGAGATGGAGCGCGATATCGAGGAACAGCAGCTCGATGGGCTGGTGGTCGCCTCGTGTTCGCCCAAGCTCCATGTCACGACCTTCCGCGGCGTGGCCAAACGCTCCGGCCTCAACCCCTACGAGTACACCCAGGTCAACGTTCGCGAGCAGGCCTCCTGGATCCACAGCGACGACGCCCAGGGCACGACCGACAAGGCCATCCACCTCGTCAAGGCCGGCATCGCGCGGACCCGCCTGACCGAGCCACTCGAACCGATCGTCGTCGAGACCACCCCCGCCACGCTCGTGGTGGGCGCTGGTGTGGCCGGCCTGCGAGCGGCCATCGGCCTCGCCGACATCGGTATCGACGTCTTCCTCATCGAACGTGAGTCGACGCTCGGTGGCTGGGTCAGCCGTTTCGGCAGCCTGTACCCCACCGGCAAGGACGGCCACGGCATGGTGGCGGAGCTGGTCGAGGCAGTGCGCCAACGGTCGCGCATCTCGGTCTTCACCGAGGCTCAGCTGGTCAGCCGCGCCGGCAGCTTCGGCAACTATCAGGTCGACATCCGCGTCGGCGCCAGTACGCCGGAGACCATCTCGCTCGAGGTCGGCTCCATCATCGTCACCACCGGTGCGCAGACCTACCAACCCGAGTCAGGGGAGTTGGGCTTCGGGCTTCCGGGCGTGCTCACGCTGCCCGACTTCAAGACGCTCGTCGACAGCAGCGACGGCCCGCTCGTGTACGACGGCCGACCCGTGCGCGCGATCGCCTACGTCTACTGCGTCGGCGGTCGTCAGCCGTCGGGCCAGCCGGGAGCGAAGGAGTACTGCTCGCGCTTCTGTTGCTCGGCCACCGTGGCCACCTCGTCGCTCGTCTCGGGTCTGGACGCTCGCGTGCGTCAGTACCACCTCTACCGAGACATGCGCACCTACGGCAAGTTCGAGACGCTCTACACCGAGTCGCGCAAAGCCGGCTCCGTCTATCTCAAGTACGGCGCCGACACACCACCCACGGTCGCTGCCGCTGGCGGCGGCGGATTGGTGGTCAACGTCACCGATCTGCTCACGGGCCCCGCTGAGCTGGCCATCCCGGTCGACCTGGTGGTGCTCGTCACGGGCATGGTCCCGCGACGCAACGCCGAGCTCATCGACGCGCTCAAGCTGCCTGTCGACAAGGATGGCTTCTTCAACGAGATCCATCCCAAGCTGCGCCCGGTCGAGACGGTCGTGGACGGGGTCTTCGTGGCCGGATCGTGCCAGGCGCCACGCAGCGCCGGTGAGAGCGTCGCGTCCGGGCTGGCCGCGGTGACGCAGAGCGCCGTCATCCTCAAGAAGGGCTTCGCCGAACTCGATCCGCTCGTCGCCACCGTCGATGCGGCCGCGTGTACCAACTGCGGGGAGTGCCTCAGCGCGTGCCCATACGGCGCCATCGCCCTCACCACGGTCGAGGGCAAGACCGTGGCCGCCATCAGCAACAGCGGCTGCAAGGGCTGTGGCGGTTGCGTACCGGTCTGCCCCGAGAACGCCATCGACCTGCTCGGCTATACCGATGCCCAGGTCACGGCCATGATCGACAAGCTCCTGGAGGTCCCGGTCGCATGACGACGCTGCGCGATCATCGCGAGATCATCCGTGAGGAACCCATCATGCGCGAGCGCATCCTGGCGCTGCTGGCAACGGGCCCCCTGACCGTCCCCGAGCTCGCGGCGGCGGTGGACCGCCCGACACACGAGGTCCTCCTGTGGGTCATGGGTATGCGGCGCTACGGGCGCCTCCACGAGGTCGGGGGTGCCGATGCCGACGGCTACTTCCGCTATGAAGCCATCACGAGGGACTCCGCATGACTGCCGTCACAGTCGACACCGACCTGCTCGCCGACCTCCAGCGATACGGCGCCGCTGATGTCTCAGCCTGCTTCAGCTGTGGGACCTGCACCGCCACCTGTCCGTTGGTGAGCGACGATGCCACCTTCCCTCGTCGCATGATCCGCTATGCCCAGGTGGGCATGCGCGATGAGCTGCTGGGCAGCAAGGAGCTGTGGACCTGCTACGCCTGCGGAGAGTGCTCGGAGAGCTGTCCCACACAGGCTGAGCCGAGCGAGTTCATGGCTGCGGCCCGTCGCTATGCCATCGGTCGCTACGACCGAACCGGCCTCGCCCGCCTGTTCTATACGCGCTCGGTCGTCGGCACCATCGTGGCTGTCGGGCTGGCCCTGTTCTTCGCCCTCTTCATGTATGCCGGTCACGGGCCACAGGACGGCCAGACCCTCGACATCTTCGGGTTCATCCCTGAGGCGCTCATCCACGACCTCGGCATCGCGGTCATGGTCCTCGTCTTCGCCGCGGGCATCCTGGGCGTGGCGACGATGATGCGCACGGTGGGCCGCGCCGAGGGCGTGTCCTTGCGTTCGATGGTCGCGGGTTCGAGAGCCCTGCGCCAGTCCGGCCGTGCCTTGTGGGACGCGCTCGCGATCGAGGCCCTCGGCCAGCGACGTTACCGACGCGACTGCGACGCCGACGCTGAGCCGGAGCCGTGGTACCGGCGGCGCTGGTTCCTCCACGCGGCCACGATGTGGGGCTTCCTTGGATTGCTCGCGGCCACCATCCTCGACTACGGTCTGGCTCTCGCCGGCATCAAGGAGACCGGCACGCCCGTGCCGATCTGGTACCCGGTGCGCCTGCTCGGGACCGTAGCCGGCATCGCTCTCGTCTACGGCGCGACGATGCTGATCGTGCGGCGCTACCAGGCCCGCGACCGTTCGCTGCGCCACTCGAGCGCATCGGACTGGATCCTGCTCTGGCTCGTCTGGCTGACCGGCGTGACCGGCTTCGTCCTCGAGCTGGCCCTCTACCTGCCGGATGCACCGGCCTGGGGCTACTGGGTCTTCCTCTTCCATGTCGCGATCGCGATGGAGCTGGTGATCCTGGCGCCCTTCATGAAGCTGGCGCACGCGGTCTATCGGCCGCTGGCGCTGTTCTACCAGGCCCTCGGGCGTGCGCGCCTCGGCGACGACGAAACGAGCGCGAGAGCCCTGGTCTCACCAACGGGAACCGCGATCGATACGGAGGTCTGACATGGGAGCCACCCTGACCCACACCACACATGAGCACCACCACCGGCTGATGACTCATCTCGACACCATGCCGGCCATCGGCGACATGATCGGCGTGAGCCCGCTGCCCGAGCTGCGCGAGCGCGTCGATGAGCTGGACGGGTTCCTCGAGGAGCTGCTGATCCCACACCTGGAGTCAGCCGAGGCTGCCCTCTACCCGGAGCTCGAGCGCAAGTTCCAGAACCGACACTCGATGCTGCCCATGCGGCGCGAGCACGAGGAGATCCGTGAGCTCGTGGCGGCCCTCGGCATCGTCCGAGGACGGCTCGACGACGGCCACCTGGGCACGGGCGAAGCCGCGACCCTGCGGCGCGTCATCTTCCGACTGTTCGCGCTCATGAAGATCCACCTCGCCGAAGAGGAGCTCTACCTGCACGCCCTCGAGCAGGGCGAGTCGGAGGAGCTGGTCGAGCGGCTGGTGGCGGCGATGGAGCACGCGGGCATCGCTGACCTGTAGTCCTCCGCTGGCGCCCGGGGCACGGAGGCGGTCGGTCACTGCCGCGCGGCGATCACAGCCGCTCGGCAGCAAGGTGGTCGAGGGCTCGTGCGAGCGCTGCCTCCTGGGCCGCGGTGAGCCGGTCCTCCAGGATCGGTAGATAGAGCGACTCCTCCGCGAGGTGCGTCGTGAGCAGGGCGTAGAGCCGCAGGACCATGCGGCGCAGGAGGAGCACCGAGGCGCGATCCTCGGGCGCCGACGGATCGTCGAGGTAGTCGCCGAAGTTGCGCATGAGGCGTCTGATCTCCTCGTGCTCCTCGGCCATCACGATGGTCGTGCCATGGTCGGCCTGGAGACGCTCCAGCGTCGGGTAGACCGCCACCTCCACAGCTTCCATGTGTGGCAACAGGTGGCGCGCAAGCCCCTCGTGGATCTCCCGCAGCAGTGGCAGCCGCGAGCGCAGCTCAGCTCGGTCGAGGCAATCGCTGTCGAGGCAGAGCGCGATGTCACGGATCCGGCCCAGGTCTTGCCACAGGAGATCGTGGTGCTCGTGGGATACGTCAGTCAGTGTCTTCATCAGCCCGGATCGTCCCTCGCTAGATGTTTTCGACATCTATATGTTTGTAATATATAGCAGCTGACAAGGCCGAACGGCGATTCCCCGCCCCGATGTGGGTATTCCGATTACACTTGCGTACCGGTGCCCGGCCCTCCCGCCGTCGCGCGCCCAACATCACCTTTTCGACACTCGGGGTTCCTGGATGAGGATTGCCACCGTCAAGGAGACCGCGCCTAACGAACGGCGGGTCGCCCTCGTACCTGAGGTCATCGGCAAATTGACCGGTGCCGGGCATGAGGTCCTGATACAGACCGGCGCCGGAGACGGCGCATCGATGCCCGACGCGGACTACACCGCGGCCGGGGCGAGGGTCGTCTCCGCAGAGGCGCTCTACGCCGACGCGGACGTCGTGCTACGCGTGCAGAAGCCCACGCCTGAAGAGGTCGGCAAGCTGCGCTCGGGGCAGGTCGTCATCGGCCTCTTGCAGCCGCTCATCGATCCCCAGATCGCGCAGGCGCTCGCGAACGCCGGCGTCACAGCCATCAGCCTCGACACGCTGCCGCGAACGCTCTCGCGTGCTCAGACCATGGACGCGCTCTCGAGCCAGGCCAATGTCGGTGGCTACAAGGCGGTGGTCATGGCCGCGGATGCCTACGGGCGCTACTTTCCGCTGCTTACGACCGCTGCGGGCACGGCCAAGCCGGCCAACGTGCTCATCCTGGGGGTGGGCGTGGCCGGGCTACAGGCCATCGCCACGGCCAAGCGCCTCGGCGCCCTGGTCAAGGCCTACGACGTGCGTTCCGAGACCAGGGAGCAGGCCGCGTCGCTCGGCGCCCAGTTCCTCAAGCTCGAGTCCGTCGCCGACGCGACCGGTGAAGGTGGCTACGCTCGCGAGCTCAGCGACGATGAGAAGGCGGCCCAGCAGGCGGAGCTCAACGGGCACATCAGCTCCATGGACGTGGTCATCACCACCGCCCAGGTGCCGGGCCGGCGCCCGCCGCTGCTGGTCACCGCCGACGCGGTGCGCAACATGAAGTCCGGCTCGGTCATCGTGGACATGGCTGCGAGCGCCCTCGGCGGCAACGTCGAGCTCTCCCAGCCGGGAGACACCATCGTGACCGACAACGGCGTCACCATCATCGCGCCGACCAACTTGCCGGCCACGATGCCCGCAGGCGCCAGCGGCTTCTACGCCCGCAACATCAGCGCGCTGCTGACGCACTTCATCAAGGAAGGGGCGATGTCGTTCGATTTCGAGGATGAGATCACCGTGGGCACGGTCATCACGCACGACGGCAAGGTCGTGCATGAACCCACCGCCCAGCTGCTCTCCGAGGGAGGTGCCGCATGAGCGGTGAGATCAGCCTTCTTGGCTCACTCGTCATCTTCATCCTCGCGGTCCTGGTGGGCTTCGAGGTCATCAGCAAGGTCCCCGCGACCCTGCACACCCCGCTCATGTCGGGCGCCAACTCGATCCACGGCATCGTCCTTATCGGCGGCATGATCATCGCCTCTGAGGCAGACGACATCCTCGGCTACACGCTGGCGGCGATCGCGGTCGTCTTCGGCGCGATCAACGTCGTCGGCGGCTACGTCGTCACCGACCGCATGTTGCAGATGTTCAGGAAGAAGCCCACCGCCCCCAAGGCCGACGGTAAGGAGGCCTAGGGGTGGATCAGGCAACACTCAGCACGCTCTTCATCCTCATCGGTGCCCTGGCCGCCGGCAGCTTCGTCATCGGCCTGCACTTCATGAACAGTCCGGCCACCGCGAGGAACGGCAACCTCATCTCCGCGGCGGGCATGACCGTGGCCGTCGTGACCACCTTCCTCTATCTGCTCCTGCGTGACTGTCACACCGACAGCTGCGCCGTCGGTGGTCTCTCGACCCCGGCCCTGGTCATCATCGTCGGCGGTTTCATCGTCGGTGGGTCGCTCGGCATGCTCATGGCCCTGCGCGTGGCGATGACGGCGATGCCGCAGCTGGTCTCCCTGTTCAACGCCGTCGGTGGCGGCGCAGCTGCCCTGGTCGCGATCTTCGACTACCTCAAGATCGTGGGTACGCCCGACGAGTCGATCTCGACGACGATCTTCGTCATCCTCGGCGTGCTCATCGGCTCCATCACCTTCACCGGCTCGCTCATCGCGTCAGGCAAGCTGCAGGGTCTCATCAGGGGCCAGCCCATCCCGGTGCCCGGCGGGATCTACACGACCATCGCCTTGGGCATCGTGGCCCTCGTGACCACGCTCCTGCTGGTGCTCAGTGCCGGCGACTCACCCGTCCTGGAGCTGGGTAGCGAGATCAAGACGGTCGTGCTGCTGGTCCTGCTGGGTGCTTCGATGACCTTCGGCGTGACCATGGTGCTGCCCATCGGCGGCGCCGACATGCCCGTCGTCATCAGCCTCCTCAACAGCTTCACCGGCACGGCCGCGGCGATGTCCGGCTTCGTGCTCGAGTCACCGCTGCTCATCATCGCCGGTGCCCTCGTGGGCGCTGCCGGCGGCATCCTCACCAAGCTCATGGCTGACGCCATGAACCGATCGCTGCTGAACATCATGGTCGGCGGCTTCGGCGGTGGTGAAGGCACCCAGGCCGATCCGACCGCGTCCGGCGGCACGGTCCGCGAGGTCGGCGTCGACGACGCCGCCATCCAGCTGGCGTACGCCGAGAACGTCATCGTGGTGCCGGGCTATGGCCTCGCGGTGGCGCAGGCGCAGCACGCAGTCCGAGAGCTGGGCGACGTCCTCGAAGAGCGAGGGGTCAACGTCAGCTACGCCATCCACCCGGTGGCCGGCCGCATGCCCGGTCACATGAACGTGCTGCTCGCTGAGGCCAACGTGCCGTACCCGCAGCTCAAGGAGATGGAAGACATCAACCCCGAGTTCAACCGCTGTGACGTGGCCCTGGTCATCGGTGCCAACGACGTCACCAACCCGGTGGCTCGGACCGATCCGGCTTCGCCCATCTACGGCATGCCCATCCTTGATGTCGATCACGCCAAGTCCATCGTCGTGATCAAGCGCTCGATGGGCCGCGGTTACGCCGGCATCGACAACAGCCTCTATACCGATCCCAAGACGGGCATGCTCTTCGCTGACGCGAAGGCCGGCCTGGAGAGCCTCATCGCGGCGGTCAAGGAGCTCTAGCGCTTCCGATCGCCGCAGCGCCGACGGGCGCCACATCCGTGGACAGAGCGAGACCCCTGGTCAACGAGACCGGGGGTCTTGTTCGTGTGGGGGTTGGGCGGTGTCGGATCTGCCGGCCGACTGGGCCGACCCCACCGGGTCGAGTGAGGCGCGGTGTCGGATCTGCCGGCCGACTGGGCCGACCCCACCGGGTCGAGTGAGGCGCGGTGTCGGACCTGCCGGCCGACTGGGCCGACCCCACCGGGTCGAGTGAGGCGCGGTGTCGGATCTGCCGGCCGACTGGGCCGACCCCACCGGGTCGAGTGAGGCGCGGTGTCGGATCTGCCGGCCGACTGGGCCGACCCCACCGGGTCGAGTGAGCGCGCGGTGTCGGATCTGCTGCCGGCCGACTGGGCCGACCCCACCGGGTCGAGTGAGGCGCGGTGTCGGTGCCGGCCGCTGGGCCGCACCGGGTCGAGTGAGGCGCGTGTCGGCTGCCGTGCGCCCCTCGCTGAACCGCGCCCCGCTCCGAACCAGGGGCCGCTCCTTCTCCGTTGTCCCACAGTGGAGGCCACTCGACCGCCGGACGCTGCAGCAGTCGGCTGTACCTGATCGTTCGTCCCACTGGACGGGACGCACGGCGATCGGGAGCGCCGGAGGCGGTCGGCTGGCATCCCGCAGGGGACGCACGGCGATCGGGAGCGCCGGAGGCGGTCGGCTGGCATCCCGCAGGGGACGCACGGCGATCGGGAGCGCCGGAGGCGGTCGGCTGGCATCCCGCAGGGGACGCACGCACGAGGAGCGTCAGCCAGGTGCCTGCATCAAGGGGCTTGGCAGCAGGTGCGATCAGTCGCGATAACGGGCAGCGGCCGCCGTGTGCTGCTCCGCGACCCAGTCGCGCAGTTGGGGCGGCTCCAGGACCTCTGCGTCGGGGCCCCAGCCGAGGATCCAGGAGCGGATCTCGAGCAGCCCCGCGACGCGGGCGCGCCAGAGCAGGGAGCCGTCGTCCTCGAGCTCTTCGACCTGGCTTTGGTGCCAGCGGGTCTCGTGGACGCGCTGCGAGACAGCCGGATCGAAGCGGATGACGACCTCTTCGGGGGCCGCATCGCCGATGACGTCCCAGGCCGCCAGCATCTCGCGCGCCACCGACGCATCGGGAGGCTGATACGTCTCGGGCGTGACCGAGATGGAGCGGATCCGCTCGACCTTGAAGGTGCGCCGGTCCTGACGCTCCTCGTCCCAGCCGATGACGTACAGCGCCCGGGTCACAGCCGAGGGCTCGATGGCGTACGGATGCAGCCGCACACGACGCATCGGGCGGCTGGCGTCGTACACGCCCGACTCGTACTCGATCACGACCACGCGCCGTTCGGCAAGGGCCATGGTCAGCCCGCGCAGGACCTTGGTGAAGTCCTCGTCGGCAGGCGTGTCGGCAAAGGCGTCGGCCGTCTCGTGCAGCTGCTCGGCCAGCACCGGCGGCAGCACCTGCGCCAGCTTCACGAAGGCGCCGATGATCTCGGTATCGAGCTCGTCGGTGGCCTTGGTCAGCAGGCGCGCCGCGAGGAAGAAGGCCATGGCTTCGTAAAGGGTCAGCGCCAACGGCGGCAGGAAGGCGTCGGCAGCAAGGCCGTACTTGCCCTTCTCGTTCCAGATGGGCAGGCCGCCGTCGAGGTCCATGCCCTCCAGGTCGCGGTAGATCGTGCGCTTGGACACGCCGATCTGGTCAGCGAGGGCCTGGGCGCCGATACCGGCTTCGCCGTGCGCGTGGAGGACGGTGGCGATCTTGAGATAGCGAGCGGCGCGATCCCACTTGGTCCCGCCGCGCTCCTCGAATGTGCTCATGGCGCCTCCGACTCTATCGCGGTCGACCGTGGCGTGGATGAGACCGGCGCCGAGACATCGAACGGGATGTCCCGGTCCACGGCCTCGAGACGTGCCTCCAGCACGGCCCTGACGCCATCGTCATCCCACCTGGTCTGGCCGCGCGGTCCGGAGACCTCCACGCTGGCGAGGCCCAGCTGGCCATCACCGAAGACCCACCAGTCGAGCTCGCCCCGCCAGGTATGGAAGGCGGCGCTATCGACCGTCGAACCATCGACCAGGAGCCAGCGCAGGGGCAGGAAGGTGTCGAGCGCGGCGGAACCATCGATGAGCGTGCGGCAGTGGCGGGCTCGCGCACCCTCGATGTGGTCGATGCCCAGGTCCTCGGCCACGATCGTGCCACGTGGGGCATCGGCCACCACGTGCGGCGGCCCGTCCATGGTCAGGCCCAAGTCCCCGAGCAGGCCGAAGGGGTTGGGTACGGATTCGTCCCAGGACGTACCCGGTGCCTGCACGTCGTCGCTGCTGTCGTTGATCCAGGCCTGGCGACCGCTGCGCAGGTAGGCCTGCCGGCCACTGCCGTCGGGGCCATCCCAGGAGCCGCCCCAGCTCTCATTCCTGCCACCGCGCTGCCCTTCGAGCACGGCGCTGCCGCGCGCGAACGTGTCGACGCTCGACTGTGGCCTCGATGATGATGTCCGCGTTGGGGCCGAGAACCACGCCTTCGTCGCAAAACGGCGGCAGCAGCTGCGGGTCGGTCGGGCCGAAGCGCGAGGTCGGGCCCGTTCCGGTGCGCAGCTCATGGTCGTTGACCGCGGCCACGAATACGAAGGCCAGCCCCGAGACCACGGTGAGTCCGGCCGCCACCACGGCCGTGATGAGGCCGGCTCGACGCTGGAGCGCTCGGGCGTGCAGCCGTTGGTGCACGATGCCGACGGTGCTGAAGTAGGACATGGCGAAGAGCGCGATGGCGCCCGCATAGGCCGCCTCCGCCGAGGGCAGCAGTCCCTGGGGGCCGTCCCTGGTGATGGTCGTGGCGATGCCGTAGATGACCGGGATGACGAAGAGGACCGCCGTGATCCAGACCCAGACCAGCGCGATACGGTGGGGTCGACTCAGCTTCCTGGCCGGTCGGATGACGCCCAGATCGGCGATGGCCACGGGCACGAAGCAGGCCAGCGCCACGAACACGTCGACGGGTCCGCCGGGACGATAGGCGGTGGCGATGACGACCGCGGTCACCGCCCACAGCACCGTCAGGATCACCGCCAGCAGGCGCATCTGGCGGCGGTCGCGCACGTGTTTCGTCATCGGGACGGCAGCATACCGCCGTCGTGCCCCTGGTACGGTCCGCCGCACCCGAGCGCCGTTCGCGCGCGTACCATCGTGGCCGATGCGGATCTACACCGACACCGTCACGACCTCGGCCAACGCCACCACCACCGGTGGCTCGCGGGTGCCCTTCGTGAGCCTGCTCAGCGACTTCGGTGCGCGCGATCCCTCGGCCGGCATCATGCGCGCGGTCGTGGCCGGCATCTGTCCCGCAGCCAACGTCGTGGACATCAGCCACGAGGTCGACAAGTTCGCCATCCGCGACGGCGCGCTACTGCTCTGGAGCGCGGCGCCCTACCTGCCCATCGGTGCCCACGTGGCGGTGGTCGATCCGGGTGTCGGCACGTCCCGCAAGGGCGTGGCCCTGCTGACCGCACGCGGCGACTACCTCGTAGGCCCCGACAACGGGCTGCTGATGCCCGCGGCCGCGCGCCTCGGTGGCATCACCGCGGCGCACCTGCTCGAGGAGCCGCGCTACGCGCTACCCGAGGTGAGCAGCTCCTTCCACGGGCGCGACCTGTTCGCTCCAGCTGGCGCCCACCTCGCCGCGGGCGTGCCCATCGAAGACCTGGGTCGGGCCGTGGACCCTCGCCGGCTGCTGGACCTCGAGTGGCCGCGCCCGGAGGTCTGGCCCGGCGTCCTGCGCACCCAGGCGATCTACCTCGACACCTTCGGTAACGTGAAGCTCTCGGCGCTCGAAGACGATCTCAGCGCGGCCCTGCCGGCGCTCCGTTTGGGCGAGCGGCTGCTCCTGCGCATCGGATCAGGGGAGCGACCGCCGAGAGGTACCGGTCACGTGGGCGCGCACGTTCGGCGAGGTTCCAGAAGGTGCCCCGCTGCTGACCGTCGATTCGTACGGGCGCGTGGCGCTCTCGGTCCACCAGGGCTCGGCGGCCACGGTCTTCGGGCTGTCCGTGGATTCGTTCGTGGAGGTCGCGCGCCCGAGCGCGCCGCCGCCACGCCCGCGTCCACCGGCGCGTCCTGCCAGGGTCCCACCGCCACCGCCCCGGCCGCCAGGGCCCAACCGCCGCTAGGTCGTCGGAACGGCCTTGAGATCTTCCACCGGAGTGCGCGGCAGCACGTGCTCGTTCGCCAGGTTCAGGCCCTCGGCCGCGGTGCTGATGCGGTCACGACCGGCACGTTTGGCAGCGTAGAGCGCGCGGTCGGCAGCCAGCAGCAGCCCGGCCGGGTCGGTCGCGTCAGCGTTGAAGGTGGCCACACCGACCGAGCAGCGGATACCTGGTCTGCGCCCTCCGTCGCCTCGAACGCCGCGGACCGCATCGCGGATCCGTTCGGCCACCTCGCGCGCACCTTCCTCGCGGCTGCCGGGCAGGATGAGACTGAACTCGTCACCGCCGTAGCGGTAGACCATGTCGCTCTCGCGGCAGGCCGCGTCGATGGCCGTGGCGATGCCCCTGAGCAGCTCGTTGCCGGCCTCGTGGCCGTGCCGGTCGTTGTAGGCCTTGAAATCGTCGAGGTCGAGCATCAGCAGGGAGAAGAGTTGGCCCTTGGCCACCGCCGCGCGCAGGTCCTCGCGGAAGGTGCCGTGGTTGCGCAGCCCGGTGAGGGCATCGGTCTGGGCGCGCAGCTCCACGGCCCGATGGGCCAGGGCATTCTGCAAGGCGATCGAGACGTGCGCGGCGAACAGCCGCACGATCTCGAACTCGCGCTCGTCGAAGCGGGCGCCCTCGCCGAGGCGCTTGAGATAGAGCACGCCGATGACGCGCTCGCGACCGCGGAGCGGCGCGAGGATGAGCGCCGCCGGATCGGCACGAGTTCCACGCGCGGCCCGGGTGACGCTCCGAGCCTCGCCGCTGGCCAGCACAGAGGAGACGACCTCGCCCGAGTCGGGCAGCCGCCGGGACATGAAGATGTCGGCGCCGATGCCCCGGGCCAGCAGCGGGTCGAGCGTCCGCGCGGCCGGCTCGTGGACGTAGACGCCGAGGGTGTCGATGGGGATGAGCCCCGCGAGGCTGTCGGCGATCTCGGCGATGACGGCGGCCGGGTCGAGCGTGGTCAGGATGCGCTCGGTCACGCGCAGCAGCTCGGTCTGGCTGCGCAGCTGACGGTCGAGCGAGCGTTCCTGGGCACGCAGCCGCTGGCTGATGTCGGCGTTGACCATCGCCTGCGCGGCGATCGAGGCGTAGATGCCGAGGTAGCGCAGCTCGTCGCCCGAGAAACGGTCGATGCCCAGCTTGGCCAGCACGATCACGCCGATGATCTCGCCCTCGTAGAGCATCGGGGCCACCAGCAGCGACTCGGCCAGCTCGTCCTCGGTGCCGGGCACGTGTGAGCAGCGGGGATCGGCCATGGCGTCGGGCAGGTACTGGGCCAACGCCGTGCTGGGCCACCCAGCCGGTGATGCCCTCGCCCACGCGCGTGCGCAGCTGCTCGCGAGCCTCGTGGGTATAGGCGTCGGCCTCGCCCCGCCAGGCGACCGGCACCACGTCGTCGCCGTGGACCCGGTAGACGCGCACGTTGTGATAGTCGATGAGCTCGCGCAGCCCGTGGCAGATGGCGGTGCCGATGTCGGCCACGGAGCTGAGGTGGTTGAGGTGCGTGCCCAGCCGCGCGATGGAGTCGACCTGGGCCTCCCAATCGGTGCCACCGTCGCGCTCGCCGGGGGCGCGCCGCCGTCGGCCTCGGCCGTGCGCATGAAGGCGTGCAGGTCGTCGACGAGGAAGCGCCGGTCGCCGCGGTCGTTCACCCGCAGACAGCGGACCCGTCCCTGGTCGGCCCAGGCCCGCAGCGTGTTGGGGTGGACCCCCAGCAGGCGGGCGGCCTTGGTGATGGGCAGCGAAGTCGCAGCCGAGGTGATGGTCATCGGGCCTGAATCCTGCCCGCACCTCACAACTCCTCATATGGGAGTTCCGTACCAAGCACGTGGGACGACGGGCCTGCGCGCACCTCCGTGATCAGTCGTGCTGGGTCAGGCGCACCACCAGCACGGTCACCACGGCCGTGGCCAGGCCCAGGCCCACGACCGCGAGCAGGATCAGCAACGGGTTGCCGACCAGGCCCGGACCCTCGCCGTCGGAGCGCAGGTCGCCGCCCTCGAAGACCGCCGGCACCGCCGTTGGTTCAGCGCCGAGGGCGACGCCGGCCACGAACAGCAGGGCCAGCAGCGCGAGGACGGCCGCGATGGCGGTGGCCTGGCGACGGCTCATCAGTCCGAGCACGAGAGCGACGAGGCCCACCAACACCACCACCGGCGCGGCGATGAGCAGGCCTGACGCCACCAGCAGCTCGGTGCGGCGGCCGCCGGCGAGGACCCGCATGGCCTCGTCCGGTTCGAGCGTGGTCAGCACCAGGGGCCGGCCGAGGCCCGGGCCGAGCACGACCGACCCGTCGGCCGCCACCCGCGGCACGCCCACGGCGGTGGCATGGTCGACCGCGGAGACCTGTTCGATCCGCAACCGCACGGGCGTGTCGGGGTCCATCTCCGGGAGCGTGCCGGTCACGGCCTCGGCGGTCACGTCGGCGGCGACCCCCTCCGATTCGCGGGGCACGACCACGAGGCCGTCGCCCAGTGCCTCGATGTCGATGCCGACCTGCTCGCCCTTCTCGCTCAGCCGGAAGGGCACGGCCAGGCGCTCGTCGTCGAACGTCTGCCAGCCCGAGCGACCGATGCGCTGCTGGAGCCGGCGGCGGCGATAGACGAGGGGCTTGCCGTCCTCGCCGGGGAACTCCTCGGCAGAGTCGATACGACCGTGGAGCCGGACGAGCGCCTCGTCGCCGGCTGCGGCCAGCGCTGCGGCCTCGGCCAGCGTGCGCTGCGGGGCGGCAGCGAGCAGACGACCCACCCGCCATCCGGTGCCGCTACGTCGGAGCAAGAGATAGCCCGTCACTCCGGCCACGATGCCCAGGACGATGATCCCGAGACCGGTCATGCCAGCGGCCCGATGGCTGACATGCAGCGACCCGAAGGAACCTTCCACGCGACGTGGGCCGTGATGTCATCGTGGCCGTTAGTCGGTTCCTGGGCTCCTCCGGGTCGAGCCCGACGGTAGGCCCGGCTGCGGGCGCTGGTCAACGGTACCGATGGGTTATGTGGTGTGTGCACGCACCGTCCTGTCCACCGTTCATCCACATCACGCTCGAGCCCGGCCGTCATGGTCACGACAGCTGGCGGCCACTGGCGGGATCGAAGGCGACCACCTCGCCACCGTAGGTCTGCAACGTCAGCATCCCGCCGGTGAGTTCAGCGCCCGCGATGACGTCACTGTGGGCGATGCGCCAGCGCACCTCGCCGCGGGGGTCGAGCGCGACCGTCTCCACCTCGCTCTGGACGATGACGTGGTCGAGTCGTGGCGAGCCGAGCACGGCCACGATGGGCGTGCCCGAGAGGTGCGACCAGCGCAGCTCGCCGGTGCGTCCTGTGAGGCCGTACACCCGGAAGCCGTACTTGACCACGAGCTGGGCCTCGGTATCCCAGACGACCCCGGTGGGCTCGTCGAACACGGGTGAGGCGAAGCGTGCGGTCCAGGTGCCCAACGGTCCTTCCACGCGCAGCTCCGCACGGCACATGCGCACCGGATCGCCACCGGCCAGCGCGGCGTGGTCAGTCAGAGTGCCGCCGCTCTCCGACAAGGCGAAGACCGTATCAGCCGCACCGCTACCGCCCCAGCGGTAGCGTGCCGCGAGCCCACCGGGGTAGCCGACCGTCGAGCGACCGACCTCGGTCACCGTGGCGCTGTGGCCGGCAGGTCCTCGGCGCAAGGCGCGACGAGGGCGTCAGCGAGCATGGCCAGCGTGGCCGGTGCGATGGGAAAGACGGTGGTGGGCGTGCCGGCCGCGGCCCAGATCTGCTCGTAGCCGTCGAGCGCAGGGTCCATCACCACCTGCGCATGCTGTGCATGTGCGAAGGGCGGCACACCGCCGATGGCGTAGCCCGTGGCCTGCTTGACCTCCCTGGCCGAGGCACGACGCAGGCGCGGGTGGCCCGAGGCCGTGGCCAGCATGGCCATGTCCACGCGGTCGATGCCACGCACGAGGGCCACCAGCGGCAGCAGCGCACCATCCGGGTCGGCCGGGTCGACCGGAGCCATGAACACGAGGCTCTTGACGATCTGCTCGAGGGCCACCCCGATGGCATCAGCGGCCTCCTGGGCGGTGTGGGTGGACTCGTCGAAGGTGGTGATCTCGATGGTCACGCCGCGTTGCGCGGCGTAGGCGCGGACGCGTTCGTTCGCGGGCTGGAGGTCGTCGGGCATGGCCCGGAGTCTAGGGGTGTACGATTTGGTCTGCCAATCGCATATGGGACAGGGGAGCGCCAAGGGGCGCTGAGAGTGCGGGGCCACCGCAGACCCTCGGAACCTGATCCGGTTCGTACCGGCGAAGGGAGTCGATGACGCCCACCTCCGTCCCCACCAAGACGGAGGTCGTTCCGTTCCATGGCCGCAACCACCCACACGCTCGTCATCGCCGATGGCGACGTCGATGCGTCCCTGCTTGCCGAGCTCGCGGCCGGCCCGGAGCGCCCGCGTCTGGTCGCGGCTGATGGTGGTGCCGCCCACGTGCTGGCGGCCGGTCTCGTGCCCGACGTCGTGGTCGGCGACTTCGACTCGCTCTCCGCGGCCGATCGCCATCGTCTCGAATCGCTGGGGGTGGAGCTGCGCGTGGCTGCGCCCGACAAGGACGAGAGCGACATGGAGCTCTGCCTGCTGGCGGCGCTCGAAGGCGGCAGCACCCACGTGACCATCGTGGGTGCGCTCGGTCTGGTGCGGCCGGAGCACAGCGTGGCCAACCTGCTGCTCCTGGCCGACTCTCGCCTCGACGGCGTGGACGTCGTCATCGCCGGCCGCGGTTCACGGGTCTTCCGCACCGGCACCGTCGACGGCCCGGGCGCGGCGACCGTCGAGGGGGAGCCGGGCGACTTCGTCTCGCTCTTCGGGCTCGATACCGCGGTCGAAGGCGTGACTACCGCCGGCCTCCGCTTCGCGCTGGTCGACGAGGCTCTGCCCATCGGTCCCTCCCGCGGTCTCTCCAACGAGCTCATCGCCGAGCGTGCGCGCGTGACTACCAGACGTGGCCGCCTGCTCGTCATCCACACGCGTCGGGCGATGGCCCATGCAGCGCCCACAGGGGCCATCTAGATGGTCCGCTCCGTCATGGTCTCCGCCGCACTCGTGCTGGGCCTGGTCGCCGCCGCGATGGGGCCAGCCATCGCCGTCGACGGCACGCTCACGCTCATGACCCACGACTCGTTCTACCTGCCCGAGGGCGTCATCGAGGCCTTCGAGACCGAGCACGGGGTCGAGGTGCAACTACTGCCCGCCGGTGATGCCGGCGCCATGGTCAACCAGGCCATCCTCACCGCCGACCGCCCCCTCGCCGACGTGCTCTTCGGCGTCGACAACACGTTCCTCACGCGTGCCCTCGGGGCTGACCTCTTCGAGCCCTACGAGGCGGCCGAGCTGGGTTCCGTGCCCCAGCGACTACGGCTGGACGCCCAGATGCGGGTGACGCCCATCGACGTCGGGCACGTCTGCCTCAATGTCGATCGCGCAGCCTTCGAGGAGGGTGGCTTGCCCTGGCCCCGGACGCTGGAGGACCTGGCCGAGCCGGCATTCGCGGGGCAGCTGGTGGTCGAGAACCCGGCCACCTCCTCGCCCGGGCTGTCGTTCCTGCTCGCGACCATCGCGACCTTCGGCGAGGATGGCTGGGCTGACTACTGGAGCGCCCTGCGCGAGAACGACGTGACCGTGGCAGCGGGCTGGGAGGAGGCCTACTACGGCCACTTCTCGGGGGCCGGTGGGGGCGAGGGTGAGCGTCCTATCGTCGTCTCCTACGCCACCAGCCCGGTGGCCGAGGTGCTCTATGGCGCCGACCCCGAGGCCGCCGTCTCGCCCACGGCCGCGCTCGAGGCCGGCTGCTTCGAGCAGATCGAGTTCGCGGGGGTCCTGCGCGGCACCGATCAGCCCGAGCTGGCCGGCGCGCTCATCGACTATCTCCTGAGCCCGCAGGTCCAGGCCGAGCTGCCGATGGCGATGTTCGTCTACCCGGCCCGCTCGGATGTGGCGCTCCCCGCGGCCTTCGAGCGGCATGCGCTGGTGCCGGCTGCGGCCGCCAGCCTCGACCCCGCGCTCATCGACGCCAACCGCGAGGCCTGGATCAGCCAGTGGACCGATATCGTCCTGCGCTGACGCGCCGCTGGGCCACTGCGCTGGCGGTCCCGCCGCTGGCGTTCCTGGGTCTCTTCTTCCTGTGGCCGGTGGCCAACATCCTGGCGCTCGGTATCGCACCCGAGGGGCAGCTCAACCTCGGCAGCGTGCTCCAGACATGGGCCCAGCCATTCGTGCTCGACACGGTCCTGTTCACGCTCGCACTGGCCGGGCTCTCGACCTTCCTGACCTTGCTCCTGGGGCTGCCGCCCGCCTGGGTCTTCGCGCGCTTCACCTTCCCCGGCAAATCGCTGGCGCGAGCCCTGACCGTGGTGCCCTTCGTGCTGCCGACCGTGGTCGTGGGCAGCGCCTTCCTGGCCCTGCTGGGTCCCCGCAGCCCGCTCAACGACCTGCTCACGTTCCTCTTCGGCGAGTCCTTCCCGCAGGTCCGTCTCGACGGCTCGGTCGCAGCCATCCTCATCGCCAATGTCTTCTACAACATCGCCGTCATCATCCGGCTGGTGGGTGGCATGTGGGCTCACATCGACCCGCGCTCCGAAGAGGCCGCGCGCATGCTCGGGGCCTCGCCATGGCGGGCATTCCGCGAGGTCACCTGGCCGCTGCTGCGACCGGCGGTCATCTCCGCGGCCTCGATCGTGTTCCTCTTCACGGTGACCTCGTTCGGCGTCGTGCTGCTGCTGGGTGGACCGCGTGACACCACGCTGGAGGTCGAGATCTATCGTCAGACGGCGATCCTGCTGGACCTGCCCACAGCGGCGGCCCTGACCATCCTGCAGATGGTGGGGGTCATCGTGCTCCTGCTCGCGAGCGCGCGCGCCCAGGAGGGCCTGGCCGTCCAGCAGCGGCTGCGTGGCTCCGGCGAGACGGCTCGGCCACCCCGTCCCGGCCGCGAGCGATCGGTGGTCTCGCTGGTCCTGGCGGCCACCGCGGTCTACATGGTCACGCCCCTCGTGGTGCTGGTGGAACGCTCCCTCCACCGCGACGAGACGTACGGTCTCGCCGCCTACGCCTCGCTGCTCGAGGCCGATCCGCGCATGCGCCTGAGCGCTGCACCATGGCACTCGGTCGTCGACTCGCTCACCTTCGCCGCCGCTGACCACGCTCATCGCCGGATCCCTGGGGCTGCTGGCCGCGGCCGTCGTCGGCTATCGCCGCGGCTGGCTCTCGCGCGGGATGGACACGTTGGTGATGTTGCCCCTGGGCACGTCCGCGGTCATCGTCGGCTTCGGCTTCCTCGTCACGCTCGATACGCCGCCGCTCGATCTGCGCACCTCGATCCTGCTCATCCCCATCGCTCACTCGCTCATCGCGCTGCCCTTCGTGATGCGCTCGGTGGTCCCGGTCATCCGCTCCATCGACGATCGCTTGCGGGAGGCGGCGGCGGTGCTGGGAGCTTCGCCGCGCCGTGCCTGGCGTGAGGTGGACGCGCCCATCCTGGCCCGAGGCGCGCTGGTCGGCGCCGGTTTCGCCTTCGCGGTGTCGCTGGGCGAGTTCGGTGCCACGCTCTTCATCGCCCGGCCCGATACCGTCACCATCCCGGTGGCCATCTATCGCCTGCTGGGCCAGCCCGGCGCGGCCAACTTCGCGACCGCCATGGCCCTTGCAGTCGTGCTCATGGTCCTGACCTCGTCCGCGGTGCTGCTCATCGAGCGTCTGCGAGGCGGCGGGCCACAACCGTTCTAGGGAGACCGATGCTTCGGATCGAGGGACTCAGCGCTGCCTACGGGGACCGAGATCGTCCTGCGTGACATCGATCTCGACGTACCCGCCGGCGAGCTGCTGTGCGTGCTCGGCCCCAGCGGCGGCGGCAAGTCCACGCTGCTGCGCGTCATCGCCGGGCTGGAGGAACCGCGGACCGGCCGGGTGCTGCTTCGACGGTCGCGATCTGGCGGGCGTGCCGGCCCACGAGCGGGGAGTGGGGCTGATGTTCCAGGACTATGCCCTCTTCCCGCATCGGGACGTGGCCGCGAACGTGGCCTTCGGCCTGCGCATGCAGGGGCAGGGCAGCGGTGAGGCTCGCGTGCGCGTGCGGGAGCTGCTGGACCTGGTGGGTCTGCCCGGTGCGGAGGAGCGACCGGTATCGCAGCTCTCGGGTGGTGAGCAGCAACGTGTGGCGCTGGCCCGGGCCCTGGCCCCGCGCCCGCGCCTGCTCATGCTCGATGAGCCCATGGGCTCGCTCGACCGGGCCTTGCGCGAGCGACTGCCCGAGGAGCTGCGGGCCATCTTCGCCGAGCTGGGCCTCACGGTCATCTACGTCACCCATGACCAGGACGAGGCGCTCAGCGTGGCCGATCGGGTGGTGGTCCTGGCTGCTGGACGCCTTGTCGCGGGCGGTAGTCCCGAGGAGTTGTGGACCCGTCCCCCGGACGCCTGGACCGCTCGCTTCCTGGGCTTCCGCAACGTCGCCGCCGCGCGTCTGACCGCCGACGCCCTGGTCACCCCCTGGGGTCGCCTGCCGGCCGGGCTGGCCGATGCGGTCCTGCCCGATGGCGAGGTCACCGTCGTGCTCCGGCCGGCGGCGCTGGCGGTCGTGGCCGACGGTCCCATCTGGGGCCGGGTCAGCGCCCGGCGCTTCCGTGGCGACCACCTGCTGCTGCTGGTCGAGGTCGCTGGCGCCCCGACCCTGCACGTGGAGGCTCGAGAGGGCGAGCCGCCCGCGGTCGGCGACGAGGTCGCCCTGGACCTGCAGCCCGGTGGTGCTCACGTCATGGTTGCGGGGTCGGCGCTAGATTCAGGGGCATGAATGCATCCGCGCTTCCAGCGGTGGGCGAACTCGCCCCCGCCTTCACGCTGACCGACGACACCGGCTCGAGCCAGGACCTGGCCACGCAGCGAGGTCGCTGGGTCGTGCTCTTCTTCTACCCCAAGGACTTCACGTCCGGCTGCACCACGGAGGTCTGTGAGTTCCGGGACCTCACGCCCGAGTTCGAGGCGGCCGGTGCGACGGTCTGGTCGGTCAGCGTCCTCGACGCCGATTCCAAGGCCAGGTTCAAGGCCCAACACGGACTCACCTTCCCCCTGCTGGCGGACCCCGACCACGAGGTGGCAGAGCGCTACGGCGTGTGGGTCGAGAAGATGAACTACGGCAAGTCCTACTGGGGCATCGCGAGGGCGACCTTCCTGATCGATCCGGACGGGAAGGTGGCGCGCGTGTGGCCCAAGGTCAAGGTCGACGGCCATGCGGCCGAGGTGTTGCAGGTGCTCCGAGCCTCCGCTGCCTAGACCTGCGGGATGCTGCGGGCACGGAAAAGACGTCGCTCGTGGGGGGAGACGAGCGACGCCGTTCACAAAGGATAGCGGCCAAATCCGAAGAATCAAGTACTTCGTGCGTGTTTTTTGAACTGATGTCCGGCACGCCGCTGTGAGCGCACGGCGGGCGCCGCCCGGCGCTACAGTCGGGCCCGGCATCACGCCGAGTCGGCCAACGGAGGTCACGAGCTGGACAACCTCATGCGCGGCCCCGACCTGGAGCTCCACGCTGACCGCCCGGCACGATTGCTGGTCATCGCCGCCCACCCGCGTGACGCCGACCTGGCCATGGCCGGCTCTGTCGCGCGCTGGGTCGGTGAGGGGACCGTAGCCGAGCTCGTGTGCTGTACCAGTGGCGACGGTCGCTCCGATGATGCGGGCGCCGACCCCATGGAGCTGGCAGCCACCCGGGAGCGCGAGCAACGCGAGGCCGCAGCGATCGTGGGCTACGCCGCTGTGACCTTCCTGCATCAGCCCGAAGGGGCCCTTGCCAACGACCTCGCCCTGCGGGAGCAGCTGGTGCGGCTGATCCGCTCCTCGCGCCCTGACGCGGTCGCGACCCACGATCCGCGGGTGCTCGTCAGCGACGACGGTTATGTCAACCACGTCGACCACCGCGCATGCGGGGCGGCGGCCATCGATGCGGTCGATCCGGCCGCGGGTAACGCCATGGCCTTCCCCGGCCTGGTCCGTTCGGAAGGGTTGGCGCCGCATACCGTCGGCCGTCTCTACCTCTTCTGGAGCGAGCGTCCCGGCATCGCCATCGCGATCGACGAGGGGCTCGAGGCCAAGCGGCGCGCCCTCGCAGCACACGCCAGCCAGGCGCCGCGCCCGATCGAGCAGACGACCGAGGCCTTCGCCCTCATCGATCTGCGGCGTTGACGCTCAGCCGGGCAGCGACCCCAGGGCGTGACGGTCGCTGAGCAGGGTGGGCCGCACCTGGCCCCACTCGTCCCACAGCGGCTCCAGCTCGGTGGCTCGCCGCCCCAGTGCCTGCACCAGGTGGTCGACGGCGAGATCGGGGGCCCGGGCGGCCAGGAACGCGCGGGCGTCGACGGCGATCGAGCTCGGTAGCGCCCGCAGGTCATCTGCGGTCGGCAGGTCACGCATGTTGCGGGGGTCGAGGCCGGCATAGGCGAGGGCCATCGAAAGGTCCAAGGGCGCCGGAGCGCGCCCCGCGTTCCAGCCTTCGGTCGGCTCGAAGATGAATCCCAGTCGGGCCAGGGCGTTGACCACGTCGCGAGCCTCCTCGAAGCTCAGACCTGCCCAGAAGGGATGGTTGGCGTCGAAGGCGAGATAGCCGTCCTCCGCGGCCGCCGAGAGGATGGCATCGAGAAGCTCCTGCAGCTGCAGCTGCATCTCGGCCGGCGAGAGCCCGGTCCCCTCGGAGATGCGGGCCGCCGCCAGCTCGAGGGCCACCCGATCGCCACTGACGATCGATTCGATGACCAGCGGTGCGCCGGCCTCCGATCCGGAGAGGGCCACCGCGTGACCGCCGGTCGCGGCATGCGGTTGGTCCGGCGTCGCGACCGATGGCTGCTGGGGTGCCTGGGCTTCCTCCTCGCAGGCAGCAAGGCGGACGCGCGCATCGAGACAGGCAGCCTGGGATTGCTCCGCGTGCAAGCGGATGGTCTGCTCCTCGCGCTCGGCCGCGCGAAGGACGTCCTCGAGGGTGGCGACCACGACGCGGGCCTTGGCCGCGTCGCGACGCCGCAGGGCTGCGGTGCGGTTGCTGCGATCGAGGGCTTTGGCCCAGGCCGCGGTAGCCTCGCGTACCTCGTCATCCGAGTCGGCGGTCGCCCGAGCCATCTGGTACGAGTCCCGAGCTGCGGCCTTTTCAGCGCTCCGCATGGCCGGATCATCGGCGGCCCTCGCCTCCTCGTGCCGGTGTCGGGCAGCCACCAGGTCGCGCCGCAGCTCCTTGATCCGTCGCACAGCTGACTCGTGTGCGGCCGTGGCCGCGTGGGCCTCGCCGCAGCGGGCGTCGACCATGGCTCGAGCCTCGGCGCATCGGTCGGCGACAGGATTGCCGGGCTCCGACGGTCGCGTGCTCATGTGGGCAACATACGAGCAGCCGGGGCGGTGGTCAACAACCGGAAGGTCCCGCCACTGCGGATCGCACAGCGCGCCCGTTAGGCCCGAAACGACCACTCGGCCGCTAAACGATCCGGCACAGACACCGGTTCCGATGGTAGATTCCCACGCACCCAAGCCGAAAGGCTTGCTCGCCATTGCTCCAACCCGCGTTGAGGGGAGACGATCACAGCGTGGTCATCGACACCGGCCAGGAGTTCCTCGTCCAGCCCGTGGACGCATCCTGGCTCCAGTGCAACATCGAGTGCCAGGAAGCGTGCCCCGTGGGCACGAACTGCCGCGGCTACCTGAACCTCGCGGCAGAGGGACGTTTCGAGGAGGGCTACATCCTTTCTCGTGAGCCTAACCCCGTGGCGGCCATGTGCTCGTACGTCTGCTCCGCGCCCTGTGAGCGCGCCTGTCGACGCGGCGATATCGACCGCCCGCTGGCCATCCGAGCCATGAAGCGCTTCCTCGTCGAGTGGCACGCCCAGTCGGGCATCCCCGACGAGATGCCTCTGATCACGCCACGCGATACGACCGTGGCCGTCATCGGCGCCGGCCCCTCCGGCCTGGCGGTGGCCCGCGAGCTGGCCGTCGCCGGCCACCAGGTCACCGTCTTCGACGAGCTGCCCATGGCCGGCGGCACGATGCTCGTCGGTGTGCCCGCCTTCCGCCTTCCGCGCGAAGCCATCGAGATGGACTACAGGCTCGTTGAGCGCCTGGGCGTGACCTTCCGGTTCGACACGCGGATCGGCCGCGACATCACCTTCGAGGAGCTGCAGGAGCAGTTCGACTCGATCGCCATCTGTGCCGGCGCCATGAGCGCGGTGCCGCTGGACATCCCCGGCAATGACCTGAATGGGATCCAGTACGGCGTCGACTTCATGAAGAAGGCCAATCTCGGCCAGGAGCTCGAGGTGGGCGCTGACGTGGTCGTCATCGGTGGTGGCTACACGGCCATGGACTGCTCGCGTACCAGCCTCCGTCACGGCGCCCGCAACGTGACCATCGCCTACCGCCGCACGCGCTCAGAGCTGGTCGTGGACGAGGAAGAGCTGGGGGAGACCGAGCGCGAGGGCGTGACCATGGACTTCCTGGTCAGTCCGGTGGAGCTCATCGACGATGGCGAAGGCAACATCGGCGGGGTCCGGTTCGTGCGCAACAAGCTCGGTGAGCCCGATGCCTCGGGGCGCCGCCGGCCGGTGCCCATCGAGGGCAGCGAGTACGTGGTCCCGGCCCAGACCGTCATCCCGGCCGTGAGCCAGGCCGCGGACAACACCTTCCTGCCCGTGGAGTCCAGCTTCCAGATCAGCCGCGGCCGCATGCGCGTCGACCCGGGCACCTATGCCACCAACGTCCGTGGCGTCTTTGCCTGCGGCGACTTCGTGACCGGCCCCACCACGCTCATCGAGGCGGCCGGCCACGGCAAGAAGGCGGCCTACGCCATCGACCGCTACCTGTCGGGGCGCTCGACGGTCGAGGTCGATGCCAACGTCCGCATCGTCAGCTCGTGGCGCCACGACATGCCCGAGTCCTACGACCGGCTGGCGCGCCAGCACATCCCGGTCGTGCCGGTCGAGGCGCGCATCCCCAGCGACGACCCCACGGTCAACTTCAGCACGCCCATGGAGATCGGCTACGGTGTCGAGGGCGCCGTGGCCGAGTCCACGCGTTGCCTCATGTGCAACTACAACATCTGGTTCGACGGCTTCCGCTGCGTGCTCTGCGGCGCGTGCGCGGACGTCTGCCCCGAGGGCGTCATCCACATGATCGACGTCAACCAGATGAAGTCGGAGGGCGCGCTGCCCGAGCTGGTGGACGGCTATGGCTGGACCCAGGGCGCAGCCATGGTCCTCGACGAGGAGCGCTGCATCCGCTGCGCGCTGTGCGTGAAACGGTGTCCCTACGATGCCATCACGATGGAGCGATTCGAGATGCAGGAGCTCAGCGAGGACGGTAGGCTCTACAAGGAGTCGTACCGTGACACCCAGCTCGGGCTGGCGGGTGTCGGAAACCAGGCAGAGGCAGGGGGACACACACCTCGATGACGGTGACACGGCGTTGAGCTTCCTCGAACGCATCGACAACGGCATCCGCCGCAGCGCGGTCTTCCGCTCGATCTTCCGACAGCCCTATCCCAGCGATGAGCGCTCGCGCGCCATGGCCGTGATGAACAACGTGTTCCTGCACCTCCATCCGGTGCGGGTGCGCCAGCACGCGGTCAAGTTCGCCTACACCTTCTGCCTGGGCGGCCTCTCGTTCTTCTTCTTCCTGGTGCTGACGGTCACGGGCGTGTACCTGATGTTCTTCTACGTCCCGTCGGCGACCCAGGCCTACTCGGACATCCTGCGCATCCAGGCGGAGGTACCGTTCGGGTTGCTGACCAGGAACATCCACCGGTGGGCGGCCCACCTGATGGTGTTCTTCGTCTTCCTGCACATGATGCGGGTCTTCTACCACGGCGCCTACAAGCCACCGCGCGAGTTCAACTGGGTGGTCGGCGTGGTGCTGCTGCTGCTGACCGTCTTCCTCTCCTTCACCGGCTACCTGCTGCCCTGGGACCAGATCGCCTACTGGGCCATCACCATCGGCACCAACATGGCCACCTTCGCACCGCTCTTCAATACCCCCAGCCAGCTGCTGCTGCTGGGCGGCATCGAGGTCGGCCAGAACACCCTGCTGCGCTTCTACGTCCTGCACGTGATCCTGATGCCGCTGGTGGCGGCCATCTTCCTGGCTGTGCACTTCTGGCGCATCCGCAAGGACGGAGGTATCAGCGGTCCCCTCTAGACCGATGGACAAGCGATGAGCGACGAGAGCAAGACCCCCAAGGTTCCCGCCGCCCCACCGGCTGCCCAGCCGGAGCGGCGTTCGACCCTGCCTGCTGCCCCGCCGGAACGGCGGGTGACGGAGATCGACAAGCAGCGCGTGCCGATGGCTGCCAAGCCCTATCGGCTGCTGGCCCTGGTCAAGCAGGACGCCGTGGTCCGTGTCCAGAAGGAACCGGACGACACGGTCATGACCTGGCCGCACCTACTCAGCATCGAGTTCTTCGCGGCGGCCATGATGAGCATCTTCCTGCTCTTGATGGGCCTGTTCGTGAACGCCCCGCTGGAGGAGCTGGCCAACGGCAACGTCACCCCCGCCGTGGCCAAGGCACCGTGGTACTTCGTGGGCCTGCAGGAGCTGCTGGCCTACTTCCACCCCACGGTCGCCGGCGTACTCGCGCCCACCGTCATCCTCGTCGGCGCGGCGCTCGTGCCCTTCATCGACCGCGGCCCCAAGGGCGACGGCGGCTCGCCTCGTCCGTCGGACCGCAAGGTCGGCGTGATGCTCTTCACGCTGTTCCTGGGCGCGGGCCTGACGATCACCTTCCTGGGAGCCTTCTTCCGCGGACCGGGCTACGCCTGGACCATGCCGTGGGATGGCTTCTTCTTCGCACTGTAGGGACACGATGGGTAACTGGAAGCTGACACGAACCCAAGAGCCCCAGGCGCTGACCGAGCCGGTCCTGAGTGAGATGCGCAAGGGCCAGATCGGTGGTCTCACGCGCCGCCAGCTCATCCGCCGCTCCATCGGGGCGGCCGTGGCGCTGTGGCTGCTGGAGGTCGGTGCCGGTACGCTCGGCTTCCTGTGGCCCAACCTGGCTCGCGGCTTCGGCGGCCAGATCAACCTCGGTGACTTCGACACCGTGGCCGAGAGTCCGGACAATCCTGCCGCGACGCTCACCCAGGGTGGCGCCTCCTACTTCTCGAGTGCCCGTGCCTTCATCGTCCTCAACGACCCCAATCTCGCGTTCCAGAACGGCGACTCGGCTGATGGCGAAGGGACGACCACCAACGTCCGGACGCTCTACCAGAAGTGCCCCCACCTGGGCTGCAAGCCCAACTTCTGCGACACCAACTACTGGTTCGAGTGCCCCTGCCACGGTTCGCGCTACGACCGCCTGGGGACCAAGGTCAAGGAGCTGGGCCCGGCCCCGCGCGGCCTCGACCGCTTCCCGCACACCGTGCAGGACGGGAACCTGACCGTCGATACCAGCAGGATCGTGCTGGGGCCGCTGCCCGTGGCCCTCGGTCAGCCAGGCCTCATCCCGGCCAAGTCGCCCACGGGCTGCATCTAGATGAGCGAAGACAAGACCGGACGTGAGCTCGCGCCGCGCGAGCCCTCTGATGTCGGGCCCCCCGATGGCTCGCTGACGCCGGTCGAAGGCGACAACCGCGAGGTCGAACGGTTCAGCGCGGGTCCCCGTGCTCACAGCGTGGGTCTGACCGAGGAGCGCTCAGCGAAGATCGTCCGCCAGAGCGCCAACGCGCGCAACGTCGTCTTCCTCGCGATCCTGCTCATCGCGCTCTTCATCCCGGTCTACTGGTTCTACGAGAGCGGCATCCCCGCGCTCGGCACCGAGGGTCGCCTCGCAGCGGAGGCGGACACCCAGTACGTGACCGACGTGGCCCGTGGCTACGAGCTCTACCTCGCCAACTGCGCCACCTGCCATGGCGAGGACGGCCAGGGCGGCATCGGCCCCCGGCTCAACGACCAGGGCAAGCTCTACAACGTGCTCACGCCAGGCGGCGATCCGGGCACCGGACACCTCAACCCCGATTACCTGCACAACGTGCTCAACGTCGGCGGACGCTATGTGTGCGGCGACCCCAACAGCCTGATGGCCCAGTGGCAGCAGCCGGCCGGGCCGCTCAACTACCGGCAGATCGAGGAGCTCATCGCCTGGGTGACGGCCAGCCAGGACGTCACCTTCGAGCGGCGCGTCGCGACGCACGGTGAGGAGGTCAAGGGCGAGCCCGAGGTCATCTCCGGCTGGCGCGACCCCGACTATCAGCCTGGCCCGGAGGACACCCCGGTGCCTGACTGCTGGAAGGCACCGGCGGGACTCGTGCCGGGCACCGTCGAGGCCACCGGCACGACCGGTACTCCTGACACGGGCACGGCGGAGACCTCCACCGCGGGCATCACCGGCGGCACGCCAGATGCGCCTCGCGTCATCAACATGACCGCCACCGCGTCGCTGCAGTTCATCGGCGAGGACGATGCCCCGCTGACCCAGATCGAAGTCATCCCGGGAGAGACCGTCGAGTTCGTGGTGGACAACAGCGCCAGCTTCGACCACAACTTCTACATCGGCACCGCTGCCGAGCTGCAACTGCCATTCGGCGAGACCGAGACCGGCATCCCGGTTTGGCAGTCGGGCGAGCAGACACTCGTCTGGACCGTGCCGGAAGAGCCGGTCGATGGGCTCCAGTTCGCCTGTACGGTGCCCGGCCACTACACCTCCATGCACGGCGACTTCGTGTTCGCCAGCGGCCAGCCTGCTGCGGGAGCGTCCACCAGTGACGCCAGCGCGTCGCCAGCCCCGGCTGGTGACGGCGGGACTGATGTCTCGGCACCCGCCGCCGGCGTGGGCACCCCGGAGGCACCGCGCATCGTCAACCTCACCGCCACGGCTGCGCTGCAGTTCCTGGGCGAGGACGGGGCCCCGCTGAAGTCGCTCGAAGCGGCGCCGGGCGAGACCATCGAGTTCGTCGTCGACAATGAGGCCGGCTTCGACCACAACTTCTGGATCGGCCCCGCGGACGAGGTCTCCGTGCCGAGTGCGCAGACCGACAACGGCATCCCCACCTGGCAGTCCGGCGACCAGACCCTGACGTGGACCGTGCCCGAGGCCGGTACCGAGGGCCTGCAGTTCGGCTGCACGATCCCCGGCCACTATGCCGCCGGCATGCACGGCGATATCGTGATCTCGGGCTAGGACAGGAGACGACGTGTCACAGCAAGCACTCCCACAGGGCGCCACCCGCCGACGCGCTGCCTTCGGGCTGTTCGACGCGGACGGCTGGACGTGGGCCGGGCTGAAAGCGACCTTCTGGTTCCTGTTCATCATCTTCATGCTCGGCGTCGTGCCCAACTGGACCTACTACATCACCACCAGCGAGACCATCACCGTCGGCTACAACTTCGCCTCGATCGTCAATCTCTGTCCCGCCGACAACGAGGACCTGCCCTGTCCGGCACCGGCCGGAGCCATGAAGCCCTGGCAGACCTCGCCCCCGGAGCTGGCGCTGCCGGCGGCACGCTCGGGCTCAGCCCTCTACCAGTCAGGTGCGACCGTCTACCTGCTCGGCGGCGTGATCGACGGCACGGCCAGCGACGAGGTGCTGGAGACCAAGATCAGCGAGGACGGCAACTTCAGCGGCTGGACAGCCGGCCCGGCCCTGCCTGAGCCACGCAGTGACATGGCCGTAGGCATGTACGGCGGCGTGCCCTTCGTGATGGGGGGCCTCGACGGCCAGGGCCAGGCCACCGCGACCGTCTACAAGGGCATCGTCGAGGAAGGCGTGCTCACAGGCTGGGAGCTGCAGGACGGCCAGGACCGCACCCTACCGCTGACCCTGCCGCAGCCGCTCAGCGGCGCCTCGGTCGTGCCCGGTACCAGCGGGTTCGTGCTCATCGGTGGGCGTGACGCCAACGGCGAACCGGTCAACGGCGTGCACGTAGCCTGGAGCGATACCGGCACCACCGCCAACGACCTCCTGGCCTGGGAACCCCTCGATGAGCAGCTGGCACTGCCCGAGCCCCGTGCCGATGCGGTGGTGGCCACGATCGCCGACTTCATCTATGTGTTCGGGGGCGAAGGGCCCGATGGGCCCACCGACACCGTCTTCCGCCTCGAGCTGCGTGATCGCGAGCCGGCCGTCAACGAGGCCGGAGACCTGCTGGGCTGGGCCGTGGCACCCGCGGAGGAGTCGTTGCCAGCGCCGCGAGCCGATGCCATCGGGTTCATCGCCAATGGCGCGGTCTTCGTCATCGGCGGCCTCGACGACCAGGGCGTCCCGCAGGACTCGATGCTGTGGACCGTTCCCGATACGACCACCGGTGACATCGATAGCTGGCTACAGCTGGGGCAGACCGACCTGCCCGTGGCCACCGCCGACGCACCGCTCGTGGGCGTGGGCTCGCATGTGTTCATCTTCGGGGGCGAGACGCCCGACGGTCCGACGGACGGCACGTTGCGCGCAGGGATCTCACCGCGCCCACCGTTCTTCCAGCTGGGCATCGCTGGCGCCACCATCCCCGGCCTCGCCATCAAGGGTGAGGTCGGCCAGCAGCTGGGCTACATGAACGCCATGGGCGTGGGCATGCTCAACTTCGTGATCCTGATCATCATCGGAGTGGCCTTCAGCCGGCCGGAGTCGAGCAAGCGCGTGATCGGTCGGATCCTGCGCATCAAGCCGGAGCCGGACGAGCAGTACCGCAGCTAGCGCTCCCGCCGGGCGATCGCCAGCACCGGCTGGGCTGCGTCGTCCACCGCCACCAGACGCAGGTCCGGCGTGCGCGCCACGATGCTCGTGTCCGCCACGGCCACGATGCCTCCGCGCTCCAGGATCCGGGCCGGATCGAGCCCGACGTCAGCGGCCATCACCACCAGGCGGTAGCGGCCGTCGGGGAGGTGGCGCGCCTCGTCCACGCCCGCGATCAGCCACTCGAAGCCGTCGGGGAGAGGTGACACGGGTGCTTCACCGATCCATACGGCCGGACCTCCGGTGGCCATGGCGGCCGCTTCCCTGACGTGGGCCATCCAGCGTCGCTGCGCCGCCCTGGCGGCCTCGATACCGAGGCGCTCATAGGCGTCGATCGCGCTGCGCAACGGCTCGAGGACCGCGGTGTTGGCGCCATCGAGCCAGGCCACGGTGCTTGCGCCGGCGTCCAGCCAGTCGGTCAGCGGGTCGCCCGAGGGGGCCAGCGTGCCCCATGCCAGCTCGCTGTCCGAGACGATGGCGCGATCGGGGAGGGGGCCGGGCAGCAGCAGCCGTTCCACGCCCAGCGCGCCGGCCCACTCGAGCCAGGCCCCGAGGTCGGCGCTGGTGAGCGCCTCGACGGTCAGCGCGGTCCACACCGGCAGCCCCATCTGGAGCGCTTCGGCCGTCGCTGTGCGCGCGTCTGACTCGCCCCGCTGGCCCTCGACGAGGATGAGGTCCGGCTCCGCGTCGGCGATGGCCCCGGCCTGGTCGCGGTAGTCGCGTTCGGTCGCCGCTTCATGAGGCAGGAGCCGTCCTGTGGCGACCTCCGACTCGTCGTCGAGCGCGGGCAGCGACGCGGCCACGAGGGGCGCGGGGCGGTTTCGGCGGACCTCGTCAGGGGGCGCTTCGCTGAGGGCTTCCTCGCGTCGCTCCAGGCCGATCTCGAGTGCCTGCCGCGCGGTGCGTACAGCGGCCGCGGTCCAGGCTCCCGCGTGGCGGGTCTCACCGAGGGGCAGCAAGGCACGGCGGTGCGTCAGCCAGGTGGGTGCGACGACCACATCGGCACCAGCGGCGATCTGGCCCGCGAGCCGCTCGCGAGCGGCAGGCTCGTCACGCAGATGGAGTGGCAGGTACCAGTCAGCGTCCTCCGCGTTCGGACGAGACGGTACTCGCTCCGGGCCGACCGATCCTGCGAGCAGCCGTACGCGGTCTGCCATGTCGTTCTGTCGATCGATCCGGGGCTAGAACTCGCCCTCGCCGGGCTCCGGTTCCCCACTGGTGGTGGGCAGGCCGGCGTTGTGCCAGGCCACGATGCCGCCGCTCACGTTGGTCACGTTCTCGAAGCCGTTGGCCGCGAGGAACTGGGTGGCGTTGGCGCTGCGGCCGCCGGTGCGGCACATGAGCAGGATCTCGCGGTCACGCGGCAGGTCCTTGACGCGGTTGTTGAGGCGGCCCAGCGGCAGCAGCACCGCGCCCCTGGCCCGGAGCTGCGCGTATTCATTGGGCTCGCGCACGTCGACGATCAGGGCCCCGACATCCTCGCCCTGCATCTCGGCAGCCTGCTTGACGTCGACCGAGGGCACGCCCTGGCCCATGAGGTTGCGAAGGAAGGACATGTCTACTCCAGTTTGGGTCGGTGGTACGCGGCTGGAGAACGACCCAGCCTTGAACTCCGCGGAGACACGTCGGCGTCTCAGCGGGCATAGCCTAGATGCTACTCGTGCCTGGCGTGCCGGTCGGTTCCACGCAGGTCGTTCTCGGTGGCGGGGACTAGTCGAGGCGAGGCGGTCGCGGAGCTCGGTCTATTCCAGCTCGATGAGGCGCTTGCGGCCGGCGATGCCGGCGTCGAGCTCATGCCAATAGGCGATGTCACCCTCGCCCAGCTTCCAGCACAACCAGACGGGTCGGCCGTTGGCGAGGGCCGGGAAATCGACCAGGCCGCTGCCGATGTCGCGCAGGGTCACGCCCCACGCGTCGATCTGCACGACGGCCCGCTCCATACTCTTGACCGTGATGGTCATGCCTGCCTGCTCACGGGCGATGAGCGCGGGATCGGCTTCGTCGGTCGCGTGTAGCTGGGCCAGGCGGAGCTGGCCGGCGGCCAGCTCGTCGCGCGCTTCGCGGAGCGCCGCCAACAGCGGCCGGAGCTCGGCCAGACGGTCGTTGGCCGCGTCGATGTCGTAGTAACTCGTCACCGTCGGATTCTCGCACGCCTCCGGCTGAACGCGGGAACGAACGGCCGGTAGCATCTTCGGATGCAGGTGGCAGAACGGATCGGCCGGCTGGGCACAGAGTCGGCGCTTTCGACCGGGGCGCGGGTGCGTGAGCTCCGCGCTGCGGGTCGGGACATCATCGCGCTGCATATCGGCGAGCCCGACTTCGACACGCCCGAGCATGTCATGGAGGCTGCCCGCAAGGCCCTCGCCGAGGGCCACACCCACTACGCACCGCCACTGGGCCTGGACGCCTTCCGTGAAGCGATCGCGGCCGATACCGCCGCCCGGCTCGGCGTGCGCGTGGAGCCGGGTCGGGTGGTCGTCACGCCTGGTGCCAAGCCGGTCCTGGGCTACGCCTTGATGGCCCTCGTGGACCCAGGGGACGAGGTCATCGTGCCCGACCCGGGCTTTCCCATCTACGCCTCGATGGTGCGCTTCGTAGGCGGAGTGCCGGTGCCCATCCCGCTGCGCGCCGAGCTCGACTACCGGATCGACCTCGACGAGCTGCGCTCGATGATCTCGCCGCGCACGCGTGTGCTCATCCTCAACAGCCCCAACAACCCCACCGGCGGGATGCTCACGCGCTCAGATCTCGAGAGCGTGGCCTCCATCGCCCTGGCCCATGACCTCGCCGTCCTGAGCGACGAGATCTACTCGCGCCTGGTGTACGAGGGCGAGCACTGTTCGTTGCTGCAGATCGAGGGCATGGCCGAGCGGACGGTCGTCCTCGACGGGCTATCCAAGACCTACGCCATGACCGGCTGGCGTCTCGGTTGGGGCGTGGTACCCCCGGCACTGGTAGAGCCGTTCGAGCGCCAGATCATCAACACCGTCACCTGTACCGCAGCCCACGCCCAGCTGGCTGGAGCGGCCGCCCTGACCGGTCCCCAGGAGCCGGCCGCAGCGATGCTCGCCGAGTTCCGCGCGCGACGCAGCCTGGTCGTGGACGGGCTCGATCGCTTGCCGGGCGTCCGCGCGACCATGCCCGCGGGTGCTTTCTACGCCTTCCCCGACGTGCGTGGGACCGGCCTTGACGGCGCGACCTTCGCCCGGCGGATGCTCGAGGAGGCTGGTGTGAGCATGACCGCCGGCACCGATTTCGGACAGGTCGCCACCGATCACGTGCGCATCTCGTACGCCAACTCGCAGGCGGTCCTGACGGTCGCGCTCGAGCGCATGGCCTCGTTCCTCGAGGCCGAACGCCTCGCTAGCCGCTGAGCCCTTCGAGGATGTCTCCCACGATGGCCTCGACCACCGACTCATCGGTATCGATGGTCAGGCTCGCGAGCTCGTGGTAGACCCCGTCGCGCTCCGCGTGGCGCGCGTGCAGCCAGGCGAGGTCCGTGGCGTCGTCACGGCGGCCGTGGCCCGCGCCGATCCGGGCTCGGAGCGTGTCGGGCCGAGCACGCAGGTAGACCACCATCGGCGTCGCCCGCAGCAACGCCACCGAGTCGGGGTCGGTGGCCACCCACGCTGCGGCTCCAGCGATGAGCGGGGGAGGGATGCTCAGGGCGTATCGCAGCGCGTCGGCTTCCGCGGTATGCAGCGCATCCTCGCCATCGGTGGCAGCGATCTCTTCGGGCGCCCGCCCGGTCACCGTCTGCACGAGCTCGTCGTTGTCCATGTAGCGCCACCCGGTGCGTGCTGCGAGCGCACGGCCCACGGTCGTCTTGCCGGAGCCCATCATGCCCAGGAGCACGATGGTGGCGGGTGTGATCGGTGGCATCAGCGGACTCTACGGCGTTCCGGGCCCGGTGGCCGGTCCACCGGCGTGACCTCGTAGACTGTCGGCGTGCTCATCATCCGCCTTGCCGGGCTCTTCTTCGCCTTCATCCAGATCACGCTCGTACTGCGCCTGGTGCTGCCCTTCGTGGATGTGCCCGAGGCCCTCCTGCAATACGTGCCGGCGCTGCTCGCACGTGACCGACGTGTGGCTGCTGCCGGTCGAGGTCATCGGCGAGCGCTTCGAGATCACCGGTGTCGCAGAGGACCTCGCCGCGGTCGGCGATGCCAGCGTCACCGGTCCCGAGGAATTCGAGCCGCTGGTCATCGCGGCCATGCTCTTCTGGGGCCTGGTCGCCTGGTTCTCGCTCTTCGTGCTACGGCTGATCTTCCGGCCAGTCGGGTAGGGCGCGGGCACAGGCCGCTGTTCGGCACTTGGCTCGGCCACCGGGACCCTTTTCGCCTCGGTGGCGCTGGTGGTCGGCTTGCTGCTGTATCGCGGTCGCGTCATCTCGTGGCTGCGAGTGCTCTGGCTCGGGGGTCTCATCCTGCTCAGCCTGATGGCTGTCCGCAGGGTCTCGTGGTGGGCGCTTGGTGCCGCCCCGGTGGTGGCGTTCCTCCTGAGCGGCCTGGAACTCCGCGGTCGTCGGGTCGGCGATCTTGCCTACCACGATCCCCGCTGGCAGCTGGTGCACGCCGCTGATGATGGCGAGGTCTACCGCAATGTGCAGTAGGGAGTCTCCGCTCGCACAGGGCGCACGTGCCGGGGCCGACCCAACGGGCGTGGTGGGCGGGCCTAGTTGGCGGCGGTCTGGCTCAGGACCTGCTTGAGCTCGGCATTGTACGTGCGGCCCGCCATGGTGCGGCTCAGCCACTCGACGTAGTTGCGGTCATAGGCCGCGACCTGCGAGATCGACCAGCCACGGTAGCGACCGAACGAGAGCACGCTGCCCTTGGCCGCCGGATAGCGCGGCGGCGGACCAGCTTCGCCGTACGAGGCCGAGGCCGGCGTGGGCTCGGCCCTGGGACGGATCGACCAGGTACCGCCCTCGTACTTCAGATTGGTGGCCCCCGGCATCGACTGCCGCTCGTGGCCCACCACCTCCCCGGTCTTGGAGACGCCGATGATCTCGTCATAGCGAGCCCGCTTCTCGGGGTTCGAGAGGATGGCGAAGGCCTCATTGATCTGGGCCATCGTCTCGGAGGCCTCGGGACCAGCGTGGTCGGGGTGATGCTGCTTGGCCAAGGCGCGATAGACCGCGTTGATCACCTCGATGGTGGCGGTCGGGTGCAGCATCAGCACTTCATAGAGCGTCCGCTCCGTCATGTGGTGACTCTAACGGACGAAAACGCTCGCTCGTACTAACCCTTTGGTCATGGCCCCACCGCTCGCTTCTCGTACCATCGATACCGGTGTGGGCCTCCGGAGGCTGACACTCGTTCGCGCGGGCACCACCGGCGAGAAGCACGTCACGGCTCTAGATGAACGAGGGCGTCGTCACCAGCATCTCGAGGTCGCCGCTGATGGTCGTGGCGGCGGTGCCGCCGAGGATCGTGAAGGTGTCGCCGGCCTTCAGCTCCAGCGCTCCGTGCGCGGTCTCGGCCAGTCCTGAGCCCGCGGTCACGATGTTGACCGAATAGGCCCCGGCATAGGGCCAGGCGACCGAACCGGTCACGGTCAGGCGGAACCCCTTGAAGTAGGGATCGCTCTGCGAACCCCAGATGTCGTCAGCGGTCCAACCATCGGTCTCGTTGCCGGCCACGCGTCGAGGCTGACCACAGAGGACGCCCAACTCATCGGATGTGACCGCGGCGCTGTCGATGACCTGCATCATCGTGTCCCAACCCCGGTGCATGTGGGCGATGTCGGGATCGATGGGGTAGCCCTCGTACTCGGCCATGATGCTGAAGTCGGTCGGCTCCTGGGCTTCGACGAGGAAGACCCCGGCGCCGGTGGCGTGCAGCAGTCCGGGACGCACGAAGACCGCATCACCGGGCGCCACCTCGACCTCGTTCATGGCGCCACGCATCGCCTCGGTGTCCTGCGCCTCGATCCAGGCGCGTACCTGTTCGGCCGAGACATCGCCGCGGAAGCCGAGCCAGACGCGGGGAGACGGTGCCCCCTCGATCTGGCGCGTGGCCGCGATGTACCACGCCTCGGCCTTGCCGAACTGCGAGTCGAAGATCTGGCGGGCGAGGTCGCGCGTGGGGTGCACGTGCACGGGCAACCGGGACCCCGCGTCGAGCAGTTTGACCAGCAGCGCGGTGGTGACGCCGTAGCGCTCGACGATCCGCGCACCCGCGACGTCCTGGGGTCGCTCCTGAAGCAGGTCGGCGATGGCGTACTCCCGGCCCCCGACCTCGACGGTACTGAGGCCCTCGCCTTCGTACGTGTGCTCGGGGGGGTTGATGGCGGGCGTGGTAGAGCCGACCCAGTCCTCGGGGAACATCGTGTCCTCGGGCGAAGGCAAGCCCCGGAAGCGGTCCATGAGTCCACCGCCCTTGTAGAAGCGGTAGACGCGGTTGGGGGCCAGTCGAAGCGGAAGGTGAAGCAGCTCGTCCATGACGCCACGATGCCACAGGCGGGAGACCCGCGAAGGGCCGTGGCGCCGGGATCGCGAAGAGGGCCTAGGGCTCGCTTGTGGCTGTTGCCTCGGGCTCTCCGTCAGCCGCCGCGGCATCATCTCCGGCCGTTGCCGGCTCGAAGAACTCGACGGAATCGGCGACGGTCACCCAGAACGGATCGTCGGCCTGCCTGGAGGCACACGTCAGGAGGTAGCGTGCGAAGGTGCCGTCCTCGGCGGGCGGGCCGTCGAAGAGGTACATCCCCCGGATGCGGCCCGTCGAAGGATCGTAGATCTCGATGCGGTAGGCAGGGCCCGCGGGGATCTCCGTCTCGCTCACGACCATGGCGGCCTCGGCGCTCTCGCTCTGCTGGAGGTAGCTGACGTAGGCGTAGGCGTGCTCTTCGAGCCCCGAGTCCATGTCCAGGTAGGCATCGACGTCACACCACATGCCGTCGCCACCGTTGGCCAGCATCACCGTGGTCTCCATGATCGGCGCGCCGGTGGCGTCGGTGAGGGCGGAGATGCGCTCGCCCTCGAGCATGCTCAGGTGCCAATCGGCAGGAACGTCGACGGCGAACCCGAGCTCGGCCGATTCGGCTCGCTGGGTCGCCGCATCGGGCGGGGGAGTCTCGTCGGCCGCAAGGGCCGGAGTAGCCCCCAGGAACAGGGTCATGGCCAGGGCAGCCGGGATGGATCGTCGCATCGTGATATCCCCTCTGGGTGTGGGCTCGTATCGACCGTCGACACTAGCGTGCCACAACCACGGCGTCGACCTCCTGGCGTGGCGCTACCATCGGCGCCATGCGCCCCTTCCGAGCCTTCTTCGCCGCGTTGCCTCGCCTCCTCGCCGATGAGTCGTTCCGCGCGGCCTTCGCGATGTTGGTCGTGTTGATGGCCGTGGGTACCGCGTTCTATATGATCGTCGAGGGCTGGGGTCTGATCGACAGTCTCTACTTCGCCGTCATCGCGGCCTCGACCGTGGGCTTCGGCGACTACGTGCCGACCACGGACCTGGGGAAGCTGTTCACCATCGTCTACGTGCTCGCTGGCGTCGGCTTGCTGGTGATGATCCTGGGGCGGATCGCGACCGGCATGGTCGACGTCCATCTCGAGGAGCGGGCCGACGCCGAGCCGCGTCGGCCGCGTCGCCGTCTTCGGGCCCGCCGCGGGGACCCTGACGCTTCTGGCGAAAGCGCGGACACGACCGAAGACGACTGAGGGAGTCCGCTGCGCGGGTTCAGCCAGGCCAAGTTCCCGGGGTTGCTGAGACATCGCATCATCCGGCCGGCACCGCGACGGCCAGCGGCAAATCTCCCGGCGCCCGCCCGCGGCGCATCTCCCGGCGCCCGCCCGCGGCGCATCTCCCGGCGCCCGCCCGCGGCGCATCTCCCGGCGCCGGCCCATCGTCCCTCGGCGCGGGGCGGACAGGGCTTCGCAACCATTGCACGACATCACCCTGATGGCACGCCATGGCGTACCCGAGCCCACGGCTCCACGCTTGCCACCGCCACGCCAGGGCAGCGCGGGCATGGATCCCACCACCCGCGGCGTTCCCCGTGGCTCTCACCAGCGCCGATCGTGGCCCATTGTGCAATGTCTGCGAAGAAGTGCGTTGGAACCGGGTCGGGCGAGGGAAGTGGACGACACGGTCGGCGGCCTGGGTCCGTGGGCACGCACCCGGCATACGCCCGCCGAAGCGGCCGGTCGACACCGATGTCTCGGTGACCCCGGGAACCCGTGCTGGAGGCGAACAGGCGCTACCTCGCGGGTGAGAGCCCCTGAGGCCATGGCCGGTCGGATCGGGCGGGGTCCGTCGGGACCAGTGGGCCCGTGGCTCAGCGATCAGAGCAGGGGCCGCCTCGGACCGAAGCGGGTGTCAGCGGTATCGTTGGCTGGCCGATCGATCCAAGCTGAGGTTTCCATGTCCGAGCGCTCGTCGATGACCGTCTCCCCATGCGCATGATCCGTCTCGTCCGCGGGGCAACCGCGATGGTGGCACTGGCCGCTATCGCGTTGACCGCCTCCTCTGCCGGCGCCACCGAGGAGCCGTCGACCCCGCCAGCACCCCCGACGTCCGAACCTGCGGAGACATCGGGCCAGGAGTCGACCCAGCCCGCCACGGCCGAACCGCGGGAATGCCGGCGCCTCACCGACTTCACCGCCGATGACACTGGTGCCTGGTTCGTGGTGAACGACGGTGTCATGGGCGGCCGCTCCGATGGTGGCGGGTTCATCGACGAGTCGGTGCTCCGGTTCGAGGGCAGCGTCGTGACTGATGGTGGCGGGTTCACGAGTGCCAGGCTTCGCCTGGAAGGCGACGAGCTGGCCGACAGCACCCGCATCGAGATGCGGGTTCGCCCTGACGGACGGACGTACGGCATCACGCTGGAAGATGCCGCCGAATTCCGTGGACGCCTGGTGTCGCACCGCGCCGACTTCGACATCGGCCCTGTCGACGGGGACGGCTGGGCGGTCGCCACCGTGGAGTACGACCAGCTCGTGCCATCGGTGTTCGGGATCCTCGTCGACGCGCCGCCGTTCGACCCCGCCAGCGCTCGTGAGTTCGGGATCATCATCGCCGACGGCATCGACGGTGACTTCGCCCTCGACATCGACTGGATCGACGCCTGCCCCTGAGTGGTGACGGCGCGAATGTCCCGGGACCCTAGCCCTGCCGGCCGAGTGCTGTTCTTCCCTCAGCGACATCCCGAGCGCAGTGGGCACAGTCATCGTCTGTTGGGGAGCGCGACACCGCCGCGATGCCGGCAGCGTCTCCGGTGGCCGGTACACTGGCTCGCATCAAGGATGGCGGCACTGAGGATGTGCCCAGCCCGCTGACGACGATTGGCGCCACGGTCATGCTCGCCACGATGCTCGGAGCTGATCCACCCTCCTCGCGTCGCCGACGTCACTGGAACCACATCGGAGGGAGCGACATGGGACGCATCTCACGAAGCTGGCAACTGGTCAAGGCCAGTTGGGCGGTACTCCGAGCTGACAAGGAGCTCCTGCTCTTCCCGGTCGCGTCGGGCATCGCATCGTTCGCCGTGGTCGTGGTGCTCTTCCTCGGCTGGGTCGGGTCAGGTGGCCTCGACCGGCTGGACGGAGATGGCATCGGCCTGGTGGACCTCATCCTCCTCTACGTCTTCTACTTCATCACCAGCAGTGTGGTCATCTTCTTCAACTCTGCGCTCATCGCAGCAGCCAACATCCGCCTCGATGGCGGTGACCCCACGCTCTCGGACGGCTTCCGTATCGCCTTCTCCCACCTCCCGGCCATCTTGGGCTGGGCTGCCATCGCGGCCACCGTCGGGCTGATCCTGCAGGCGCTCCGTGAGCGCGGTGGGGCCTTGGGGTTCGTCGTCTCGCTGATCGGCGGGGTGGCTTGGGGGCTGGTCACGTATCTCGTGGTACCCATCCTGGTCGTGGAGGGTATCGGACCGGTCGATGCCATCAAGCGCTCGGCGTCCCTGCTGCGCAAGACATGGGGCGAGCAGATCGTGGGCAACTTCAGCATCGGCCTGGTCATCGGGCTCGCCTTCATCGGCGTCGCGGTCGCTGGCGGCCTCGTCACGGCGGTGCTGTTCAGCGTGTCGGTGGTACTCGGCGCGTTGGGAGCCATCGTGCTCGTGGCTGGGCTCATCATCCTCGCGCTGGTCGGTGCGGCCCTCTCGGGCATCTTCAACATCGCGCTCTATCGGTACGCTGCCGGCAAGGATTCAGGCGACCTCTTCCCGCAGGAGACCCTCGCCGGCGCCTTCCGTGTCCGCTGACGCCCTTCACGTTGCGGGGGCAGCAACGGACTCTGGAGTGGTGGGTACCTGCTCGATCTGAGCGTGATACCGCCCGGATCAGTGGGCCGGTAGCTCAGCGGTCAGAGCAGGGGACTCATAGGCGATCCGGGCTGGACGCTGCAGCCCCCTGCGTGGAGGGGCGAGCGTTCGGGCACAGTCATGGTCTGTAGATGAGCCCGGACAACGGCGCAGCGTCACCAGACGCACGGAGACGTTCAGCGCAGATCACGCAGCGCCGTGGGCTCGTGAGCCGAATGCCTCTCGCCCCATCAGGACTTCCTTGGGACACTTAGCCCCGTTCCGAGTATCTGTCGGGTATGGGGGCCATGAGTGCGAGAGCCACGGAGGATCTCACCGGGCTGATCGCGTCAGCCATCGACGGCGACGAGGTCGCGTTCGCACGCATCGTCGCTGCAAACCACGAGGACATGCGCCGTGTCTGCCTTTACGTCGCTCGCGATCGTGCGATCGCGGACGAGGCGGTGCAGGCCGCTTGGTCGATCGCCTGGCGCAAGCTGGGCTCGTTGAGGGAACCCTTGCGCCTCCGGCCCTGGCTCGCATCGATCGCGATGAACGAGGCTCGGAAGCTGCTGAAGAGACGCAACCGACGCTCCCGCATCGAAGTGGCGGCCGACGCTTCTGGGTCCCCCGGTGGCATCGACCCTGTGACCAGCATCAGCCGCCTCGATGTCCGGGCTGCGTTGGGTCGCCTCGATCCTGAGGATCGGGCACTCATCGCCTTGCGCTACGTGGCTGGCTTCAACGCCTCCGAACTCTCCGCCGCCCTCGGCATCACGCCCTCCGGGACCCGCAACCGCCTCGAACGGCTGCTCGATCGACTCAGACAGGAACTCAGCGATGACTGACATGACCGCCTTCGAGAGCCTCATCGCCGAAGACGTGCGAGATGAAGTCGGGCCCGAGGAGACCGTTGACGCCCTCGCGATCGCCAGGAAGGCGAGGGCGGACAGCACGCGATGGGGGTTCGACATGTACTCGGCACTCAAGTTCGTGGCCGCGAGCGTCATCGTGGCCCTCTTCGGCGGCTACCTGCTCGCAGGCATCCTCACGACACAGCAGGGCGACGAGATGGCCCCGGCGGCGGTGACCGAGACACCTTCGCCGATGACCACCGAGGCGTTGCTCTCGGGCATGGTCACCGAGGAGGTGGAACCGGGCGTGCTTCGCGTCATCCACGACGGATACCGCGACCTGACGACTCCCTCGGACCCGATGCGGCAATTCACTGCGGGCGCAGCAAAGGCGGACTACCTCTACCCCGGGCTGCGAGCCGTCATCGTGGGCGATGTCGGCAACGTCTGGCGCACCGCGGAGTGCGTCGCGCCCGCCCCCGAGTCGAGGTGCCTGCGGCTCTACCAGGTCGGACAGGAGGGTGCGTGGGAGATCGACCCCGTCCCGGTGTCGTTCTGGGATGGTCAGATCGACGCTGGCCTGGATGGTCGGCTGTGGGCCCTCGCGAACGGCGCTCCCATGGCCTTCGACGACGGGCTGTGGGTGCCGGCTCCTCACCACGTCAAGGGTGACTTCGATGCCCTCGCCGTGCAGGCCAACGGCACCGTCTGGCTCAAGTCGGATCGACTCTGCTGGACCAGCGAGACCTCGGCCGGATGCACCAGTTGGCCCGATGCCTTCGACGGCGAGGACTATGGGGTGGCCGGACCCGTGGTGACGGACGAGGGCATCGTCTGGCTCACGGCCCTGGCGGACGAGGACGGATCCGTCTCGTTCCTGCGCTTCGACCCTACGGGGTGGCAGGTCGTCCCCGCCCCCGCTGACTACCCCGGGGATCCCACGCCGCTCACTCATCCGGTGGGCTTGACACCCGACGGTGGCACGGTGTGGACGGCCGGCGACTCGTTCGTGCGGCATCAAACCCTCACTCGACTCAACGAGCAAGGCTGGACGACGTTCACCGCTGCCGACGGGGTGGGGACGTGGGGCGGCCAAAAAGGGGAATGGAACGCCCCCACCGACATGCTCAAGGTCGCGCCCGACGGCAGCGCCTGGGTCAATGCCACCATCGCCAAGGCGAGCGCGACAGATCCGTCAACCGTGACTGGGGGACGCACCTGCGATGGCGTGGCCCGCTTCGACGGTGAGACTTGGCGGCCGTTCCTCGCCGGCAGCTGCATCTCGGACCTCGACTTCGCGCCCGACGCCAGCGCCTGGGTCGTGGCCCTTGACCGGCAGAGCGGGGAGGTCAGCACCTACGTCATCACCCCCAGGGCCGTGGCGGCCACCGAGTAGGTCTGCGGCCACCCAGGCGGCGGACGACCTGGCAGCCCCAGCGTATCCCGGCAGCCACGTCGGCCGAGGTGCAGGATGCGCAGCGTTCGCCGCCGTGCAGGGGATCTCGACCAGCGTGCAGACAGTCGGTGGCCGGCGGATGGCAGCGCTGCCATCGAGTCGGCTGGCCGCCCTGGGCACGCTCGTCGAGAGGACGTACCGGATCTGGCTCTCCTCGGCCCCGGCCTACGTCCCTGCCCATCGGGTCGGCCTTGCTCGCGGCCAGCAGGTGCCATTCGAAGGATTCGAGAATCCACAAAGGGGGGAGGGGTAGCATGTCTTATGGTGAGAGCCTCGGCTGGCATCGACCGGACCGTTCGTCAGAAGGTGCGCGCCTTCACTTCTGTCGCGTGTTCGACCGCTGCAGTCGATGATCTCATCGGTGCATGCATCGGTTATCGGCTCTTTCTGAGTGCGAAACTGGTCAGAAACCTTGGGCCGGTAGCTCAGCGGTCAGAGCAGGGGACTTTTAATCCCTGTGTCCTGGGTTCGAATCCCAGCCGGCTCACCACACTTTCCGGGCACTCGTGAGTGGATGCGAGGTTATCTCTCGCACCTGCGTGCTTCAGTTGGAGGCTGACAGCCACGTTGACAGCCACGTCGAACGCACGTGGTGTGCCCTGGTGGGCTCGGTTACGCTTGGTGGACCTCGATCGCCAAGCGTACGACGTCTGGTCGTCGCCGCCATGGCGCAGGCAGCCGAGGCGGGCGTTCTGGCCCTTGCACTGCAGGTTTCGGTGGCGGAGCATGCGGCCAAGGGGGACACATGTCGGACCGACTCGTTCTGTCACTCACATTGAGCCTTGCCGCTGCCTTGTCGTCCAGCCAGGCCATAGCCGTTGCCGCCGATTCGGACGACGGAAGGCGGGTCGAGTTCCCGCGTGCTGGCTTCGCAATCACCTACCCGGACGGCTGACGGCTCGAGGCCACCGGCGCTGATAGCGCCATGATGCACCTGGCCGACCGCGTCTGGTCAGACGAATTCTGTCGCGCGTTCTATGCGCCGCCCCCCACACGTCTGAAGACACCGTTCAGGGCACCCTCGCATGGGTGGAGTCGAATGACTTCGAGATGCCTGCAAGGACCGACCTGAGCTTGCCGGGGGGTGAGGCGATACGACTGGAATACGACAGGGTCGACTACTCGAAGGCTCGCATCGATATTCGGTTGTCACGGAGCGGGCGGAGCCGGCACCCACCACCCTAGATGGCGGCCCCGTCCTGCTGCCTCGCCTCGGGCAGACGGGGCGCCGACACGGGCTACTCGAGGCCCGCGTGCGGCAGGAACCCCTCTGGAGGATTCTCCCACCGGTGTCGATGCCGCCATCGGCCGTCCGCCGTTGGTGGATCGCACCGGCACCGGTGATGCCTGCTGGGACGTCGAAGTTGACGAGCCGGGACTCAGCCGTGAGCGCACACGATTCTCCCATCGTGACGGGCTCGGGTCGGCGACACGAGTCGGCTAGGCTCGACCCTATGCCGCAGCACTACCACTTCACCCACCCCGACCTCGACTTCTACGTCGACGTCACCGTCCATGTGCGCGACGGGCGCTACATGGCGACCGCTGACCTCGGGGAGGACTCGCGAGACGGGGTCAGGGCTACGCCGCAGGAGGCGGTAAAAGGGCGCTATGGAGCCTGGGCGAGCCGTACGCGACCAAGATGGCCGCAGGCCTGGAGGATGAGGGGCAGGACGCCCCGCCGGCAATCTGAACTCGCGCTGTTACCTTTCGGGGCGAATCACTCCCTGTAGGGGTAGTGATGGATGTGACCCTCGACCTCCCCCGCGAGACTTCTACCGTCGAGACGGTGTATGCCGAGCATGGTCCGCGCCTCTATCGGAGCCTGCTGGCGTACACGGGTGACAGCCACCTCGCCGAGGACGCGATGGCCGAGGCCTTCGCCCAGGCGCTTCGCCGTGGTAATGAGTTGCGCGATCCGGAACGCTGGGTCTGGCGTGCGGCCTACCGCATCGCCGCGGGTGCGCTGAAGGAGCGGCGGCAGCAGCCCATCGCCAGCCTCGACGCGACGTACGAGCTGCCAGACACCCCAGGCCGGGTCGTCGAAGCAGTCGCGAAGCTGCCGGAGCAGCAGCGGGCGGCCGTCGTCCTCCACTACTACGCCGACCTTCGAGTACGCGATGTGGCGAACGTGCTCGGCACCACCGCGCCGGCCGTGAAGGTCGCGCTCATGCGAGCCCGACGACGGCTGCGCACGCTCCTGGAGACGACCGATGGATGACATTCGCAAGGCCCTCTCCAGCCTGGACTCCATCGAAGCCCCCGATTTGTGGGGGGAGATCCAGCGACGTGCGGCCACGCCGGAGCCGTCTCAGCAGCGGGGGACAGGGGGGCGCCAATCCGTGTTCAGCGCGACCAAGTTCGTCGTCGCGGGTGCCATCGTGGCGCTGTTCGGCGGCTTCCTGCTAGCAGGCATCCTCGGCATCCGCCCAGACGAGGCCGGGCCAGCCACCTCCACACCCTTGTCGGAGCCGTACGTGCTGCCGAGCAAGCTCCCCGACGATCTCGAGTCGGGAGTCCTCGAGACACCAGTCGGACCGGCCCGCTGGGTGCGGGTCAAGGACGCGCCAGCGAACCCCTCGCTCATGGAGTCCGTGGCCACCGACGATGGCTTCGCCGTGCTGGACCACTGGTCGAACCGCCTGTGGCATTCGCCAGACCTGCTGTCCTGGACGGAGCTGCCGATGCCGGCCGAGGCCGAGTACGGCGGAATCCTCGATCGCGCCGCTGGGTCGTACTGGCTCGACGGCGGTGCTAGCGGTGAGGTCGCGCTGTGGCGGTCCAGTGACCTGGACGAGTGGAATCGTATCGACACCGCGGCGCTCTCGCCGGGTGGCCCGGAGGGCCTGTTCCGTCCCTTGCGGCTAGGCCGGCTGGTGGAGTCAGGCGAGAGCGTGCTGGTGCCGGTTCACTACCACGAGTCCTCACTCGATCTGGCGAGCCATCTCGGCTTGCCGGCGGAACCGGACGGCGAGAGCTACGACTTCGGCGGCGGAGGCTGGGTCTTCGAGTCCGTCGAGCCTGGGGTCTACCGAGTGCTGACGACGTCGAGCGACGTCGACACGATGCCGTCTATTCGCTTCGAAGAGATTCCCGGTGGCCTCCGGGTCATCGACGCCGTGGATGAGTCCGTGCTCCGAGAGCTGCCGGGTATCGACCGGGAGTCGATGGAGACGCTGTTGGCGGCCTTTGCGGAGACGGTGACTGGCTCGCGGGCCGACCAGCGTAGGTATGCCCAGCTCCGCGACTGGGCGCTCCAGCGTGGCATCGTCTCCTGGCAGCTGGCGATCGTCGACGGGGACCGGTTGGTGCCGCTCGATGCCACCGCACGCCCGGATGCGAGCCTGGAGCTGTTCGACGCCGGGGCTGACGTGGTGCTCCTGGAATTCCGTGACGACGGCCGGGTCGGCGTGCGGCGCTCGCGTGACGGCATGGAGTGGGAGCCGAGCATCCTCGCAACGGACGCCGCAGGTGAGTACGTCGAGACGCACGACTGGCTCGTTGGCCCGGACGACATCGAAGTCCTCGACGAGGATGGCCGCCTCCTGCGCTCCCGCGATGGCGTCACCTGGATGGTGTCAGAGATGCCGTCGCAGCTCCAGGAGCCATCGTTCGGGGAGGTGATGTGGGGGCGGCTTGGCGGAGCGGTCGTCTCGCTGTCCGAGGACAACGGGTCCGCCGAGACACTCCATTTGCACACGGCCGACGGCGAGCGGGTCGACGTCGATCTCCGCCCGCTCGGCATCGGGACCTCGTTCGATGACGGCGAGGGCTTTGCGTACGGCCGCGTCCTCTCCGACCGCACCGTGGCCCTCGGGTTCGGCTCGCCGCCCGGTCGGGGCATGGGTGACTACGTGATCATCTCGTTCTATGAACTCGGACAAGTGGACGCGCCGCTCGTCGCACCGCACCAGCGGAGCTGAACAGGACGCCTAGTGCGTGGCGCTGTCCTCGACCGCCATCAGGCGCAGTGCCAGGTTCTCCATGACCTGGGCACGCACGCTGGGCATCTCGGTCATGAGGGCATCGAACTCGCGACGCGCAAGCACGAGCAGCCGTGTATCGGTCAGCAGCGTCACGGTCGCGATGCGTGGCCGGTCCGACAGCAGGGCCATCTCGCCGAGCACGTCGCCCGGGCCCGCCTCATACAGGAGATGGCCGTCGCGCTCGACGTTCGCCCGACCCTCGACGACGACCACGGCCTCAGCACCACGCTCGCCTTGCTGCATCAGTACCCGGCCGGCCGGCAGATCGAGGACGTCGGCCAGCTGGCCGACACGCTGGAGTTCATGCTTCCCGAGCTGGACGAACAAAGGTACGCGAGCCAGAAGGTCCAGCTTCTGATCCCTCGGTGACATCCTCACGGTACCTCCCTGACGAACTTCGGTCGCCAGCATAGGCTTCCGGAGGACGGCGCGGCAGGCAGCTCCGCGCCCGTCACAAGGGCCCGCACCGCAGGCCTCGCCGCGTGGCGCGACGATCTGCAGAGCCTGGGGCTGGCGGAAGAGCGAGATCTCGGTGCCGGCCACCACCCTGTTGGCATGGGTGACCACGACGCTGAGATGGACGCCATCCTCTAACTGCTCGATGGCGCGGGCCTGGTCGAGGTCTACGTCAACGCTGACGGCAAACAGGCGATGCGCCTCACCCGCGACCCGGGACCCGGGTCTTCGGCAGCCGATCCACGCTCCGCCCCAGACCTCGTCGGATGGCTGGCAGGTCGCCAAACCCAGGTACGCGAAGCCGCACCCACACAATCTGGTGATGGTGTCGGCCACTTCGGTTCTCATCACAGCGGCGAGATTCGCAGTGATGTCCCCCATCAGGGTCCGGTTCGAGAATCGCGGTAGGCGCAGGCAACGACGATCGTGCCGATGTGCGACCACGAGCTTCGCGGTCCCTTGGAAACCGCCGTGTCAAGGCGGACGCCGGGCCCGCCATATCGGCTACGCAGGCACGAGATCGACCATCACCGATCGGGGTCGGCGAAGAGCCGGACTTCGCACCCTCCCGCTGCCTCTTCGAGGCTGTTGTAGCCCGCGCGTTCCTTGGTGTCCGGGAACTCCTGCCAATCGTTGGTCAGGTCAACGTCGCCGAGGCTGATCACGTCGGCTCCGACGGTGTCGGGTAGCGGGCACCGGAGACTGACACGGGCCCGGTTGGTGGAGAAGTCCGGTTCCTCGAGCGCATGCTCACCCAGGACGTACGCACAGTACCGTCCCGGTGGGAACGGCCCCGGAAGCTCGTGACTCCAGCCCATGCTTTCGCTCGGCTTGCCCACGTAGGAGACGCCCATCCCCGCTTGCACCGAGGCGACCGTCTCGGAGCCGCGGTTCTCGAAGACGAGCACCGTGTTCCAGTGCTCGGGCTTGTCGTCCTTGAGCCAGATCGCCCTGACGGGCCGAACATCCGGCCCGTCGATGGTGATCGGAGCACTGCGGAAGGGGGCCCCGACGAGCTCGAGCGCCACCTGTTCGCGTCCGTCTCGAGTGATCGTCTGCTGGATCGATGGAGTCGTCGCAGGAGGCGGGCTCGGACGCACGGGCTCGGCCGATCCCGGTGGCGGCGTGCTGCTTGAGCTGCGTCTTGACGTCCTCCCCGTCTTCGTCCTTGAGGGGGGCTCGCGATCGTCGCCATACCCCGCGTACGGGGTCATAGGGGGGACGAACCAGGCGACGACGGTGAACGCGTTGAGCGGCATGTCGGTCGGAACGGCGAACTCCCGCACGATCGTCCCGACACCACCCTCGGGGATCACGAGTTCGTTGTGATACCAGAACGAGTACTCAGGGTAGATGATCGCCTGTCCGGTCTCCCTGCCCCCGTGCAGGACGGTCCAGAAGAGCTTCCCACCACGGTCGCTTCGAGCCGTGACCCCTTCCGGTGGGAAGTCTGCCGCGCCACGGTTCGAGATGGTGAAGGTCAGCCGGATGCGGAAGAAGTCACAAACGCCCTGCGGCAGTCGCTCCTCACTCACCTGCTCTCGCACCCAGGGGACCGGCTCCGCCTCGACTGAGACGATCTCGAGGACCGGATAGGCGAGGTCGGCCGCCGCGGGAGCCATCGGGTCCGACGCCTCGACTTGCGCCACGACCGCGCCACTCATCCCACCGACCAAAGCCACCGTGGCCACCCCCGCGAGCGTCAGTCGCAGCGAACGCATCACATCCCCCTTCGACTCGGCGGGCCGGGTCCGCCAGTGTCTCGGCGCGGCCCAGGCGGCCATCGAACAGGTCGCCTGTCATCACCTCCCGCTACGTAGATTCTCCTCCGGGATGTCCAGTGATCGGCGTCGTTTGCGACTTGGCTTCGTGAATGGGCGGAGGCGCCACACGATTGGGCCATCGAGCAAGTGCTCACGGCAGTCGATGGCCGGTACCCTCGCTCGACCGCGACGACACCGGACCACTCCAGCCACACCTCGTCGGACTGGCCGGGCAGACCGATGGTGTCCGGGGCATCCACGAGGTGGACGGTGCCGGAGACCACCAGTGCGAGGGCGGCGACGATGCTGAGGCGCTGAAGGGTCGATGACATGATCGGTGGCTCCTTGAGGTCGCGCTCGTGGCCCTATGGCTGGGTGCCACGGGCCGGCACGACCGGTGTCCGGAAGCATCGAGCACCCTTAGGTGAAGGATCCGTGAATACTGTCTCCCTCACCGATCGCCTTGCGCACCGTCTCGAGCAACGCTATCGGCTATCGGCTATCGGCTATCGGGTCCTGGTGCTCAAGGTGATTACCCGTGGCAGCCGTCCGCAAGGACGGGCTGGGCACGATGTGCACCGATGCGGGAGACTCGGCCGCGTGCAGCACGCTGCGAGCTGCGCCGCCGGTCATGGTCCGATGTCACCGGATGGATAGGAATCCGATGCTGACTGCCCCTATGGTCTGAACGCGGAGATGTCTTCCGCACCGCAGAGGTCGCGTCAGTGCAGCGAGAGCTCGTCGAACGAGCCAGGAGCGGGGACCTGGAGGCCTTCGGGCAGCTGGTGGAGATCGCCTTCCCGCGTCTGAAGGGCGTCGCCTATCTCATCCTGCGTGATGCCGATCGGGCCGAGGATGCCGTCCAGGATGCCCTCGTGGCGGCCTGGCAGGACCTGCGCGCCCTGCGCGATCCCGATGCCTGGGACGCCTGGCTGCGGCGCCTCCTGGTCCGGACCTGCTATCGGCTCGCGCAGAAGGACCGGCGTCACGCCCGGGTCGCGTCGCAGGTGCGACCCGACCCGGGGAGCGCCCGATCGGCGGACGCCTCGGCCGACGTCGCCGAGCGCGAGTGGATCCTTGCCGAGCTCGGTCGTCTCGACGTCGAGAAGCGCTCGGTCATCGTCCTGCACTACTACCTCGACCTGCCCATGGGCGAGGTGGCCGAGAGTCCTGGATTCTCCCTACGGGACCGCAGCGTCCCGCCTCCACCGCGGACTCGAGCTCATGCGCGCCTCGATGCACGGCGTGAGCGAGGCCCCAGACCGCGTCGAACCGGAGCGTCAGGCATGAACGAGCACAGCGCCTTCGAGCGCATCATCGCCGACAGCGTCAGCGGTATCGGACCACTGGCGCCGTCGGCCGGCGCTATCGAGCGGACCATCACCGGTGCGGGCGGCCGGCGGCAGCGGCCGCGCTGGCTCGCGCTCATCAAGGAGCCATCCATGCGGCGCGCCTCTCGCCTCGTCGTCGGGTCGCCCACGGCGCGCGTCGCGGCCATCATGGTCGCGACCATCCTCCTCGCCCTCGTGCTCGCCGCGGCCGCTGTGGCCGGCAGTCGCCTGCTGGCCGACGAGGACACGAAGACCGTCGGCAACGGCCCCATCATCGTGAACGGCATGGCCTTCGACCCGTACACCGGGGAGACCGGGCCTGATCCGTGCGACTGCACCACCGATGCGAGCTGGTCGGCCGACGGCCGGCGCGTGGCCTTCCGCCGGTCATCGACCATCTGGGTAGCTGATCTGGGGGAGGGGACGGAGCGACAGCTCGCCGACTGCACGGGTTGCGACGAGGACGGGACGGACCACATCTCGATGGCCGCAGACGGCACCAGCGTGGCCTTCACCGACGATGGCGACGTCTGGCTCGTGGACGTCGACACGGGCACGCGGACCCAGGTCACCGATCTCGGCGCAGGACGCCACGCACGGGCACCAACCCTGGCACCGGACGGCGATCGACTGGCCTTCGTCATCGACGGTCAGCCGGGTATCTGGGTCACGGCCATCGCTGACGGCGAGCCATGGCTCCTCACCACCGATGCGCCGGACTCCGCGCCCTTCGAACCTGCATGGTCACCCGACGGACAGACGATCGCGTACCTCCGGTCGAACCCGGGAACCGATGAGGGTCTGCAGCTATGGGTCGTCGACGTCGCGACCGGAGAACCGGAGCAGATCCGGGAATGGCGCGGCTGTTGTGCGACCCATTGGAGCGGGCCTGCCTGGTCACCCGATGGTCGCGAGTTGGCGGTCGTCGCAACCGACGACCAAGGCCCCCGGCGTGGGACATGGAGTTCGACGGCGTTCTTCCTGTGGGTGGTCTCCGCTGATGGCTCAGCCGCTCGTAACCTCGGTGGTGCGCTTCCGGTCCGCCCTGCTTGGCGGCCGGTGCCGCTGGCAGAGGCGGCCAGACCGCCAGCCGACGCCGAGGGCTCGCCCATGCCTACGTGAGTCGAGCGAAGTCTCACTCGATGCCGGCCCGCGGTACCTGCCGTACCCAGCCGGTGAGAACGACACGAGGGGGTTGGGGGGTAGGAGGATGACGTGCGCAAGTCCATGACGGCCATCGCTGCGGTGTCGCTGTTGCTGCTCCCAGGTAGCCTCGCCCAGGCCCAGGGTCCGGCCCCTCGGGGCACCCGGGCGATGGTGTCCCGGACCCGGCAGGTCGCATCGCCTTCGGGCGCTACCTCCGGCAGTCGGAGGACGACGTGCAGGTCGTGGCGCTCTACGCCATCGACCCGGACGGCAGTGACCTGGTCCAGCTGACCGAGGGCGACAGCGCGCATCCAGCCTGGTCACCAGACGGCACCCGGATCGCGTTCGACAAGCTCGAGCCGGACGGCTCCTGGCAGATCGCCACCATCGCCGCGGACGGCAGCGACCTGCAGGTGCTGACCTCGGGGCTGGGCGTGTCGGAGGCCCCCTCCTGGTCGCCGGACGGCACCTGGATCGCCTATGACTGCGCCCCGACCCTGCCGACCGACGACAGCTGGCACACGTCCCTGTGTCGGATGAATGCCGACGGCTCCGACCCGGGCCTCCTCGGCGAGCCAGACACGTTCGATACCGAGCCACGCATCTCGCCCGATGGCACGAACGTCGTCTTCCTGCGCTGGGCCTCGGATGCCGACGGCTGGCACACGACCCTGATGGTCCGCGACCTGCAGTCGGGCGACGAGCGCGCCATCCCTGCCGTCGGCCACGCTATCGAGCACCCGGCCTGGTCACCCGATGGACATTGGATCATGTACAACGTCGCGTCGTACATGACGGACGCCGTCCCCAAAGATCAGCTCGAGCGCATCGCAGCCGACGGCAGCGGTGAACCCGAGGTCCTCTTCGCGGCCACGGCGACCGGGGGGGCCTTCAAGCCGGCGTTCTCGCCAGACGGTGACCGCATCATCTTCGGCTGCATCGGCCCGGACGGCGACGAAGCCATGTGTATGTCCGATGCCGACGGTGGGAACGTCGAGATCCTCGTCGACGAACCCGGGGTCAACGAGAACCACTTCAGCTGGGGCGTCGCTGCCGCGTAGGAGGCGCGGCCCGACGTGGGCGTACAGAGGGCCTGCTGCTCGCCGCGAGCGAACCACCGCGCCCGTTGGGCGCAGCCGTGCAGGCCATCCTACGAGCGTGACCAAAGTGGCGAGACTCGGCCGCGCGCGTAGCCGGCTACGTGGTCCCCGTACGCCCATGCCAGCGCCTGAGGGTACCCCGGGGTCAGCGCCCGGCTCGCAGGCAGCCAGAGGACGAGTGGCCCCAACCGGCACCGTCGACGACCAGGTGGTGCACCAGACCTTCGGCTAGCAAGGACCGTGGCGACCGCCCACCGGCGATGATGAGTGGCCGTCGTCCCGCCGAGCCGCACGCCGCCGTGGCCGCGATCACCTCGCAGTCGCTGCATGAAGGAGCGTGAGTCGCCAAGGCGCTTCCACCTCACACGTTCCGGATGAGCCCGCACCTGCCTTGCGCTGCCGGACTCACGAGGAAGACCACCACCGAGCTGCGACGCTGCACGGGCAGTGCCCGCTTCAGCATGACACGGCTCGAGAGCCGGGATCGCTCCCGGCTCTCGACGTTGCTGCGGTGTCCGGGCCTGCCGATGGCAGCCCAGGGACGGCAGCTAGGCGATCTCGAACTGGATGATGACGCTGACCGAGAGCTCGACCTCGCCTGGCAGGACAGGGGTCTTGGCCATCGTATCCATTTCGCCGCCCATCGCCATCCCACGATCGATGTAGAGCGGCTGGGGCTGCTGTCCGCCGGACTCGGTGATGGTGACGATGCCGATGATCTCGACGCCGGCATCGGCGGCCAGCTGGTCGGCCTTGGCCTGGGCGTCGGCGACCGCGGTGCTGCGGGCCGCGGCTTCAGCCTCGGTCGGGTCCTCGACGCGGAAGCTGATGCCGTTGATGCTGTTGGCACCCGCGGCGGTAGCGATGTCGACCACGTCACCGACCGACTCGATGTCGCGGATGGTCACGTTGACCATGTTGTTGGCGTCCCAGCCGGTGATCTCGGGTGTCTCGGACTCCCAGTTGTAGACAGGATTGAGGCTCAGGCTGGTGGTCTGGATGTCCGCTTCGGCGATGCCCATCCCGAGCAGAGCCGTGACCACGGCATCCATGGCCTCGGCGGCCTGCTGGGAGGCGCCGCCGGCTTCCTTGTCCCGGATGGTCACACCGAGGCTGATGTCGGCCACGTCAGGCGCCGCCTTGACGCGACCGACGCCGGAGACGTTGATGGAGCGCACGGCTTCGTCGTTGTCGGTCGAAGTCTGGGCACTCACCGCGGCGGTGCCCATGAACGAGGCTGCGAGCAGGCCTGCGGCAAGACCGGCAGCGAGCGCGCGCCGGCCGGGGCGCGCAAGGGGGAGAGAGCTGTTCACGGTGTTCGTTCCTCCGAGGGTGATGGGGTGGCTGGGCGAGAGCGATCGACGGACGTCGTTGTCCCGCGGTGCTTAGACGCCGACTGCCCGGGACCGGTTCCCGTCGGGTCGATGGACGCCTCACCCGAGCCGTGGATGTCGTCCGAGGCAGCCGTTCGCCGCGGATGTAGCATCGACCCGCAGAGGCGGGCCGCTCGCTGCCCAGGCGAGCTTGTCGGATGCCCGGGAGGATATCTTCGATGACTCGACATCGGATGGGTGCTCCGTCGAAGCATCGGGCTGGCCGCCTGGCCATCGTCGGTGTCTTCGTGGCCACCATCATGGCAAGTCCTGGAGCGCTGGCTCAGTCACCATCACCGTCAGCCGTGACGTCTGCGGGCGCCGCTCCGGCCACGATGTTCGACGTCTTCGCCGAGAGCCCCATCACGACCGTCTCGCTCGTGCTTTACTCCGGCCGGCCCGACCCGTCCTGGGCACTGTCCGAAGTGCAAGCGACGGCCCTCACCGCGCTCCTCGAGTCGCTGCCCCGCGTCGACGGCTCACCGCCAGCGGGTGGCCTCGGCTATCACGGCTTCACGATCGAGCGGCTGACGCCCGAGGACATGCCGCGCCTGTTAGTGGCCTTCGAGGGTGCGGTCTCCGACCCGCTCTCGAGTCATCTCTCGTACCTGGCCGATCCCGAACGGTTGGTCGAGCGCTTCCTCCTCGAGAGCGGGCGCGACCAACTCTCGGCCGTCGAGCTCATGGCGCCGGGCCTCGATCCCGGGCCGACGTCGTCTCCAGGCTTGTAGGCGGCGCAGACCGAGTAAGCGGCCGGGTCCGCTCGCGACGGAGGCGGGCGCGGCAGTGCTCACTGCAAACGAACGCCTGGACGGCGCCGGCCCAGCGAGTGGGAGGCCGCAGCCCCGGCAGACGCGTCCGGCGGGCCGACGAACGATGGCCGTGCGGTGGACCTCGCACCAGACGAGGGGGCGGCAAGGGCGTGGTCGGGCCTCGAGCTCGACGCCGCAGTGGCGGCAGCGGCGGGGTGCGGTGACCAGCGCCCGCGCTCATCGCACCTTCCGCGAGCCGTCGGGTCAGGCGGCCCGGTCGATAGCCCCCATCCGCTCCATGCGCGACGCGCCCACTCCGACCAGGATCCAGCTCAGGCCGAAAGCGAGCGCACCCGCGAGCATCAGCCACTCGTCCCTGGCGTGGTCGGTCGCGACGATGGTGATGAGTTGCACCAGGGCGCCCGCGCTGAGCAGCACGGCGGTCCAGCGCGTCAGCCCACCGGCCACCGTTGAGACGATGCCGAACAGCAGTGATCCCACGAGCGCGAAGACGACCCCGGCCATCCAGAACGCGTAGGGCGTCAGGTCCCCGACGAGGGGACGGTCGCCGACCGAGGCTTCGGCAAGGGACCCGCCCATCAGCAGGGCGACCCCGACCGCCGGCAGCAGGAAGCTCGCCCACACGAGCATCGGGTGGGACCTCGACTGGACCGCACTCAGCGCCGCGAGCGCGACCACGAACATCGACAGCGTGAGGCTGATCAGCAGCATCACCAGGCTCGTCATCGCCGGGTCGTCCCTGACCGCGGTCGCGAGGGCGAGCATCCAGAGCGCGCCACCAGTGATCGCAGCACCCGCACCGAGTCTTGCTGCCCGCGGCGTGCTCGTCGGCGCCGCACCCCGGCCGCCGACGGCGTGGAGGTGTGCGTCCAGGGCGCCTAGGAGCAGGTCGAGCGCGTCGAACGGTCCTGGCGGCCGCTCCTCGAGCAAGAGGGAGAGCTCCTCGCCGTAGCGCTCTCGCCAAGCCCTGGGGTAGAGCCGGATGAGGGTCTTCACCGCGTGTCCCCGGCCAGGCGGCGGAGGCCGAGCGTCGCGAACGCCGAGAGCTCCTGGAGCTGGGTCTCCAGCACGCTCGCTCCGAGTCCGGTCAGGCGATAGGGTCGGCGCCGGTCGGTCTTCGGGAGTGCCTCGATGAGACCCCGTTCCTCGAGCCGGGCGAGCGCGGCATAGAGGGTGCCCGGGCCCATCGGTCTGCCGGTCGCCTCCTCCACGTCGAGCATGATGGCGTAGCCGTGCTTGGGCCCCTCGCCCAGACTGACGAGGATGAGTAGCGCAGGCTCGGCGAACCGGCCGAGGTCCGGAAGCTTGGTCTCCATCGGAGCCAGTCTAGGCGGCCGCGGTCGCGGCCACCGCTCGGTCCGTCGTGGCAGAAGCGAGGGCTCGCCGAAGCAGCACGATACCGAGGAGCAGGCACCAAAGCAACAGCCCGGGGATCGAGGCCATGAACAGGAACCAGGTCTCTTCGGGCAGAGCATCGAGGACCCCGAGCGGACCCAGGACCCCCAGGAGGCGGAAGGCCGGGACAAGCGCGATGGCGCACAACGCGATGGGGAGGCAGCGGGTGCGCATGCCCATCAGCGCCACGCCGACCACCCACAGGCAGGACGCCGTGACGGCTGCCTGCGCGAACCCGTGCATGCCGATCATCTGGAGGGCCACGTAAGCTGCTTCGCCCCAGTCATGGTCCAGACCATCGATGTACAGCAGTGGTTCCACGCCGAGGCGAAGGACGCCGTACATGAAGAAGAACCCGCTCGCGAACAGACCGAACGCGGCCGTGGCCCGCAACGTCAGCGTGTCCGCGCGTGTGGCCAAGGCATCCTCCACCGCGAGGACCGCGATGGTCAGGCTGATCGCCATGAGGAGCAGGGCAAAGCCTCCCTGCGCGTAGATCCGACCGTTCTCACGCAGGAACCGGAGGCTCACCGCCGGGCTGTCCGTGTCCTCGAAGCCCATGTTCGGCGGGGCGAGCTCCAGGGTGAACCAGGCGATGCCCGCGATCGCGAACACGATCAGCGCCGATGCCCCGACGATCGACCTTCTCCTCATGATCTCTCCGCTGCGTGGTACATCGTCACACGATATATCGCACGTCGATATATACGTCAGCGGTGAGGCCGTGTCAAGGCCACGTCAATAGGTTGGTGTAGCCCGCACCATGGTCGGACGGCCCGCTACTTTCGGAGACCGGCAGCCGGATCAGCCCGTCACGATCGACTCGATGAGGTCGTCGATCGAAGAGAGCGGTGGCGTGAATGCGTCCGCTGCGGCCGCATCGAGCGTCTGGACGCTCTGCTCCTGGTAGGCCATCCACTTCTTGGCCGTGCGGACCGCCCTGACGTCCTTCTGGCCGACCTTCTCCGGGAACATATCAGCCTCGACCTCGAAGTCGGCCGCGACATACCACTCGCCATCGGTGCTGAGACCCTGGAAGGTGTACCAGAAGTCACCCGCCGCGAACGGGAAGAGGTCCTGACGGAACACGGTGAGGTAGGCGATACCAGCAAGTTCCGGTGTGTCGATGTACCGCACCCTCGCATCGATGGCCTGTGCGGCTGAGCCATCGAGCACGAACGGCAGCGGCAGGGAGGCGCCACCCTGGCCCGCCGCGGTGTACGGTGCCAGATCGGGACGTTCAGCGAGCAGGGACTGCAGTTCGGCGAGTTGTCGCGACTGCCAGTCATGGCCCTCGAGATCCGCCGTGCGGAAGAAGCGGACATTGCCAGGCGCGCTGAACGTCCGGGGAACCTTGGTACCTTCCTGACGCGGCCCGTAGAGCGTGAACGTCAGTCGGCCCGGACCGAGCGCCGATGGACCGTCTCCGCCTGGGGGCCCACCGGGCACCTGTGTGATGTTCACACTGACGCCAAGCGCCTCACCGAACGTGAAGCCGTTGCCATCGAACGAGACGGTACTGACTGTGTCCTGTGCGTAGGCCGGCAGCGAGATCAGCAGGAGCGCCGCGGCTGCGGTCGCGAATCCACTCGACTTGTATCCCATCTCACATCCTATCGAACGGTCTTGAGCGTGGTGCTGGCGCGTCGGGAGCCTTCGACCCGCACGGGCGCCACTGGCATGACGCGGTCAAGCGACCAGAGCATAGGCCGCTTCTCATCGCATCCTACGCGCCCGTTCGAAGCCAATCCGAGACGAAGCTCAAAGGGTCATGGTCGCCGCGGCTGGAGTCGATTGGTTCGAAAGCGCCGTCTCGTCAGAAGCCCCATGGCGACGATGAGGCCTGCGAGGAGACCGATGTAGTCATGCTGGAAGCCGACGTAGGACTCGAACGCCAGGACCCGGTGGGCAAGCCCCGGGCCGCCGGCCGGTCCCTCGAGCGCCGGAGCGGGAACGTTCCGCCTGCTGCCACGGCGACTGGCTTTCGGGGATGCGCCCATGACCTGCCCTCCGAGGAACGTGTGAGTCGATTCTGCCCAAGTGACCGTGCGCTGCTAGAGGCATTCGGCCTGGACCCGAACGTCGTGGCGGCGATCACTGGTCCTACCCGTCCATCCCGTCACAGCCTGTTGCACGTGCTGTGCTGACAGGTCGTCCGGACCTGACGCCTGCTGGCCCTCGTCCTCAGGTCGATGGGAGGAGGTCCTTTGACCGGAGGAACTCGTGGACCCAGGGTCGGTCGAGGGGGTCGCCAGCAGCCCGAGGAGTGCCGCTCCTTTGCGGAGAAGGACGCGGTAGTCGACAACCCGAGCATGACGAGTATCGCCCTCTTCGCGGCCCAGAAGTGGCTCAGCGGGCGCATCTACATCACCAAGGGCAGGAATGACCCCCAACGCATCCCGCACATCACACCCGCGCAGTTGGATGAGGCATGGCAGCAGAACGACCGGATGCTATTCGACGCCTGCTACGTCCTCGCTATGCACGATAAGACGGGCGACCTCGTGCAGCGAGGCGAGGACGGAGAGTGGAAGCCCGTTGAGTGAAGAGGTTGTTTCTCACCCAGGGGTTTCGGCCGTCCTAGCGAAGGAGGGGTACGTGCCTGACTCGCGGTCGCACGCGAGCCCAGCAGCAAACCTTGGGCACCCCGATACGACTTGACTGTGGGCTCGTGGCAGGCACCATCTCGGGCGTGGAGAGTGGTCAGCCGTGGGATCCAAGACGCCTTCTGCCGGTCATCCCAGAGGGAGATGGTTGGCCAAGGCGGCTTGAGAATGCATTCTTCGGAGCCACAAGGCGACGGAGTGCTGACGCCGGACAAGTACCCTCGCGCAGGCGACCACGACTGATGGGTCCGGCAGCGGTGCTGACAGCCACATTGACAGCCACGGCGGTGGCACTCTGAACGACGCGGTGGAGTCAGTGGACGGGACCCGTGCGTCAGGTAGAAGGGGTAGCAGGCCAGGGGGCCCCATGGACGGCGCCCCCACGGACTTTTAATCCCTGTGTCCTGGGTTCGAATCCCAGCCGGCTCACCACTCTTGTCTCGCATCCACGCATGGGTGCAAGGCCATTTCACGCTCGCGCGGTCTTCCATGTTTGGCTCACAGCCACGTTGACAGCCACGTCGAGCGCACGCACTGGCCAAAGGTGCGACCCCATGGACCCGATGGACTCGTGAGTTAGCGCCCGACGGACGCCCGACCCGTCAATTCCACAGCGCGGGGCTACTCGGCGAACGAGGTGCGCAGGCTCCTCACGGTCGTGCCCGACACGATCCGCGGTCGCCGAGACCGGGCCATCCTCCTCGTCCTGATCCTCACCGGCCGACGTCGTACCGAAGCCATGTCCCTGACCGCCGGCGACATCGAGATTCAGACGGGCGCCGCCGTCTATCGCTACCGAGGCAAAGGCGGCAAGGAGGGCCGACGAGCGCTGCCGCGACCCGCGTCTGAACCGATCCAGCGCACGCTCCAGGACTGCGCCAAGAAGTTCACGGCCATGGCGCCCGACGAGTCCCTGGTGGCAGGCGGGTGCGAGTGTCCGTGGCCTATCAGGGCCGTCCTTCTTCGCTCGCTTCCGACGCTACCTCAGCGAGGCGGGCCTCGAGCCCACGGGGCTCTTGGTCGGCCCGGGACGAACGAAGGGGCCGCCACCCGGTCGATTGATTCTGGGACACTTCGTGCGCGGGGGACATCTCCTTACCATGGAGAGCACCGTCCTGGATGCGACAGATCTGACGTTCACGGTCAGCCAGGCTGCCTCCGGAGATGAGGCCGCCTTCGCGCGTCTCATCGCGCAGCACCATGAACCGATGGTTCGGGCGGCCTACGTGGTGGTAGGTGACGTCGAGCTGGCTCGAGAAGCGGCGCAGGCCGCCTGGGTGATCGCGTGGAAACGCCTGCCGTCGCTACGCGAGCCGGATCGTGTCCGACCCTGGCTCGTCGCCATCTGCGCCAACGAGGCGCGACAGCTGGTCCGGCGGCACAAGCGCCGCGAGATCATGGAGATCAGGAGCGTCGAGCCATCGACGAGCCTGAGCGACCCCGCCGACGAGATCGACGTGGTGGACCTGCGGCGGGCCCTGCACCGGCTCAAGCCCGATGAGCGCAGCCTTCTCGCGCTGCGCTACGTGACCGGCCTTGATTCGAATGAGATCGCTCAGCAGGTGGGTATGACGGCGTCCGGCGTCCGCAGCCGGCTGGCGCGGGCCGTGGAGCGACTTCGGAGGGACCTTGACGGTGCCTGAACCACGCACATTCGAATCGCGGCTGGCCGACGCGCTGCGCCGCTACGCAGATCGCGCCCCCATCGATCTCGATGCCATGGCCCTCGCCCGGGAGATCGCCACGACATCGTCTCGAGCGGGCAGGAGCCGCCCTCGGTGGTGGCCGTCCCTAGCCAGACGAGACATCCAATGGAGGTCAAGATCCATGCTCAGTGCAACTCGAGTCATCGCCGCCGCCGCCGTCCTCACCGTCGGTTGGGGGCTGGTCCTGTCGGGCCTGGTCCAGAGCCCAGGGGATGGAATGACCCCGCCGGGCGCTCAGGCCCAGGTTGACGTGCCCGATGATTGGGCCTTCTTCACCGGGACGCTCAGGTATGACGGACATTCATTGCCCCAGCCTCCCTATCCGCCCGACGAAGAGTTCACGGAAAATGGCCTGAACGTGTCACTGAATAGCGGTTGGCAGGGCCAGACTTTCGAGACCACCGATCCTCGCATGACGGGCAGGCGTCTGGAACGTGACAGCGGGTTCGATGACCTCGCTGGCGGCGCCAGCATCTGGAAGACGCTCGACACGATCGAGAACGAGGGCGGTACGTGGTCGTGCTCGCTCATCGGGCTCAGCAACGGGCCCGGCGACGTGCAGGGCGGCTGGTGTGAGGGAGCCGGTGCGTACGACGGACTTCGCGCCTACCTAGTCATCAACGCCATCGAGGACTCGGGCCCCCTGGCCACGGTTCCGGTCATGGGCTTCATCTCGAACGGCGACGGTCCGCCCGCGCCTGACCCAGTGTCGTCCTGACGGATCTTCACCTAGGAAGGGCCCCCGTCCGTCGGACGGGGGCCTCTGGCCGTGTCTTCCTGGAGCCAGGTATAGGCGGACAGAGCGGGAGAAGGAGGCGAGACCGCCGAGAACGTGACGGTGCCGCTGCTGGTCGGGCGTGAGCCAGCCACGCAGAAGCAGCACGATGACCGAGACTGGCATGCGGTCGGAGCCCACACCATCTACCCATCTTGTCGTGGTCTGGACGAGCCGCCAGGCGTGCCGGAATCGATCCGACCATCCGGCTCTGGCTCCTTGGCTCCGGGATCCGGGAGTTGTTCGAGGTCGCAACCGACCGCAGCGCTTGCCTCGTCGCCTCCAGGCCTGTGCCGAGTAGTCCATCGGCACGTACACGCAGGACGTAGCTCTTCGGTAGCCGGGAGCGCGATCGACGATGGAACGATTCGGGCCCTTCAGGCACTCCTACAGGTAGTACCGGGGGCTTCGGTGTCTCGCAGCCACTTGAGGAGGTTCCAGTGCGACCAAGTCCGATCTCGCTGCTGAGCGCTTCACTGCTCTCGGTGTCACTCGTCCTCCCGACCGCTGCCGCCGACGATGCCGTCGGCATCTCCCTGGCACCAACTGGCGTCGACGACCTCAAGTCCGAGGTCATCCGACCGGGCATCCAACGAGTCCTCGACCCGATCGTCGACCACCGTCTTGAGCTGGTCCGACATGTGGCTGTCGGGCCTGGTGGACGCGTCTGGGCCGCGACGGACGACGCTACGGTCTTCGCCGTCGGCGAGCCCGGATCGTTCGACCGCGAGTCGATCGGACTTGCATCGATCAACGAGCTTGACGTCCTGGGCGACGGGACCGTGGTCGTCCACGATGACCGGCAGATCGCGAGCTGGGACGGCTCCACCTGGACACGTAGGGAAGCGCTCGCGGATGGGGCGCGCGGGTCGGTCCGTTCGATCGTGCCCGCAGACGGCGGAACGTACTGGGCCCTGCTGGGACCGGATACAGGTCCCGCTGGTCCGCAGCTTGCCAGGCTGGGAACCGAAGGTGACGCATACTTCACGCTCGCAGATCTGGGGCTTGATCCTGAGGTGTCCGCGGTGGCGACATCCCTGGACCGCACGCGCGATGGGTCGATCTGGCTGGGCCTCGGCGGCTACGCTAGCCCACCGGCCGTCGGGCTTCTCCGCTTCGACGGAGGGTCGTGGGCGCCTGCAGAGTCCTTGGGTGATGGCGAGCCGCTTTCGGTCTGGGAGATGCGAGTGGACGCGGCCGGTGCGTTGTCAGTCATCCTCGCTCGCGAGGGCGACCGCACCCCGACGCTCGCCCGCTGGGACGGAAGCACCTGGACCGCCACAGCCGCAACGGATGGGTTTGCGACCGGCATCTCGATCCCCGATCGTACGGAATGGCCGGCCCCGGACTGGTTGCGCTGGGCGCCCAGCGCCGGAGTCATCGACTACGCATTCCCGGGCCCCTTCACCGAGGCCTGGGTCACAGAAACGGCGCCCGGACCCGATGGCTCCATGTGGGCGGTCCTGGTGACCCGAGGCGATGCGCAGATCACGGACGCTCCGAAGGCGGGCCTGTATCACATCGACCCCGCGGCCTCGGCGGCCAGCCTGCCCGACTACCGGACCGCTGGCAGACACGGACTGGTGCCGATCCTGGATCCCCACTTCGCCACGGCCGGCGGCGGAGACGGGAACAAGCGGGCCAAGTGGGCCCAGCGCCTTGGCACCGACATCGTGGCAGAGGTCTTCGCACTGGGGGATCGCTGGTACGCCGGTCTCGACAGCGTAGGGCGCGCTGGCGACCGATGGGTTCGCAACAACTCGGTCGGGACCGGGACTTCTCCTACGGCGGCCATCAGGGATGCCCTGCGCAAGGAGCAACGCATCTCGTTCGTCCAGCAGGCTGCACGTAGCGCCCTGCTCGAGTGGCCATCGACACCACCGAATGGGAACGACTAGCGCGGGTCGTCCGACCTCGAAGAGGGCCTGCGGCGCATCGACGAGTACGCCTTGCCACTCGAGGACTCGCGGGCTCAGGCGGCGTATGGCGTCCACAGCGCGGTCAACAAGGTCCTCGTCATCAAATGGCGAGTTCAAGCCCGGCCGCATCACCGTGGTCCTCGTCGACGAGGTGCTCGGGTTCTAGCCGGAGCGCGGGAGCGACACAGCATGGTCACCGTGCCCCTGGGCTGCATCGCCCATCACCACCAGCAGAATGGCGCCACTGGCCCCGGTGTCAAACAGCAGCCTGTGACTGCCGTGTTCAACCAACGCAGCGAAGCCCCAGTCCGATCTCAGTTCTGGACTACCCGAGACGTTGTCGTATAGGACAGTCAGTCTCAGATCGCTCAGCTGTGCTGGCGGCAGATCCGGAAGTCGGGCCGGCGTGAGATCGGCGCTGCCGTCGGCCGATGATGCCTCCTGCCCGGCCACCGGCATCCCGCCGAGCGCCAGGCACATGACGATGGCCGCACCCGCGGCCCGCAGTCTGCGCATGACATCCCCCAACAGCCGCGGGCCGGGTCCGCCAGTGGCTCGGCGCGGTCCAGGCGGCCATGGTCACGGGCCGTGCGTCAGAGCCCCCGCCCATGACTGGTTCTCTCGCAGGTCCGTTGGAGGATGGCCGATGGCGATAGGGCGTCCGTCGACCGGCTACTCATCCGCGGTGAAGCAGACGGCGTAGGCGTAGAGGACCGAGTCATCCGTCGAGGTCTGGATCCAGGAGATGCGCCAGGCGTAGATGCCATCTGGACGTGACTCGGTGACGTGGAGCCCCGAACCGACATGGCTGAAGCCGCCCGCCACCACCTGGCCGGCCGGGCACTGCTCGCGGAGCGAACCGCGCGCACCGGGGATGCCCTCCACCACGACGCTGTGATGCGTCGTGAGGTCGAGAGCGCTCCTTCGGGCGGGGTCGAACGTACCCGGTGCGTCATCGAAGGCGAGTGCTTCGCCGAACCCGAGCCAGAGGCCCAGGGTCAGGACGGCCAGCAAGGACGTGCGGGCGATGGCGAGCGTTACCATTCGAGACCTCCTCCCCCCGGGTCGTGACCGTACCGTCGGTCGGGGTGCCAAGGCGGCGAGCCAGGCGCGCGAACCGTACGCCGTGCCGACAGCTCGTGTCCACAGCATCGGAGACCGGGAGGTGCAGTCTTCGCTCCCACTTCTCACCATCCGGTGACGGTGTGGGCGTGCCTGCACTCGCCAACTCCAACCACCCGAGTCAGCCGGCTGGCGGCGGGAGACCCTGGCTAGTTCGACGGCCCGAGCTTGGAGACCTCTGCGGCGCTTCGCTCCCCACCGACCACCGAGTAGACGCGACAGTTCGACTCATGTGACAAGCGGTCGCTACTCAGTGGCCTCGGCGCCCCCGGTGGGGACGATGACGTAGAGGGCGTACGGCTTGCCTTCGTCGCTCCCCAGTAGCCAGACAGCGCCATCCGGACCGACCTCCATCGACTGCACGACGAGGCCGCGCAGGTACGGCTCCCACGTCGTGCCGTCGAAGTGATAGACCGCTCCCGCTTCTTCGGTGGCCTCCTCAGCCCATCCGTCCCGAATGCCCCAGACACTGCCGTCGGGTGCCGCCCGCAGCCCTTCGAGCCCGGCCATGACGCTGTCACCGGGGACGCCATCCTCGGGCCCGAACTCCGTCCAGGTGTCGCCATCGAAACGGCCGATGAGGTCCTGGTGGTCCTCGACCGGATCGCATCCTCGTGGCGGACGGGGTGCCCTTGTCATGCTCGACGCGCGAGCCGACGAGCGCCGGCGCTGTGACCTCGTATCCGAGCGTCCGCGGACGAGACCACCTACGGGTCCAGGTCTCCACTGGTCGCCCTCGTCGCTGCCCGCCATAAGGCCGTCACCGCAGCCGCCGCTGTCAACGCCATTCCCAACCAGAACAGCGGCCAGGCGGACCACGGGGACGTGTCCCCGGCCACGACGCGGTCAGCGTCGATCAGGAAGCTCAGGATGACGAGGCTGCCGCCAGCTAGTGCGATCACCATGTCCCTCCGCCCGACGGCGATGGCAGGACCGACCCGCTGCCGGGCCGCAGCGGTCAGTCCGAAGCCGACGAGGGCAGCGCTCACGGCCATCGGCGCCCAGACCGGTCCGACCCAGGTCATGGGCACCAGGAAGAGGACGTCCCAGGCATCGAGTGCCGGGGGCCAATCGATGGTCAGCCACAGGCCACCGTAGTAGACGATGTCCCAGGTCCCGAACACGACGGCCGCCCAGGCGAGACGCTCGAGCCAGCTGCGGCCCGCAAGCCAGCCGACGGCGGCGATCATCACAAGCGTGGCCAGCTCGCGTGCGATCTCGATACCGGCGTAGGCGTCGAACTCCCCGGGCTCGACTACGGGGACGACGGCGTCCAGGCCGAGAGCGGCTCGCAGGTAGACGACGACCGTTGCCTCGAGGTAGCCCATCGCGATGCCGAAGGCGAGGACCGCGATGGCCGTCGCGAGCAGCGAGCGCTGCTGTAGGCTCCCCGCTCGTACTGATTGATGAGCACCTGTTTCCACGGTCGGTCGCTCGTCTAGGGCACGGGCGTCAAGGCCACAGGAGCCGCGTGCGAGCACGAGAGAGGACTGCTGAACGCCCGGCAAGTGCCATCGTCACACCACGCTGCAAGGCCCTCATCGTAACGGCCCAGGGCCGGACACGACCAGGGTGTCGATCCGGGACCTGGCGTGCCACCACCCAGAAGCGGACGACAGGTTCGCGCGCTGGACCCCCTCCGACCTGTCCGACTGGCAGCGAGTGGTCGGCGGCAAGATCAAGCTCGGCGATCATCTGGTCAAGCTCACCGGCAGACAGCTGCTGATCGAGGGAGATGACCGCCAGCCCGAGCTCGCGCTGGACATCACACCGTTCCGCGAGCGCCAGAGGCTCGCCGCGGTGAGTGATGGTGACGTGAACTGCGGTGGCGGCAGCAGCGGCACCGCCGAGCTGGGTGCTGGCCTGCTGGTGCATGCCCACACCACCGCCTGCGCGGCCGCGTCATGGAGCCGGGCACGGGCCGCGGTCGGCCGGCGCCGGCATCGAGGTCGTCGCATCGCGCGATGGCCCGACCCGGCTGGGATGACGGCCGGGGTCGGCCAGGCCGTGCGAGCACCCACAGCCCACCTTATCCTTGCTTGACAGGCTTCTGGCGTGAACGGGGGGTTCCATGAAGCAAGCGATCGTGGCGGTGCTTGCAGTCGTGCTCATGCTGCCGACAGGGGTGACGGCACAGTCAGCCGACGACTTGAGCCACTTGTGGGCACAGGTTCCACCTGACCTGGAGTACAGCTGCCAGGAGCTTGGATACGACACGTTCAACCGCGTCGTCGAACCGTCCATCGCCGCGCTTCAGTGCTTCTCCGAGGGCGGCCCAAACAGGATCGACGATATCGGGCTCTTCCTCTTCGACTCCACATCGGATCTGCGCGAATTCTGGAATGCCCGCAAGGAGCAGCGCCTCGGGCGGGCGACCCGCGGCGACTGCACCAAGAAGGACGGGGCCGGCGCCATGGACATCCCTGGCGGCGAACTCATCTGCTACCAGAGCTCGGGCCAGGCGAGGATCCGCTGGATCGACGAGGACGACCTGCTCTACGGTGCCCTGGACACCAGCTGGGCGAAGATCCCCTACGCATACGACTGGTGGCTGAGGAACATCGGGTCAGCGCCGAAGCCGGAGGCGGTCGGCCCTGCGGTGACCGCCCCCTCCGAGTCCGAGGCCGCGGCCATCTACCGGGTCCGGGCGGAGCTGATCGAGGCACTGCGCGAGACCAAGACCGACTTCGCGAAGTACAAGGCTTTCGGCGCCGAACCCCGCTGGTACATCGTCGAAGACGGCTGGGGCTATGTCGATGTCGACCGACTGGCCGACTACGTCCCCATCGCGCGCTATGTCGAAGACCACCCCGGCACCTTCGAGGTGTTGAGCGGCCAGCCGTTCTGGTTGGACTCGTCGCTTGTCGCATCGGTCTCGTTGCTCATCGACGAAGCGAGCTCGGGCGCGGACCTCCCGCGAGCCGCCAGGAAGCTGGCGAAGCGACTGTCCCAGAGCGCGGATGAGAAGGCGCCGACCGTGCGTCCGTACCTGAAGATGGGTCGTGAGGAGCTTGAGCTCACCGTCACGGCCATCGATACGCTGGACGCGCTCATCGAAGGACTGGGCTTGGCCGTGCCCGGCCCGCCCGCCGCCGACGTCGTCGCGGCGCCCGGTCCGGCGCCGGAGCACGGTCCGGGCGGGGCCATGGCTGCCTTCCGCCAGGAGCTGGTATGACTGCGCCGAAGCCGAGCCCGAGACCGACGAGACCAGCACGCCATCACCCTCGCCGGAAGTGGTCAGCGCCATCGATGCGGTCGTCGACGCGTTCAGCCTGTGGGATGGCTGCTGGGCCACGCCGTGGGGCCAGCTGCGACTCGATGAGACCTCGCCAAGCGTCGCGGGGACGCTCACCTGGACGGACCAGGCCGGCGTCGTCCGTGAGGCACAGCTGGCGTTCGAGCCTCTCGTCGCGGGCTACCCCGATCGGCTTGTCGGCGCCATCTTCGATGGCCCACCCACCGAGACCGTCACCTGTGCGAGCACCAGCCAGGGCACATCGCACTGGGCCAGCGCACGCATGGACTATCACTCCGATCGTGGCTTCCACGCCTCGTTCCTGCCCTGCCTCGACGACGAGGCCTTCGACTTCGTCCAGCTCGATGGCGTGTGGGAGTCGACATTGGATCGCTGCGATATGTAGGCGATGGTCTCTGGCGGAGGGTCCTCGGTGACGGATCCCAGCCGGCTCGCCAGCCAACCTATGTGTCACGCTCGGACGTGAGGGAGCCCGACAGTGACTCCAGGGATTCGAGTGTCACGAGGCCTGTGCGGTCGTGCGCCGCAGTCTGGCGCTCGAGACGGACACGGCACGAGAGCTCGGCGTCGAAGACGACGAGAGCCACGCGCAGCACCGCATCCTCAGCCTCGGCGTTGGCCTGCGCGTCGTCCAACTGGTGCAGCACATCCGCGTTGATGCCACGGGCACCCCACTTGCAGTCGTAGGCCTCAGCCACGGCTGCGCGCTCGACGGTCACGTCGTAAGGGTGGATCTCGGCACGCACGCCATCGAACAGGATGCGTCGCTCACGTCGGACATCCGCGGCACCGACCCGGCGAGCGAGCAGTTCGACGGTCAGCGACTCGACGAGCGCGCCGCGCAGCTGATCGCGCGTCTGGTCACCGCGGTCCGCGATGGCCAGCGACACGGTCAGGATGGCCTCGGATCGTTCCCGGTCGGACGGCTCGACGGTCGGCCCGAACAGCGACGGGAACATGGTCCGCCAACCGTCAGGATCGAGCGTCTCACCATTCATCACCGCCCGCGCCAGCAGCCGCTGTGGGGGTGGGGCATCGGCGAGTAGTCTGGCCGCCTGCGCGACCACGGGTTCCGCCTGGATCGCCGCGTAGGTGACGGCGCGGGCATCCTGCGCAGCGTCCTGGAATCTCATCGCCGTCCGCCGAGAGTGACGAGCACGATCTGCGGGAACGTCGAGAGCCAGTCGATGGCACGGTGCGGGTCGCTGATGCGGTCGATCTCATCGATGGCACGGCTGATGGCCGCCGCCTCGAGCGCGGTCGCGGGCTCGGCACCGTGCTCGTCGACGAGGTCCCCGATCCGCGCTTGCCATGCCGCGGAGAGGTCGTTCACGTACATCCACTCGTCCTCGACGTCCTCCGCGAGGCTCAGCAGCCCTTCATAGGCTGCGAGCGCATCGCGCGCAAGGTCACCGAGGGTATGTGCTTCATCCATGCCGGCAAGACTACGCGAACCGGGCGGTCAGCCTCGCTCCACGAGAGGCTTCACCTCGCCCACCAGGCGCACCAGCGTCTCCTCGTCGAAGGGTGCCAGCTCCTCGATGGTGAACCCCGAGAAGCCGGCCTCGACGAAGCTGGCCAGGCGCTCGGCGATCGACTCCACCGTCCCGGCCCAGAAGCTGGCGTCGCTGCTGTCGGGCGTGAGGCTGTTGACCGCGAGCTGGCGATCGAGGACAGCGCGCGCGTCGGCTTCGCGATCGCGGATGACGATCTTGCAGTTGTACGTGAGCTGGATCTCTGATGGATCACGCCCGACGTCGGCGCAGTGCTCCCGCAGCACAGCGATCTTGTGTGGCGCCTCGGCAAGCTCGAGCTGTGCGTTCCAGACGTCAGCATGGCGGGCGACGCTTCGCAGCGTCTTCTTCTCGCCGACGCCGCCGACCATGATGGGCACGCGTGCCTGGAGCGGAGGTGGCGCAAGGCGCAAGCGCTCGGTCCGGTAGCGCGGGCCGTCGTGCGTGACCTCTTCGCCGGCCATCAACGGGCGCACGACCTGGAGGGCCTCCTCGAGCCAGTCCAGGCGGTCGCCGAAGCCCCTGCCGAACTCGACCCCGAAGGCGGCGTGTTCGCGCTCGTGCCAGCCACCGCCGAGCCCGAGGATGGCGCGGCCGCCGCTGATGTGATCGATGGTCGCGACCATCTTGGCCACGACCGCCGGGTTGCGGAAGGTGTTGGCGCCGACGAGGAGCCCAAGCTGAGCCTGCGTCGTGACCGCTGCCCACGCCGCGAGGGTCGTATACCCCTCGAAGACGGGTCGGTCGGGGTCGCCCACGGCCGCGACGAGGTGGTCCCAGGTCCAGAGGTCGTCGTAGCCGAGCTCATCGACACGGCGTGCAGCCGCGAGGTATGAGGGCCAGTCCGTGTTCTGGGCCCACAGCTGGATCCCGAGTCGGATGGGTGGCATGTTCGAGTCCCTTTCGCTGCTCGACGTGTGACTATCCCTTGGCGCAGCCCGGCGGCCCAGGCTGCTGGGGATCGCCCTGGTCCCAGCCTGCTTGGGCGATCGTTGCCGCTACCGGCGTGGTGGTTTCGTGCCCTGGACGGGACCCTGCGGCGCCACCGTGAGGGCCTGCGGGTGCAGCCCGAACCGGATCGCCTGGTCCGGCCACTCCGGATCCTCAGGTGTCCAGCGATGCACCCTGGCGCCATGGCCATCGACGTGCTCGATCGAGCCGTCGGCTCCGAGGACGAGCCTGGCGCCGTCCGCGAGCTCGAGTTCGTGTGGCTTGAAGCGGCGGCCTCGGGTCTTGGAGGGCCGAGGAGGCTCGCGCCCGCTGAAGTCGTCAGTCATCGTGGTCTCCTGTCTGTCTCGCGGTGTGACGTGCGTCGAAGCGGAGCGTCGAGCCGTCAGCGCGACCGGCGGCGCCTGGCAGACGAACCCGCGAGCGCGCACCGCTCGCAGCCGCTCCATCCGGGCGAGGCTAGTCGAGGTAGTCCTTGAGTTTGCGGCTACGGGAAGGATGGCGCATCTTCCGTAGCGCCTTGGCCTCGATCTGGCGGATGCGCTCGCGGGTGACGTTGAACTCCCTGCCCACCTCTTCGAGGGTACGGAAGCGCCCATCCTCGAGCCCGAAGCGCAGCTGCAGCACGCGGCTCTCACGTGCCGAGAGCGAGCCGAGGACGGCCCTCACCTGCTGCTTGAGCAACTGCTGTGTTGCGGCCTCGGCCGGCGCCACCGCCGCGCGGTCCTCGATCAGGTCACCGAGGAGGGAGTCTCCCTCCGTCCCGATGGGCGTCTCCAGCGAGACCGGCTCCTGGCTGGCCTTGATGATCGCGCGGACCTTGTCCGGTGTGAACAGCACGACGTTGTCGATCTCCTTGTCGTTCTTCTTCGGGAGCTTGACGTCGAAGCTCGGACCGGCGCCGGTGATGGCGTAGTCGCCATCGGCCATCGTCTTGACCCGGGAGGGATCGACCACCCACACCGTGATCGTCGCTGTGGCATCGCGCCTGACCTCGATCTTCGGATTGCCGTCGCTGCCCTGAGCGAAGTTGGCACTGCCGCCCAGCCGGCCCGTGCATCTCGGTCGCGAACTCCGGCCCCACGGTCATGGCGAAGGCGATCTCCTCCACCGTCGGCTCCCGGCCCAGCTCCTGGAGCAGGCCACGCGAGACGCGGATGAGGCGGTTGATGGTCTCGACCATGTGCACCGGGATACGGATGGTGCGGGCCTGGTCGGCGATGGCACGGGTGATGGCCTGGCGGATCCACCAGGTGGCGTAGGTCGAGAACTTGAAGCCCTTCTCGTAGTCGAACTTCTCGACCGCGCGGATGAGGCCGATGTTGCCCTCCTGGATGAGGTCGATGAAGGGCATGCCGCGCCCCATGTACTTCTTGGCGATCGAGACCACCAGGCGCAGGTTGGCCGACGTCAGTGACTCGCGACCGGCTCTACCCTCGCGGACGATGGTGCCTCGCCGGTCGCGCGGCTTGAGGTGCTCCTGGGTCATCTCGGGATCCCAGCCCCACTCAGCCAGGACCGCGGACTCGCGGCCGGCGAGGATGAACCGCTTGAGCGCCTCGTGTCCGACTTCGCGGGACCAGTCGTAGAGGGCCCGCAGGCCCTTGTCGTCCCGGCATTCGTGGTCGCCGTTGTGGACCGAGACCCAGGCGAAATCGACCAGCTCGGTGAAGCGCTCCATCGCGGGGGCTGCGTCGTAGGCCGCGATCTGCTTCTTGGCGATCCTGAGCACGGACTTGGCATGCTGGCTCTCGGCAGATCGCTGCGCGCCGGTCAGGTGGAGATCGGGCGCGGGCCTGATGAACCCGTCGGCCTCGGCCATCGCGAACGCTGAGCGGACGATGCGATCCGCGTCGTCCGTGTACTGGTCGAGGCGATGCTCGGGCCGCAACTGGCGGCCGGCGCGCTCGGTCTCGTTCCTGGTCCACTCCCAGAGCGAGAGGACGGCCTTCCACGGCTCCTCCACGGGCCCTGCCCTGGAGTCTCGCAGGCTGCCGCCCGCGAATTGCTCGCCGAGTTCGATGGCCTTGGCGAAGATGACCTCCTCCTCGGCCTTGAGCAGCGGGACCTTGCCCATCTCCCTGAAGTACATGCGCAGGGGATCGTCGATGCCGACCATGGCGTCCAGCCCTTGCTCATCGGCCTTGACCGGCGGCCCATGCCGGGTCTGCTCCAGGCTCTCCCCGCCGCCGGGCCGGGCGCCCAGCTCGAACTCGGCACCCGAACCGTGCGGCGCGCCGATCCCGTCTTCCGGCTCGGGTCGGATGACGTCGGCGTCCATGTCCCGCTTGTCGCGTTCGAGGACCGATGCCACGAGCACCTTGTCGGTAGCGTCGGTCGCCATGGGTTACCTGCATGATGGAGCGAAGGGGGAAGGGGAGGGTCGGTCCGTCCGGAGCTTCCCACCAATGGTACTCGCCCATCTCGCATGGCACGCCAGATGGGACGGATCGCACGCTGACCGGCTCGTCTGCACCTGTCGACGGCACGGACGACCTCGACGCCGGCGCCGCCGATCGCAGGTCGGGCCCGAGTCAGAACAGGTCGGTCTGGACTCCGAACGCACGCACCAGCTCGGTGCTCTCCTCGACGGTCAGGCCCTCGCCGCGGCCACCGGCCATCAGGTCCATGTACTCGTAACGCGCACCCGCCTCGGCATATTCGATGCGATCGACGGCTCGGGTGACCGAGATGTCGCTGCGGGCCATGACCCCGTGCTTGGACCAGACCGTGATCCGGTGAGCGCGCAGCGACTCGACCGTCGCTGTCGATAGCGCCTCGGAGCCGGGCCGCATGAAGGGCAGGATGCCGATGCCGGCAGGCAGCTGCACGATGGTCTCCGGTTGCCACCTGACCAGTCGCCGGCTGAAGAGGTCCTCGTCGCGGTATTCGGGCACATGGGAGAGGTAGACCAGGTGAGGCGGCTGAGCGTGGACCACCGCGTGGAAGTTGGTACCGGTGCGAGCCACCGTGTCGTCGTGGACCGCGAGATGAGAGTTCCACTCGGAGGTGAGGATGGTGAAGAGCCGTCCGACCGCGGTGTAGAGCGTGCCGTGCGTGCCGTCATCGTGGACCACCACGGCCCCCATGCTCTCGAGCGGCAGTCGGCCAAGGTCGCGAAGCCGGCGACCGGAACCGGTCACGATGACCGTGTGGCCGACCAGGTGCGGCGCAGGCACGGGCAGCTCGATGACCTCCTCCCTCGGGAGCTGGCGCCGAACCTCGAGGGGCCAGCCGATGCAGACCGAGACGTTGCCGGCAGCTCCTTCGGTGGCGTCGATCGCAGCCAGCCGTAGCCCGCCGGCACCCACCGACTCGAGGATCTCTTCGAAGCTGGGGAAGGGCTCTGTCAGGGCCATCTGGGCACGCTCCTGTCTGGGTCGTCTGGGGGCGGGTTCATGGTATCGCTCTCACTCCGCGACGCCAGCACTTCACGACCGACGTCCGGCCGCCCGAGCGGGTATCGTTCATCGCCCGGTCCGATCATCTCCCCCGGCGATCCGGACGGGTGAGCGAAGGAGCATGTCCTCACGATGCGACGGCGCGGCGCCTTGAGCGCGGGTGGTGCAGTGCGACGGCTGCTGGCCACCACCCTTGCGCTGGGGATGCTCATGTCCGCGATGCCGACAGTGGCCGCTTCCGAGGTCATCACCCATGGCTCGCGGGACCGACATTGGGTCGCGCTGACCTTCGACGACGGCTGGAGCGTGGACCGCTGCGCCCAGATCGCCTCGACGCTCCGGAAGATGGACGTGACGGCCACGTTCTTCCCCAACGGAACGTATATGCGGGCGGCTCCGGAACGCTGGCGCACGCTCCTGCGTGGCTTTCCCGTCGCCAACCACACCTACTCGCACGCCTGGCTGGACCGATCGTCAGCGGCCGCCATCCGGAGGGAGATCAGCAGGGACGAATCGGTCATCGAGCGCATGTTGGGTCGGCCGATGCTGCGTCTGCTGCGCCCGCCCTACGGTGCCTACGATGCCGAGGTCGTGCAGGTCGCCGCCTCGCTCGGTTACCGCACGGTCCTGTGGGACGTCGATAGCCACGACACCTCGAGATCGTCGTCCGCGGCCATCGCCTCCAACGCGAAGCAGGGGACCAACGGTTCGATCGTGCTGCTCCACTGCGGCCCCAGCGCCACCCCGGCCGCAGTCGGCGCCATCGTCGCCTCGTACCGTGCGCGTGGTTTCAGGTTCGTCGACCTGGCCACGATGCTGGGACTCGAACCTGACGGCCCGGCCATGGCCTGTCGCGTCCGAAACGCCGATACGGGTGTGATCTACAGCAACCTGCAGGCTGCCGTCCGGGCGGCAGCGGTCGGTGGCCACCTCGTCCTGCGTGGCACCTGTCGCGGCACGACCTCGATCGGCAAGTCGCTGAGCGTCAGGGGCATCCACGGCCAGCGTTCGGGGACACCGACCCTGGCCGGCATGGGCCGCGGGCCGGTGCTGACCGTCCGTCCCGGGACGGTCGTGGCGCTGACCGGCCTGACCGTTCGGGGTGGAGCGGCGGACCGGGCCGCTGGCATCCTCAATCTCGGCCGACTGACCCTCACGGACGCGGTGGTCAGAGGCAACAAGGCCCGGGAAGCTGCCGGTGCCATCGCCAACAAGGGCAAGCTCAGATTGCGCGGCGGCACGATCATCCACGGCAACACGTCTCGTGGTCACGCGGGCGGGATCCTCAACTGGGGCACGTTGGTGATGGCCGACTCCAGCTCGATCGTCCGGAACCGTGCGGCCACCGCAGGTGGTGGACTCTTCAACAGGGGGACGCTCGTGGGCGTGGCCTGCGACCTCGCTGTGCATCACAACACACCAGACGACTGCGTCGGGGCCTGACGCTCCGGTCGCGGATGCCAGCCCCGGGGCACCATCGAGGCGCGGCCCGTGAGCAGGTCGTGCGCACCATCGGGCTCGTGCCGATACCGACCGAGACCTCAGACCGATTCGGCGGGCATCTCCCGTGCGAGGCCCTCCACCACCTCGGCACCGAGGGCGGTCAGCACCACCGGTGGGGCATGGACCTTGCGGTCCCGACCTCCGCCCCCGAGGATGATGCGCTCGCGTTCCATGACCCGGGCATCGACCCACAGCGGCAGGCCATCGGGCAGCCCGATGGGCGTCACGCCGCCGATGGCCATGCCCGTCAGCGCCTTCGTGTCCTCGCCGCTCGCGAACGAGGCCTTCCTCGTGCCGAGGCGCTTGCGCACGACCGTGTTGACGTCAAGGCGCGTGGTGGCCAGCACCACGCAAGCCGCGTACACGGGCGGGTCGGCCCTGCCCATGACCACGATGGTGTTGGCTGAGTCCTCGAGGGCATAGCCGTATGCCTCACAGAAGGCGGCCGTATCGGCCAGGTCGGGATCACAGGGCACGATCTCGTACTCGACGCCGAGCGCGTCGAGGCGTTCGATGAATGGGTCGCTCATCGGGCGATGGTAGGGCGTCATCGCGGGTGTCGGGTCGAGGTTGCCCCGATCGTGGTAGACGTTCCCAGCGGTGCGCGGCCGCCGCACTCCGCGTCTTCTTCGTTGACGAACCCGCCTTGCGCGCGCGACGAGCGAGTGGTAACGTTATCAAACGAGATGCAGAGTGCCGCCGATCGAGCGCTGCACGACAGAGAGGAACCCCGAACGATGCCCCAGGACTTCAACGACACCATCCCCGGCACCGACGTCAAGCGCGGGATGGACAAGGACGACCTCATCGTCATCACTGGCGCTGGTGGCTTCATCGCGGGTTCGCTGACGCGCTACTTCGCGGAGCAGGGCTACACCAACATCCGCGCCATCGACCGCAAGCCGCTGCCCGACTGGTACCTGCGCGTGCCCGGGGTCGAGTCCATCTGCTGCCGATCTCAGCGTCGAGGCCAATGCCATCGAGGCGGTCAAAGGCGCGACCGAGGTCTACAACCTCGCGGCCGACATGGGCGGCATGGGCTTCATCGAGAACTTCCGCGTCGAGTGCCTGCGCTCGATCCTGGTCAACACGCACCTGACCGAGGCCTCCTACCGGGCCGGCGTGGAGCGCTACTTCTTCAGCTCCAGCGCCTGCGCCTACAACACCGACCTGCAGAAGAGCCCCGAGGTCATCGCGCTCAAGGAGTCGGACGCCTATCCGGCCATGGCCGAGCGCGGCTACGGCTGGGAGAAGCTGGTCAGCGAGATGTTCTGCCAGGAGTACTGGGAGGAGCGCGGCCTCGAGACCCACATCGCCCGCTTCCACAACATCTACGGCCCCAACGGCACCTGGTTCGGCGGCCGCGAGAAGGCGCCCGCCGCGATGTGCCGCAAGGTCCTCGAGGCCCAGGACAGCGGCGTCATGAAGATCGAGATCTGGGGCGACGGCGAGCAGACCCGCTCGCTTCTGCTACATCGACGACTGCCTCCACGGCATCGACCTGATCATGCATACCCCGGAACTGATCGCCACGCCCATCAACCTCGGCTCCAGCGAGCTGGTCTCGATCAACGAGCTGGTCACGATGGTCGAGGAGGTCGCCGGCGTGAAGCTCGAGCGTGAGTACGACCTCGACGCGCCCAAGGGCGTGGCCGGCCGCAACAGCGACAACACCTTCATCCAGCAGGTCCTCGGCTGGGAGCCCAGCACACCCCTCAAGGACGGCATGGCTGAGACCTACGCCTGGATCGCCGAGCAGTTCGCCGATCGCAAGGCCGGCAAGCGCGTCGTCGAGGGCTAGGAGGACGATGACGGTGCCGACCGCGGTCCCGCCGACGTCCGCAAGCCTCCAGAGGGCGATCGGCAAGCTCCCGTACCGGCTCCAGATGGCGGGCGGCTGGATCGACCAGCCGTTCGTCTCGGAGGCCAACCCCGAGCCACCCGGATCGATGGTGGTCGTGTCCATGCAGCCGAGCGTGCGGTACATGGAGCGCAGCGGCATGGCCACCGGCACCCGCCGGGTGGCGCAGCAGCTGTGGGGTGATCAGCTGCCCACCGACCGCCCGCCAGACGTGCTGGTCCGCGAGCTGTACCAGGCGGAGAACGAAGGCCAGGCTGACCCCTCCGGCTCCCAGGACATGTGCGGGCTCATCTATCCCGGCATCAGCCGCCTCGACTACGACGCCGCGGTGGAGGGTGGCTGGTTCCCGAGCCACATCGAGTCGACCTCCGACCCCGAGGTCGTGGCCTGGCTCGAGCGCGTGGTCCACCTGGTGCCGGTCGGAGGCCGGCCCGACGGCTACGACCCGCTCCTGACCAGGAACCTCGATCCGGCCTGGGTCGCCCGCCTCGGTGCCTGCGGGGCGGCCTGCTACGACGCCATCGTGGCCATGGACCTGGTGGCGCTGGGCGAGTCGCTCAACGAGAACTCGCTCGCGTGGCGGGCGATCCTGCCCAACGTCTACGAGCACGACACCATCAAGACCGACCTGTGGGGCTTGCTCACGGCCTACATGACCGACTACCCCGGGGCCATGCAGTCGGGCTGCGGTGGCGGCTACATCATCGTGGCCTCCGACGAGCCACCGGCCGGTTCCGCCCGCATCACCGTGCGGGTGTGACGGCTGCACGTACGGTCGTCGAGCACAGCCTCGACGACCTCCGCTCCGACGATGTCCGGTTCCTGCAGGTAGCGGCCGCTCACGGTGACCTGCACGTCCGCATCCCCTCGGACGCGCTGATCGAGCAGCTCACCGGCGACGCCGCCCAAGTTCCCGCTGGCCGAACGCCGCTTCCTGGCCGAGTCGCTTCGCTGGGTGAGCTCGGCCGAGGTCGTGGAGCAGCCGCTCTCGGCCGTGCTCGACTCGGTCGCGGCCGATGCCGCTGCCACCTCGCTCGCGGTTCGGGCCGAGGATGATGACCCGGCGCTCCGTGCGGCCGCCGAGTCCGCGGGCCTGGCGGTACGGGCGATCGGGCCAGATGAGCGCGCCGGCTTTCCGCTCATCGAGCCGGACCGGGAGCTGCCCGAGGGACGCGCCGAGCGTCGTCGTCACCGGCTGCTTCGACTGGGTCCACTCCGGGCACATCCGCTTCTTCATGGACGCGGCAGCGCACGGTGCGCTCTACGTCGTCATCGGCAGCGATCGCAACGTGCGGCTGCTCAAGGGAGATGGCCACCCGCTCCAGCGCGAGGAGGAACGGCGCTACATGGTCGGCTCCATGAAGCCGGTGTACCGCTGCCTCGTCTCATCGGGCTCGGGCTGGATGGATGCGGAACCCGAGATCGACCTCCTCAAGCCCACGTCGTACGTGGTCAACGAGGACGGCGACAAGCCGGAGAAGCGCGCCTTCTGCGAGGCCCACGGGCTGCGGTACGTCGTGCTCGAGCGGATCCCCCACGAGGGTCTGCCGGCCCGTTCCAGCACCGACCTGCGCGGGTTCTAGGCCCGCCGAACGGCGCCGGTCGCGCGTGTGGTTTCGTTACCATAGGAGGCCATGGCCACTGTCCTCGATGTCGCCAAACGCGCCGGCGTCTCGCCCATGACCGTGTCCCGGGTCGTGAACGGCTCTGGGCCGGTCAGTCCCAAGCTGCGCGCACGTGTCGAGAAGGCGCTCAAGGAGACGGGCTACGTGCCCAACTCGGTGGCTCGCAACCTGCGCACCAAGCGCACCGACACCATCGGCCTGGTCATGCCGGACATCACCAACCCCTTCTTCGCGCACGTGGTGCGGGGCGTGGAGGTCGCGGCCCGTGACGCCGGGCTGCTGTTGCTGCTGACCAACACCGATCAGCGACCTGACGAAGAGCAGCGCGTCGTGATGATGCTGCTCCAGCGCCAGGTGGACGGCATGCTGGCCATCCCCGCGGGCACCTGCGCCGACACGGTGCGGCTGTGCCGGGAGGCGGAGGTGCCCCTGGTCATCGTGGACCGACGTCCGGAGATGGCCGGTGTGGACGTGGTGCGGGCCGATGCCGAGGGTGGCGCCTACCAGCTGGGCAAGCTGCTCGCAGGCCTGGGCCACCAGCACCTGGCCGTGATCACCGGTCCCGAGTACGTGCCCACCGCGGTCGATCGCGCCGCGGGTTTCACGGAGGCCGTGGAAGAGGAGGGGCTGCCCGCACCGCGCGTGGTCCACGGCGACTTCTCACTCGAGAGCGGCCACGACATGACGCTCGAGCTGATGGGGCAGGAGCCCCGGCCGACGGCGATCTTCGCGGCCAACAACTTCCTCGCCATCGGCACCCAGCACGCGCTCGAGGAGCTGGGCCTGGCCATTCCCGAGGACGTGGCGCTGGTGGGCCTGGACGACCTGCCGGCCGAGATGGTCACGTTCCCGTTCCTGACGGTCGCGGCGCAGCCGGCCGAGGAGATGGGAAGGCGCGCCGTGGAGCTGCTGCTCGAGCGCATCAAGCAGCCTGGGGGCGGCCCCGAGGAGATCCTGCTCCCCACCGAGCTCACCATCCGCCGCTCCAGCGGCGAGCGGGTCGGGGTCCTGGCGCCCTAACCAGAACGACCGCCGCCCGGACACTTCCAGCTGCTCACCCCACGAGCGATCTGGACCAGCCTGCGCCCGAACATGCCGGTCTCGTTCGCCCGCTGCGCAGAGGCGGCGCGGCTGCTCATCCCGAGAGCCGGATCAGCAGTTCACGTGCCAGGCACGTCGAGTCTGCTTGCCGGGAGAGCAGCGTCCCGGCCCGCAGCAGCCCGGGGAGCAGCGGCCTGGGGAGCAGCGGCCCGGCCCGGATCGGGTCCGGGAGCGCCAGAGGCTGCTTGGTCGCTTGCACGGGGTGGCGCGCCGCCCGCAGCACGCCACCGATGGCTCCGGCCATACTCGCTCGATGCCGCCCATCGCCGACCGCCGTTCGTACGTGACCCACCTCGAAGCTGCCATCGATGGCACGGTGCTGCCCGCTGGCACGGTCCAGACCACCCACCAGGGGCGCCCGCTGTGGGTGCGCTACGACCTCGCCGCGATCGGTGCGGCCGTCGACCGCGACGCCCTGCGTGACCGACCCGCAGGCATGTGGCGCTACACGGAGCTGCTGCCGATCAGCGCTGACCCCGTCTCGCTCGGCGAGACGATGACGCCGCTGCTCGAGGCGCCCCGCCTCGCCGCCCACCTGGGCCTGAAGCACCTGCGCATCAAGGACGAGTCGCGACTCCCCACCGGTTCGTTCAAGGCGCGCGGCATGGCGATGGCCGTGTCGATGGCCAGGGAGCTGGGCCTCGAACGCCTGGCCACCCCGACCGCCGGCAACGCGGGTGGCGCGCTCGCCGCCTACGCCGCCCGCGCCGGGCTGGAGGCCTACGTCTTCATGCCCGCCGACACACCCATGGTCAACCGCTACGAGGCTGCGCTCTACGGCGCCCACGCCTATCTCGTCGACGGCCTCATCAACGACTGCGGCGCCATCGTGCGTGATGGGGTCGAGTCCATGGGTTGGTTCGACATGAGCACGCTCAAGGAGCCGTATCGCATCGAGGGCAAGAAGACGATGGGCCTGGAGCTGGCCGATCAGCTCGACTGGCAGCTGCCCGACGTCATCCTCTACCCCACCGGGGGCGGTACGGGCCTCATCGGCATGTGGAAGGCCTTCGCCGAGCTCGACGCCCTTGGCTGGCTCGAGACCGCGAGGAAGCCGCGCCTCATCTCCTGCCAGTCGGACGGCTGTGCCCCGATCGCCGACGCGTGGGCTGCCGGACGGCGTTTCGCTGAGCCCGCCCGGGACCCGCAGACCGTCGCGAGCGGCATCCGCGTCCCCGTCGCGGTCGGCGACTTCATGATCCTCGACGCGGTGCGCGAGTCCGGGGGCGCAGCGCTCGCTGCCGATGAGCGCCGGATCGGCGAGTGGATGCGGCTGGCCAATGCGCTCGAAGGCATCGCGCTGTGCCCCGAAGCGGCCGTCTGTGTCGGTGTGCTGGAGCGCCTCGTCAAGGACGGTCAGGTCGATGCCGACGAGCAGGTCGTGATCTTCAACACCGGTGCCGCCCAGAAGTACGTCGAGGCCATCACCGCTGACCTCCCGAGCGTGCAGCCGCCGGTGGACTACGAGGCGCTCTAACCCCGGTGCTCGGCCCGCTCCGGGTCCCAGAAACCCGCGTGCACCGCCGCCGCTTCGGGCAGCTCGGCCGGTCCCTCCACGATGATCTGGCGCTGCCCTGCGGCCAGCACCGTCGCGGCCGAGAGATGCATCGTGGGGTTCTCGGGATCGGCGCCGGTGAACTCGCCGAGGCGTGACTCGGCGAGGGCATAGACCACGCGGCCGATGCCGCTCCAGTAGATGCCGCCGGCGCACATGGCACACGGCTCGGTGCTGCTGTAGAGCGTGGTCTCGGCCAGCTCGTAGGGCTCGTAGCGCCCGGAGGCGAGGCGGACCAGGTTCAGCTCGGCGTGTCCGGTGACGTCACGTTCGGTGGTCACCGTGTTCTCCGCTTCCAGCAGCACCTCTCCGGTGGCTGATGCCAGCACGGCGCCGAAGGGATGGTTGCCGGCATCCCGGGCGCGCCTGGCCACATCGATAGCGATGCGAAGGAGTCGCAGATCGTCGGCGTCCACGCGCTCGATGGTAGCTGCCGACGCGCCTCGGTATGCTGCAGCGCAGAGGAGGGGACATGCCCACACGAACGGTCGAGCTCATCAGGCACCCCATGCGAGTGCGCACGCTGGAGGTGCGGGCCATCACGCAGACCGGGCCGATCTACCAGCTCATCACGCTTGGTGGCGACGAGCTGGCCGATTTCCAGGACCCTGAGCCCGACCGACCACGTGGGCATCGTGCCGCCTACCGAGAATGGACTCGCCCTGCCTGACGTCGTCGATGATCGTCTCCGCTGGCGGGACGGCGAGCGCCCGCCGATGCGCGAGTACACCGTCCGCCGCTTCGATCCCCAGCAGCGCGAGCTGGCCGTGCGCATCCTGCTCCACGGCAACGGCCCGGTCTCTCGATGGGCAGCGAACGCCGAGCTCGGCCAGCGGGTCGGCGTCATCGGCCCGCGAGCGTCGAAGGTGATGCCCGACGGCTTCGCCAACTATCTCCTGATCGGTGACCTCACCGCGGTCCCGGCGGTCGCTCGTTGGCTGAGCGTGCTGCCCGAGGGCGCCATGGCGCAGGTGCTCATGGCCGCTCGTTCGGAGGCGGATGTGGTCGAGTTCCAGGCCTCGGTGCCGATCTCGGTGCTGTGGCTGACGGACCTCGCGACCCCCGAGGCGGACTTCCTGCGCCCGGCGCTCAAGGAGCTGGAGCTGTACTCGTCGGACACCTTCGCCTGGGCCGCCGGTGAGGCCGTGGCCATGAAGGAGCTCCGACGCATCCTGCTCGAACATCACCGCCTGCCGCAGGAGAACGTGATGGTCACCGGCTACTGGCGCCGCGACCGTCCGGACTTCGACTACGACGCCTCGCTCGACATTTGACGCGCAGGGTCACTCCGGAGCGGTGATCCGGTAGATGAAGCCGCCCTTGTCGTCTGAGACGTAGAGCGCACCATCGGCACCGGCGATGACCCCGGCCGGACGCCCCGTCGCTTGCCCGGTCCCGGGATCGAGGAAGCCGCCCACGAGCACCTCCGGGGGACCGTCCGGCCCATCATCCCAGGGTAGCCACCACACCTCGTACCCGACCTTCTCCGAGCGGTTCCAGGAGCCATGGAAGGCGATGACGGCGCCGCCGTCCCAGAAGGTGATGCCGAGCGGCGCCATGTGCGCCTGGAACGTGGCCGCGGGTGGGACGACGCCCTCGCAGCCGATCTCACCGGTCATCGGGTCAGGCTCATCGCCGAAGTCGGGATCGACGATGTCCCCGGCGTGGCAGCGGGGCCAGCCGGCATCGGCACCATCGACCACCCGGTAGAGCGTCTCGGGCGGCAGGTCGTCGCCCAGCAGGTCGCGGCCGTTGACCGTGGCCCAGGCCTCGCCCGTGGCCGGATCGAAGGCCACGCCGACGGCGTTGCGCAGGCCGCGCATGAGCACGCGCCAGCTGCCGCCCTCTGCCGGAGCGGTGATGATCGCCGCGCGCTCCGCGTCTTGCTCCCAGCACACGTTGCAGCTGGACCCGACGCTCACCAGCAGCGAGCCGTCAGGCGCCACCGCGACGGTGCGAGTCGAGTGCTGCCCACTGGGCACGTAGTCCAGGATGACCTCGCGGCTCACTTCGTGAAGCTGCTCGTCGAGCGTCACCCGGAAGAGCGAGCCGGTGCCCGCGACCAGCAGCGATCCGTCGTCGGCGAAGGCCACGGAGTGAGCCACGTCGTAGCCGGAGCCGACCACGATCTTCTCGTCGGCTCGCCCATCGCCATCGCGGTCTGGCAGCGCGGCCACCTGATCCTCGCCCGGTTCGGCCACGAAGAGCGTGCCGTCGTCGGCCACGGCCATGAAGCGCGGGTGGTCCAGGTCGGAGGCGTAGACACCGGCCTCGTATCCCTCAGGCAGGATCAGCGCCGTCTCGCCGGGTGAGCCCGAATCGAGGCTGACACCGGCGGCCTTCATCAGTGGCTCACGCAGGATCCACCCCGTGACGCCGAGCACGGCCACGACGGCGAGGGCGAAGAGCGTGAGCCGGAATAGCCGCTGCACGTGGCGTCTAGGAGCTGTGCTTGAGCAGGGTCAGCAGCAGCAGCAGCGGTGTCCTCGCGACCACGCTGTGCGGCGTGTCGGCCGGCAGGTGCATCCAGATGCCCGGGCGACCCTCGACCACCTCGTCGCCCAGCGTGATGGTGGCCTCGCCTTCGACCACTTCGAGCGTCACCGGCATGGGGGCCGTATGGTCGGACAGCTGCTGGCCGGACGCGAACGAGAAGTGCACTACGCGCACGTCATCGTCGTTGTAGATCGCCCGGCTGACGATGCCGTCGTCGGGTGTCTCGACCGGCGCACGCAGGTCGACGATGGTTGGGGAGTGGGTCATCGCTTGCGTTCCTTGATCTTGATGGGTGGGAACCAGCCTGGATCCCATGGCCAGGAAGTCCATGTCGTGGTGAGTATCGCGTCTTTGGGCCGTACCATCGAATGATGAGCGACACACCGACCCTGCCCTACGGCTCCTGGCCGTCTCCCATCAGCATCGACCTCGCGGTCGGTTCCTCACGCGGACTGTCCGAGCCCCGCCCCGACGGCGACGACCTCTACCTGCTGGAGTCGCGCCCCGACGAGCAGGGCCGAGTGGTCCTGCTCCGACGCACGCCCGATGGTGAGCTCACCGACATGGCGCCCGGCCTCAACGTCCGCACTCGCGTCCACGAGTACGGCGGCGGCGCCTATACCGTCACCGACGGAGTCATCGTCTTCAGCGAGTTCGCCGACAACCGCCTCCTGCTGAAGGGCTCGCCCGACGATGACCCGGTAGAGCTCGTCACCGATCCGGCGCGGCGCTTCGCCGACCTGGCGCTCGACATCGTGCGCGACCGCGTGTACGCCGTGATGGAGGACCAGACGACATCGGCCATCGGTGCCCGCAATCTGATCGTCGCGGTCTCGCTCGCCGACGGCTCCATCACCGAGCTCGCGAGCGGCCACGACTTCTACTCCGATCCGGTCTTGAGCCCTGACGGTTCGCGCCTGGCCTTCCTGACCTGGGACTTCCCGCAGATGCCGTGGGACGGCACCGACCTGTGGGTGGCGACGGTCGAGGCCGACGGCTCGCTCGGTGAGCCGGTCCACGTCGCGGGCGGTACGAGCGAGTCGGTGCTCCAGCCCAAGTGGGCACCCGACGGTGTGCTCGTCTTCGGCTCCGATCGTACAGACTGGTGGAACCTCTATCGCTGGCGTGCGGGTGACACCGGTTCGACCGCGGTCGCGCCTACCGACGGCGGAGATCGGCGGCCCCCAGTGGGTCTTCGGGCTCTCGGACTACGACATCGACGCCGACGGCACGATCTACGCCTTCGCCCACGGACCCGAAGGCGCCCGGCTCCTGGCGCTGGGCTCGGGCGAGGGCCCCCGTGCGATCGACTTCGCCGAGAACGGCCTGGCCTACGTGCGTGTCGCTGACGGCGTGCTCACCGCGGTCGCAGGCTCCTTCACGCGACCGACCGCGCTGGTGCGGCTCGACCTCGCCGAGGGCACCGAAGAGCGGTTGCTCGAGACGAGCACCCTGACGGTGGATGCGGCCTACCTCTCGACACCGAAGCACCTGACCTTCCCGACCTCGGGCGGACGCACGGCCTACGGCTGGTACTACCCGCCGACCAACCCCGACGCCGTCGCGCCCGAGGACACCCGTCCACCGCTGGTGGTGATGTCACACGGTGGGCCCACCAGCGAGGCGCGCACGTCGCTGAGCCTGCAGCGACAGGCCTTCACCAGCCGTGGCTTCGCGGTCATCGATGTCGACTACGGTGGATCCACCGGCTACGGCCGTGCGTTCCGCGACCAGCTGCGTGAGCAGTGGGGGATCGTCGACGTCGACGACTGCACCGCGGCCGCGACCTGGCTGGCCGAGCAGGGCCTGGCCGATCCGGAGCAGCTGGCTATCCGGGGCGGCAGCGCCGGCGGCTACACCACGCTGGCCACACTCTGCTTCAAGGATGTCTTCAGCGCCGGTACCTCGTTCTACGGACTCGGCGACCTCGAGGCTTTCACCGACATCACCCACAAGTTCGAGTCGCGCTACATGGACGTCCTCATCGGTCCCTACCCCGAGATGGCCGAGCGCTATCGAGAACGCTCGCCGGACAATCACAGCGACCAGATCCGCTGCCCCGTGCTGGTGATGCAGGGCGCGGACGACAGGATCGTGCCGCCGTCACAGGCGGAAGGCATCGTGCGGGCACTGCAGCGCAACGGCCTGCCGCACGCCTACATCCTCTTCGCGGGCGAGGGGCACGGCTTCCGCGTGGCTGCCAACCAGCAGCGCGCACTCGAGGCTGAGCTCTCGTTCTACGCGCAGGTCTTCGGCTTCGAGCTCGCTGACGACTTCGCGCCGCTCGAAGTCACCGGCCTGTAGCTACGGGGCACAGGAACGACGGCCGCCGGAAGAGGGATCGGCGGCCGTCGGTGGAGAGGGAGGGAAGGTTTCGGTCAGGCGTCGGTCGGGACGGCCTCCTCGGTCGTCTCGTCGATGGCCACCCCGGCATCCTCGGGCTCGTCGGCCGCGACCGTATCGTCGGCTGCGGCCGGCTGGATCGATCACGCGAGAGGCGACGAAGTCGGCTCCGTCCTCCGAGTCGGACCAGACGACGACCTCACGGCCGGCCTCGATGGCTGCCGTGTCGACCTGGGTCGGGACCATCCGCGTGCGGCTCCAGCCACGGTTGCTGGTGACCTCTTGCTCCTCGAGCGCGTAGATCTCGGTGTCTTCATCGATGACCACGCTGACGGCCTCACCACTGCCGAGCGAGAAGCTCAGGCTGCTGTCGCTGGCGCTGTCCGCGATGCCCTGCTCGACGCGTACGCTGGTCATGCCGTCGGCGGTCTGGACGGTGCGCTCGGTCCGCTCCACATCCGCGCCGAAGCCGCGTAGGCCGCCGAGTCCAGGCTCGCCCCGCATCATGCCACGGTCGTCCCGCATCATCTCGCCGCCCCACGGGGCGTCCATGCCGGCCATGCCGCGTCCGGCAGGACCCGGACCGCGGTCGTCGTCGCGCGGGCCGGCGGCGGAGACCGCCGCTGTTCCGGCGAGGACCAGGGCCATGGTGGTGCCGACGATCGCGGCGGTGCGGGTGCTGTTCCTGTTCATGTGTTGCTGACCTCGTAGTGCCTGTGCAGCGCGTGGGAGGGTTGCGCCGGTCCACCTGATCGGTGTGACGTGTCGAACGATGGGGACCACAGGTATGTCGCGGTGATGTGGCACGTAATCGCGGAGTAAGACGTGGGCGCATGCCCCGAGGCGGGGAGCTTGGTCATGGTTGGGGCCGTGTGGTATAGTCCATGGGCGAGGTGGAGCAGTGGTAGCTCATCGGGCTCATAACCCGAAGGTCGGCGGTTCGAATCCGTCCCTCGCAACCAACCGATCACTGACGTGAGAACCCCGGGTCCCGCCCCCGGGGTTTTCCTTTGGCCTCGCTTCGCCATCATGATCTTATGCTTCCCAGCGGGCTGATATTTCACGCTCTGCGGGTCATTCGGGCCGGACGTAGTATCTGAGCACGATGTCAAGACACGCCACGATCTTCCTCATCCTGTCCGCGCTCCTGGTCCTGCTGGCCACGCCCGCGACGGCCCAGGAAGGGACTGCCACCCCCGCCCCTTCGGAGCTTGCCGCTCCCACGCAGACGAGCGAGTCGAGCGAGACGACCGAGCCGCAGATCCCGGCAGCGCCGACCGCCATCCCTGCCAGCGACGGCCCGGTCGTGCAAGCCGTCTTCTTCTTCTCGCCGTCGTGCGGGCACTGCGAGTACGTGATCACCTCCGTCCTTCCGGGACTCTTCGCCGAGAACGGCGGCGAGTACCAGGTCACCTACGACGAGTCGGTCCTGCCCGAGCGGCCCGCTTTCTACCTCATGAGCAACGGGCAGCTGCAACTGCTCATGGTCGACACCACGACCGAAAGCGGCGGCCGCATGTTCGGCGCTGACAGCGAGCGGTTGGGCATGGATCGGGCCGGGGTCCCTCGGATCGACTTCGGCGAGCAGGAGTACCTCATCGGCTCGGCGGAGATCCCCGGACCAGTTCCCCGGCGTGGTGCAGGAGGGCCTGGCCGGCGACGGGCAACCCTGGCCGCCGGTCCCCGGCATCGCCGAAGCCGTGGCCCCGTTCATCGCGGACGGCAGCGTGCCTGACCCCAGCGCGACATCCCGCTCGCAGGTCACCGCCGCACCCGAGGTGACGGAAGCGCCCGCGGCCACCGACGCTGCGGCCGGGGGCCAAGACGGCGACGGTACAGCGGCGGCCCTGCCCGTCGGCGGTGACGACCAGGGCTGGCTCGATCGGTTCGGCAAGGACGTCACCGGCAATAGCGTCTCGGTCATGGTCCTGGTGCTGCTGCTCATCTCCGTGGTCGCCGCGCCCGTGCTCGCGATCCGTGGGTCCCTGCCGAGCTTCCCCCGCTGGCTGGTCATCGTGCTGGCACTCGTCGGTGCCGGTGTGGCGGCCTACCTGGCCAACATCGAGACGACCGGCAGCGCGGCTGTCTGCGGCCCGGTCGGTGACTGCAACGCCGTCCAGCAGAGCGAGTATGCAGAGGTCCTGGGCATCCCCATCGGTGTGCTTGGACTGGTCGGCTACGCCGCCATCGGGGTGCTCTGGGTCGCCTCGCGCCTGGCCCACGGCACGCTCGCCCAGGTGGCGCTCGTGCTCATCGGCGTAGGTGCCTGGCTGGGCGTGCTCTTCACCGCCTATCTGACCTTCCTTGAACCGTTCGTCATCGGCGCCACCTGTATGTGGTGCATCACCTCAGCGCTGGTGATGATGGCCTTGCTGTGGGTCTCGGTGGGCTCGGCCTGGGGCGCCTGGCAACGGCTCCGCGGCGAGCCGCTCGATCCGGTCGAAGCGACCGTCTGACCAGGCCCTAGCGGCGCCAGAAGTCGAAGCGGTCCGCGCCGCGCCGGAAGCCGGCAGCCTCAGCCACCGCGACCGCGTCAGCGAAGCCATAGCCGACCTTGGCCTCGGTGTGCGCATCGGAGCCGAACGAGACGGCCGCGCCGCCGACCTCGTGCCACCAGCGCACGATGAGTGGATCGAGCGGCAGCCGTGTGTTGATCTCGAGCACGCGTCCCGAGCGGGCCAGTCCACCGAGCGTCTCGCGGTACTCGGCCTCGAACGCGCCCGGGTCGTGCTGCCGGCCGGCGGCGGCGATCTGGCGTACGAGGTAGTCGATGTGGGCGAAGACCTCGAAGTGGTCGTCCGTCTCGATCATGGCCGCCGCCTCGACGAGATAGTCGCGGACGGCATCGCTCTCGGTCACACCCTCGACATGGTCCGCGTGGAACCACTCGTCGATGGCTCGCGGTCGGCCGTCCACTCGCGCCGAATGAAGCGAACCGAGGACCCGCTCGAACCGCCCACTCCCCAGCAGCTCGGACACCTCAGCCGGGAACCAGTGGGGCTCGCCGATCTCCAGGCCGGTCAGGATGCGCAGCTCGGGAAACATGGTTCGGCAGCGGTCGACCGACTCGAAGTAGGCCGCGAAGTTCGACCGCCGGGGCGTGGAAGGTCGAGCTCGCGTCGAGGTAACGGGCGCCTTCGCGCGGGAACATGTGCAGCGCCTCGGGCGGCACGTACCAGGGCGTGAGGTCGAGATGCTCGGTGAAGGCGACCGAGGGCAGACCCAGCTCCACCGCCCGGGCACAGTGGGCTTCCATCGAGGTCTGCTCGCCGGTGTCCCAGCTGAACTGGGAATGGACGTGGTTGTCTGGTGGTAGGGGCGCAGGGATCACAGGCCTACTGTGACAGGCTGGAGCCGGCCACGGCGGCGATCACGCGGTGGCCCACTACGATAGGAGGCATGCCCGATCGCGCAGCGGATCGATACACCCACGGTCACCACGACTCTGTCCTTGCCTCCCACCGCACGCGCACCGCGCAGGATTCCGCGGCCTACCTGCTGCCCCACTTGGCACCTGGCCAGCGCCTGCTCGATGTCGGCTGCGGCCCAGGCTCCATCAGCGTGGACCTCGCCGCTCACGTTGCGCCGGGCGAAGTGGTGGCTCTCGAGCGTGAGCCGGCAGTCCTTGCCGAGGTCGAGCGCCTGGCCGCCGAGCGGGGCGCCGCCAACCTGACGACCGTCGTGGGTGACGTCTATGCCCTCGACTACGCTGACGGCGCCTTCGACGTGGTCCACGCCCACCAGGTGCTGCAGCACCTCTCCGATCCCGTGGCGGCGCTGCGTGAGATGCGTCGGGTGACCGGGCCCGGAGGCCTGGTGGCGGTTCGCGATGCCGACTATGCGGCCATGACCTGGTACCCGCTCGACCCACGCCTCGATCGCTGGCTGGAGCTCTACCACGCGGTCGCCAGGGCCAACGGCGCCGAGCCTGACGCTGGCCGCCGGCTCCTGGCCTGGGCGCACGCCGCCGGGTTCTCCGAGGTCACGCCCAGCGCATCCACCTGGACCTTCGCTGACAGCGCGAGCCGCGCGTGGTGGGGTGACACCTGGGCCGAGCGCAGCCTGCACTCCGGGATCGCCGAGGGGGCCTTGGCCATGGGCCTCGCCAGCGACTCGGAGCTCGAGGACGTCGCGTCCGCCTGGCGCGACTGGGCGGCGCAGCCGGATGCATGGTTCAGCGTCCTCCACGGCGAGGTCCTCGCCCGGCCTTAGCGGCGTCGACGTGGCCGCGGTCCCGGCTCAGCTGCTGATCGAGCGGTAGCGGCGCACGCCCAGCGGGGCGAAGATGGCCAGCAGGACGAGCATCCAGCCCATCGTCACCAGCACCGGGTAGTCGGCGGGGATGCCGTCAGACGGGAACGGGTTGGGGTTGCCCCAGAGCTCGCGAAGTGAGGCGGTCAGCGTGCTCACCGGGTTCCAGGCAGCCACCGGCTGGAGCCAGTCGGGCAGCGTCCCGATGGGCACGAACACGTTGGAGACGAAGGTCAGCGGCAGGATGACGATGAAGGAGACCTGCTGCGCCACTTCCACCGTGGGCAGCCGCAGTCCGAGCCAGACGCCCACCCAGGACATCACGAAGGCGTAGGCCAGGCAGCCACCGATCCCCAGCAGCAGCCCCACGAGTCCCGTCTGCACCGTCCAGCCGACGACGAAGCCCGAGATCATGAGCACGATGAGGATGCCGCCGTTGTAGATGACGTCCGACACGGAGCGCCCGAAGAGCACGGCCGAGCGCGCCATAGGCAGCGAGCGGAAGCGGTCGATGATGCCCTTGTGCAGGTCCTCGGTCATGCCGATGGCCGTGGTGGCCGAGGCGAACGTCAGCGTCTGCACGAAGATGCCCGGCATCAGGTACTCGGTGTAGCTGGCGCCGCCGGGCAGCGGGATCGCGCCGCCGAACACGACCGTGAACAGCAGCACGAACATGATCGACTGCAGGATGGCGAAGATGGCCAGCTCGGGGATGCGCGGGATGCGCTTGAGGTAGCGCCAGGTGAGCATCAGGCCATCGTCGAGGGCGCCGCGGAGCCCCTTGTCGGCGGCTGGTGCGGGAGCGTTCATGCTCGGGCCTCCTCGGCCTTCTCAGCCATATCCGCGGTGGCCTCCTCGGCCGCGCGGCCGGTGAGCGAGAGGAAGACGTCGTCGAGCGTGGGGCGGCGCATGCCGATGTCGTCGACGGTGATGCCCTGCTCGTCGAGCTCACGGAAGACCCCGAAGAGCCTCTCCGTCCCGCCGCCAGACGCGACGCTAAGGTAGCGCGTCCCGGTCTTCATCTGGACCTCACCCTCACCGTATCGTGTCAGCAGGTCTTGCACGAAGGGCATGTCGTCCGCGCTGCTGACGTGGACCTCGATGCGCTCGCCGCCGACCTGGCGCTTGAGCTCGTCGGCGGTGCCATGGGCGATGACCCGGCCGTGATCGATGACCACGATGTCCTGGGCCAGCTCGTCGGCTTCCTCGAGGTACTGCGTCGTCAGCAGCAGCGTGGTGCCGTCCCGCACAAGCCCGCGGATGACCTCCCACATACCCAGACGGCTGCGCGGATCGAGCCCAGTGGTGGGCTCGTCGAGGATGAGCAGACGAGGCCGACCGATGATGGCGCTGGCCAGGTCGAGGCGCCGTCGCATGCCGCCCGAGTAGGTCTTGACCACGCGGTCAGCGGCATCGACGAGGTCGAACTGCTCGAGCAGTTCGTCGGCACGGGCATTGGCCTCCTTCGAGCCGAGCTGGTAGAGGCGGCCGAAGAGCCACAGGTTCTCGTGACCGGTGAGGTTCTCGTCGACCGCGGCGTACTGGCCGGACAGGCCGATGACGTGGCGCAGCTGCTGCGCTTCGCGCACGACGTCGTAGCCCGCCACGGTGCAGGTGCCCTCGTCGGGACGGAGGAGGGTGGAGACGATGCGGACGCAGGTGGTCTTGCCCGCGCCGTTGGGCCCGAGCAGGCCCACGACCGTGCCTTCGGGGACGCTGAGGTCGAGCCCGTCAAGCGCGCGTACCTCGTTCTTGCGGGACCTGAAGACCTTGACCAGGCCTTCCGCTTCGATGATTGCCACGAGCTTCTCGCACCCTCTCGATGGTCGCACCAGCCCCCGGAAGCCGGAGCATACCGTGGACGCGGCCGACAGGGGTGACGGGCGGGAGCGAGTCGTATCGAGCCACCCTCAGTGACGCCGCGAGGGGCCGTCCCACGCAGGCAAGCGGCCTGACGCGATAAGGTCTGGCCGTGACACTTCCCATCGCGGTGGCATCGGGCTTCGTCCTGGCGCTACTGGTCCCGCTCGCGCGCCGCCTCCTGGGCCGCCACGCGTATCTGCTCTTCGCAGCGCTACCGGCTGGCCTGGCGCTGCTCTTCGCGGGCCTGGCGCCGGGCGTCATCGACGGTGATCCGGTCCGCTGGTCGGTGGAGTGGGTGCCCCAGCTGCAGCTGTCGCTGTCGTTCTCGCTCGATGGCCTGTCGCTGCTCTTCAGCCTGCTCATCACGGGCATCGGCGTGGCGGTCATCCTCTACGCCGAGCACTACCTCCACGGACATGCCGAGATCGACCGCTTCCACGCGCTCGCGCTCGCCTTCATGGCCTCGATGCTGGGCTTGGTGCTGGCCGACAACCTCCTGCTGGTGCTCGTCTTCTGGGGCCTGACCGGCGTGACCTCGTACCTGCTCATCGGCTTCGAGCACACCATCGCGACCTCGCGACTGTCCGCCCAGCAGGCGCTCATCGTGACCGTCGGCGGCGAGCTGGCCATGATCGCCGGGCTGGTGCTGCTGGGCCTCGCGAGCGGGAGCTTCACCATCTCCGAGGTGCTGGGGGCAGGGGAGACGGTGCAGGCGAGCGCCAACTACGGGCTGCTGACCTTCCTCATCCTGCTCGGTGCGCTGGCCAAGTCGGCCCAGTTCCCGTTCCACTTCTGGCTGCCCAATGCGATGGCCGCGCCGACGCCGGTCAGCGCCTACCTGCATTCGGCCACCATGGTCACCGCCGGCGTCTACCTCGTGTCGCGGCTCACACCCGTGCTCGGCGGCACCGAGCTGTGGACGGTGGTGCTCGTCGTCAGTGGTGGCCTGACGATGCTCATCGGCAACATCCTCGCGCTCCGGCAGCACGACCTCAAGCTGGTGCTGGCCTACTCCACGGTCGGGGCCCTGGGCACGATGGTGCTGCTCGTGGGCCTTGGCTCGGACACCGCCTTCACCGCGGCCATGGCCTTGTTGCTGGCGCACGCGCTGTACAAGGCCGGGCTCTTCCTGGTCACCGGCATCGTCGATCACGAGATGGGCACGCGCGAGCTGGACCGCTTCAGCGGCCTGGCCCGGATCATGCCGCTGACCGCCATCGCGGCCGCACTCGGAGCGGTGTCCATGGCGGGCATCCCGCCGATGATCGGCTTCGCCGCCAAGGAGCTGGGCCTCAAGTCGGCCCTCGCGGTGGAGGACTCGGCGCTGGTCGTCACGGCCGCGCTGGTGGTCGCGGGCATGGCCACCGCCGGCGTCGCCGCCATCGCCAGCCTGGGGCCCTTCACGGGCCCCTTGCGCACGGCGCGGGACGGTGGCCACGACCCCGCCTGGGCCATGTGGCTGGGCCCCCTCGTCATCGGCCTGATCGGTGTGCTGGCCGGGCTGGTTCCGGCGCTCGGCTCCGGCCCGCTCGTGGCCGCCGCCGCGGAGGCCATCGGCAGCGGCGGGTCCAAGTACGCGGTGGAGCCCTGGTACGGCGTGGACCTGGTGCTCGGCCTGAGCCTGCTCAGCATCGCCATCGGCGTCGTCATCTTCTGGCGTCGGCTCGATGTTCGCGCAGCTGGTGGCGCGCGTGGACTACGGCCATCGCATCGGGCCCGAGAAGATCTACGTGCTCGCCGAGCTCAAGATGCTGAGCTTCACCAAGCGCTTCACCGCGATCAGCCAGAACGGCAAGCTGCGCCTGTACCTGCTCATCGTGGTGAGCACGATGGTGGCGCTGGTGTGGCTGGTCCTGCTCTACGCGGGCGGCCCGCCGACCCTCACGCTCGAGTGGGACCTGTACCTGTGGGAAGCGATCATCGCGGGCCTCATCGTGGGCGGCGCTGCGGTGGCGGTGACCACTCGCTCGCGCCTCGGTGCGGTCACGGCTCTCGGCGTGGTGGGCTACGGCATCGCCCTCGTGTACGTGCTCTTCAGTGCTCCGGACCTGGCCATCGCCCAGATCCTGGTCGAGACGCTGACGGTGCTGCTCTTCGTGCTGGCCTTCTATCACATGCCCAGGTTCGGGGTGGAGGCGTCCCGCAACACGCGCCTGCGTGACGGCGCGGTGGCGGCCGCCGCGGGCGCGCTCATGACGCTCTTCGTGCTGGCTGCCACGGGCACGGTCACCGACCCGGTCTCGACCTTCTTCGAGGAGAACAGCCAGCCGCTGGCCAAGGGCCAGAACGTGGTCAACACGATCATCGTGGACTTCCGCTCGCTCGACACCCTCGCGGAGGTGGCCGTGCTGGCCATCGCCGGCTTCGGCGTCTATGCCCTGCTCAAGCTGCGTTCGCGCCCGCGCAGCGTGGACGAGGAGGGCGAGGCATGAGGGGCCTGATCCTGCCCACCGCCACCACCTACCTGATGCCGGTGTTGCTGCTGCTATCGCTGTTCCTGCTGCTGCGTGGACACAACGAGCCCGGTGGCGGCTTCGCCGGAGGCCTGGTGGCCGCCGCGGCCTTCGTGCTGCTCTCGGTCGCGAGCGGTGATCTCGGTCGCCCGGCGCGCGCTGCAGGTCGACCCACGCTCGCTGGTGGGCGTGGGCCTGCTGCTGATGATCATCAGCGGCTTCGTGACCCCGTTGCTCTACGGTGAGCCCTACCTCACCTCGCGCTGGTGGAAGTTCCCGCTCGGCGACTACGAGGTCGCGCTGGGCACGCCGCTGCTCTTCGACATCGGTGTCTACCTGGGGTGGCGGGCACGATCCTGCTCATCGTCTTCTCGCTCGAGGAGGAGGACACGTGATCGTGCTGCTGGCGGTCGTGGCCGGGCTCCTCTTCGCGGCCGCCATCTACCTCATGCTCCGCCGCTCGGTGCTGAAGCTGGCGCTGGGCCTGTCGCTGATGGCCAACGCCGCCAACCTGGTCATCTTCGTGGCCGCCGGCCTGACGCGCGGCGAGCCACCGCTGATCGATGACGGGGCCACGGTGCCGCCGCCGGGCGCCGCCGACCCGCTGCCCCAGGCCATGGTGCTGACCGCCATCGTCATCGGCTTCAGCGTGCTGGCCTTCACGCTGACGCTGATGCACCGCGTCTACCAGGAGGGCGGCTCGGACGACGTGGACGACCTCAGCGAGGCGGACATCCAGTGAGCGCCGTGGTCATGCTGCCGCTGCTGGTGCCGCTCATCGCTGCGGCCCTGGGCCTCGTGGCCTGGCGCTCCCCGGCAGCCCAGCGGTCGATCGCCCTGGCCGGCTCGGCCGTGCTGCTGGCGGTCGGGATCGTGCTGCTCATCGTGGTCGAGCGCGACGGCTACCAGGTGCTGCAGGTCGGCGGCTGGCCGGCACCCTTCGGCATCACCATGGTGGCCGACCTCTTCAGCGCCATCCTCATCGTGCTCACCGGTGTGCTGGCGGTGGCCATCGTGCTCTACTCCACGGCCACCATCGACCGGGGCCGCGAGCGTTTCGCCTACTACCCGCTGACGATGGTGCTGCTGGCGGGCGTGGCCGGCACCTTCCTGACCGGTGACCTCTTCAACCTCTACGTCTGGTTCGAGGTCCTGCTCATCGCCTCGTTCGTGCTGCTGGCGCTGGGTGGGGAGCGGGCGCAGCTCGAGGGCGCGCTCAAGTACGTGGCCATCAACCTGGTGGCCTCGGCCGTCCTGCTGGTGACCATCGGCGTCATCTACGGGGTCACCGGCACGGTCAACATGGCCGACCTCTCGCTGCGCATGCGCGACGTGGATCCCGGGCTGGCCGCGGGCCTCGCGGCCATGTTGCTCATCGCCTTCGGCATCAAGGCCGCGCTGGTGCCGCTCTTCTTCTGGCTGCCGGCTTCGTATCACACGCCCCCGGTGGCAGTCTCCGCGCTCTTCAGCGGCCTGCTCACGAAGGTCGGCATCTATGCCCTCGTGCGCGTCTTCACGCTGCTCTTCGCCGAACAGGCGGCCGACTTCCAGCCGCTGCTGCTGACGGTGGCGGCCCTGACCATGGTCGTCGGCGTCATCGGCGCGGTGGCCCAGCACGAGATGCGCCGGCTGCTCTCGTTCCACATCATCAGCCAGATCGGCTACCTGGTGATGGGCCTGGCGCTGTTCACGGTCAACGCCATGGCCGGGCTCATCTACTTCCTGGTGCACGTGGCCCTGGCCAAGTCGACGTTGTTCCTCGTGGCCGGCGCGGTCAACCAGCTGACGGGCTCATTCGAGCTGGCCAAGGTCGGCGGGCTGTGGGTGCTCAAGCCTGGCCTCGCGGTGCTCTTCGGGATCGCCGCCATGTCGCTCGCCGGCATCCCGCCGTTCTCGCGGCTTCCTGGCCAAGCTGGCGCTCATCGAGGCCGGCCTCGAGATCGACCACCTGCTCATCGTGCTGGTGGCACTGGGGGTCAGCCTGCTCACGCTCTACTCGATGCTCAAGATCTGGAACGCTGCCTTCTGGAAGCCGCTGCCGACCGACCTCGAGCCCTTCGGCGACGGCGCCGCGGCGGTGACACCCGAACGCGTGGCCAGCACCCACCTGGCGCTGCTGATGGTGGCGCCGATCGTCTTCCTGGTCGCCTGTTCGGTGGCCCTGGTGGTCGCGGCCGGTCCCGCCTTCGACCTGGTCGAGGCCGCCGCGACGCAGCTGATGGAGCCTGCCGGCTACATCGAGGCGGTGCTCGGCGGAGGCGGCCGATGAGTAGGTCCGTGACCCCACCGCCACAGCCGCAGCCGCCGCCGCCGACCCCGCCCCCGGCTGTGCCGCCGCGCGGCACCTCGGCCGCCGCCATGTTCGCGGGCAACCTGTTGCTGGCGCTCGGCTGGGTGGCCATGAGTGGTCACTTCGACGTCCTCAACCTGCATGCTCGGCTTCACCTTCGGCTTCCTGGTGCTCTTCCTGCTCCAGCGGGTCATCGGCCGCTCGAGCTACTTCGGTCGTTCGATCGTGCTGGTGCGCTTCATCGGCTTCTACCTGCTGGAGATCGTGTATGCCAACCTGCGCGTGGCATTCGATGTGGTCACGCCCACCTCTCGCGCGAGGCCAGGGATCGTGGCTGTCCCGCTCGACGCGCGGACCCCAGCCGAGATCACCCTGCTCTCCAACCTCATCACCATGACGCCGGGTTCGCTGACCATCGACGTGGCCGATGACCGCAGCGTCATCTACGTGCACTCGATGTTCGTGGAGGACCCGGACGAGCTGCGCCGGGCGATCAAGGAGGACCTCGAGCGGCGCGTCCTGGAGCTGCTTCGATGATGGGCGACATCACGGGCGTGCCCGACACGGTCATCGAGCTCGCGCTGCTGGCCCTGGCGATCTCCATCGTGCTCGCGTTCATCCGCCTCGTCCGCGGCCCCAGCCTCATGGACCGCGTGACCTCGCTCGAGCTGATCGCCAGCCTCGTCGCGGGCATCGTGGCCGTCTACGCCATCGGCACCGACGATCCGGCGCTCATCGACGTGGCCATCGCCCTCGCGCTGGTGGCCTTCATCGGTGCGGTCGCGTTCGCTCGCTACGCCGAGCTGAGGGAGCGGTCATGACCGACTGGCCGGCCACCATCGCGGTGGTCCTGGGCGTGATCCTGTGCGTGCTGAGCGCGGTGGGCCTCCTGCGCATGCCCGACGTCTACATCCGGCTGCAGGTGGCCTCCAAGGCATCCTCGCTGGGTATCGCGCTCCTGATGATGGGCGTAGCCCTGCACTTCGGCGAGCTGAGCGTGACGATCCGGGCCCTGCTGGTGGTCGTCTTCCTCTTCCTGACCGCTCCCGTGGCGGCCCACGTCATCGGCCGTGCGGCCTACATCACGCACCAGCCGCTGGCACCCGACACGACGCCCGACGAGCTGGAGGGCGCCTACGACCCCGAGACCGGTCGCCTGTCCGGACCGGGGTAGCGCTGCGCGGTCACCACGGCACGCGGCCCGCGCCTGCGAGATGGCGACGCCCGGAGGCCTCTCCCGTGACCTCCGGGCGTCGAACGTCCCGATGCGGACCGGTGGCTACGCGTCGACCGGCGAACCTCCGTTGGAGTCGCGGCCGTCGCGGTCGTGCGCCAGGTGCATGAAGCGGTCGACGGAGCCGACATCCTTGGTCAGGAGGCTGGCGATGATGCCCGCGCCGAACGCGGCCGGCACGCCGTACAGCGCCGGGTTCACGAGCACCGGCAGTCCGAGCACGGACTCGATGCCCGTGTACTTGGCGCCGGTGAACAACAGTGACACGACGAGGCCCACGATGAACGTGGCCACGACGCCCTGCCTCGTGTAGCGGGTCCACCACACCGTCATCAGCAACACCGGAGCGAAGGTGCTCGCGGCGATGCCGAAGGTCAGGCCCACCAGCTGGGCCACGTTCTCCTCCTTGAGCACGATCGACAAGCCCACGGCGATGACCGTGAGCACGATGCCCGTCATCTGCGCCACGCGGACTCGCTGCGCCTCGGAGGACTGTGGGCGCAGCAGGACGGTGTAGCCGTCGTGCGCCACGGTCGTGGTCATCTGGATGAGCAGGCCCACCGCCGAGCTCAGGATGGCGGCCATGGCGCCGGCCAGGACCACGCCCAGCAACACCTCACCACCGAGCAGTCTGCCCAGCTCGGCGACCGCGGTATTGGTCGCCTTTCCGACGTCGCCGCTGTTGATGAGGTCGGTCAGCAGGGGATAGAGCAGGATCATCGCGGCCAGGCCCACGAAGAGGGTCATGGTGTAGAAGATGGCCAGGCTGATGATGGTCAGCTCGGTCGACTTCCGCGCCGCTACGGCGTCCTTCACGGTGAACAGGCGGATGAGCACGTGGGGCAGGCCGACCACGCCGAGGAACAGCCCCAGCACCAGGCTCAGCTGGTTGGGCAGGTCCTTGACGTCGACGCCGGGCGTCAGCGCGCTGGGTTCATCGGGCAGGGCTTCCATCGAGGCCTTGGAGGCGGCGATGGCTTGCTCAGCGGAGCTGTCAGGAGCGTACTGGACCAGCAGGTCGTTGGCCCCACCGGAGTTCACGACCTGGGTGGGGGTGACCACGGAGTCGGCTTCGGTCAGGATCGCCAGCGGGTTCCAGTTGAAGTACATGACCACCGCGAGCACCAGCAGGATGGTCATGGCGCGCGAAGATGATGATGCCCTGGAAGGCCTGGTTGTACGACGTTCCGCGCATGCCGCCCATGACCACGATGACCGCGGTCATGCCGCCCGAGATGGCGACCCAGAACATGTAGTCGAGCCCCGGCACGAGCAGGTTGAAGAGGTGCCCGGCACCGACCAGCTGCGGCACCAGGTAGAGCACGCCGATGGTCAGTCCGGCCACGATGGTCAGGAAGCGGATCTCCGGGCCCGAGAAGCGCTCGTACAGGGCATCAGCGACGGTGTACTTGCCCGAGCGACGCAACGGGCTGGCGAGGATCGAGCACGACCACGATCCAGGCCGCGAAGAAGCCCAGGGCCAGCCACCAGTTGTCGATGCCGAAGAGGGCGATGGCGCCGGCCACGCCGAGGAAGCTGGCCGCGCTCGCGTAGTTGCTGAACATGGCCACGCCGTTGAGCTTCCAGGGGATCTGGCCGCCGGCGACGTAGAACTCGGCGGTGGACTTGGTCCAGCGCCGGCTGTAGATGCCGATGAGGAAGAAGGTGGCCATGCCCACCCCGAGGATGATGATGGCGACGAGGTTGTCCACGGCCTAGACCTCGATCCTGGCGAGGTAGATGCGCGTGATGACCAGACCGGAGATGATCAGGCCGATGCCGAGGTAGAAGCCCAGCGGGAGCCCGAAGATCATTCTCGCCGCGAGACTCGGCGAACTCGGCCGAGGTCACGATGGCGACGACGAAGTAGATCGTCGTGAAGATAGCCATGAGCCCCCACGACCACTTCGCTCGCCTGGTGCTGAAGGGCGACCAGTGCTTGCCGTCAGCCGGCTGGGGACCTCCCACTTCCGGCGCTCGCCTCGCGCTCAGGTGCAACCTGGTCTGGTGTCTGGTCCACTCGCATCTCCCCCTGCTTCGGAACCGCACGTCTGTGGTCGTTCACGTCAGGTTCCGAGCCATGTGTCATCGATGCATGGGCCGTCGGGCCCCGGCGGCCCGGGCCGGAACGCCTGTCTCGTCTCGCGCGGAGGCGGCATCATGCCGGCATGAGCACCGCACACGCCGCTCGCATCCCACGTCGCACCAAGCTGGTGGCCACCATCGGCCCGGCCAGCATCGGCATGGTCGATCGCCTCATCGACGCCGGCCTTGACATCGCGCGCATCAACTTCTCCCACGGCTCGGCCGACGACCACCTCCGCGACCGCCGAGGTCGTGCGTGCCGCAGCCGATGCCGCCGGGCGGACGGTGGGCATCCTGGCCGACCTGCCCGGCCCCAAGTTGCGCCTCGGCCAACTGCATGACGATCCCGTCCAGCTCGTGTCGGGCGCGACCCTGGCCCTGACCGGTCCCGACGAGCCATCGACCGATGCGGTCCTGCCGCTGGGCGACCCTGACGTGGCCGCACGCCTCGAGCCCGGCGACCGGGTGCTGCTGGCCGACGGCGCCGCCGAGCTGCGGGTGGGCGCCGTCCTCGATGGCGCCGCCATCTGCGAGGTCGTACGTGGCGGCCCGGTGCGCTCGCGCCAGGGCGTGAGCGTGCCCGCCGAGCGCATGTCCCCCGACGCGCTGGGCGAAGCCGACGCCGCGGTCATCCCGCACCTGCTCGAGGTCAAGCCCGACTTCGCCGGCCAGTCCTTCGTGCGCTCGGCCGCCGACGTCAAGCTCCTGCGCTCGCGCATCCCCGAGGCCATCCGCATCGTGGCCAAGATCGAGACGCGCCCGGCCCTCGAGAACATCGAGGAGATCCTCGAGGCCGCTGACGCCATCATGGTCGCCCGCGGCGACCTGGGCGTGGAGCTGCCCTTCGAGCAGGTGCCGCTGGCCCAGAAGGACCTCGTGCGGGCGGCGCTGATGGCCGGGAAGCCGAGCATCGTCGCCACCCAGATGCTGGAGTCGATGGTGACCGCGTCGCGACCCACGCGCGCCGAGGCCAGCGATGTGGCCAACGCCATCATCGACGGCGCCGATGCCGTGATGCTCTCGGGCGAGACCGCCGTCGGCGCCTGGCCGCTGGAGGCGGTGCGGGCCATGGCCCACATCGCCCAGCGCACCGATGCCTACAAGACGCCCACCCGGCCGCCGGCCGGCACGCCCTCGTTCGGCCCGGATGTCGACGCCCGAGCCCTGGCCGTGGCCGCGGTCTCGATGGCCGACAGCGACCCCGACGTGGTGGGGCTGGCCTGCTACACACACTCCGGCCGCACGCCGCGCCGGCTGGCCTCGCTGCGGCCAGGTGTGCCCATCGCGGCGTTCACCCCGACCGAGGCGATCGCACGCTCGCTCACGCTGTGCCGCGGCGTGTTCCCGTTCGTGATGCGGGTGGAACCGGAGGAGCCGGGGCCGATCACCGAGGCGGTGATCCGGGCGCTCCGGGCCGGGGTGGTGGAGCTGGGCCTGCAGCGACGACGATGCGATCGTCTTGGTGCAGACCAGTGTCCGCGGTGGACCCAACGCGCTCGAGCTGCTGCGCATCTAGACCAACCTGGACAAACCTTAGACAGACACGTATACTCCAGCCATGATCCAGTACCTCGATACCGCTTCGAGCTATCAGCCGGGTGTCTGCAACATCGGTCCCGCGGAGATCCGCCGACGACGCCGCATCGGCTACCTCGGCCTGGCCGGCGCGGTCGCCCTTGGCGCAGTGCTGCTCGCGGTCGATGCCCCGGCCTGGACCCGACTGGCCGTGGCGGCCCCAGTGGCGGTCGCCCTGTCCGGCTTCATCCAGGCACGGGCTGCGCTTCTGTGCCGGGTTCGGCATGGCCGGGCTGCAGAACATGGGTGGGCTCGGCGAGCAGGTCGCGGTCGAGGACTCCGAGGCGCGCGCGGCTGACCGACGCAAGGCCTTGTCGATCCACGCTGCATCGGTCGCCGGCGGGCTCGCCGCCGCTGTCGCTTTCGCCCTTCTGCCCATCTAGCGCGGTGTCGCGTTCCGTGGGCCGGTGACCGGTACTCGCGCGGGTGACCCGGATGTCTTGACCGGGACCACCCTGCAAAGCCAGGCTTCACGTGGGTGGGGGAATGGTGGTGTTCGCCACCGGCACAGACCCTCACGGCGACGAGAGCCCGTCCGTGCCCTATCCCCCCGGTGGCAAGGTCAGTGTTCGAGCAGGCGGTTGCGATGCTGGACAGGAGAGTCATCTCGGCAAGCGCCGGTCCAGGCGCGTCGTTGCTCCGGGCGCTGATCCTGGTGCTGCTGCTCACCGCTCTGCTGCAGGGTCCGGCTGAGGCGGCCTCGGCCAAGGTCGTCTACCAGGGACCGCGTGCCAGCGGTGGCGTGGCGCTCACCTTCGATGATGGGTATGGCGAGGCGGCATGCGAGCAGATCTCGCGAACGCTGCGCAGGACGGGTGCCTCCGCGACCTTCTTCATCAACGGGATCCACCTGCGAGCGCAGCCTGCGCGCTGGCGGCGGATCCTCGAGGGCTTCCCGGTGGGCAACCACACCCGGTCGCATCTGTGGCTCACGCGGGTCCCCGCGCGGAAGATCCGCGACCAGCTCCGTAACAACCAGTGGATCCACCGGAACGTGCTGGGGCGGCCGATGATCAGAGCTCCTCCGGCCTCCGTACGGCGCCTACGACGGTCGCGTGCGCAAAGTGGCCAGTCGATGGGGCTACGACCGCATCGTGCTGTGGACGCGCACGGCCGCCGACACCTCGCCGAAAGCCACGGTCTCCTCCATCATCGGTCACACGATCGGCGCCCCACGCGGCTCGATCATCCTGATGCACTGCGCGCACGACGTCACCGCCAAGGCGCTGCCCGCGATCATCCGCCACTACCAGCGGCGCGGGATCAGGCTGATCGGTCTCGACGAGATGTTCCATCTCGGTGACTACCAGCGGCGCTAGCGCAGTCGGCGGGCGACACCACAAGACGTACGGCCCGCTCAGGCCGAGCGGGTGAACTCAGCTGCGGAGGCGGGCGACCCAGATCTCCTCGGCCGGCCACCTACGCCCCCACTCGGCGGTGACCTCGCCGTAGTACTCGTGCGTCTCGGCGCCCTCGGGCACCTGCAGCTCGACGAGGTCCTCGATCTCGAAGCCGTGGCTCCGCAGGAGCCGGATGCGCTCGCCGTGAGGGAGGTGGTACTCGGTCCCGGGTTCGCCGGGCCAGCGCATGGCGTGCATCCCGAACATCGGGCGCTGCAGCGTCTCGGTCACGGCTCCCTGGTCCGGGTAGCAGAGCTGGACCAGGATGGACGAGGTGAGGAACACGAGCCGGCCGCTCGGCCGGAGCACGCGCGCGCACTCGGGCACCCACAGGTGCGGGTCGGCCCACAGCGAGGCCCCGTACTCCGAGAGCACCACGTCGAACGAGTCGTCAGGGAAGGGGAGCGCCTCGCCGATGCCCTCCACGAGCGGGAACTCGATGCCGGTCTCGGCCTGCAGGCGCCGGGCGGTCTCGAGCTGCGCCGGCGTGGGGTCCAGACCCACTGGCCGCGCACCACGACGGGCGAGCCAGGCGCTGAAGTAGGCCACGCCGCAGCCGGCCTCGAGGATGTCCAGCCCGGCGACGTCGCCGAGCGGCGAGCCGATCGACGCCTCGGTCACCCCGAACTGGCCCCAGCTCGATCTCCTCGGCCGCCCAGGAGCGTGCCGCGTCCGCGTCGCCATATTCGGTGTTGACCCTGGTCCACTGCTCGATGTTGCCCGCCACCGACCGGCGCGTGGACTCAGGCAGATCGCTCATCTCGGCTCCCCGGCGCCCCTGAGACGGCAGCCTTTGCCCCGCGCACGCCCAGCGCCAGCAGGCCGCCGGTGACGACACCGACCAGAGCCAGGAACAGCAACGGATCCTGGCAGCGTGTCGGGCGGGGCGGCGATGAGCGCGACCCCCATCAGGAGCGGTGGTCCTGCCGCGGCCATGAGCGAGGGGCCGGCAGCGCGATGTGCGGTCCGCCAGGCCGCATCGTCCTCGCGGATCCCGGCGACACGCAGACCGATCCAGCGGTTGCGTGGCAGTCGTTCCATGAGGCCGGCCAGTCCGATCGCGGCCAGACCCCCTGCCAGCAACAACAGGGCCAGCCCGACCAGCATGTCGTCAGGCGCCGCCACGGTCAGGCCTCCGGGATGATGGTGGACAGCTGGCGCTGCAGGCCTTCCTCGTTGAAGGGACCCAGGCTGAAGGCCTGCACGATCCCGTCGGCGTCGACGAAGAACGAGGTCGGCGTGCCCAGCCCGAGGTAGGCCTCCCAGGCCTCGTCGTCGGCGTCGTAGAGCATCGGCCAGGTCGCGCCCTGGTCCTGCGCGAAGGCCCGCCCGCCATCGACGGTGTCGTTGTGCAGGATCCCCAGGATCTCCAGTCCGTCGTCGGCCCGAGCCTCGTAGGTCTCGACCATCAGCGGGAACTCCTCGCGACAGGGTCCGCACCAGGTGGCCCAGAAGTTGATGATCACCGGCCGGCCACGGAGCGAGGAGAGCGTCAGGCGTTCGCCGTCGAAGGTCTCGAGATCGATCTCGGGTGCGGGCTTGCCGTAGAGCGGGTGGCCGCCGACCGCGATGGGGCTGCTCGCGGGATCCTCGTCGGCCGGCGCACAGGCGACCACGAGCGATGCCAGGGCCAGCCCGCATCACGACCCAGGCGGCGAGGGTCGCGCGCATCCGACGGTCGGCGGATGTCAGGAGCCGTTGCCCGGCAGCAGCGAAAGCAGCCACGGCAGCAGCGTCAGACCGATGGCGAAGGCGCCGACGATGAAGTAGACAGGGATGAGCCGAGCAGGCCAGGCCTTCTCGGGATCGCGGTCCGCCTGGGTGGGATGCCCATGCTCCTCGACGTCCTCGAGCTCGCGATTGGCGTCGAGCAGCCAGCCGACGCTGGCGATGACCGCCATGATGGCGCCGCCGATGAGCATGGCCGGCCCGAAGACCAGGCCTGAAGCGAGGAAGAGCAGGCCCACCGGAGCCAGCAGCGGCCAGGCCGACGGGCCGGGCAGGTGCATGCCGTCGGGGGGTGTCAGTGACCAGCCGGGGACCCCGGCGGTCTCCTCGGGAGTGCCGTGGCCACCGGCCTCGACGGCCACGAACTCCTTGCCCGCATCGAGGTACCAGCCGAGCAAGCCGATGACCGCGATGCTCAGGCCCAACAGCACGAAAGCCGCGTTGAAGAGCGACTCCAGCGGCCCGAGTGCGACGCCGAAGACGATGAAGAACAGGCCCACCGGAGCCACGAATGGCCACAGCGAGGGGCCAGGCAGGTGCAGCTCCTCGGGCTTGCGCCCAGCCGGGATCGGCCTGGCCACGCGAGAGGCGTTGGCCGCCGAGTTCACCCGCCACATCCGGATGACCGCGCCGACGATGCCGAGCAGGGCCACCGCGAGCAGGAGCGGCAGGTACTGGATCAGGTCGTTCCAGACCGGGATCAGGACCTGAGCGATGGTCTCGAGGATGCCCGTCCAGAGGTCGTTGATCATCTCGTTGCCGTCCGTTGCGTACGCGCCGTCAGGGCCATCCTAGCCGCAAGGCTAGAGGTCACGCGCGCCGCGCAGGATCACCAGCATCCCGAAGCCGATAGCCAGTCCCAGGGCGATCAGCATCGTGGCTCCGGCCGCGTCGGCATAGTCGACATCGAGCAGGTTCGGCAGCGCCCAGTAGATGACGCCGATGACCACCGGGATGGCTCCAAGGAAGATCGCCTGCTTGACGCCGCTCATTCGGCACCTCCGCCCAGCATGGGCAGGATGTAGATGACCGTCACCAGCAGGATCCAGACCACGTCCACGAAGTGCCAGTAGTAGTGGACCGACTCCACCGCCACGTGGTGTCGTGCGCTGAACTGGCCGGCCAGTCCTCGCGACGAGGATGACCGTCAGGCCGATCACGCCGCCGATGACGTGCGCCCCGTGGAACCCGGTCAGGGTATAGAAGAGCGTGCCGTAGATGCCACTGTCGATGCCGAAGTCATCCTGGGTGATGAGGATGGCGTAGTCGGTCGCCCACAAGACCAGGAAGAAGGCGCCCAACGCGAGCGTCAAGGCGATGGCCCGGTTCATGCCGGTGCGATCGCCTTGACGGATGCGCATCGTCGCGATCTGCATCGTCACCGAGCTGGTCAGCAGGACCGCGGTCATGATCAGCGGCAGGAACGGGAACTTGAGGAGGTTGATGAACTCCTCGGTGCCCTCTGGCGGGAAGACCGGCAGGGTCGCGGCCGCGTTGAAGTAGGCCGCGAACAGGGCCGCGAAGAACATCACCTCGCTGGCGATGAACAGCATCATCCCCAGCAGCGCCGGATCCATGCCTCCGCGCTGGGCGTCGTGTCCGGAGTCGATCTGCTCCTCGGACATCTGCTGGCTCGAGCGCCTCCGTGTTCACGGTCACGATGCGGCCCCCCCGGTCTCCGCTGCAGGTTCAGGTGTGGGCCCATGGCCGACACCCGGGTACTTCTGGTCGAACAGCGGCCGCTCGGAGTGGATCTCCGGCAGGGAGTCGAAGTTCCACGGCGGCGGCGGGCTGGTGGTGGCCCACTCCAGGGTGTTTCCGTCCCACGGGTCGGACTCGTGCTCCATCGGCTTGCGCAGCGTGGTGAAGACGTTCCACAGGAACGGCAGCACGCTCGCAGGCGATGAGGAACGCGCCCACCGTCGAGAGGGAGTTCAGCTCCGTCCAGCCGGCGTTGCCCGAGTAGTCCGAGATGCGCCGGATCATGCCGTCAAGGCCGAGCATGTGCTGCGGGAAGAAGGCCAGGTTGGTGCCGATGAAGAGCAGCCAGAACTGGATCTTGCCGAGGCGCTCGTCGAGCCGGCGACCGGCCATCTTGGGGAACCAGTAGAAGAGCGAAGCGAAGATCGCGAAGACCGCGCCCGCCACCAGCACGTAGTGGATGTGCGAGACCACCCAGTACGTGTCCTGGACCATGAAGTCGAAGGGCACGACCGCGAGGAAGGCACCGTCGAGGCCGCCGATCAGGAACAGAGCGATGAAGCCCACGGCGAACAGCATGGGCGTGTCGAAGCGCAGGTGGCCGCCCCACATGGTGGCCAGCCAGTTGAAGAACTTGACGCCGGTGGGCACCGCGATGAGGAAGGTGAAGAAGGCGAAGAAGGGCAGGTAGACCGCGCCCGTGGTGAACATGTGGTGGGCCCAGACGGTGAAGCCGAGCGCGCCGATGGCCGCGGTCGCGAGCACGAAGGCCTTGTAGCCGAAGAGCGGCTTGCGGCTGAAGACCGGGATGATCTCGCTGATCACGCCGAAGGCCGGCAGGATCAGGATGTAGACCTCCGGGTGGCCGAAGAACCAGAAGATGTGCTGCCAGAGCACCGGGCTGCCGCCCATGGCCGGATCGAAGAAGCCGCCTCCGTAGTTGCGGTCGATGAAGATCATGATCAGGCCCGCGGCCACGACCGGCAGGCTGAAGAGCAGCAGGATCGAGGTCACCAGGGAGGTCCAGCAGAACATCGGCATGCGCAGCAGGCCCATGCCGGGCGCGCGCATCTTGAAGATGGTGACGAGGAAGTTGATGGCGCCGAAGATCGAGCTGAAGCCGAGGACCACCAGGCCCAGCAGCAGCAGGTCCACGCCGGACATGGGCGTGAAGTCGGTGTTGGCCGAGAGCGGCACGTAGAGCGTCCAGCCGGTGGGCGAGCCGCCGAAGGCGAAGGCGCTGACGATGAGGATGGCGCCGGCCACCAGCATCCAGAAGGAGAGGGCGTTGATGCGCGGGAAGGCCATGTCTGCCGCGCCCAGCTGGAGCGGCACGATGTAGTTCGCGAGGCCCGTGGTCATGGGCATCACGAACAGGAAGATCATCATCACCGCGTGCATGCCGAAGAGCTGGTTGTAGGTCGCCTGGTCGACGAACTGCAGGCCCGGCACGGCCAGCTCGGTGCGGATGCCCAGGGCCAGCAGGCCGCCGAGCATGAAGAAGCCGAACGACGTGACGATGTACATCACGCCGATCTTCTTGTGGTCGGTCGTGGTCAACCATTCGATGACGGTCGAGCGGCGGCTGGCGTGCGTGCCCGCATGGGGAGCGCTCGTGGTCGCCATCAGTTCTTCTCCGTCTCGCCGAGCTCGCCCACCAACGCGGCGGCCACGTGCGGCCCGATGTCCAAAGCTACCTCCCCCATTCCTGGCTGGCCTGATCCCGACACGTTCATATCATAGCGGCACGCTTAGCGTTCGTTGCGCACCTTGCCCGCGCCCGCCTTCGGCTCGTGACCGGCTGCGCTTGCGCGTAGGATGCCTCCACAGTTCGGACACCCCCGTCCGGGCAGCAGCTTCGGGGAGTGAGTACCCATGACACGTAGAGGACTGGCGCTGGCGATGTCCGCGGCCCTGGTGGGCGCAACGCTATCGGGGTCAGCGCTGCTGGCCCAGGACGATGAAGGCATGGACGACTTCGAGGTCACGGCCCCGGCCGGGACCGAGGTCGCCGTGACGCTCCAGGAGTTCGCCGTCCTGCCCGACGTCACCAGCGTGCCTGCTGGCAGCGTCACCTTCACGGCCACCAATGTCGGGCCCATGGATCCGCACGAGCTGGTCGTGGTCAAGACGGACCTCGCAGCTGGCGACCTGCCGACCCGCGAGGACGGCAGCTACGACGAGGACGCCGACGGCGCCGAGGTCCTCGGCGAGATCGAGGAGTTCCCGGTCGGAGAGACCATGAGCCTGACGCTCGATCTCGAGCCCGGCCACTACGTCTTGCTCTGCAACCTCGTGGAGGAGGAGGAGGGCGGGCTCGAAGCCCACTATCGCCTGGGCATGTACATCGACTTCGAGGTCACGGCCCCGGCCGGGACCGAGGTCGCCGTGACGCTCCAGGAGTTCGCCGTCCTGCCCGACGTCACCAGCGTGCCTGCTGGCAGCGTCACCTTCACGGCCACCAATGTCGGGCCCATGGATCCGCACGAGCTGGTCGTGGTCAAGACGGACCTCGCAGCTGGCGACCTGCCGACCCGCGAGGACGGCAGCTACGACGAGGACGCCGACGGCGCCGAGGTCCTCGGCGAGATCGAGGAGTTCCCGGTCGGAGAGACCATGAGCCTGACGCTCGATCTCGAGCCCGGCCACTACGTCTTGCTCTGCAACCTCGTGGAGGAGGAGGAGGGCGGGCTCGAAGCCCACTATCGCCTGGGCATGTACATCGACTTCGAGGTCACGGCCTGAGACGACCGTCCGGCCCCGAGTACACAGAAGGGCGGCCCGGGCATGACCCGGGCCGCCCTTCTGTGTGGCCGTTCGGGGTTCGCTCTCGCGCTCAGCCGGTGACGGTCAGGGTCCCGATCATCTGGGCGGGATGGATCTGGCAGCGGAACAGGTAGGCTCCCGGCGCGTCAGGCGCAGTGAAGGTGACTGTCGTGCTCGCACCCGGGCCGGTGATGGTCTCGCTCTCGGCGAGCAGCTCACTCTCGGCGTCCTCACCCGCGAAGAACGCGATGTTGTGCGGAATGTCCGCATCGTTCGTGTAGGTCACCGTCACCGTCGAACCGGCAAGAGCCTCGAGCTCGGACTTGGTGAAGGCGATCGGCTTGTCCGCCATCGAGGAGATCTCGAGCTGGACGGCATCACCCGGGGGTGGGCCACTGCCGTCCTCCGGCGCCGTCAGCACGGTCTGCTCGGCCAGCCAGGCTTCATAGTCCGCCGGCTCGCGAGCGTCGACGGAGAAGTACATGTCGCCATGGGCCAGGCCGCAGAACTCGGCGCACTGACCGCCGTACACGCCCGGCTTCTCGATGGTGAGCTCGAACTCGTTGACACGACCGGGGATGGCGTCGCGCTTGAAGAAGAACGAGGGCACGTACCAGGAGTGGATGACGTCCGCGGCGGTGAGCCGGATGAGCACCGGTTCGCCGACGGGCAGGACCATGGTCGGCGCACCCTCGCGACCGCCGCCACTGATGGTGATGCCGACGGGCCCGTAGTCCCCGACTTCGGGATCGAAGCTGCCGGGGTCCTGGTAGTCGAAGATCCAGCCGAAGCGGAAGGCCTGCACGTCGACGACCGCGCTGTGCTCGTCCGAGGTGGCCTGGACGTCGTTCATCAGGACGTTGGTCGAGACCAGGAAGAGGATGAAGACGATGGCCATCGGGATGGCGGTCCAGACGACCTCGAGCGTGTTGTTGCCGTGTGTCTGCGTCGGCAAGTCGTCACCGCTGCTGCGCTTGCGGAAGCGCAGGGCCAGGAACAGCAGCAGACCTTCGATCATCACGAAGATGACCACTGCGATCAGGAAGATCGGCAGGTACAGGCCAGCGGCCGCGATGCCCTGAGAGGTGACGACCTCGTGCGGGAAGCCGAAACCGTTGGCGGTCTCGCCGAAGAGGTTCGGCGCGGCACTATCGCCGGTGGGGTTGCCATTGACCTGCTCGGTGCAGGCCGCGATGACAAGGCCGACCAGCGGGATCGCAGCGAGCTTGGCAAGGCGACCACGCCAGTCACCGGATGCCGGGTAACGCAAGGACTATCCCCCGTCTCTATGTTCCTTCCTCAGGACCGGGATACTATACCGGTCAGATGCACATTAGCGTGCGCCATTTCGCGACTTCACCATATGGGCGCCCGGCGCACCGAGAGACCCCCCGTCTCGGATCACGATTCCTGCCGCCGCTCGTGGCTGCCGCGGCGCTGACGCTGGCTCTGTCCGGCCCGGCGTCGGCGCATGGCCAGGCACCGATCGAACCGACGCCGGCCATCCTCCTCGAAGGCTGGTCGTTCCTGGTCGACGTGTGGCTGCCGGTCATCCTGGCGGCGCTCATCTACTGGGCCATGTACGCCGGGGTCAACCGCCGACATGCACACAACCCGGTCCCGCGCGGTCGGCTGTGGTCGTGGTTGGCGGGCCTGGGAGCCATCATCCTTGCGCTGGCCTCACCGATCGAGTTCTACGACACCACGCTCTTCTCGGTGCACATGGTCCAGCACCTGCTGCTCTCGTTCGTGGCGGCGCCATTGCTGGTGCTGGCGGCGCCCATCACGCTGCTGCTGCGGTGGGCCTCCCCGCAGGCACGGCGCAGGTGGATCCTGCCGGTGCTCCAGTCGCGGGTGGTGCGTTTCATCTCGCGACCGGTGGTGGCCTGGATCCTCTTCGCGGCGGTGATGTGGTTCTCCCACTTCTCGCCCCTGTTCGACGCCGCACTCGATGACTTCACCCTCCACCGCCTCGAGCACGCGCTGTTCCTTGGTTCGGCCATGTTGTTCTGGTGGCCGGTCATCGGAGCCGACCCCAGCCCGCATCGGATGACCCATCCAGGCCGCATCCTGTACCTGGCCCTGGGTATGCCGCTGTCGTCGCTGCTGGGCCTGGTCATCTTCTCGGCCCGGCAGCCGCTGTATCCCCACTACGAGGACCTGGTCCGTGACTGGGGCCCCACGGTGCTGGACGACCAGGCCATCGCCGGCGGCATCATGTGGGTCGGCGGCGATGCCGCCTTCGTGCTGGCCCTGGTGCTGGCCGTGGCTGCCTGGCTGCGCTACGAGGAGCGCGCCAACAAGCGCGAGGACGCCCGCCTGGCCCGCCAGCGCGCCGCCGCCGGGCCGCAGCCGGAGTCGCCGCAGCCGGGGGCACGGGCGACAAGGAGTAGTCGGGCCGGTCCGGCGACTGGGACCCCGACTGGGGCTCACGGGCTTGACAGACCCTGTCGGATCTAGTGGTTCGCGTCGTCCAGCTGGGTCACCACCAGGCGATCCCCATCGGTCCGGTAGGTCACCACGATGCGGTCACCGATGACACGGTGCTCGGCGAGGTGGGGCGCCGGGAACTCGGATCGGAACTCGAGCTCGGTGGTGTCGAAGATGAGTCGCTCACCAGCGGGCGTCAGCAGCTCGAAGCGGTCCACTCGTCCGAGGGCCGGCGAATTCGACATCGATGACGACGCCCGTCTGCTGCTCCAGCGTGGGCTGGCAGGCGAGGACGGCCACGGCGACCTGCCAGCGCCAGCACTGAGCGTCCAGCGGCATGCCTGCGCACCTGCACCGGCCGCGACCTAGCCCAGCGGGATGAAGAAGGCGACGTCGAGGATGATCAGCGCGAAGAGTGCGGTCAGGTAGGTGATCGAGAACTTGTAGATGCGGACCGCTCGGGCGTCGGTTCCCTCGCGCGCCATGGCGAAGGCCTGGAAGAGGAACAAGCCGCCCAGCACCAGCGCGCCGCCGAGGAAGACGCAGGCCCATGTGCGCGACCGCGAAGAAGACCAGGGTCAGCGCCACCATCAGCACCGTGTAGAGCGCGATCTGGTGGGTCGTCTCGCGCACGCCGTGGGTCACCGGCAGCATCGGCACGCTGGCGGCCTCGTAGTCGCCGCGGATGCGCAGCGCCAGGGCCCAGAAGTGTGGCGGCGTCCAGTAGAAGACGATGAGGAAGAGGAAGACGGCCGGCAGCGAGATGTCACCGGTGACCGCCGCCCAGCCGATCATCGGCGGGAGCGCGCCGGCGGCCCCACCGATGACGATGTTCTGGGGCGTGGAGCGCTTCAGCAGCAGCGTGTAGACGATGACGTAGAAGGCGATGGCCAGCAGCGTCAGGAAGGCTGCCACGAGGTTGGTGGTGAAGGCCAGCCAGGTGAACGAGACGACCGTGAGGATGAGCCCGAAGAGCAGCGCGTCGTGGGGCTCGATGGAGTGTGCCGGCAGCGGCCGACGCTGGGTCCGGACCATGAGCAGGTCGATGTCGCGGTCGATGTAGTTGTTGATGGCGTTGGCCGCGCCGGCCGCGAGCGTGCCGCCGATGAGCGTGGCCACCACCAGCCAGGCGAACTGCAGCGGGCCGAGCCCATCGACGAAACGCCAGGCCAGGACCATGGCCGGCACGGTCGTGACCAGCAGCAGCTCGATGATGCGCGGCTTGGTGAGCGCGACGTAGGCCCTGGCCTTCTGGCCGAACGGGACGGCATGGGACACCGGCGCCGCCGAGCCGTCGACCGGACCGGCCGTCGCCTCGACCTCGTCGACGAGCTCACCAGTGCGGGGCCACCGCGACCTCGGCGGTTCGCGCGTCGTACCAGGCGTAGAGCGTGGCCGCGGCCATCAGGCCCCAGATGGCCGCGCCCAGCGCGAGGTGCGTCGAGACCGCCCATGCCGCCAGCGTGGTCCAGATCTGGAAGGCGCCGACCACGACCTGCACGACGTAGAGCGCGGCCGCCGTGCCCACCAGGCTGAAGACGCGGTTGGCCGCCGCCGAGCGGGTCCCGTCAGCGGCCGCGTCACGCGCGCCACGCCAGGTCACGATGGTGGCCCAGAGCATGATCACGCCCACGATGGCGGCCACGATGCGATGCGCGAAGTGGTGCATCTGCAGCAGGGCCGCGGCGGGGTCCTCGTGCCAGGTCGGGGAGGAGCTGGCCGTCGAAGAGTGGCCAATCGGGGAAGACGAGGCCGGCCGCGTTGACGGTCACGTTGGAGCCGAAGAGCATCAGCGCGTAGACCGAGGCCGCGGCGAACGTGACGATGAGCGTGGTGCGCTGCGAGGCGCCGCCCTTGGGCAGCTCGGCCGGGTATCGGGAGCGGACGAAGACGAAGGTCAGGGCCGCCAGGATCAGCATCGAGACGGCCAGGTGCGCGGTCACCGACTCGGCAGAGTTGCCGGTCTCGACGGTCACCTTGCCCAGCCAGGCCTGGAAGCCGGTGAGCACGATCGCACTGAAGGCCACGATCGCGATCGAGCGCGTCGCCCGGTGGATCCGCCATGACTGGACGGCCAGGCCGAGGACGAGGAATCCGACGATGACGCCCCACCAGCGGTGGATCGACTCGATCCAGTCCGCACGGTCCCAGGCGTTCGGTCCGTCGAGGGCCGGGATGATGGCGCCGCGACAAAGCGGCCAGTCGCCACAACCGAGCCCCGATCCGGTACTACGGACGATGACGCCGATGACGATCATCAGGTAGACCGCGACGATGGTGGTAAGTGCCAGCTTCTGGAAGCCGGTCAACCGAAGGTTCATGGACAGCGGCGATCGTACCAGCGCTCGGGATCGATCGTGAGGACCGGCCCTGCGCGGTCCGCGCGTCGGCGCTACCTTGAGCTCGATGGACCAGAGCCGAATGCGCCGCGGCGCCGTACTCCTCTCGAGCCTGCTGGCCGTCGCCGCCTGTGCCGCCGGAGACGAGCCAGCGTCCCGCAGTCGGCGGCTGCCGGGAGCGCGGTGGCTGCGGCCGAGCTGCCGGCCTGCTCGGACAGGGACGAGGTCGCGCGGCGATCTCCCGGACTGGCCGCTCGCGGGCTGGCGGGGAGGTCGACTTCCTGCCCGTGGTCATGTCCTCGCTCGTGACCGGCGGCCACAACCGCTTCCTCTACAACGTGCTCGACGAGTCGTGGCGCCAGCTGGCTGCGCCCGAGGTCGCCAGCCGCGTCGACTTCTACGCCCTCGAGCGCGATCCCGGGACCCCCGCCTTCCGTGCCGGCGCCACCTACCTCAGCTCCGGTCTCGGTCGTGGTCTCTATCGCGCGGAGGTCGACTTCGACTGCATCGGCGAGTGGGGTGCGGAGGTCTTCGTCGAAGGCCCCGACGGCGAGTGGCAGAGCGAGCGCCTGCGTTTCGCGGTCAACCCGCTCGGCAGCACGCCCGCCATCGGCGCTGCGCCGCCGCTCTCGGCCAGCCTCACCGCGAGCACGCCCGAGGAGGTCGCCCTCATCTCCACCGACCAGAACCCGTATCTGCCGGCCTACGACAAGACCGTGGCCGAGACGGTGACCTCGGGCCGGCCCTCGCTGGTCTTCTTCGCCACCCCGGCCTTCTGCCAGACCGGCTTCTGCGGCCCCACCGTGGAGCTGGTCAAGGGCGTGGCCAAGGAGTACGCCGGCGAGCTCGAGTTCGTGAGCGTCGAGCCGTACCAGCTGCACATGACCGAGAACGGACTCCAGCCGCTGCTCGACGCTGACGGTCAGCTGCAGCCGGTCGAGGCCGCGGTCGAGTGGGGCATCCCCGTGGAGCCGTACCTCTTCCTGCTCGATGCCGAGGGCAACGTCTTCGCCAAGTTCGAGGGCATCGTCGGCGGCGACGAGCTGCGGGCCGCGGTGAAGGACGTGCTCGCGGCCTAGCGACGTCGCCGAGGCTGCCGCGGTCCACCCGGCGGGGGAGGGCGCTGCCCGATCGAGCTCGCTCAGCTCATCGATCCCGTGCTCGTCGCCCCAGGCCGCCAGCTCGCGACCGAGCCGGCCGGGTAGCGTCGGGTCCGCGAGGGCTGCCGTGGCCAGTCCCACCGCGCTCGCGCCGGCGCCGAGGTAGTCGAGCACGTCGTCGAGTTCCGCGACGCCGCCGGCGCCGATGACGGGCACCCGCACGGCCTGCGCGACCTCGTACACCAGGCGCAGGCCGTGTGGCTTGACCGCCGGTCCGGAGAGCCAGCCGTAGGTCGATCCGAGAGCGGGCCGCTGATGACCCGTATCGAGCGCGAGGGCGCGGACGCTGCCGCTCACGCTGATGGCGTCGGCGCCCGCCGCGGCCACGGCGCGTGCGATGAGCCGGATGTCGGGTGCCGCGCTGCTGAGCTTGACGATGAGCGGCAGGTCCGTGGCGGCGCGCGCGGCCACGGTCGCCGTCTCACTGGCCGCGACGTCGAGACCGATGGGTTCCCCGCCCCGACTGCGGTCGGGACAGTCGAGGTCCAGCTCCATGCCCGGCTGCGTCAGGGTGCATCTCCAGCGTCCGCGCGAGGGCCACGATGTCCTCGACGTCCCCGGCGCAGAGGCTGACGATGACCGGCACCTCCGAGGCGCCCCAGCGCGGTCCCTGTCGGCGCAGGACGGCCTCGAGCCCGGGGTTGGGAGTGCCGACCGCGTGGAGCAGGCCTCCCGGGCTCCGCGCCAACCGCGGCGGTGGGGCACCACGGCGCGGCTTCGCGCGTGACGCCTCGGGTGACGATCGCGCCGGGCAGCTCGTCGCCGACCGCCTCGAGCAGCTCGTTGCCATAGCCGGCGCCACCCGCGGCCACGATCACCGGGTGGCGCAGCTCCAATCCGCCGTGGCGTCCGGGGGCAAGGTCCTGCCGCAGCCTCACGCGCCCGGCTCCGGGCGCAGCTCGGAGGCCGCGAAGGCCGGGCCCTCACGGCAGACCCGCAGCGGTCCGTCGCGGCCATCGACGGTGCAGCCGGCACAGACGCCCAGGGCACAGCCGGCTTCGTGCCCGAGAGCGAGCTGCAGCCAGGCCCGGCGGCGGGCATCCGCCAGGCGAGGCGCCGGTCGCTTGCCGCGTCGGCGGCCCAGGCGGGCCACACCCATGCGGCCGTCGCGGCCGTTCGCCAGCGTCATGAGCCGGGCAAGCAGCCCATCGGCCCCGGCGGCGAAACACTGGTCGGCCCAGGCCTCGTACGCGGTCACGAGGTCGCCGACGTCGCCGTGGTGTCCGAGTGAGCCGTCGGCGGTGGCGACCACGTACTCGGCCTCGTCGGGCAGGAGCGAGGAGGGGTAGACCTCGGCCACCGAGCGAGCACCCAGCAGGACCGTCACCTGCCGTCCGCCGGCCACGGCCTCATCCACGACCGAGCGGACCCGGGCGAAGCCGGCGACGTCGGCGACCACCAGCAGGTAGCGGCTCCGAGGGTCGAGCGCGAATCCGCGACCCAGGGGCCCGTCGAAGGTGGCGCTGTCGCCGGGTCGCAGGTCCAGCAGTCGCTCGGGCGGCCGTGGGAGCGTTCCGAGCAGCGTCGTGATCGTGCCCGCCGTGCGGTCGAACCCGGCGACCGGTACGGCCGGCAGCAGCATCCCCGTCGCGCGCGGGACGAGGACGTGCACGAACTGGCCGGCCTGGACCGCACGCGCGATCAGGCGGTGCGGCCCAGGTCGACAGCTGACGGCCGGGCGTGACCTCGCGCGTCTCGAGGAGGCGGGCCTCCTCGCCGGAGCTAGGCTTCGTCGCTCGTGGCGTCGTCGCCGTCCACGTCGTCGCCAGCCAGCTCGGGTGCGACCTCGGGGTAGGACGTCGGCGATGGCCTCGGCGAGATCGCCGAAGATGTCGGTGGGGTCGTAGAACTGGACCATGTCGTCCGACGTCGTCAGCGGCAGCCACTCGGGCTCACCCTCGTCATCATCATCCTCGTCGCGCTCTGGCACGACTTCGCCCTCGATGACGCCGTTCGAGCGCAGCCACAGCCGCTCATCCTCGTCCTCGACGAACTTGCTCTCGCCGAGCAGGGCTGCCGCCGGAGCCGCCACCTCGGCGAAGTCATCGAGGAGACGGGCCTGCTCGAACTGGCTGCCTTCCTGGAAGGTGAGCGCCAGGTCGTACATCAGGCGGGCGGCGTCCTGCTGGTCCCTCGGCGCCAGCGGCGTGCGGTCGAGCCACCCATAGAGCGACGCGTCTTCCGCCTCGGAGAGCTCCTCGGCCGGGCTCGTCGATGACCTCGGTGGCCTCATCGGTCGCCTCGCCCTCGCGCCTCGGCTTCGGCCGCGACCTCCGCCTCGACGGCATCGACGAAGGCCGCATACAGGTCAGCCGGGTTGAAGATCTCGACGAGATCCGCACCGTCCTCGATGTCCTCGGTCTCCGAGACCCACTCGCCGTTCTCGTCCTGGTAGCGCGTGCGTGAGCGGAAGGTGCCCTCTTCGGAGACGAAGAGGTAGTCGGGCTCCTCGTCGATGAGCACGAGACCGCCGATGTCCTTCAAGCGGGACTTGTTGCTGTCGAGGAAGCGGACGAACTGGCGGCCCGCATCGGCGAGGAATTCGTCCCGGCGCCGGGCTGCGTCGACTGCGAGGTCCTCGAGGATGGAGGCGCGCTTGTCGTCCATGTGGGTTCTCCTTCGAAGGTGCGTGGCGCTAGGGGATGAACTCGAGGTCTTCGGTCATCCGCTCGCGCAGGATCATCACGTGGTGGCGCTCGAACATCCACTCACCGGCGCGGTGGCCGATGGCCCGTGACCGAGGGTCGCCCTCGAGCTTGTCGATGGTCGCGTAGTCAGGCACCTGCAGGAGCATGACGTTGTCGAAGTCCCAGCCGTAGGCCACGTTGTACCAGCCCAGGAAACGCATCCCGAACTCCTTCTCATAGCGTTCGACCTGCTTGGGGAAGAGCTTCTGCATGAAGAACTTGAAGAAGGGGTCGCGTCCGCGGCGGACAGAAAAGAACGTAGCCAGGACCGGCACAGCGTCTCCAGTAGCGAGTGCGTGGATTGTCGCACGCAGCGAGTCCGGTGCCGCGGACGGTCGGGCAGCGTGTCGGCTGGGAGCGCCCCTGGTCGTCTGCGCGGGCATCCCAGGGCGACTGGCCGGTAGTCAGATCAGTCTCCAGGGGATGATTCCCGGGTCGCGTCTCCCTGGTAGCCGATGGGCGCCTCGTCGAGGCGCTGCAGCAGGGTCTCGATGAGTGACAGCTGCGCCGGGTTCATGGCCACGCCTGCCTGTTCGGGCGTGAACCAGGCCACCTGGTCCAGCTCGGGCACCTCGATGAAGATGCCCGAGCGAGGCGGCCACTCCATCTGGAACGTGTTCGACCAGGCCTCGTCGGGATCCAGGTCGCCCTCGAGCGCCCAGGCGTGGACCGTCTTGCCGCCACGCTGGCGGATGCTGCCGAGCTCGATGAGGCGGGCGTTGGAGCCGACGACGTGGCCGGTCTCCTCGCCGAACTCGCGCTTGGCCACCGCCAGCAGCTCCTCGCCATGCTCGGCCTGGCCCTTGGGGATGGACCAGGCGCCCACGTCCTTGTCCTCGAAGTAGGGCCCGCCCGGATGGCCGAGCAGGACCTCGATGCCCGCCGCTGAACGTCGGAAGAGCAGGATGCCCGCGCTGATGCGGGTGCGGCTGACAGCCTCAGCCATCGGTCCGCTTCCCATCGCTCGGCTGCTCGTCGGGCGGCGTGCCCGCGTCCTCCATCTGGCCCACGGTCCGCTTGGCCTTGGGGTCCAGCGGGGTTCGCCGTGAGCGCCGGTCAGCGGCCACGAGGCGCAGCAGGAAGATGATGGTCTGGCCGCTGAAGAGCAGCAGGATGAGCGTGAAGATCAGCAGCGCTCCGCTGATCAGGGGATCCCAGCCCCAGGTCACGGTCAGGGGCGTGAAGATGAGGAAGAACGTCAGCAGCGCGATCTGGATCCAGAAGCAGCCCAGGCCAGGCCCACGTTCGGCATCGAGCGGCTCGCCCTTGTACTCGGGCATCGCGCTTGTCGTCGCCCCTGCGTCGTCCTCGTCACCGGCGGGCGCTCCGATGCCGACAGGTGGAGTCGCCCCCGGCGCTACGGCCCCGGCGCTCTCGTCACCGACCGGCGCTTCTGACGTGGCCGCCTGCGGGCGGGGCTGGGACGCGCTGAAGTCGGGGTCGGTCATGCGGCAGCGGTGGCTTCGGACGCCGCAGCGTCGGTGGTTCGGTCGGGCACCTGCCCATCCTACTTTGTGGCCGCCGAACCGGGGCATGGGCGCAGCAGCCCCTGGCAGCCCCTGTCAGATGGCCCCAGCGGGTCTGTCGCTCGGCCCTTGTCTGCCGGCCCGCACGCGGCGATGATGAGCGCCAGTCGCACTGGGGGAAGGTCACATGCCCTGCGAAGGCCCCGTTCACTACCGCCGCGCCACGACCGCGGACGCCGGCGGCATCGCTCAGGTCCATGTCGATGGCTGGCAGCGTGCCTACCAGGGCCTCGTGCCAGAGGCGTATCTGGCCTGCAGGTCGTCCCTGGGACGCGAGGACTTCTGGCGTGGGGAGCTCGAGCTGGAGGCTGCCGACCGCAAGCCGTGGGTGGCCCTCGACGAGGAGCGCGTCATCGGCTTCGCCGACGGCGGCATGGCCCGCGACGACGAGCTCGATACCGCGACCGGCGAGGTCTACACCCTCTTCGTCACGCCCGAGTGCTGGGAGAAGGGCATCCGCTCCCAGCTGGTGCGTCACGTCGAACGCGACCTGCGCGAGCACGATTTCGAGCGGGCGGTCTTCTGGGTCCTGGAGGCCGACCTGGTCATGCGCGCCTTCGCCGAGTACACCGGCTGGAGGCCTGACGGCGCCATGCGCGACGAGGACTGTGGCGGCGCCACTGTCGTCCACGCTGCGCTACGCCCGCGACCTCGTCTAGCCCGCCGGTCCGCCCATCAGCAGGACCTCGTCGGTCGTGGCGCCATCCTCGGTGAGCCGGATCTCCACGCGCTCATCGCGGGCGGTGGGCACGTTCTTGCCGACGTGGTCGGCGCGGATGGGCAACTCACGGTGGCCACGGTCGATGAGCACCGCGAGGCGGACGGCCGCCGGGCGCCCATGGTCCATCAGCGCATCGAGCCCGGCGCGAGCGGTGCGGCCGGTGTAGAGCACGTCATCGACGAGCACGACCGTGGTCACGGCCGGGTCGAACGGTCGCAGCGACGGCGATCCGATGACCCCCGCGGCATCGTGGTCGAAGACGCCGTCTCGGTCATCGCGGTAGGGCGTCACATCGAGCGACACCACCGGCACGACGACGCCCTCGCGAGCCTCGATGGCCTCCGCGAGACGTGCCGCCAGGGCGGGCCCCCGGTGCTCGATGCCCACGAAGGCGAGACCCTCCGCACCGCCGTGCTTCTCGACGATCTCGTGGCTGACGCGGACGAGCGCGCGGCGCATCTCGTCGGCGGACATGATCTGGCGAGCACTCACGGGAACCTCCACACCCGCAGCGTAGCCGATGGCGGGGCCGCGGTCAGGGCCACAGGGTCAGCGCGGGAACGTCATCCCAGGAGCGGCCGCTGTCGGGATCGTCGTGGGGTGCCGATTCGCCCGAGGCCTGGCGGGTCGAAGCCAGCAGCTCGTCGACCGCACTCTCCGGGCTGATGGGGTTCACCGGCAGGCCCGAGCCCAGCTCGAGGCCGGCGATGTCGCGCAACCGCGGGTGGATCTCCCAGTGCCAGTGGTACGTCTCGCGCACGCTCTCGTGCAGCGGTGCCGTGTGCAGCACGAGGTTGTAGGGCGGACCGTCGAGCACGTCGAGCAGTCGGATGACCTTCTGCAGCGCCTCGGCTGCGCCCGTCAGCTGCTCGTCGGACGCGAGGCCGAAGTCCGCCTCATGGTGACGTGGCACGACCCACAGCTCGAACGGCGAGCGCGAGGCGTACGGCGCGAAGCAGACCGAGGCGGCGTCCTCGAAGACGAGCCGGTCGCGCCGGGCGACCTCGTCCTCGACCAGCCGGCACCACGGGCAGCCGCCTTCACGGATGACGTAGCGCGCGGCGCCACCGAGCTCCTCGCCGATGCGATGGGGGAGGTGCGGCAGGTCGTAGACGTCGAAGCAGAGGTGGTTGGTCATGGCGCCGGCCTGCTTGCCCCAGTTCTGGACGACCTGCACGTACTGGGTGCCGCCGGTCTCACGAGCCCTGCACGATGCGGTCGCGGGCGAGGCGCAGCATCTCGATGACGACGGCCTCGCTCTCGCGGCCCAGCGGTGCGTGGTGCTCGAAGGGCGCCACGATCGTCTCCCACGAGCCGAGGTCGCCGAGCAGTCCCATGCGCAGCTCCCCGTCCTCGCCGGCCGGCTCCTTGCCCTCGTCGCGTCTGCGCCGGTCGAGCTCGCTGCCGGCCACGGTGAAGGCCTGGGCTTGAGCACTCGCAGCCGTGTCCGGTCGTTACCGGCATCGCAGTTCTGGCAACGACCGCTGAAGTCGCGTACCGGCGCCGCCTCGCGCGCGAAACGAGCACGGTTGAACTCGCGGTCCACGACGACCGCGACCCACCAGCCGGTGATGTCGTCGCGGCGCAGCTCGAAGAGGCCCCCGGCCACCGCTACACGCCCACCGCTGCCTGAGCCCCGGAGCGCTGCTGGGCAGACTCCGTCGATGGCCGTCGCGAGACGGATCGACGGAACGCCTCCGCGAACCAGGCACCCGCCTGCTCCACGCCGGCGGTCGACGGTTGCGCGGCCGGGCCGCTCCAGCCCAGCTCACGGGCCACCGAGGTGACGTCCAGGCCGGCCATGCCGCAGGGGTCGATGAGCTCGAAGTCCTCGAGCCGCGTGGTGATGTTGAGCGCGATGCCGTGGTAGCTGATGCCGCGCTCGACGCGCAGACCGAGGGCTCCAAGCTTGCGCGGCCGGTCGTGCTGCCCGCTCGATCCACACGCCGGGGTAGCCGGGCCGGGGCGCCGCCTCCACGCCGTAGCGAGCCGCCACGTCCCCCATGGTCAGCTCCAGGGCCCGCACGAACGGCCGCAACAGCACCGGCAGCTCGCGCAGGCGCACGATGGGGTAGGCCACCAGCTGGCCAGGGCCGTGGTAGGTGACCTCGCCGCCACGCTCCACGCGGATGACCTCGATGCCGCGCCGCGCGAGCTCGTCAGGGCTGGCGATGACGTGCTCGTCGCGCGCGTGGCGCCCCAGCGTGAGCACCGGTTCGTGCTCGACCAGCAGCAGCGTGTCGGCGATCTCACCGGCATCGCGTGCGGCGTGCCGGGCGCGCTGCACGGCCCATGCCTCGCGGTAGCGCAGGCGGCCCAGCCACTCGACCTTGAGGTCCATGTTCCGACGGTATCACGCAGCGCTTCGGCTGGTGGTTCAGGGCAGCAGCTGGCGCAGCGCGAAGACGACGTTGGCCGGGCGCTCGGCCAGGCGGCGCATGTACCAGCGATACCAGGCCTGCCCGTAGGCCACGAGGCTGTAGGCCGGGTGGCCCGCGTCGCGCAGGCGCCGCAGCTCCTGCTCGCGGATGCCGTAGAGCATGTGCACCTCGAGCACCTCGCGCGGGATGCCCTGGGCTTCGGTCAGCGTACGGATCTGGCCGATGAGGTCGATATCGTGGGTGCCCAGGGCCAGCCGGGCGTCCCCGGCTGCCGCCGCCTCAGCCACCATCAGCGCGAGGCCCAGGAAGTTGGCGTCGACCTCCGCGGCATCGCGATAGGCGATCGCTGCGGGCTCGTCGTAGGCGCCCTTGACCAGGCGGATCGCCGGCTTCAGCGGCAGGAGGCGCGCGACGTCGGCCGCGGAGCGTCGCAGGTAGGCCTGGATGGCGACCCCGACGTTGTCGTGCTCGGCCATGAGGGCCTCGGCCAGGTCGAGCGTGCGGTCGGTGTACTCGGAGCCTTCCATGTCGATCCAGAACCAGGTGTGCCCGAGGTCGGCGGCGTCCCGGGCCAGCTGCCGGCAGATGCGCAGGCACTCGGCCGGGTCCTGGTCGAGGCCCAGCTGCGTGGGCTTGACCGAGATCTCGACCGGGCCGACCACGTGCTTGCGCTCGGCGTCTCTCGCGAGTACCTCGTGGTAGGCGGCCGCCGAGGCCTCGGCTTCGACGAGCGAGCTGATGTTCTCGCCCAGGCGCGTGAAGAGGACCCGGACGCGCTCGTCGCGTAGCCGCTCGGCGGCGGCGAAGGCGTCCTCGACCCGTTCCCCGGGCATGAAGCGACGCACGGCACGCTTGGCGAAGCGCATGTTCGGGATCGTCTCCGCCAGGCGCTCGTCCCGAGCCATCCAGAGCAGCAAGGAACGCATCGGTCGCATACCGCGATGGTAGCCACGTCGCGGCCTCGCATCGATGTCAGCGCGCCGTCATCGCCGTTTCAGACGACGGTCCACCCCACCACAGCCGGCTCGGGCCGGGGGAGTCGAGATCAGGCGGGCTTGGTCGCCCGGACGATGGCGCTGTGCATCGCTTCAGCGACCGCGTGCGTGGGCTCGACGACGACGTCGGTGAACCCGACGGCCTCGAGCCCCTCGCGGAACTCGGAGATCGAGAGGGCGCCCGCGATACAGCCGACGTAGGAGCCACGCTCCGCGCGCTGCTCGACCGTGAGCTGGTCCTCGGCCACGATGTCGGTGATGCCGATGCGACCACCGGGCCGCAGCACCCGCGCGACCTCGGCGAAGACAGCGCTCTTGTCAGCGGCGAGGTTGACCACGCAATTGCTGATGACGACGTCGACCGACGCATCGGGCAGGGGGATGGCTTCGATCGTGCCCTTCACGAACTCGACATTGGTGGCACCAGCGTCGGCGGCGTTCCTGCGGGCCAGCTCGAGCATCTCGTCGGTCATGTCCAGGCCATAGGCGAAGCCAGTGGACCCGACCCGTCTGGCCGAGAGGAGCACGTCGATGCCGCCGCCCGAGCCGAGGTCGAGCACCGTCTCACCCTCGTGCAGCTCCGCCACGGCCACCGGGTTGCCGCAGCCGAGCGAGGCCAGTGCCGCGGCCGACGGGAGTCCCTCCAACTCGAGAGCGCTGTACAGGCGCTGGCCGAAGCCTTCCTCGGTCTCCTGCGCCGATGGTTCGCAGCAGGACTCGTCCGCCGCCGGCCCGCAACAGCCGCCGGCCACGTCGAGGCTCCTGCCCGAGTACCTCGAGCGCGGCTTCCGCATAGCGCTCCCGGACGGCCTCGTGGACCCGTTCGGCGTTGGTCATGCGTGGTCATTGGTCCGATCCCTCTGCTTGTATCGATGGACCATCAATATAATGCGTGACAATATCGATGTCAATCGATATAATGGTCCCGTGAAGCGAACCAGCGACCCGGACGTGCAGCTGCTCCAAGCCGCCGCAGACCCGGTGCGCCTGGCCATCCTGCGCCAGCTGTCGGTGGACGGACCCACCTGCGCCTGTGACTTCACCGACTCGCTGCGATATCAGCCAGCCCACCGTGTCGCACCACCTCAAGGTCCTGCGCGAGGCCGGCTGGATCGAAGGGGAACGTCGCGGCACCTGGATCTGGTACGCCATCCGTCCGGAAGCGGCCGAGCGCTTCGGGACACTCGCGGGAGCCATCCGTCCCGCGGGCGCACGTCCGGCCGCGAGCCTTGGCCCCGCAGCTGAAGATGCTCGTGCGCTGAACGTGGTCCAGCCCAGCTGGCGCCAGTGGTAGATGTCTACCCAGCAAGCAAGGATGGTGCCATGGGCATGAGCATCAACGGCCCGGAGGCGCATCGGCTCGCACGCGAGCTGGCTGACCTCACCGGCGAGAGCGTGATCGGCGCGGTGACCGGATCGCTGCGTGAGCGACTCGAACGCCTGCGTGCCGAGCAGCGCGAAGGGATGACCGCCGCCCTGCTGGTCGTCGGTCGGGGCGCGTCGAAGCGACTGTCGCGCGAGCTCAGAGTGAGCGATCCGGACGAACTGCCTAACGACGGCGCGGGTTGCCCGGCTGATCCTCGACAGCTCTGCGGTCATCGCCATCCTTCGTGACGAGCCCGACGCGGAGCGTCTCGACAGCGTGCCGCAGACCGGGCAGGATGCTGCACATCCGTTCCCGTTGGAGGTGCCTGCCGTGCTGACTGCCAAGCGCGTATCGCTCATCACCGGCCTCGTGGCCATGTCACTCGCTGCGACCTCGATCGGGGTCCTGGCCCAGGCGTCCGAGGAGTTCCTGGGCCCGGACCCCGAGGCACCCCTCGCCGGCTACACCCGCAGCGACGGCACGGTCGTGCTCACCGACGAGTCCTTCTGCCGCTACCTGCTGGGTTCGGCCCTGGGCGAGCGAGAGCTGACCTATCTCGACCTGCTCGACAAGACCAAGAAGCAGAAGAAGGCGCGGTCCGCCGCGTTCGTGGCCGGCTCGGATGAGGCCGCGGTGGCCAACTGCGTCGACCTTCTGACCGCCAGCCGCACCGAGGCGCCCGAGGACGACTCATTGGCTGCCTGGGCCCGGGCTGCCGCCGTGGTGCCGGAGGCGGTGGCCAGCCTGCTGCCCGAGGACTTCGTGGCCGAGCCGCTGGCACAGCCCGACGCGATCGGTGACGCTGCTCGAACCAGCGGCTTCGGCGACCTCGTGTCGGCGCCCTTCTCGGTGACCCCCGGGCCGTGGCTGGCCGAGCTCGATGCCGCGGCCTGCGAGCGCTGGGACGGCACGCTCCGTGATGCGCGCGATCCCGAGGTCGCCTACCCGATCGTGGACAACCGCGAGTATCTGTACGATCTCGCCGCCGGCCACTACTACTGGGACGTGAGCGCGTCGGATTGCGAATGGAGTGTCGACCTGGTGCCGGTCCAGCTCGGTCCGGAGCCGACGCCGACGCCGGAGCCGCGAGCGATCGTGCCGGCCTTGCGCGGACCGTCGTGGAACCGCTACCCCGATGCACCCAACGAGGACTTCCTGACCGCCGGCCCTCGCGCGCGAGGCGGTGTTCGCGGCCGGCCTCGTGCCGGGCGAGTGTCACCTCGATAAGGCTGGCAACACCAGGGACCGCGTGTGGAAGCAGGAGCCGGTGGCCGGGCACGCTCGTCGACTTCGGCACAGCGGTGGACATCTGGGTGGCCGCGGACTGCGACATCTACCTTGGCGACCGCATCGCCCAGTAGGACGCTTGAGCGAGCTCAGTCCGCTGCGGGCAGCTCCGCTCCGGCGCGCCACGCGGTCAGCGCCTGCCAGGCGATCCGCTGCAGGAACGCGGCGTCCTCGGGACTGAGGCCGAAGGCGAAGGTCGATCCTTCGGGGCTGCGGTCGAAGAGCGTGGCGTAGACGGTCGCCGCCGCCAGGTAGGCCCCTTCCCAGGTGGCGTGGACCTTGTCGTCGCTGACCAGCTGCAGGTCGGGTCGCTCGGCCCTCGCCAGCTCGAAGGCATAGGCGGCGGGGGCGACGGTGGCGCCCAGCTCGGTCTCGATCGTGCGATGCGCCTCGATGACGTCGTCGATGTCCGACCAGTCGTTGAAGCCGCGCGGCCAGGTCATGAAGAAGACGGTCCTGGCGCCGACATCGTGGACGACCTCGTCGAAGAGGCGGGCGTACTCGAGGAACGGCTCGGCCGTGCGCGTCTCGGACCCGGGCAGGTAGCCCTGCAGGACGACCGTGTCGAAGTCACCCTCGAGGATCCGCTCGCGAGCCCCGTTCTGCCAGTGGTACTCGAGCGTGACGCCGCCCTCGGTGATCTTCGTGCCATCGAACGACAGCGCAGGATCATCGGCGGCCACGAAGTGCTCGACGAGCCAGTCGAGCCCATTGTTGCGCTCGGTGTGGCTGTTGCCCACGAAGAGGACGTGTTCGGGGAGTGGCTCGGGCGAAGCGGTCGACATCCTGGGCAGCGACGCCCGGGACGACGGAGGCGAGCAGGCTGATGGCGATGGCCGCAGCGAGGCAGGCACGACGGATGTTCACGACGCGTCATCCTGCCACGGATCGGCCGTAGCATTCCAGCAGTACCAAGGAGGCACGCGGAGCCAGTCCCATGAGACTCGATCGGATCGAGATCGAGGCCTTTCGCGGCATCGATCGCCTGACGGTCGATCTCGACGAGCTGACCACGATCATCGGCGAGCCAGACTGCGGCAAGTCATCCCTGCTGCGCGCGGTCGGTCGCGTCCTGCGACCCAGCGATCCGGATGTGCTCCCGAGCTTCAGCGTGGCCGACTTCCACCGACCGACCCTCGACGAGGAGGACCGAGCCACGACCCTGGCCATCACGCTCGGGCTGCGCGTGGGCGACGACGAGGACGACCTCGCAGACGGGCTGCCCGGCGTCGAGGACGGTGGCCTGAGCCTGCGCGTCCTGGCGATCCGCACGTCCGAGGCTGACCCGACCACGACCGTGGACGTCCTTGACCGCGCCGGGGTGCCACTCGAGGGTATCGATGCCGAGGCGCTGCTGGCACGGCTTCGGCGCCGGCATCCAGCGGTCATCGTGGGCGGAGTGCGGCCGTCGCTTGGTCCGACCAGCGGTGATGCCTCCGACCGGGCCGGTCGGCTTCGCTCGGTGCTGCTCGGTGCCGCCCAGCCACGCGAGCCGCTGACCTGGGACCAGATCGGTGAGGTGCGCGAGGACGTGCTGGCAGCCGGTGCTCGACTGGCGAACCAGCTGGGACCGGCGCCCGAGCGTCACCGGTCGGTGCTGGCCATGACCGACACGCCACGGGCCCTCACCACGGACCTGGGCCGTGCGCTCGAGGAGGGCGCCGGGAGCCAGCGCCGGATCGCCGCGCTGTGGCTGCTCGTGGCCATCCTCGAAGCGGTGCCCGAGGACGGACTTGGCGAGGAGGCGGAGCCGATCCTGCTCTTCGACGACATCGAGGCCAACCTCCACCCGACCTGGCTGGCCGCGCTCGCAGCGGTGGCCTTCAACCTGCCCTTCCAGCAGATCGTGGCCACCCACTCGCCCGAGGTCCTCGCCTGGGTGCCGCTGAGCTCACTGCGACGCCTCGCGCGCGGGCCCGACGGGGTCGAAGCGTGGTCGGTCCGGACGGAGCGCTATTCGGTGGGGGAGCTGCGCCGGCTCACCTTCCACGTGCGACTCAACCGCGGCGGCTCGTTCTTCGCCCGCTGCTGGGTGCTCGTCGAGGGCGAGACCGAGGCCTGGCTGGTGCCCGAGCTGGCTCGGATCTGCGGGGTCGAGTTCCCCGTGGAGGGGATCCGCGTCATCGAGTTCGCCCAGTGCGGCCTGGCGCCGCTGCTGAAGCTGGCCGACGACCTCGGCATCGGCTGGGTCGTGCTCGCGGATGGCGATCCGGCCGGCCAGCACTACGAGCGGCAGGTAGAGGCGCACCTCCACGAGGGCGGGGCCGGGGAGGTCGTGGTGCTGCCCGCGCACGATATCGAGCACTACCTCTTCGAGAGCGGCTATGCGGATGTCATCAGGGCGGCTGGCAGGGTCGGCCGGACCCGCTCGACGAACAGCATCATCAAGGCCGCGGTGGAGCAGGTGACCAAGCCGGGTCTGGCCCTGATCATCCTCGCGGAGGCCGACGAGCGAGGGCCCGAAGGTGTCCCGCCGGTCCTGCGTGCGCTGGCCGAGACGGCGCTGGGAATCGCCCGCGGCGGCTAGCGCGAATAGTCCTTCAGAGCGAGTACTCCTTGCGCATCTCCGCGAGGGCGGCACCGATGGCCGCGATCGACGTCTGGTCGACGGGGCGGTCGCCGTAGGTCGCGGTTGGCTCCGAGACTCGGCTGGAGCCGCTCTCCGGCCCATGGCCCAGGGACCGGCGCAGCCTTCTCCAGACCTTGATCGAGCGTGAGCAGGGGAGTGCGCGTCGCCTCGGCGACCGCCAGATAGGCGGCGTCGTACATCGACAGCCGGTGCTGGTGGGCCGAGCTGCAAGGCTCGGAGCCGGATCGGGCGATCGAGCTCGACGCATTCGACACCGAGTACCTCGGCGCGGATCATGGCCTCGAGCGCGAACTCCTCCCGGAGCCCGCCGGCGCGCGCGAGTCGGTTACCGATCTCCATCCAGATGAGCGAGGGAGCGACCAGCACCTGGCGGTCGGCCCGAGCCGCGGCGATGGTCTCGTCGACCCACGGCGGTCGCGGTTCTGCGAGGAGCCACGCGAGGACGACCGAGGCATCCACCGTCGATCGCGTCATCAGTGACTGTCGCGATCCGCCCGGAGCCAGTCGACGGCGTTGGGCTCGTCATCGTCTGGCGATCGTGACTCGCGATACCGCCGCCGCCAGTCCTCGAGCGCCTCCCACGCAGCCTCGCGCTGCTTTCGGGTCTCTTCGGTGTCCGGGTCCAGTCGCTGTGCCTCCTCCACGGAGACGAGCACCGCCATCGGCTTGTGGTCGCGCTCGATGAGGAAGCGCTCGCCGGCCGAGGCCTCGTCGAGGATGCGCCCGAGCGAGCGGCGCAGGTCCATGGGCGTGACGGTCTTCATCGAACCATGATAGACGACTATGTCAATCAACTATGAGAGACTGTCAAAGGGCGCGGAACCGAGCTCCGTGACCGGGCACGATCAGCGTGGCCACTTCGAGGACCCTCGCTCGATGCACGCCGACGAGGGCTGGGTCGATGTCGAGGCCGCTCCCCGGCGAGCCCTCGTAGACCCACAGGTGGGTGAGGGCGGCCACGCCGTCATCGGTCTCGACGAGTGTGGTGATGTCCTGCGGCGTGTGACCCGGCGTCTCGAGGAGCCTGATGCCGGGGGAGAGCAGCACGCCTTCGGCAGGTCGTGGCGTCCACTGGTCGCGGCGATACGTGGCCCAGTGGTCGTGGATCGTGACCTCAGGGAACAGCGCGATGTTCACCGTGTGGTCGGGATGGTGGTGGGACAGGATCACGTCGGTGACGTCCTCGGGAGCCACGCCGAGCGCGGCGAGGGGGTCAAGGATCGAGGAGCGCGAGGGCACCATGCCGGGGTCCACGATGGCCGTGACCTCGCCGTCCCGCACGCAGGCTGACCGTTCCCGCCACGCCACGCTCGTTGCCGTATCCCTCGAACAAGACATCCAGACGTGCCATGTCCCCGACGATATCAGGCGGCGCCGATGTCACACCGTCGTCATGGTTCCCTTCGACCCTCTGCCACAACGGGCCGGCCCTCCCTGCCGGTCCGGCGGCAGGAGGATGAGATGGCGAAGTTCGTGGTGGTCTACTCGGGCGGTTCCGGCATGTCCGCGACCCCCGAGGAGCAGGAGCGGATCATGGCCGAGTGGGGCGCCTGGTACGGCAAGTCGGGTGCCTCGATCCTTGACGGAGGTAACCCCTTCGGCGCGTCCAAGCACATCGCAGGCCCAGGTGCCGCCGCGGCTGATGGTCCCGGGGCAGTGGCGGCCACCGGCTACACCATCATCGACGCGGATTCGCTGGATGCCGCTGCGGCGGCGTGTGCCGACCATCCCCACCTCAACCACGATGGGCAGGTCCACGTCTTCGAGGCCATCGAGATGGGCTGATCCCGATGGGACCCGGGCAAGCAGAGGTCGCCACGAGCCTGTGATAGTGTCATCCGCAGGGCATCGGCAACGCGCATCCGCACCGCGGCCCTTCGCCGCTTGGCGGGAGTAACTCAGTTGGTAGAGTGTCTGCTTCCCAAGCAGAATGTCGCGGGTTCGAGTCCCGTCTCCCGCTCCACTTCTTCCCCATTCGTGCTGGGCACGACACCCTAACTGGTCGAGCGACCCCTCCTTCGGGCTGCCCGGAGTTGCGCACGCCGCTCCAAGACACGATAATTGTCGGAGCAGTCAGGAGGCCTCAGTTGGGCACCATCACTCACCTCCACGATCGCTCGACCGATCGCGCACCCACCTCCCTTACCGTGCTCGCCGACTCCTATCGGCTCGGCCTCGAGGCCCAGAACAAGAGTCCCCGCACGATCACCACCTACCTCGATGCCATCACGCGGCTCGACGCCTTCCTCGCCTCGACGGGCCGGCCCCGCGAGGTCGAGCGGCTCCGTCGCGAGGACATCGAAGCCTTCATCGCCGATGTGCTGCAAACGCAGAGTCCTGCCACCGCTGCCAACCGCTACCGGGCGCTCGGCTCGTTCTTCCGCTGGGCCATCGAGGAGGAGGAGATCGAGCGCAGTCCGATGGCGAGGATGAAGCCGCCGAAGGTGCCCGAGAAGCCGGTCCCCGTCCTGCGAGAGGCCGAGAAGCGGGCACTGCTGAAGGCTTGTGAGGGTCGTGCCCTCGCCGACTACCGCGACGGGGCCATCATCTGCCTGTTGATCGACACAGGGATGCGCCGCGAGGAGCTGGCAGGCCTTGCCGTCGCTGACCTCGACCTCAGCGACAAGTCCGTGCGCGTGGTCGGCAAGGGCGGCAAGCCCCGCGACTGCACGTTCGGCAAGGACACCGCCCGCGCCATCGACCGCTACCTCCGGCGGGCGCGAGCGAAGCACCGTGATGCCGATGCCGACGCCCTGTGGCTCGGGCATGGGGGGCCGATGACGGGGAACGGCATCTACCAGGCGATCATCGAGCGAGCGAAGCGAGCCGGTCTCGAGGGTATCCATCCCCACGTCTTCCGCCATACCTGGGCGCACGACATGAAGGTGTCGGGCATGCAGCTCGGCCCCATGACTCCGCAGCAACCGGTCGGCTCCCTCAGCCGACACGGTGCTTCCGCCGAGTGCGATGGTCGAAGGAGGACCACCTCATGGGCATCAAGCTCGACATCTCGGTGGAGACACCCCTGTCCGACGATGACCGCGACATCCTCGCGGGCATCAGCGTGATGGTGCTTGCCATCGCCAACCGCCAGAACCTCGTGGATCAGGCAGAGGCGATACTGGAGGAAGAGGAGGAGCCGCCCTACTGCGGCGCCGTCGCTCCCGACGCCAGCGGATCGTGCGTCCGCGAACCCGGCCACTCGGGTCGCCACAAGTACCGCCCACTCGACCCCGCAGGGAGAGCATCTGAACTGATGTACGACGACCCTCACGACAGCGAGCCAGCGCCGGGACAGGACGACTGGCCGCAGACCGTCGAGGCGGCGGTCGATGGGCTGCTCTCGAGCCTGCCCGACGACGGCATCGAGGCCATCGGGGCGATGGATCGGGACGAGCTCATCTCGCTCCACTTCACGCTCGGCCTGTGGGTGCGCAACACCTTCGGGCTGTGGCAGGGCAACCAGGCGCTCCTCGACTCGTGCGCGGACTTCGCCGCGAGCCACGAGGTGCATGCCCTCTGGACGGGCCATCCCGACGACGCCTCGTCGATCATCGTCGAGGCGCTGTGGCTGCGACTCCAGGAGCCGGAGTCCGACGATGCGCTGACGTAGCTCCGAGCGTCATCAGGCGCACCCCTATCACGAGCGCCCGAGAGTCCCGGCTCGACGACGGCGCGGCAACCGGCCCCAGTGCGGGCACGGTGCCCCAGCCGGGAGCGATAGGAGAACCCCATGAGCCAGTACGTCATGTTCGCCGACCTCGGCGAGAAGGTCGTCATCACCGACGCGACCGAGCATCCCGAACCGCGACCCGTCCCCGGCGCCGTCGCGCAGCCCTGGAACGCCTGCACCATCCCCGGCTGCACCCACGGCCCCTGTCCCGCGAAGCTGCGGGCCTGGGCGTCGTACGGGCGCCGCTACCTGTGCGAGGACGCCGACTGCGACCACCGCGACTGCCCACCCCGGCGGCGGGCGGAGGAGGACCACCAGCCCTTCGGCGTGCCCTACAAGGGTCCAGCCCTGCCGCAGCACGTCGTGGACATGGACGGCATCCCGCTGGGCGAGCCGATGTACGCGGTCAAGGACGAAGCGGGGGCCGAAGCGGGCCTCCCGACCGGCGAAGGCGCCCTCCGTCAGGCCGGCACCGCCGAGGCCGATGGCGAACTGAGTCTTGCCCGCCTTCGGGTCGGCCACCATGACGGTGAGCAGCCCAGGGGCGACGAGGCCCTCGCAGCACCACGGGGTCCGGTCGGGCGTGGCCGCGAGCAGCTCCGCCACGGTCATGGCCCCGCCGAACTTGCCGCTGCGGCGGATGAGGTCGAGCGGCTCCGTCCAGTCGATGTCGGGGAACCGCTTGCCGAGGCGCTCGACGAACTCCAGGTGGTCGTTCGGGTCGCGAAGGTCGAGGACACCGTTGTAGACGATGCCGTCGTCCGCGAGGCCCACGTCATCGAGGTGAACCTCGACCTCGCCACGGCTGCCCTCGGTGGGCGTGAAGAAGACGGCCTTGCCATGCTCGCCCTTGCCCTCGAAGGAGGAGGCATGCCAGACGTTGTCGCCGATAATGTCGGGACCCTCGATCTCCCAGCTCATCGTCCCTGCTCCTCGTGGAGCGCCATGAGGGCGTCGATGACTGCCTGCTGGGCAGGGGTCAGGTCCTTGTAGTCGATGGGGATGGTCTTGGCCTTCACGAGCTCGGCGATGGCCTCGCGCTGGAGGCGGTTGCGGACTCGGGCCTTGGCTGAGGCACGCTGACGCTCGCGTGCTTCTTCAGGGGAAGTGATGCGTCAAGTGCGGCAACACGCTCGCGTCGGAAGACACCTACTGCGCCCACTGCGGCGCACGGCGTTCACCCGCGCCTCCACTGGAGCAGAGCCAAGGACCAACGGACACCAAGGGAGTCTGGCCTGCCCAGTGCCCGCGATGCGGAGGGAGCCGTATCGTCCGCCGCGAACCAGCCACGGGATGGACGAGCGCGGTGGGTTGGGTTCTCGCCTTCGTGGGTGCCTTGCTCCTCTTCGCGGTGAACGGTGGGCTGCTCGTGGGTGGCGTACTGCTAGCCATCGGTCTGGTCATGGTCCGACGGCGCTACCTCGCGGTTCGCGAGGCACCGTACCTGTGCGCTGACTGCGGCTACGAGGCGCATGCCGCGTGAAGCACCTCCACCTCATCCACCCGCGACTTGACTTCTGGGTCACCGTCGAGGTCCACGAGCGCAACGGGCGCTACATGGCGACCGCCGACCTCGGTGAGGACTCGCGGGATGTCGGGGTCGGGGACACGCCGCATGAGGCGGTGAAGGAGGCGCTGGGGAGCTTGGGCGAGCCGTACGCCAGCGAGATGGCGAATGGCGCAGACTCAACCGGAGCCGCTGGTCCTCCTTAGCGACCGCAGGAACGGTCTGCACGCCTGTTCGAGCTTGAGCATGGAGTCCACCATGGCCTTCTGGATGGACGGCCACTTGGTGTCAGGATCCCTGTACCCACCCCCAGACAGCTCCTGGCTGACGCGGCATGCGCGGCTGCCCTCGAGGCGCTGCCAGTCGAGCGGACCGCCGTAGGCAGCCTCGATCTCCTCGCGATGTGCCAGCAGTCCCTCGAACATCGCCTCGTTTGCCTCCTCCGAGCCCTCGCCGGCGTCGATGTACAGGTCCACGCGGGCGCTGTGCTGGCGTATCGCGTAGTTCCAGGCGATCGGGCCTTCGCGTGACCAGACCGCGCCACCCGGACCCGGCGAGATGTTGGCATGGAGATGGCTCTTGGTCTTCGCGAGGGCCAGGAGTCCCTGCCAGAACGCATCACGCAGCGCGTGTTGCTCCGAGTACTCCTTCCTCGTATCTGCCACTTGGCGGGCTTCGACGCTGGGACCGATGATCTTGGTGAGGAGCGGGGCTGCGGGCGAGTCACCGATGCGGATGGCTTCGACCCGCACGAGGTACAGATCCGACGGCACCGACTGGTTGAGCCATGCGATGGCCTGGAGGTGTTCCGCCCGCGCCTCGGCCACGACCCAGATGGCGATGGCAGCCTCAAAGGACGCGGCGTACGTCAGCAACTTGCCGAGATGATCGTGGTCGCTGCGCTCGAGTTGGTTCTCGATGACGACGGAGCGGCCATCCTCCGTTTCAGCGATGAGGTCCACGGAGAAGTCACCAGCGGACCGTTCGCTCTCGGCGTTCGTCAGTGTCAGACCAAGTTGGTCGCTGAGGACATCGATGTTGTCGCGGAGCCACGGCGTGAAGTCCGTCGCCTCGCGAGGCCACACCTCCCGCAGCGGCACGCGCTCGAGCTTACCGATGTCCCGTTCTCGCTCGTTCATATGCGGTCCATGGTATCGACCCTGGTGCCCGTCGCCCTGTGCGGGAGGCCGAGCTTCCTCCTCGGCCTCCGAGTTGGTTCGTGCACCATCCGGCTACACCACCTACGTGTCCGACCTTCTCAGCCTGCGCTCGTCGCGCCTATAGGCGTCCCGCGCCGCTTCATCGGCCAACTCGAGGCGCTCGGTCACATAGCGGCGGACCTTCCGGTCAAGTGTCTCTCGGCTCCACACGGTGTGTCCCTTCGGGTTGACCTCGAGGACATCGTTTCCCAGCACTCGGCGCGACTTGTGCTTGTCCTTGCCTAGGAACTGGATGTTCGGCGAAGAGGACACGGCCATCGACCTCACCGCCGCCAACCCGGACATCGCCTTCGTGGATGCGCTCATCGACGAGATCGGCGCAGAGCTCTGCATCGACCTGGCACGGGTCTACGCCGCGGGCTGGTCGAGCGGTGGCCAGGCATCCTCCGCCCTGGCCTGCAGCCTGGACGAGCGCATCGCCGCGGTCGCGCCGGTCGCGGGGGCCGGGCTCATCGACCTCGGTGCCGCCTGTGAGGCCTGAGCGAGCGGTGCCGCACCTCTCGCTCATCGGCACGGACGATGTGTGGTTCGAGGGGCTGGCACCGGGGGTTCCGTGGGGCGAGCACCCGATCCCCCAGACGTTGATGTCGGACCACCACGTCGATCGCACCGCGGCGGTGGCGGTGCGCAACGGCTGTGAGCCTGACCCGGTGGTCGAGGTCGTCATGGAGGGCGTGGAGCGGCTGACGTGGTCCTGCCCGCCCGGAGCCGACGTGGCGCGCACCGGCGGCCGCCGGCAAGTGCCTGGAGTGGGACGGGTCGGGCGCTCCCGGTTCCGGCGAGTGCTACTACGTCGGCGACATAGCCCCGATCGTCGCCGACACCGTTGTCGACGGCTTCACGCTCAACGGCACGTCCGAACCCGAGACCGTCGCTACTGTCATTGACGGCGGCACCTTCAACGGCGGCGGCGGCGACGACACGGTCACGGGCGCAGTCGATGTGACCAGCACGTTCAACGGCGGCCCCGGCGACGACACCGTCGGGATCGTCAACGGCACCTTCAACGGTGGGCCGGGTGACGACGCAGTGACGGACGAACTCAATGGGACCTTCAACGGCGGCGGTGGCGGCGATTCCGTGGAAGATATGTCCGGAGGGACCTACGCCGGTGGAGGTGGCTACGACACGCTCGGATGCATCGAGCGCGGGACATACTACTCGGTGGAGGGCGAAGTCGTCCCCTGCTAGGCATACGCTCGCGCCCGTTGAACCGTCCAGGCCAGGCGGGATGCCGGCCCCCCTCTACTGCATCGATCCCAGTCGCGCCCTTGGCCTGCGGGCTACGATGGGGCCAGACGGTGACTCCGCCCCTCGTCGCGGCGAGGAGAGGCCGGAGGCCGAGACAGCCGAAAGGCGGTCGCCGTGAACAAGCGCGCGACTTACCGCGCCCTTGAGCGCGAGTACATCACCGGCACCATGTCCATCCGCGAGTTGTGCCGAAGCCGTGGCATCAGCGCCCACTCCTCCGTCGTCGTCCAGGCGCAGAAGAACGACTGGGCCGGAGAAGCGCGAGCAGTACCAGGCCAAGGAGTCGGACGCGTTCATGTCGCGTCACGCGGCGCGATAGGCCGACCGGCAGGCGGAGATCGAGGACAAGGTCCTCGACGGCATCGACGAGGCCCTCGACAAGTTCTGCGTCGACCTGAAGGCCACGAAGTCGGTCAAGCAGCCTCGACGGCGAGCATCGGTCGAGGTGCCCGTCATGCGACATCAAGCCCAAGGACATCGCCGTCCTCCTCGACCGGCTCCAGATGCTGTTCGACCGACCGGCTCGCATCAACGAGGGTCGCGACCTCCGCGTCAGGTCGGAGCTGCCCATCGAAGCCCTGAACCAGATCGTGGAGCTGACGCGGGGGAGGGCGGCGCCACCGACATCTCCGCTGCCGCGGACACGTCGGCTGGATCCCAAGCAGAATGTCGCGGGTTCGAGTCCCGTCTCCCGCTCCACTTCTTCCCCATTCATGCTGGGCACGACACCCCAACTGGTAGAGCCACCCCTCTTTCGGGCTGCCCGGAGTTGCGCACGCCGCCCCAAGACGCCTCGAATGATGGCCCTCGCGGTTCGGTGAGTCGCCGACACTCCTGCGCTTCCGCTCGACACACCCACGACGATATGTGGTGACCGGGTGAGACAGATTGTCGATCTCGGGACGGTATTAGGTATGGGGGCGATGACGCGAACGGCTGGTCGGCTGCAAGCGGGCGTGATCACATCGGCGGCGGCTGGCGACGAGGTCTCTTTCCGCCGCATCATCGCGGCATACCACGACGACATGCGTCGGGTCGCCGTCTACATCACCCGCGACCAGTACTTGGCCGAGGAGGCGACGCAGGCCGCATGGCTCATCGCCTGGAAGAAGCTCCGCAAGGTCCGCGACGAGGATCATCTCAAGCCATGGCTCGTGTCGGTAGCTGCGTACGAAGCCAAGCGCGTCCTACGCAACCAGCGGCGTCGAGCGAGGGTCGAGGTCGCGGCGGTCGCTGCAGTCGAGCCAACGATCGAGGAGCCGACGACGGACCCGAGTGCGCTCGATCTTCGGGCCGCGATGGGCCGGCTCGACTCGGACGACCGGGCACTGCTCGCCATGAAATACGGCGCCGGCTTCGACTCCAGCGAACTGGCCCTGGCAACGGGCATCAGCCCGTCTGGCACCCGTAGCCGCATCGAACGGCTCCTCAAGCGACTCCGCGAGGAACTCGAGTGATGGATGACCTGAGAGTCTTGGAACGCCGCGTCGCCGCCGAGGTCGTTCGCGAGATGGGACCTTCGGAGCCGGTCGATGACCTTGCGATCTTCGATGCCGTCGCCGCCGAGGGCCGATCACAGACAAGGGGGTTCACGATGTTCTCCGCGCTCAAGTTCATCGCTGCTGCCGCGATCGTGGCGCTGTTCGGCGGCTTCCTGCTCATGGGTGTCCTCACCACGCAGCAGGGTGATGAGGTCGCTCCAGCGGCGGTGACCGAATCGCCCGAAGCCGAGTCCACCAGCGAACTCCTGTTCGAGCTATCGGTCCCGCGCTGGGCTCTCCCCGCCGACCTCACCGCCCTGGAGGCCGGGGACTGGAACCTTGAGGCCGGCACCGATGTCACCGGCGAGCCCCAAGCGAGCCAGGCGAACGAGTCGATGCGCAATCGAGCCATGATGGTCACGAGCGGGTCGTTCCTCGTCGAGCCCACGACCGATGCGCTGCTGTGGCGTGCACCCGGTTCGACGCCTGAGGTCAGGCCCGCTGGCGAGGCCGTGACGCTGCAGCCCGGCGAGGCCATCTATCTGCCTTCCGTCCCCGCTGACGAGGTCGATCCGGAGCGATACCTCCGCATCGCCAACCCCGGCGCGGTTGACGCCACCGGCTTCACATTCCACGCGCACGAGGGCTCCACGGGCAGTCGGTTCGGCGGCTTTCCGTCGGGGCTGCAGTGGAAGACGTGGCCTGGGGACCTGGTCGTGTTGCAGCCGTTCGCAACCGACTGGACCGCTGCAGACGAAGCCCTCTTCCGACTGACGCGCCACCACGCCGATCCGGGTGCCACGATCGCGTCATCTGCCTCTCCGGCGACCTCGGTGTACCTGATCGAGTCGGGAGCCTTGGAGTACACCGGGCCTGGACCGGGTGGCGAGACCACCACTGTCTGGAAGGCCGGCACAGAGGGCAGCTATTGGGCGATCGAGGGTATCGAGCAGACGCTGACCGTCATGGGTGACGAGGGGGCCTCGTTCCTGGAACTGCTCGCCATCCCTGAGTCGTCGGCCACGGAGTAGCGGCCAGTCGAAGGGGCATTCCGGAGTAGCGCCTGCCTGCTCCGCGACGTTCACGGGCAAGCGCCGGACTACTCGGTCTGCACGGTGGCTGTGCCCGACGGGGGCTTCGACGACGTGCACTGCCCGCAGGCTGCCCGAATCAGCGCACGTCACGCCGCGCCGCTCGGCGTTGGTGAGCCGAAGGCCTCTCGACTTCGGGGATCTTCTTGTCACACTTGCCCGACACCACGTATCTGGTGGGTATGGGGGCAATGGCACAGGTCGCTGACCAGGACGTCGTCGGGATCGTCGAGTCCGCTGCCGCAGGGGACGAGATCGCCTTCGGCCGCATCGTCGCCGCGTACCACGACGACATGTGCCGGGTCTGCGCCTACATCTCCGGCGATGACCAACTGGCCGAGGATGCCGTGCAGACGGCCTGGTCCATCGCCTGGCGCAAGCTCGACTCGCTGCGCGACCCCGAACGGCTGCGGCCATGGCTGATGCGCGTCGCGGTCAACGAGACCAAGAAGCTGCTGGACAAGCGCGGTCGCCGCGCGCGGCTCGAGACCACGGTCGATGCATCGCGCCTGTCCGGTGGCGTCGACCCCGCGACCGGCATCGACTCGCTCGACATGCTCACCGCGCTCGGTGACCTCGATCCCGAGGAGCGAACGCTCCTGGTCCTGCGCTACGGGCTCGGTTTCGACGCCACAGAGCTGGCGGGTGTCCTCGGGATGAGTCCTGCGGGCACCCGGCAACGACTCAAGCGCCTCCTCGATCGACTCAGGCAGGAGCTCGGATGATGGATGACATGAACGCCTTCGAACGCCAGCTCGCCGGCGTGGTCCGGCAGACGATGCGTCCGCCGCGCCCGGTCGATGTCGCCGCCATCGTCGGGGTCGACGACGGCCCGGACCGGCCGCTGGTCGGTCACCACGCGACGACTCCGGGGCGGCCCAGACCTGACTCCGACGGAAGGGGGCTTCTCCGTGTTCTCCGGCACTCAAGTTCGTCGCTTCGCCGCCGTCATCGTTGCGCTGTTCGGTGGCTTCCTGCTCACGAGTGTCACCGGCACGCGACAGTCCGAGGACACTGGCCCGGCGGCAGCGTCGAGCGGGCCGGGCACGTTCAGCCCGGCAGGCTCGCTCGAACGGGCACGGTCTCACCACACGGCCACGCTCCTGCCCGACGGCCGTGTGCTCGTCATCGGAGGCTTCGATCCCATCACCAACACGATCGCAGGGGTTCCCACCGCCGAGATCTGGGATCCGGCGACCTCCTCCTTCGGCCCTGCCGGTCGGCTCATCACAGCTCGTGACGGGCACACGGCCACGCTCCTGCCCGACGGCCGTGTCCTCGTCATCGGCGGCTGGGGGGACAGCGTCGGCTCGGTGGAAGCCTGGGACCCGGAGACCGAGTCGTTCAGTCCGGCAGGCTCGCTCGCCGAGCCACGCCTATCCGCTACCGGCACGCTCCTGCCCGACGGACGCATCCTCGTCGTTGGTGGCTTCGGTGGCGGTGTCCCGAAGGACTCGGCGGAACTCTGGGACCCGACCAGCGCCTCCTCCGAGTCTGGAGGCTTCATGGGCGATGGACGCTGCGGCGCACACGGCCACGCTCCTGCCCGACGGCCGCGTCCTCGTGGTCGGTGGCATGGACGTCGACGACCACACGCTGGCGTCAGCGGAGATCTGGGACCCGGCGACGGGTTCGTTCGAGCCCACCGGCTCGCTCGCCGAGGGACGCGACTTCCATACTGCGACGCTCCTGCCCGATGGCCGCGTGCTCATCGTCGGCGGCCGGGGTGGCCTCCACCCCGCTGAGGTCTGGGACCCGGCGACAGGATCCTTCAGCCCGGCGGGCTCGCTCGCCATCGGACATTATGCGACACACCGCCACGCTGCTGCCCGATGGACGTGTGCTCGTGGTCGGTCGCGGTGACTGGGAGAACGCCCAGGCTCAGCGGAGCTCTGGGACCCGGCCACAGAGTCCTTCAGCCCGGCCGCCTCGCTGGCCGAGGGGCGCTGGGGCCACACGGCCACGCTGCTGCCCGATGGCCGCGTCCTCGTGGTCGGTGGCAGCAGCTCAGCCTCAGCGGAGGTCTGGGCGCCCAGCGATGGAAAGCCCGCAGCGGACGAGGACGTGGACTAGGTGATCACGCCAGCGACCGGGACAACACCGAGTCGTCCGGGGCGCGCAGTACAAGGAGGTCGTCTCATGCGAAGGTCGTGGGCCACAGGTGCACTCATCTCGGCATGTCTGGTGCTGGGCGGGCTGCCAGTCCTGGCCCAGGAGACGTCACCCTCGCCGGTGCCGGCACCTGCCGGCTCGCTCGATCTCGGGGACCGCACGCTGGTGCTGTGCCACGACCACGGACCTGGTCGAGCTGCAGGACTCGACGCAGACGCAGGACGGCGACATCCTGCAGTCGCGCGACCTGGTGTGGCAGTACCAGTTCCACTCGACCGACCCGCGTCTCGATGGGACGTTCGAGGAGGTCATCAACTACGACCTGCGGCCCGATGGCAGTGCCGACATGTGGGGCACGGGGACCCTGACCAACGACGGCGGGACCTGGGAAGGCCCGTGGACCGGGGTGATCGCCAGGAACGGTGGCGTCCACTATGTCCTCCAGAACCTGACCGGGACCGGGGACTATGAGGGACTCGTCTGGAAGTCCCAGACTCACATGGAATCGGGACCCGAGTACTCCGAGCCCGACCTCCCGCTGTCGGTCAGCATCGGCTGGATCGAGCCGGTGGACTAGAAGACTCCGGTTGGCAGGGCACTGCCGGTCGAGCGGCTCCCCTCGGAAGGAGGCCTCTTGTTGGTACTGACGGTCGACCAGCGCCTCCGCCGCGCCGGTGCGTAGGGGCCCTGGTCTGCAGTGGCGACCCCGAGGCAGCCGACCGGAGTAGCGACCTGCGTGTGTGTCGGGGTCTTGGAAGGGACATCTTACGGAGGGCTGGAGTCTTGCCGATGGTTCGACGACCGATGCGGGCAGTGCCACGTTCCCGGCTACCCGTCAGCTGACTCCGTTCTCTTCCTGCGGATGGTTCGGCTATCCCTCCGGATCCGGGGTCGGCTCGGGCGAGGCTTCCTCGAGTGCCGCGATCCGCTGTCCCTGGCTGTCGAGCCGCTGCTGGTGCGCGGCGAGACGCTCGCTCTGTGTGGTGAGACGCTGCGCCTGCGACGCCGAGGTGGCCTCCAGCGCGATGATCCGCTCACGGAAGCGGTCGATGGTCCGCTCGAGCCGGGCAGTGGTCTCCTCGAGCGCGTTGATGCGCCGACGGAGGTTCGGCGAGGAGATGCCATCGACGTTTTCTTCGAGGGCCGTGACACGACGATCGAAGCGACTGACGTTGATGGAATCGGCCCGCTCGGTGAGCGCGGTCACCTCGCTGCTGGCCACGTCGATCTGGGCCTGGAGGTCGGCGAGCGCCACGGCGAGCGTGGCCACGTCAGTAGCCGTGATGTCGATGGGCATCTCGCTATAGGTCAGGCGGGCGATGCCGTCGGCATCCGCGAGGCTGAGCGTGCTCTCTGCGTCGATCGACCAGCTCGTGGTCGCGGACAGCAGGGGCAGATAGGTGAATTCGACGCTCATCGCTGCTTCGTCGCACATCATCATGGTCGACCCGAAGGGCTCGGGGAAGGTCAGTGCTGGGCCGTCGAGCTCGTAGGCGCCGAAGTAGGAGTTGCAGCCGGAGTTGCCGACAGCCACAGCGTCAGCGAGTGACAGCGTGACCGAGACGTCGGCCGGCAGCGTCGCGGTGTCCATGGATGTCAGGACCCACTCCACGCCTTCGGGCGAGCTTGGGGCAGACTGGCCAACGGCCGTACCGGGCAGGGCGGAGACGAGCATCGCGACCGCGAGGGTACCGGCGAAGAGCCGTCGGTGTTGGGACATATCCTGGGACCTCCGTGAAGAGCGTAGATGGACAGCCACGGGCGTCACTGTCCTTGCGGATTCTTGCATGGGGCAGTTCAACCGGTGCACGGCGCAGGCCGATCGCGGGTGATGATCATGGCCAAGCCGCTCGACATGTCTACGACGATATGTGGTGACCGGGTGAGACGTCGGGTCGCCGTCTACATCACCCGCGACCAGTACCTGGCCGAGGAGGCGACACAGGCCGCATGGCTCATCGCCTGGAAGAAGCTCCGCAAGGTCCGCGACGAGGACCATCTCAAGCCGTGGCTGGGCTCGGTCGCTGCGTACGAAGCCAAGCGCGTCCTACGCAACACCACGCCGATCTGGGTGCGATGATCGCGTCGACTGCTGCTAGGGCCACCTATTCGGCAGTCGATGGCATCGAGCAGACGCTGACCGTCGTGGGTGACGAGGCAGCCTCGTTCCTGGAGCTGCTCGCCATCGCTGAGTCGTCGGCCACGGAGTAGCCGCTCGTCGGGGGCACTCGGCTTCACGTCTGCTCCCCGACGTTCACGGGCAAACGACGGACCAGAATCTCGTGATCCTCGTCATTGCGGGCCCTCTTACCCTATAGAGGACCGGATACGACTCGGTCCCCTCCGACGACCATCAATGGTCGTCGGTCAAGGGATGGGGGCATGGACCAAGACCTCGTGGTTCGAGTTCAGCGGGGCGATCAGCGGGCCTTCGAGGCGCTGGCGACCGCCGACTACGCTCGGTTGTTCCGGGTGGCCCACGGTGTGATGGGCGACCGGGAGTCGGCAGAGGATGTCACCCAGGCGGCACTGCTGGACATCTGGCGCAAATCAGCGCGCCTTCGTGACCCAGCCAAGTATGAGGGTTGGTCCTACCGGCTACTGGTGCGTATGTGCTACGCCGAGGCGAAGCGGCGACCGAGATGGATCTCCAACGACGACCTCGCGCCCGCCGACCAGCCACGCTCGGCCGATGTGTACCAGGTCGTCGCCGATCGCGACCAGTTGGAACGGGGCTTCCAGCGCCTTTCGATGGACCACCGCGTGGTCCTCGCCCTTCGTCACCTGCTGGGCATGACCCCCGACGAGGTGGCGGAGACGTTGGGCCTTTCCCGCTCGACGGTCTACTCCCGCTTGCAGGCTGCCACCAACGCGATGCGTGCCGGCCTGGAAGCTGACGCCCGCACCTTGGTCCCGGTCACCGAGCGCCAGGAGGCCCTGCGATGAACGACGAGCAGATGCGGTCCCTCCTTGACGCGTGGTATCGGGGCCGCGAGGTGGCCCCGCGTGACCTGCAGGAGGGTATCGCCAGAGTCATGGCCGAGGTGCCACGGACCCGCCAGCAGGGTCGCTGGTTGCCCTTGGGGCTGGTCCGCCCGAAGGCTCAGACACCCACCGCCACCGACAAGAACGAGTACCGACCCAGCCTCCACCCAGCCTCCAACGGCCATGTCCCCATCGTCATCGGGAGGACCCAGACCATGTTCAGCCCATCCAAGGCCATCATCGCCGGGGCGCTCGTTTTCGCTCTCGGCGGCATGTTCCTCGTCGCCCAACCGTTCGCTCAGCAGGGCAACATCCCGGGCGCCGAGGCGACAGCAGGACCCTCGATCCCTGCGGAAGTCATCGGCCCGCTCGGGGCCGGCTACTTCACGGCCACCGACACACCCGTCAGCAACGGGACCTTCGATTGGCAGCCAGGGCCCGACTTCACCGAGGCGGCGGGTGTGACTGCCGTGACGGACTTCGTGGCGAGTGATCCGCGAATCAGCGGCGAGGCCACCTGGACCAGCACGGCACGGTTCTATCCGTACGGTGATGAAGGCGGTGTAGATCCAGCCGTGTGGGCAGCCGCGGTCCGCATCGAGAATGCCGACGGTGCGTGGGTCGGCACGATGACCGGCTACCACGACCCCGAAGAGGCCACCCGTGAGTGGAACGTCGTGACCGGAGAAGGCGCCTACGAGGGGTTGGCCGCCGTCTTCCGCTTCGTCGCCGATGAGGGCTATGAGGGCGTCATCGTGCCCGGCGGCATGCCGCCGGTATCCGAGCTGGCCACCGAGTAGTGGGGTCGAAGGGCGAACAGGATCGGCTCGTCGGTTCAGATGCGCCGTCAGGTCCCGTTTCGGGCCGTGCGCTGCCCGGGTGACTGATGTCCCCCCGTCCCACAGACGTTCGGTCGATGTCGTGACCGGCCTTGGAGCGACCACGTTGAGGTTTGCCTGTACCTAACCTCACACGAGAGCTCCGCAGCGAGCTCTGGAGCGGACCCGATGCTACGACTCACCAACAGGATCTTCACCGATCTCGCGATCTGGATGAGTGCGATGGGCTTGCTCGTCGGGTTCATCTTCCCGCTCTTCTGCGTCGCCCTCGGGCTTCCCGCGGACCAGGTCATGACCCCGCGGTTCTACGCCGCCACGATCCTTGCGGGCCTGTCCGTGGCCGGCGTCAACTTCGGCCTCGCCCGCGTCGTGGTCGGCCGCCGTCTGAAGCGGCTGGCAGAACACACGACCCGCGTCGAGTCACAACTCACAGCGGCCACGGCCAGTGGTGACTGGAGCACGTGCGACCCGCTCGACTGTGCGCTCCCGGTCGACTCGGCCGACGAGGTGGGAGCTAGCGCTGCGGCGTTCAACGCACTCATCGACACGCTGGCACGTACCCACGAGATCGACACCGCCACGCGCGGCTTCACCGCGATCGTGTCGAGCCACCTCGACCTGGACACGCTGGGACGCGAAGCTCTCATGGCGGCGTTGCGTGACACGGGCTCGAGCGCCGGACTGCTGTTGGTCGAGCGAGAAGGCGGTCTGCAGCCGCTGTCCTCGATCGGGATCAGCCAGCCAGACCAGGTCGCCGAGAACGCGCAGGTCCTCGAAGCGCTGAGGACGAGTCAGACGCAGGTGCTGGATGTCAACCTCGAGCAGGTGGTCGTCGACAGCGTCCTGCTGCGACAGCACGCCAAGCAGGTCGTGGTCGCCCCTCTGACGTTCAAGGATGTCCCGCTCGGCGCGCTGGTCCTCGCGTCGATCGAACCCTTCTCCGACGATGTCCGCATCCTCGTGGAGCACTTCAAGACCGACCTGGGCCTGGCCCTGAGCAACGCGCTCTCACACGATCGCCTGCAGCGTCTGGCTGCCCTTGACCCGCTGACCAATGTCTACAACCGTCGGTTCGGCCTGGTCCGCCTGCAGGAGGAGTTCGGTCGGGCGCTGCGGGTGTCCGGGCCCGGTGGGAGTGCTGATGGTCGACCTGGACCACTTCAAGGCCGTCAACGACACGTTCGGCCACCTGGTCGGAGATCGGCTGCTGCGGGCGACGGCCGCGTCCATCCGGCGCGCTTCCCGCGAGGGAGACGTGCTGATGCGCTACGGCGGTGAGGAGTTCCTGATGGTCGTCCCCGGCGCGGCCACGGCGGACCTCCAGGATCTGGCCGAGCGCATTCGCAGGGCCGTGGCGGCCACCGAGGTGGTCGACGGTGATCGTCGTATCACCGTCACCGCCAGCGTCGGCGGTGCCTCCTATCCGGAACACGATGTGGCCTCGGTCTCAGAGCTCGTCGAGGCGGCAGACAAGTCGATGTACGGAGCGAAGCAGCTGGGTCGCGACCGCGTGCTGCTGGCCTAGCCGCTCGCAGGAGGTCAGGCCTCGATCGGCGTTGCCGGGTCCATCCCCCAGTCCACGTACGAGTCGTAGTAGACACGAATGCCTTCATAGCCCAGCAATGCGCTGAGCGCGAACCATGCCTGGGCGGCGCGGTTGCCGATGGTGCAATAGGTGACCGCCTCGGACGACGCGGTGATGCCGTGCTCGTCGAGGACACGCCGCATCTCGGCCTCGCTCTTGAAGGTGCCGTCACTCGTCCGGAGCGAGTCGATCGGGAGATGCACGGCGCCAGGGATATGCCCCGGCCGGCCCTTGGCTTCCGGTGCGCCCGATGGCCAGAACCGCGCACCCGAGTACTCCGCCTCGGAGCGTACGTCGAGCAGGGCAGGGGACGGGTCGTCTCCCATCGCCGCCACCTCCTCGGTCGATGCGATGAAGCGGTGCTGGGGCGCGAGCTCGTACCTTGAGGCGGTCGGATCCGGTACCTCGGTGGACCATGCCTGCCCCGCATCGATCCATCTCTCGCGCGAACCATCCATCAACCTGACGTTGTCATGCCCACACGATCGCAGCAGCCAGTAGCCGAGATGCGACGCGTAGCCGTAGGTCACGACCGTCGTATCGGCGCTGATCCCCGTGCGCTGGACGAGCGAACGCAGCTCCTCGTCCGAGATGGTGTGGTAGTCGGGGTGGCGCAGATCGACGTAGGCGTCCCAGAGCACGGCACCGGGGATGTGGCCGGCGTCGTACTGGGCAGGGCTCACGTCGACCTCGACGAGCCTGACCGCGGGATCGTGCAGGTGTGCCTTGATGTAGTCGGGGTCGACCTGCGCGAGGTCCATGTCCATCACCTCTCGAGCGTCGTGGCGGGCCACTCGGTGCGCACTCCGATGGCTTCGATCGAAGGCGCCTGAGCTGTCGTGCCCGGCCGTCTTGTTCCCCCGTCACGCTCAACGATACTCCCGGCCGGCCGATGGCAGGCGCGCTCGACGAGCGGTTTCGCTGGCCAGGGAACCGCTGACGCGCCGTCGGCGTCATGTCTTCCATGAACAGTCATCGCTCTCTCCGTCAACCTCTGTCCCGGGACCGCTTCGAGTCGGTGCTTGCGCTGGCTGCGGCAGCCCTCCTGCTGACGACCTCGGTCACTACGGCCGCCGCCGGCAGCGAACCGGCCGACGATGCCTGCTGGACCACCGAGCCAGGCGTCGTGGGCGGCATCGACCATCCCACGGACCCCGAAGCCATCGTGCTGCGGATGTTCACCGGCGGTGGCTTCGTGCCGGTCGAGATCGCCTTCCTCGAGAACCCGGTCTTCACGCTCTTCGGCAACAACGTGGCGATCTACCGGCCGAGCGCCGAGTCCAACGACATCACCGCCGCCCTGCCGCCATACGAGTGCTCCCGACTCAGCCCGGAGCAGGTGGACGAACTGCTCGCGTTCGCGCTCGACGTCGGCGGCCTGCGCGACGCTGCCGACCTGTACGCCGATCCGTTCATCACCGACACGCCCAACACCGTCTTCTCCATCGATGCCGAGGGCGTGGCCAAGGAGGTCGTCGTCCAAGCGCTCGGCTTCAACCCCGACGCGCCCGACCAGGAGGCGCGGGCCCAGTTCCAGACGCTGGCCGAACTGCTCATGGACTTCGCACCAAAGGTGACGTCGTCGACGCTCTACGAGGTTCCGCTGTACCAGGGCCTGCTGACCGACATCTGGACGGGATCGCCGGCCGCCGCCATCCCATGGCCGTGGGCCGACCTGGCGCCTGGGGATTTCACCGGCGAAGGCTTCGCCGTAACCACGCTCACGCCCGCACAGGCAGCGCAGGTGGTACCCGTGCCGAGCGGCGGCCAGGGCTTCATCGTCCTTGAGCTGCCGGATGGATCGCAACGGAGCTTCGCGACCAAGCCGCTCCTGCCCGATGCCATCGCGGGCGAGGTCAGCCCGGCCTAGCTGCCGTGTAGGCCGATCGCGAACGTCGGATCGGTCGTCCCAGGGTGTGACCATCAAGCCTCGAGCACCCGTGGTTCCATCGCCGATATCTGCCGATGGTCGAGCGACCTCTTGCAGCATGGCCGAAGACGGTCAGCAAGAGGCCGATCGGCTCTGTTCCGCTGTTCCCGGCGCTCGAGACTGAGGCAAGCGCAGCCGACTGTTGCCCCAACGGCGCGAGCGGCGGGCCCGGATCTTGCGGCGGGTCCCATCGGCGAGCGCAGCGACTCGGTTCTGTTCGTCACGGAGACTCTCGAGTGAACGTCGACTCCACGCTCCTGCTCGTCATCACACCCCTTGTGCTGATCCAGATCGGCCTGATGATCTGGGGCCTCTACGACCTGACGCGACCGGAACGTAGCGTCCGGGGCAACAGCAAGGTGCTCTGGGCTCTCGTCATCATCTTCATCAACCTCATCGGACCGGTGGTCTACTTCCTGTTCGGGCGCGAGGAGGCGTGACCGCCGGACCCACGGGGGTCCCCATCGGAACCACCGGTACTCCCGCCATCGAGACCCACGGCCTGACCAAGCGGTTCGGTGACATCGTGGCACTCGACGGCCTGGACCTTTCCGTCCCAAACGGTTCGATCTTCGGGTTCCTGGGTCCGAACGGCGCGGGCAAGACCACCACGCTGCGCCTGCTGACGGGATTGGGCCGGCCGTCGGCCGGGACCGCCAGCGTCGATGGTGTCTCGATCGCCCAGGGCGGTCTCACGCTGGCTTCCCGCATCGGCTACCTGGACCAGGACCCGCGCTTCTATGGCTGGATGACCGGTCGAGAGTTGCTCGAGCTGGCCGGGCGTGCCTACGGTCTCGCGGGTCAGGCGCTCAAGCTACGCGTGGACGAGGCCCTCGAGACCATCGGCTTGGCTGACGCGGGACATCGACGCATCGGCGGCTATTCCGGCGGCATGCGCCAGCGCCTGGGCGTGGGCCAGGCCATGCTGCCGCGACCACGCGTGCTGTTCCTCGATGAGCCGGTGAGCGCGCTCGATCCGGCGGGCCGGCGGGATGTCCTCGACCTCATCGGCAGCCTGCGCGGCTCGCTCACCATCGTCATGAGCACCCACATCCTCAATGACGTCGAACGGGTCTGCGACCGCGTCGCCATCCTGGACCGAGGTCGCCTGGTCACCGAGGCGCCCATCGACGAACTCCTGGCGCGACACGCCAAGCCCGTCATCGAGATGGATCCCGAGCCCGGCCAGGATGCTGCCGTGGCTGTACTCGTCGAGCGACTCGAGACGGCGTCCTGGAGCCGTGACGTGCGCCTCGAGCATGGCCTGCTCAGGGTCACCGTCTCCGACGCTGAGGCAGCGGCCGCCGGCGCTCTGTCCATCGTGGTGGCAGCCGATGTGCGCCTGGCCCGCTTCGAGCACGTCCGGCCCAGTCTCGAGGACGTCTTCCTGCAGCTGGTAGGCGCGAACGGTGCCGCGCGCGCAGCCGCCACGGAAGCCGAGACTACCGATGGGGGCTCGACCGCCGACCCGTCTCCTGAGCCACGCGAGGACGGTTGACCGATGCAGGGGTTCGGCCTCCTGCTGCGCAAGGAGCTGCGCGAGCTGGTGCGCACGCTACGTCTACCGGTGGTGCTCATCGTCTTCGCCATCCTGGGATTGGTCTCACCCGTGATCGCCCGCTACATCCGCGAGATCCTGCAGGCTGCGGGCGGGGCCGACTTCCAGGGCGTGATCCCGGACCCGGTGGCCCGCGATGCGGTGACCCAGCTCACCAAGAACCTGGGCCAGTTCGGGGTCTTCATCGCCATCCTGGTGACGATGGGCAGCGTGGCCGGTGAGAAGGACCGTGGCACCGCAGCGTTCATCCTGACCAAGCCGCTCGGGCGGGGCGCCTTCCTGGGAGCCAAGGTGGCGGCCATCGGGTTGCTCCTGTTCGATGGCCACGGCGCTGGCCGGCGTGCTCTGCTGGATCTACACGGCCATCCTCTTCGAGCCGCTCCCGCTCGCCGGCTACGTCGCTGCCATCGTGCTCCTGTGGCTCTCGCTCGCGGTCTTCGCGGCCATCACGTTCGCCGCTTCGGTAGTGGCACGGTCAGCCCTGGTGGCCGGTGGCATCGGGCTGGCCGTATTCCTGGTGACCGGGTTCCTGTCGGTCGTGCCCGCGTTCGCCCGATACCTGCCCACGGGCCTCTGGGGCATCTCCGAAGAGCTTGCCATCGGACACATGCCGGACCTGCTGGTCGGTCCCGTGGCTGTGGGTCTGGCCATCATCGCGATAGCCCTGGGTCTGTCCTGGTTGACCTTCCGACGGCAGGAGCTCTAGGTCGCACGCTCTCCTAGGCGGCCGGCTCCGGAGTCGGTGAGGAGGATCCCGGTTCGACCGGCGCCGTGTCGCGGTCGGCTGCGCCGCTGCGACCCAGCCAAGTCATCAGTGTCAGGACGGTCGTCCCGACGACGATGAGCGCCCGGGCCATCACGACGGCTTCGCCCCCCAGGCCGAGCAGGCTCAGCACGCCCTCGGCGTTGTAGAAGAGGATCATCCCGCCGACGAGGCCGCCGAGCACGCGGTGGTCGAGCCGGCTCACGGCCCAGGCCGCGAACGGCGCCGCCACCAGCCCACCTAGCAGCAGCGCGGCCATCGCGCCCCAGGCGATGCCCTGGCTGCCCAGCGCGAGGAGGAACGCGATGCTCGCGCTCATGGCCACCACGATCTCCGAGGTGCTGACCGTACCGATGACCTGGTTCGGCGCCATGCGGTTGGCGGCCATGAGCGACGAGGTCGTGACCGGGCCCCAGCCACCCCCGCCGACCGAATCGATGAAGCCACCGACAAGGCCCAGCGGTCCCAGCGTCCGGATCCGCGGCGTGTAGACACGGATCGCGGGCGAGCGCCGCAACACGGTGCGCGCGATGACCAGCCCGCCGAGCACGGCCAGGACCAGCGAGACCCAGGGCCGGGTCAACTCGGCTGCGATGTAGCTGATGGCGAAGGCACCGACGAAGGAGCCGATGGCACCTGGCACCGCCAGCATCGCCACCGCACGCCAGTGCACGTTGCCGAAGCGCCAGTGCGCCGCGCCCGAGGCCAGGCCGGTCCCGATCTTGGCCACGTGGATGGTCGCAGAGGCCACGGCGGGGGAGTAGCCGAGGGTCGCCAGCAGCGTGGCCGAGGTGACGCCGTAGCCCATCCCCAGCGAGCCATCGACCAGCTGGGCAGCGATGCCGATGAGTCCCACCAGGAGCAGTCCCGAGAAGATGTCCAAGTCCTGTTCTCCACTATTCCCATCGAACCGATTGAGATTATAGGACATAGTATCAAGAGATGTGTATGCTGTCGGGAGCAGCGAAGGGGAGTACCCCTCGAACCTATCGGGTGGTTCGCGTCAACCCGGTCCGCACCTTGCTCGCGGACCCGCGACCACCGGCCGCGCGCACCGTGCGTTTCGGCTGGGAGAGACCTTCGGCGTCTGCTGGCTAGGCCAGGTGTTCGTCCGATGTGTCCTGACCGTCCCTCGATGCCGGCTCCCGCCCCCGACCGCCTCGGGCCGGGCGGAGTGGTCGTGCCCCGGACTCGCTGGTGATGGAGCTGGCCTTCGTCGGCCTCGGCCTGGTGATCCTCGTGGTCGGTGGCGAGCTCATCGTGCGGGGCGCCTCGGGCCTGGCCCTGGGCTTCGGCATCAGCCCCATCGTGGTCGGCCTGACGGTGGTGGCCTTCGGGACGAGCTCGCCCGAGCTCGCCGTCTCGCTCGGCGCCACGCTCGACGGCAACCCCGATGTGGCGATCGGCAACGTGGTCGGCAGCAACATCTACAACATCCTGCTGGTGCTGGGCCTCGCCACGCTGATCCGGCCGCTCATCGTGCAGCAGCAGCTCATCCGCTTCGACGTCCCGCTGGTCATCGGCGTGTCGGTGCTGCTGTGGCTGTTCGTGCTCGATGGCTCGCTCTCGCGGCCCGAGGGCGTCCTGCTCTTCGGCCTGCTCCTGGCCTACGCGGCGATCTCTGTCCGGTCAGGCCGCAAGGAGCGAAGCGTCGTGACCGAGGAATATCGAGAGGCGATCGAGCCCGAAGCCGGGGCCAGCTCGCGCACCAGGGACCTGCTCCTCTTCGGGGCGGGCCTGGTGGCGCTGGTGGTCGGTGCCAACACGCTGGTTACGGGGGCCACTGACCTCGCGCGCTCCCTGGGCGTGTCCGAGCTGATCCTGGGGCTCACGGTCGTGGCCATCGGCACCTCGATGCCGGAGCTCGTCACCTCCGTGGTGGCCGCGCTGCGAGGCCATCGGGACCTGGCCGTCGGCAACGTCATCGGTTCGAACCTCTTCAACATCCTGGGAGTGCTCGGGCTCACGGCCATCCTGGCGCCCGACGGTGTGCCCGTGGCCGGCAGTGCCATCACCTTCGATATCCCGGTGATGACGGTCGTGGCGGTCGCCTGCCTGCCGCTCCTGTTCACCGGCCGCGTCCTGCGGCGCTGGGAGGGCGCGCTGTTCGTGACCTACGCCGTCATCTACACCACCTACCTGGTCCTCGACGCGACCGCGCATGCGCTACGGGACGACCTCGCGGGCGCCATGGTCTGGTTCGTCCTGCCCATCACGGCCGTGACCATCGCGACGGTCGTAGTGGCCGAGCTGCGCGGCCGCTCCGGCGGCCCGACGAGGGACCTGGGACGTCGGGCTCGATAGGCTGGCCGCGTCGGCAGCCCAGACGCTACTCCGAGTCGCCGACGACGTCGCCGCAGATGCCGTTGGTCAGGCGTTCGGCGGCCCAGAAGGCCTGGAGCCCGAGCCACTCCACGCCGGTCACCGCGAAGACGGCGATACCGACGGTCGTGCCCAGGCTGAGCGAACCGCCGCGACACACCGCGGCGCGGTTCTCCTGGGCCCAGGCCCGCGCCTCGGCCACGATCGCCTGGGTATCGCTGACGGCCTGCTCGAGGGTCACGACGGTCTCGTCGACCGCGCCCTGCAGGTCGGCGTCCTCGATGGCGATCTGCGCCTCGGTCAGGATGTCGTCGACGGCAGCCTGCAGGTCGATGTCCTCCGCGCTCGACAAGGCCTCCGCCACGGCATCCTCGAGCGCGCCCTGGATGTCGACATCGGTCGGCATCTCCAGCTCGTCGATGGCGGTCTGGACATCGGCGATGGCGTCGTCGACGGTCTGCTGCACGCCCTCGAGGTCGACGTCGAGCTCGAACTCCCGGACGCTCTGGGCGACGTCGTCGAAAGCGGCCTCGATGTCGACCTGGCGCAGGTCCTCGAGCGTGTCGTCCACGGTGGAGGCGAGCTGGTCCAGCAGGCTCTGCTCCTCGACGGGCAGATCCTGGGTCAGCCGGGTCGCTGCGGCTTCGACGGCCGAGATGCAGGCCTCGACCTCGTCCGCATCCTCGGCGGTCGCGGTGCAGAGCTGGCTCACGAGCGCGCGATCGACGGTGTCCGATGAGGCTGGGGTATCGGCCTGGGCCGCCACCGACGCCGGGGTGACCGCGACGAGGAGACCGAGTAGTAGCGAAAGTCGAGTCTTCATGGTGGCGTCAAGGTACGCCCTCGCCGGAAGTTCGGCCAGCGCGGGCGCGATAGACTGGCTCCCGTGTTCACCGCCGACCGCCTGCGGGCCTTCTTCGATGCCTGGAACGCTCACGACGTGGAGACGATCGTCAGCTACTTCACGCACGACGGCGCCTACTACGCCTCGATCGGCCCCGACGACGCCGGCACCGCATTCCGTGGCACCGACGAGGTGCGCCGGGGCGTGGCCGCATTCCTCGCCAACTACGGCGATGTCCACTACACGGACCTGGTGGTCGGCATGTCCGGCCAGGACCGCGCGTTCGCCACTTGGACGTTCCATGGCACCAGCCCCACTGGGCAGCCGATGACCTATCGCGGCGTGGACATCTTCGAGTTCGAGGGCGATCTCATCGCGGTCAAGGACGCCTACCGCAAGGAGCGCAGCGCGCCCATCGGCGGCTAGACCGGGCAGACTCGGGGCGGTGTCTCGCCGCACCGGTCGTGACCCTTGGCCCATGCCGAAAGGGGCCATTCGGCCCGGACGTGACCGCTCGCAGCCCCTTGAGACTCGTCTCAACCGCCGTGGGAGCGGGGACCTGATCGCCGTGCCCGGACAGGTCGCTTCAGGGACTGCCTGCCTTGGGGAGGGAACGTGGCGCTACACCTCACGCTCAATCGACAACGCGTGCCGATGCTCGACGCATCCACGCTCGAGGACCGGACTCGGCCAGCGCCCGACGGCGCGGTGGCGTCACGGATCCGCTACCTCTGGTGGTCGCGCTGGGCCTCACCTGGTGAGCGCGCCGCTTCGGAGCTGGCGATGACCACCCGCACCCGGTACCGCGGGAGCTGATCCCGGCTCGGCCGATATCGGTGGGCCGTCATGCTAGAGGTCGGGCACCTGGCGGGCCAGATCACGTCGCAGCGTGCGTTGGATCAGCGCGTACTTCGGGTTGCCGGCCCGGTTCTGGAGCATGCAGGGATCGCCCGGCTTCTTGCGCTTCCAATCGCGGCACGGACCCCCGCTGAGGTCGTAGAGCTCCTCCGCGCCGGTCGAGTACGCCGTGTACATCCAGCGACAGGCGCCCCGCTTCCGGGACTTGCAGACCTTCGTGGCCAGCGGTGACCTGGCCGTCGTGGTGATACTCCAGTAGGTCGGCACGCGGTGGTCGGTGTCGAGGTAGCTGCCGAGGACGCTCTGGCGCCAGAGCTGCCGGCGCTCGCCGGTCATCAGCTTCAGCAGCGAGACCCCGTCAGGCGACGATTGGCCGGTGGGGTAGGGGCCCAGCTTGCACCCGGCGATATCGCAGATGGTCGGCGCCAGGTCGATGTTCTGCACCCGCTCCCCGATGGTCTTGGGCACCAGTCCCAGCACACGTGGCCAGCGGATCATCAAGGGGATCCGCGTCCCATAGGGAGCCTTCTTGTCGTTCAGGAAGCGCTGCGACCCGAAGGCCATGCCGTTGTCCGAGGTGAGCACCAGCATGGTGTTGTCCAGCCGGCCCGTCACCTCCAGCTTCTTGACGATGTCACCCACCATCCGGTCGACCGAGAGCATGCCTCGACAGATGCGTGACAGGTCGTAGCCATCCTTGGCCACGATGCGTCGGGCGCGGACGTAGGCGGGCTTGTCACGGACATCTTTCTCCATGTAGCCCGGCGGCTTCCAGCGCGGGATGCCATTGCATTTCCTGGAGCGTTTGTGGCGCGGCGCCACGTTCCACGGCTTGTGCATCGAATAGGGCGCGATCCACATGAACAGCGGCTCGTCTGCCGGTGCGCGGCGGAGCGCTTGCTGGCTGAGTCGGGCGATGACGTCGGTGGAGTAGTCCTTGGGCTTCTTGCCATGCCAGCGGGCGACCCCGTTGTCGTACATGTTGTAGCCGTAGTAGGCGCCGCGGAAGCCGTGGAAGTCGTCCCAGCCAGGCGGGGTCTTGTCGGCCAGCCGGTCGAAGAGGTTGAGGTACTTGCCCACCATGATGGTGTGGTAGCCCTCGTCGTGGAGTGCGGTCGCGATCGTCATCTCCGGCTGGAACGTAGTGGTGGAATCGGTGGCCACGGCGCCGTGATGGTGGCCATGGAGGCCGGTCAACAGGCTGGCCCGACCGGGGGCACAGGCCGGCGTCTCCGAGTGCGCATCGCTGAACGCGAGTCCCTGGCGCACGAAGTTGCGGCGGATGTTGGGCAGCTTGCTCCACAGCCGGCCGTCGAGGGGCGGGATGTCATCGAGGACGAGGACCACCACGTTCGGGCGCGGCGAGTGGGGATCGGCACCGGGCGGTGCGGGCGGGTCCCCGGGCATCGCGGGGAAGGACGAGCCAGTCGCGATCCCGCCGATGGCGACGGCACCCACTGCGGCCAGGGCCGTGGCCTTGAGCGCGATCGCGCGCAGCCTGCTCGGGACGTGCGACGACCTCACCGGTGCAATGTAGCGGAGCTTCGACGGCTTCGGGCGGTCCGGCCACGATTATCCTTGCGCCCATCGACCAGAAGTCACGACCGGGAGCCCGAGGCCATGCGACCGACCATCCGTATCCTTGACGAAGCCCAGCTCGACCTCGTGCTCGACGAGTCGCTGCGGATCCTCGAGGAAGTCGGCGTCAGGATCGCCGGCGAGCGGATGCGTGAGCGGCTCGCTGACGCGGGCTTCAAGACCAGCGAGAAGGGTCGCTGGCTCCTCCCTGCCGACCGGGTCCGAGCGGCGATCGCGTCGGTCCCCTCGAGCTTCATGCTCTACGACCGCAACGGCGAGGAGTACGCCGAGTACGGCGTGGGCGTCAGCCACTTCGCGCCGGGCTCCAGCGGACTGAACATCCTCGATCATCGCAGTGGCGAACACCGCAAGGCGGTCACGAACGACTTCATCGAGTACATCAAGGTCGGGCACCAGCTCAAGCACGTGCGCACCCTGGCCACGGCCTTCTCGAGCCGGGAGATCGAGCCGCTCATCTCCGATGCCTGGCGCCTGTACCTGCTGCTGCGCTACACCACCAAGGCCTTCATCAGCGGCGCTTTCAGCGAGCATGCGGTGCCCCGGCTGGCACAGCTGATGGCGCTGTATCGACGTGATGCGGCAGACCTCACCGCGCGGCCGATGGCCATCTGCACGGTCACCGCGGCCGGGCAGTTCGCCTACAACGAGGACTCTACGCAGAACCTCATCGACTTCGTGGAGGCAGGCATCCCGGTCGAGATCGTGCCCATCACGCTGATGGCCCTCAATGCTCCGGTGACGCTGCCGGGCGCGCTGGCGTTCCATACCGCGGAGGTGCTCGCAGGCGTGACCATGGCGCAGACGATCAAGCCGGGGGCGCCCACGCTCTTCGGTGGCTCGGCGGCCGCCTTCCACATGCAGAACACGACCTCACCGATGACCGCCATCGAGGCCCTGCGGCTGACCAATGCCAGCTCGCTCATGGGCAAGCACCTGGGCATGCCCACCCAGGCCTACACGGGGTTCGGCGAGGGCAAGGTGCTCGACGCGCAGGCCGGTGCCGAGACGGCCATGGGTGCGCTCCTCGCGGTCGAGTCCGGGCTCGATTCGGTGTCCGGCGTGGGCATGCTCGACTACCTGCTCACGTTCAGCATCCCCAAGCTCGTCATCGACGATGAGATCGTGGGCCAGGTGCTGCACTTCCAGGGTGACATCGTGCCCACCGGCGACATCCCCGCGACCGAGATCATCAGCGAGATGTTCGAGGAAGGGCATGCCTTGGTGGCGGAACACACGATGGTCAACTGGCCGACGGCGCTGTACCTGCCGGGCCCCGTCTGGGATCGCGACGCCCGGGACGCCTGGACGGCCAAGGGCGAGCTCGACATCAACGCCCGTGCCCGCGCCGAGGTGGACCGGCTGCTGGACAGCTACGAGATGCCCGAGGCGGACGGCGCCGTTGATGCCGAAGCCCGCGCCATCATCAAGTCGGGCATGACCCGCGACGAGGACCTGCCTGCCGCCTGATCTGCCTGCGCCTGACCGATGAGTGGTGCCGTGCGGACTGCTAGCTCACGCGGTCGAGGAGCTGGAGCACCCTGTCGATGAGGAGGGCGGTGGCGGCAGCGTCGTACGAGGGCAGCGAGCTGTCCGCGAAGTAGTGCTTGTCGCCGGGATAGAGGAAGAGCTCCGCATCGTCAGCGATGGCGACGATCTCGCGTGCCGCCTCGATGTCGCCTTCACCCATGAAGATGGGATCTGCGTCCATGCCGTGGATCTGCACCGGCACCCCCACCGGCCAGGGGCCGACGGCCCACTCGCCGCTGATGGGCAGGCAGGAGTAGCAGAGCACCGCGCCTCGGGCACCGGCACGGGTCTGGGCCAGTTTCTGCGCCGACACCACCCCCAGCGAGAAGCCGATGTAGACGAGCTCGGTCGTTAGCTCATCGACCGCCTGGACGCCGCGATCCCCGATACGCTCGAAGCCGATCTCCTCCACGTGGGCCATGCCCTCGTCGAGGGTCGCGAACGTCCGCCCCTCGAAAAGGTCCGGGGCGTGCACCGTGTGGCCGGCGGCTCGCAGCGTGTCGGCGAAGGCCAGGATGCCGGGGGTCAGTCCCTGGGCGTGATGGAAGAGCAGGACGTTGGCCACGGGTCCCTCCAGCTGTGTGTCATCGACCGGTCGGCCTGACCATAGCGCCGGGCGTGAAAGCCGAGGCGCCCGAAGGCGTACGCTGCGGGCGAAAGGGGAACTGGTATGCACATCCTGGTGGCCATCTTCGCTGGCGTCATGGGCGCTGCCATGGCGGGCATCTGGGCGCGCGACATCCTGAGCGGCCACGGCTTCGATGCACCGCATGGGTTGCTTCGGGCGCGAGAGGCCGACTCCGACGACCTCATGATCTGGCACTGGGCGGCCGAGTTCGGCACGGCCTTCGTGCTCGTGGCGGGCGCCTTCCTGCTGATGATCGACGCTGCGCTCGCGGAGCCCATCATGTTCATCGGACTCGGCGGGCTGATGTACACCGCCACCAACAGCCTCGGCTGGGCGCTGGCGGCACCGGAACGTTCGCAGTACGTGCTACCGCTGGCCGCCGGCCTCGTGGGTGGCATCATCAGCGCCACGGTGCTGATCCTCTTCTAGGTCCGCGGTGGGGTGCCGCCGTGCGCCTCGCGCCGCGCCACCGGCCCAGGTGCGCCGCCGACCCAGCCGCAACGCCGCCTCTCAGCTGTGAGCAATCGCGACCAGGCTGCGGGGGAATCGGCAGCTTCTGCTGGCCGGAAGAGCAGAGTTGACGGTTCTGTACCCATCGCGAGCATGTTGAGCAGGTCCGGCGGCAGGCACGTCGAGATCGCTCTCCCCGTGGCCAGCGAGCCGACCACGAGCAGGCAACGAGCCAGGCACCAGCCATCACGGCCACCGACCGTCCGCCGACCGTCCGCCGCCATGCCGCTATGTCGCCACCACCTGCCGTCACCCGGCCGACTGTCCGCCACCTGCTGTCACCCGGCCCACTGCCACCACCTGCTGTCACTCGGCGCTACCCGGCCGATCGCCGACCGCCCGCCGCCTGCTGCCACTCGGCGCTACCCGGCCGATCGCCGACCGCCCGCCGCCTGCTGCCACTCGGCGCTACCCGGCCGATCGCCGACCGCCCGCCGCCTGCTGCCACTCGGCGCTACCCGGCCGATCGCCGACCGCCCGCCGCCTGCTGCCACGCGGCAGGCCTGGGGTCGGCCTGTGCCACCAGCCGGCCCGTCCCGCCGCCGAGTGCCTGAGTCCGCGTATTCACCGACCGGATGAACGCGACCGGTCTGGAGCCTATCGGGGCCGATACATTCGCGACGTGCATCGCCGTGACGCTGCGATGCACGCGCGGCATCAGACGTGCAGGAGCGGCGCCCGATGGGCCGCGTTCATCCGTCCCGTGAATGACGGCCAGCTGGATCGGTATGACGGACCGGTGGCGGACACTGGCGGACAGTGGCGGAACCCGGACCCCAAGGGGAAACCCTGCGCGGCCCATCAGGCGGTCCCCCAAAGCGGAACGCCGGGCCGAACCCCGCGCCGGCCCCCCGCGCGCCGGCCCTCCCGCGCGCCGGCCCCCCCTCGCGCCGGTCCCACGCGCCGCCCCCCGCGCCGGCCCTCCCGCGCGCCGGCCCCCCCGCGCCGTCCCACGCGCCGCCCCCCGCGCGCCGGCCCTCCCGCGCCGGCCCCCCTCGCGGCCGCCCCGGCCGACTCGCTACGAGGCGCCGACGGACGCTGATCCGTCCTGGTGCTCCTCGCTGCCGCGGATCCAGCCCGCGACCGGCAGCCGCACCGCGACGGCCGAGGCGCCGATAGTCAGCGTGATCGTCGCCAGCAGTCCGGCGTAGAGCTCGGGTGAGACGTCCCCGGCCACGAACACGAGCGACACAAGCACGAACGAGAACTCACCGAGCTGCGAGAGCCCGGTGGCGATCTGCGACGGCCGCTCCAGCCCGCCGAGGTGGCTGTAGAGGTAGATGACCCCCGTCTTGAAGACCAGCATCAGGGCCACGAAGATGAACACCCACTGCAGACCGCCCAGCAGCGACTCGGGGTCCAGGAGCGAGCCGACCGAGACGAAGAACAGCACGGCGAAGACGTCGCGGAACGGCAGCAGCCGGCGCCGCGCCTCGCCGGCCATGGGGCTGTCGGCGATGACCAACCCGGCCACGAACGCTGCGAGCGCGAGAGGGATGCCGAAGACGACGGCCCCGATGCCGGCGCCGATCAGGCCGCTGGCGATCGAGACCAGCAGGAACAGGTCCGGATACTCGCGCAGCCGCCCCAGCACGGCCGGGAACAAGCGTGCCGCGAGGACGGCCAGGAGGGCAGAAGAGGCCCAGGCCGATGAGGGCCTCCAGCGGGTCCCGTTCCTCGGCGTTCCAGATGGCCAGCACGATGGCGCCGACGATGACGCCGGTGAGGTCCTGCAGCAGGCTCCAGCCCAGCAGCGACAGCTCGGTGGCCTTGTTCGTCCGGCGCGTGACCGAGCGCGTGATGTTGACGACCACCACCGACGAGGACATGGCCACGCACAGGCCCAGCACCAGCGCGACCTCGATCGGCTGCCCGAACAGGGTCAAGGCCCCTGCAGCCAGGATGCGTGGTGGTGACGATCTGCAGTGGAGAGGCCAACAGCAGCGAGCGGTGCTCGCGCCGCAGCCGGCCCACGTCGAGCTCGATGCCGACCTCGAAGAGCAGCAGCACCACGCCAACATCGGCGAGCAGACGTACGAACTCCTCGGAGGGACGCGTGCCCTCGGGCAGCAGCTGGAAGCCCACGAGGCCTACCAGCAGGTAGCCGATGACCGCAGGCAGGCCCACACGCCGGGCGATGAACCCGAACACCGCGGCGGCGAGGAAGACCACCCCGAGTTCCAGGATCGGGATGGCGGTCGGCTTCCATCGTCGAAGCCTACCCGTTCGAGGTGGCGCAGCGTGGTCGCCAGCGTCTTCCCAGGCCCTAGAATGCCGGGGCCATGACCGACATCCAGACGACCCCCAGCGCCCCGCCCACCGAAGCGTTCGAGCCCGTCGCTCCCGGCCGCCCCGCCGGTGACCCGGATGTCGCCCGTATCGATGGGCTGACCGAGGCTGTGTCAGCGATCCTGCCCGCTCTCGACCAGTTCAATCGCTTCGAAGGACCGGACCGCTCCTCGATCCGCTCCGAGTGGCTGCCGACGCTCGACGAGCCGCTGCCCGAGCAGGGCGTCGGTGCCGAGGCCGTGATGGAGCTGCTGCGGGACGTGGTCATCCCGCGCGGGTCTGCGCGTCGGTCACCCCGGTTTCGTCTCGTGGGTCACGACCGCACCCTCGACCACGGCGGCTGCCGGACAGCTTGCCTCGGCCGTGGTCAGCCCGCAGCGCTGGTGGCTGCAACCGGGCAACCACCTCGACACCATGGCCGTGCGCTGGCTCATCGAGCTGCTCGGCTTCCCGAGCACGTACGTGGGCACCTTCACCTCCGGCGGCAGCACCGCCAACCTGGTGGGCATCGGCGGGGCTCGCCAGCACGCGGCTGAGAAGCTCGGGATCGACGCGGCCCTCGACGGCATCGGCGCCATCCCCGAGCCGCGCATCTACGCCAGCCCGGAGACGCACCACGTGGTCACTCGCGCCATGGGCGTCCTGGGCCTCGGCCGGCGCAACCTGCGCCTCGTCGATCTCGACAGCGCCCGGCGTGCCGACCTGCGCCAGATGGAGGCGTTCATCCGCGAGGACATCTCGGCCGGCCGCACGCCCATGGCCATCGTGGGCAACGCCGGCGACGTCAACACCGGCATCGTCGATCCGCTGCCGGAGATGGCGGCGCTCGCGGGCGAGTTCGACCTCTGGTTCCACGTCGACGGCGCCTACGGTGGCTGGGGCGTGCTCGACGAGCGCGTCGAGGCTGCGTACGGCGACCGCGCCACCTACGACTCCTTCGCGGTCGATCCGCACAAGTGGCTGGCGGCCCCGGTCGGCACCGGTCTCGCCATCTGCCGCGACGGGGAGCTGCTCAGCCGCGCCTTCACCATCGAGCCGGGTGCCTACGACCGCGAGCGCAACCAGGTGGCCGAAGCGGTCGGTGATGCCGCAGTCGCCGTGGGGCGCGCTCGGCGGCGGCACGCCCGACTGGGGTGTCGACTTCTCGACGCCCGCTCGTGGCATCCCGGTGTGGGCGGTGCTCAAGGAGATCGGCGCCGAGGGCATGCGCGAGCGCGTCCGGCGTCACAACGACTTCGCTCGCATCGTGGCCGACCGCGCTCGCACCGAACCCGAGCTGGAGCTGCTGGCCGAGCCGCAGCTGTCGATCGCCTGCTTCCGCTACCGGCCCGCGGGCTGGGACGACCAGGAGCGGCTGAACGAGCTCAACGCCGACATCCTCGATGAGCTGCGACGCGTCGGCCGCTCGCTGCCGTCGAGCACCAACATCGATGGTGCCTTCGCCATCCGCGCCTGCTACATCAACCCGCGCAACGATCGCGAGCACGTGGACATGCTCGTCGAGGACGTGCTCGCGATCGGCCGGAAGCTCGCCACTGAGGCGTAGCTCCGGTTCGCGAGCCGCCGCAGATCAGTCGTCGTGCTGGGCAGGTCCTGCGAGCTTGTCGAGGAAGAGGAGCACCGGCCGGGCCGCCTCGAGATCGTTGGCGATGATGTCGGGCAGCTCGGCCGTGTGGACTTCCCTGTCTGAGAGCGGCCGGCTGAAGATGACGTCCTTGAGCCGCAGGAGGTAGCCGTAGGGGTGGTCCTGCGGGAAGCCCTTGGGGTTGCGCGTCAACGAGTCCCCCGTGACCGAGCCGAAGACGTGGCGGAAGCGCTGGTCCTCGATGGCCTTGAGCACGGCGTTGGGATCACGGTCCACCTTCTCGCGGAAGGCCGCCAGTCGAGCCCGTTCCGGGTGCCACATCCCGCCGCCGACGAAGATGTTGCCCGGCTGCAGGTGGAAGTAGCCGCCGACCGCACCCCGCGGCCGCAGCTCGTCGCCACGGGAGTCGTTCCAGGGGAAGTCGGCGCCCACCGACGTCTTGTAGGGCGACTTGTCCTTGGAGAAGCGGACGTCGCGGTAGATGCGGAAGGGCGAGCGCTTGGGGTCGGCCTCCATCGGCAAGCGCAGGTCATCGAAGCGCTGCGCCAGCGCCACGCACAATGCCTCCAACGGCTCCTTGAGCAGAGCTTCGAACTCGGCCTGGCGAGGCTTGAACCAGGCGCGGTCGTTGTGCTCGGCGAGGTCGGCGAGGAACTGCAGGGCGGCAGGCTTGAAGCCGTTGAAGGGAGCGGGCTCGGTCGGTGTCTCGGGCATCGTCATCTCCTGCGGCTCACACACCCGATCTCCGGGTCTGTCGTTCGCCCCTATGATGGCGCCGGATGGCAACGCCTGCGACCCGAGCCGCCCGCCCCAGTCCGACGTTGGTATCGGTGTGCGCGCGCCGAACGTCCCATTCCCATCGCGCCGCTCATGGCTCAGCCTTCGAACTCATGGACTGCCTGCCCAGTGATGTCTCGCTGTGCCCGCACCCGGCCGCCCGAGGTTCGGCATGACCGACGACCAGCGGCCTGATCTGGAGTGGCCGAGCGAAGACCTGACGCGGTCCGCCGAGAAGGCCGAGCCGAAGCCCGAGGTCGAGTGGCCCAGCGAGGACCTCGCGCGAGCCGCCAGGGCGCAGTCGCAGCGGCCGACTCCACCCGAGTCGCCAGCCGCCGCACCTGAGCCACTACCGCCGGCCGCACAGCCGCCGGCTGCCGAACCAGTGCCGCCTCCGCCACGCGCCGCCGCGCCGCAGCCCGCCATCCCAGTGCCGCCACAACCACCGGCCGCCGAGTCGCCGCCCGAGCCCGAGGTGCCGGCCTATCAGCCGCCCGAGCCCGAGCCGGAGTCCCGGCCTTCCAGCCGGTGCCGCCCGAGCCCGAGACGTCGCCGTACGTGCCGCCGCCCGTGCCGGCCGATGCCTTCGATGTCCCGTCGACCCCCTCGGCTATCAGCCGACGCCCGACCCGGAGGTGCCGGCCCATCAGCCGTCGCCCGAGCCGGTGGTGCCGGCCTATCAGCCGCCGCCCGAGCCGGTGGTGCCGGCCTATCAGCCGCCGCTCGAGCCGGTGGTCGCCGGCCTGACCGAACCGCCGCCCGAGCCGGTGGTGCCGGCCTATCAGCCGCCGCTCGAGCCCGTGGTGCCGGCCTACGTACCGCCGCTCGAGTCCGTCGACCCATACGAGATCCCGCCGACCACGCCCGGCTACACGCCGCCGCCGGAGTACCAGCAGCTTCCCGGCGAGAACTCATACGGCGTGCCGCCGGCCTTCGTGCCACCTCCGCCCACGGCTCCCGGTCCCTACGCCACGGGAGTCGAGACAACGCCGCCCCGCGAGACCGAGGAAACGACCGGAGCCGAGCGCAGCTACTTCCGCAAGGACATCGAGGGCCTGCGCGCGGTCGCCGTCCTGGCGGTGCTGTTCTTCCACGTGGGCCTGCCGCTGCTTCGAAGGTGGCTACGTCGGCGTCGACGTCTTCTACGTCATCTCCGGTTTCCTCATCACCGGCCTGCTGCTGCGGGAAGGGGAGACGACCGGCAAGGTCGAACCTGGTGCGCTTCTACGCCCGGCGGATGCGGCGCCTGCTGCCGGCCGCGCTGCTGGTCATCGTGGTCACGCTGGTCCTGTCGGCGGTCATCGTCACCCCCCTGCGCCTGACCGAGATCGCCGGGGATGCCGCCGCGTCCGCGCTGTACGTGGCCAACTTCCGCTTCGCGATGGAGGCCACCAACTACCTCGCCACCGAAGCGCCCTCGCCGCTGCTGCACTACTGGACGCTGGGCGTCGAGGAGCAGTTCTATCTCGTCTGGCCGCTGATCCTGCTGGTGGCCTTGCGCTTCCTGCCGACCCGCCTCGTCGGCCTCTTCTTCCTGCTCCTGGCCGTGGCCTCGTTCGGGCTCTCGCTGTACTGGACCTGGGCCAACCCTGAGTGGGCCTTCTTCTCGCCCATGACCCGCGCCTGGGAGCTGGCCGCCGGTGCCCTCATCGCCATCGGGCTGCTGCGCATCCCCAGGCGTGCGCCGGGTATCACCGCGAGCATCTCGGTCGTGGTCGGCCTGCTGCTCATCGCCGCGAGCGTGTTCGTGGGCGCCATCCTGTCCGATCTCGACATCGCCCAGAACGAGTTCGTCAACGCCATCTTCGCCACCCCCGACACCCCGTACCCAGGCGTGGCGGCGCTGCTGCCGGTCTTCGGGGCCGTGCTGGTGATCATGGGTGGCAGCCACGGCCGCACGCTCATCGGCCGCTTCGTGCTGGGCAACCCGGTGAGCCGCTACATCGGCCGTATCAGCTACTCGCTCTACCTGTGGCACTGGCCGATCCTCATCCTCGTGCCCATCGCCCTGGGGGTCGACGACCTGACCACTCGCCTCGCGCTGGCCGGCGTGGCGGTCGTGCTGGCGATCCTCAGCACCGAGCTCTGGGAGCGACCGTTCCGCACGTCGGGAGCCCTCGATCGGCGTGCCAGGGGTTCGGTCCAGCTGGGCCTCGTGAGCTCGGTCGCGGTCGGCGCCACGGCCCTGATGATGAGCGGCGCCATCACCCTGCCCTCCGAGATCGATCTGCCGTGGATCCAGCCCCCCAAGGAGGTGGCTGAGCTGGCCGGCGTGCGCGACGACCTGCCCGACCTCCTACGCCGATGGCTGCCACCTGCTGGGCTACCGTCAGCAGAAGGTGAACACCGACTGCGTGTACGGCGATGCCGACGGGGACAAGACAGCCATGCTCATCGGCGACTCACACGCAGCGCAGTGGTTGCCCGCACTCGACATCTACGCGCGACAGAAGGGCTGGCGCCTGGAGGCCCTACACCAAGGCCGCCTGCCCGGTCACCGACGTGCCGGTCTGGGAGCGCTCGCAGCGGAGCATCTTCGAGCAGTGCATCAACTGGCGCACGAAGCTGCTCAAGCACATCCGCGAGACCAAGCCCGACGTCGTCTACGTGGGCCTCTCACGCGACTACGAGCTGTGGGACGGCCAGAAGGTCATCCAATCCTCGATGGCGCCGACCTACTGGCGCGAGCGACTGACCGAGTACCTGAGCACGCTCGACGAGTCGGCCGACCGCGTGGTGCTGCTGGCCGAGACCCCGTTCCTGACCTATGACCCGGTCGATTGCCTGGCCGATCCGGACATCGCCAATTGCGATCCGCCCGCCCGGGTCGTGGTCGATGCCGACTACGCGGCCCTCGAGCGACTCGCCGCCGAGGACGCGGACGTCTCCCTGCTGTCAGCCAACGAGCTCCTCTGCAACGAGCTCACCTGCCCGGTCTCGGTGGACGGCATGCCCGTGCTTCCGCGACAAGCACCACCTGACCGCGTCGTACATGGAGCACCTGGCCGAGCCGATCGGCAACCTGCTCGACGGCCGCCCCGCCTACCCGACGCCGGCTCCGACCGAGCCCTCGACGTCGCCCGCTGTCAGCGAGGCCGCCGGCACCTAGGGTCCCGGGCTGCGTGCCCGAAGTGACGTCCCGCGTCGCTGCGCCCATCTCGTCTGCACCCCAGCCCTGGTCCGCGCAATCGCTGGGACCACCCTGTTGTCCACAAGAGCACCGAAGATCGGTTCGGGCCCCGAGTGGGGTCTGGTGAAGTCCATCTCGGTTAAGACTCCCTGCAGTCCTACCCCCGTGGTACCCGTGTGTGAGTGTCGGCGGGGACCGCTCCGCAGACAGTGCCGACATGCCCGCAATCCGAACCATCTCCATCCGCCGAGCGACTGTGGCAGCGCTCGCGGGGGCGATGATCCTTGCGCTACTTCCTGCCACCGCCATGGCCGGGGCCACCGATGTGCCCCGAGCGATCAGCCAAGCCGAGTGGCAGGTGCTCTCGGAGATCAACCACTACCGGGCGAGCCGGGGCCTGGCTGCGCTGCGGATGGCCCAGGCGGCTCGAGTGGCTGCACGCGAGCGCTCCGACGAGATGAGCAGCCGCAACTACCTCAGCCATAGCTCGCCCACCGGCCGGGATGCGGCCACGATGCTGGCTCGCCGTGGCGTCAACTACCAGGCAGGCGCCGAGAACATCGGCCGTATCTCGTTCTTCGGCTGGGACTCCGCGGTGAAGGGCATCATGAACGGCTGGAAGAACAGCGCCGGCCACAACCAGAGCATCCTCAGCAACACCTTCAACTACGTCGGTATCGGCGTCGCCCGCACCGAGAATGTGGCCTACTTCACGACCATCTTCCTGCTGCAGAAGGACCACACCGCGCCGAAGTCCGGCATGGTCGCCGCCGCCAGCGGCATCTCGGTGGCTGCGACCGCTGCAGGGGTGCGCCCCGTGACCGTCCGCTGGTGGGGCCGCGATCCCATGCTCCAGCGGCACCACTCCGGCATCCGCAGCTTCACCGTCCAGCACAAGCGGATCGGCGGCTCGACCGGCTGGCGACACCGTCAAGGGCAAGACGCTGGCGCACTCGATGACGATGACCCTGACCAAGGGCAGGCACAAGTTCCGCGTCCGCGCCGTCGATCGGGCCGGCAACGTCGGCAACTGGCGCCGACCGGTGACCGTCACCGTCAACTAGATCAGACTCCCTGCCACTGAAGACGCCGGGCCAGGCTCACTGGTCCGGCGTCTTCGATTCGTGTAGGCGGCCCGGCTCGACCCTGCGGCATCGGCGCAACGGCAGTAGTGGCGGTGGTGGCGGCCACGTCGGCCATTTCTTCGCGATCATTGCAGCCAGGAGGGCTGACTGCTCTGCCGGCACCGATCTGGTCCTCAGTTCGCCGCCCGTCGATGCCGTTTCGTGCGCGATCGCAGGGCACGACCTCGCCGGGTAGCACACCCGAGGCCCGCTGAGCGTGATCAGAACAGCACTGCGGGCGTCGGCGTGCAATGTCTGCGAAGAAGTGGCTCGCCCATCTCTCCCCGCCGCGCCCGAGAGCGGTCAACCAGAGAGTGTGGCCGCCGACGGAGCTGCGCTAGCGGGTTCTGGCGGCGCCGTGTTCGAAGCCGGCCCTCGAGCGTGCGCGCCGACTGTATGAGCGGGTCCTGATCGGGCAGACGGAGTGGCTGCCGAAGCGATCGGCTGTGCACCATCGCGGAAGCCGACGCCATCCTGCTGTTCGACGCCGACGACCGCGAAGCCCGGGATCGACCAGCGGCTAGGAGCCGATCTGGTCGGGGTGGGCCACGCCTTCGAGCTCGCGGTGGACCTGAACGAAGAGATTGCCCATCACGCGCGCCGCGGTGGGGAAGGCGTGGATGGTGTCGGCCAGCTGTGCGAGGGGCACGCGCAGCTTGACCGCCAGCACGGCCTCGTGGATGAGCTCGGAGGCGCCGGGTCCGCCGATGAAGACACCCAGCAGCGTACGCGTGTCGCGGTCGACCACGATGGTGATGTGGCCCTCCGCTTGGGCGGTGTAGCCCTTGGCCGTGGGCCCGAGGTCGGCCGTCGCCTCGAAGGCGTCGTAGCCCTCCTGCGAGTGCCTGCTCGAGGAGCAGACCGACCGACGCGGCTTCAGGGTCGGTATAGAGCGCCCGCGGGATGGCTCGGTAGTCGGGCGTGACCGCCTCGCCGCTCGCGATGCGCACCGCCATCTCCCCCTGGTAGTGGGCCAGGTGGGTGTGCAGCTCGGGACCTGCCGGGTCGCCGACCGCGTAGACGTGTGGGGCGATGCGCAGGTGCTCGTCGGGGCGGGGGAAGCGTCCGTCAGGGACGACGCCGACGCGTCTCCAGCCCGAGGTCCTCGAAGGGGACCGCGCGGCCGATCGAGACCATCACCTCGTGGCCGTCGGCGAAGGAGCCGTCCGAGAGGTGCACCCGATGCGCCCCGTCCTCGCCGGCCCCGGGCTCCACGCGCACGGCCCGGACACCGGTCAGGACCGTGGCGCCGTCGCGCTCGAGCGCTGCCTGCACGAGCGCGGAGTTGCGGGCGTGGTCGCGGGCGAGGATGCGCGGGATTGGAGTCCACGAGCGTGACCGGCACGCCGTAGCGGGCGTAGACCTGGGCCAGCTCGGTGCCGGTGGGTCCGCCGCCCATGATGAGCAGGCTGCGCGGCAGCTCGCGTGTGCCGGTGCCCTTCGTGGTTGTCCCAGTAGTCGATCTGGTCGAGGCCCACGATGTCGGGGATCCGCGAGTGGCTGCCCACGGCGATGACGATGTCGCGGGCGTGGAGCACGCGCTCGCCGCCATCGGTCAGGGCCACACGCACGGTGCCCGGGCCGTCGAGCCGGGCGGTGCCGCGGATGGGCTCGGCGCCGACGCTGCGGTAGCGGGACTCGTGGTTGGCGTCGGAGGGGTAGTCGGTGTCCTCGCGGCTGATCATGTAGTCGCGGAACTCGGAGGCCTTCTGCCATGGGAAGTCGCCGCCCGCGTCGTGCACGGCCGCCGCGTGGAGGAGGGCCTTGCTGGGCATGCAGGCCCAGAAGGCGCAGGAGCCGCCGAAGAGGTCGCGATCGACGACCGCGACGCTGTGGCCGCGCTCGCGCGCGAGCTCCAACGCGGCCTCACCGGCTGCACCGGCGCCGATGATGACGAAATCGAACGTGTCCTGAGGGTCGGTCACCATGGTCTCCTGCTGGGCGTGGATGACCAATCTTGCACGAGGTGTGTGTCGGTCCGATGTGGGCTGCGCCACGCCGCGCCCGGGAGCGTTCGATGCTCCGCGGAACGCGGCCATGACGTCAGGCCCGCGGAGCACCCAGATGATCTCCTCGATCCCGCTGTCGGGATGTGTGCCGAGCCACTCGTGGACCGCAGCGAAGGCCACCTCGGCGGCGTCAGGGAGCGGGTAGCCGTAGATGCCGCAGCTGATGGCGTGGCGATAGGACTTCTCGAGGTCCGCGCCGTTGACCTTGAAGCTGCCCACGAGGCCGCGGGCGGTGTCATCGCTCTCGAAGCCCGTGCAGGGATGCCCTGCAGGCAGAGCCCGCAGGCCGCGACGAGGCTGCTGAACCCGCCACCGATGATGGCGACCGGCTGATCGAGGCCGCTCTTCACCCGGCGACTCTGGCGCGCGACTGCCCTCGACCCAACTAGACCGTCCGTACCATTGCTGGAGCACACCATCTCTGAGTACCTTGTCAGTCATGATCTCGTGTCCTGAGCCGGTTCCCGGTGCCCGCCTGGGCCGCTTCGGTGGCCCTCGAGCTGTGACCGCCCCGACCGTGCGCGCTTGACCACAACGAGCGTGTCGTCCGTAGACGAGCGAGCGACACCGAGATGGGCGTTCCTCGGTTGGGTCGGCTTCGTCGTGCTCCTCTTCTACGCCCTTGTCATCGGCGGCAGCTGGCTGGGTATGTACATCGGGCCGGTGCGGCTCCTCGACATCGTCATCGTCCCCGTCGCCCTGGTGGTGTGGGCGGTCGTCGCCTGGCGCCGGCCTGAGTGGCGGCCGACGACCGCGATCTGGCCGGCCTTCGTGGCGCCGCTCGTGGCCTTCGGCCTGTCGGTCTCGTTCTCGCAGCACCAGCGGATCGGTCTCGACGTCCTCTCGTACGCCGTGCTGCTGGTGGCGCTCTATCTGCTGCTGGTGCGCATCATGGCGTTGCCGTACGCCCGCGTCCGTATCGGCGGGGCCGTCGCCGCCATCGCCTTCGTCATGATGGGTGCCTACATCGTCTGGTCGCTGCAGCTCTGGATCGAGTGGTGGGGCCTCGTCGGCGAGATCCGCGTGCCGCCGTTGCGCCCGGCGCTGCTGGGCATGACCTGGGGCAGCCCCAGCGTCGTGTTCACGGTCCTGACCCTGATGACCACGGTCGCCATCGGCGGCCTTGGGCTTGGGACGCGCGGCGCTCGCAGTCACGGCCGTGGTACTGGTATCGATGCTGGCCGTGGCCGGCTTGATCTCGGGCAGCCGCTCGGGCTGGCTGGCCATCTCCGGCACGATCGCTCATCGTCGGCACACTCGCATTGCTGGACTCGCGGGGACGAGCGATGCTGGCCACCGCGTGGACCCGCCGTGCGTTCCGGCTGGCGCTCATCCCGGTCGCGATCGTGGCTGCCCTGGCCGTCGTCTTCCTGGGACCCATCGTGCTCAACCGCCTGGGCGCAGGCGACGGTGGGCGACTCGAGATCTGGGCGACCGCGTTGCGCATGTTCGAGGACGCTCCGCTGCTGGGCACCGGGCCGGGGACCTGGATGATCGAGCGCGTGGCCTACCAGGAAGCCGGTGAGCTCAACTGGTATCAGCCACACGCGCACAGCCAGTACTTCCAGACCGCGGCCGAGCTGGGCATCGTCGGCCTGGCCGCCGGCGTCATCGCCTTCGGCTCGGTGGCCTGGCTGCTGTATCGCGCCATCGGGGGCAGCGACCCGGTGCGCCGTCGCTGGGCCTGGGCGTCGCTCTTCGGGCTCACCTACCTGGCGCTCAACGTGTTCGTCGATACCCACACCATCCCGGCCGTGGCCTTGCTCATCGGCCTGCCCATCGCGGTGCTGGATGCGACGAGCAGCCACGGCATCCGCCTGCCGCTCGTGCCGTTCAGGGTCGCCTGCTGGCTGCGCAACGCCGCGGTCGCCCTGCTGGTGCTGGCATGCCTGGCATCGGTGCAACAGCTCATCAGCTCGGAGTCGGTCGCGATGACGCACCAGGAGGCCGTGGCGGCGGCGTCCGAAGGGGAGTGGGCAGATGCATTGGCGCCCGCGCTCGAGGCGGCGAATGCCGATCCGACGATCGGCGTCTACCGCATGACCGCTGCGCTGGCGCTGGCGGCCGAGGGAGACTGGGAAGGGGCTGAGCGGGCCTACCAGGCCGTCATCGATGTCGACCAGCTGCCCGATGCCTGGCTGGGCCTCGCGCGTGCTCGGGTGGAGCTGGGCTATCCGGCCGACCAGGTCGCCGATGCGCTGGTCGAGGCGCTTCGACTCGGGGAGCAGGAGCCAGCCGTGACCTTGGCGGCCGGATGGGTGTACGACCTCGCCGGCCTGACCGATGAGGCAGACGCAGCCTATGTCGATACGCTCGCTGCGGTGCCCGACGCTGGCGTACGACGCCGCCTGGCGAGCCGAGCTTGGTACAGAGCGATCCGACCGCCTCGCGGAAGAGGCCATCGCCGCCGCGCCGGACGTGGCGTGGGAGATCGCGCTGATGGCCGGAGACATCGAACGGGCGTACGAGCTGGCCGCCGACGGGCCGGATGCCGCCTACCAGGAGCGCTTCATCGCGGCCTGGGAGGGCGATGAGACGGCGTACGACGAGATCGTGGCCATGACCGATGCGTCCCCGACCGACGGGGCGCGACTCCCTCGCACCGCGCGCCTGGCCGATCACCTGGGCCACCTCGACGACGCCGAGCGATACCGGCGCATCCAGCGCATCGGCGTGTACTACGCACCGATGCCGGCGAGCGTGGGCCTGGGCGAGCGCCGGCCACTCGAGGATGCCACCATCGGCACGACCACCTACTACTACGGCACGTACACCTACCGTCGCACGCAGCCGCTTGACCTGCTGCCGCCGGGCCAGCCGGGCCTCGTGCTCGGTGACCAACGCTCGAGACCAGCGACGGCGCCACCGATGAGACCGACGCACCCAGTCCGGACCACACCATAGGGGAGCGCACCCTGCTAGACCGTCCGTACCATTGCCAGAACGCACCACTTCTCAGTAGGGTGACGCGGACATGATCCGGCGCCATGCATCGACCCTGCGTGCCTTGCTCATGCTCACCGACGGCCTGCTCGCAGCGGTCGTCCTGGTGGGCCTGTCTCGGCTGCGCTTCGGCGAGGACTGGGCCGTCTGGTGGCGTGAGATCATCCCCAATGCCGAGGCGCTGCTGCTCGTCTACGCCGTGGGCTGGGTGGTGGCCCTGGCCCTCAACGGCATGTACCGGCCGCGTGCGCGCTGGTCCATCCGCTCCGAGGCGTGGGACCTGCTGCGCGCCACCGTGCTCATGGCCGTGGCCACGTTCGCGGTGCTCTTCTGGTTCAAGCTCCCCGACGTCAGCCGCCTCTTCCTGATCATCCTCTTCCCGACGCAGTACGTCGTCGCCCTCGTTACGAGGGCGGTCCTGCGGCTGGCCTTCCGCCACCTCCGTGCACGCGGCCGCAACGCGCGCTACGTGCTGGTCGTGGGCGCGGGTCCGCGAGGACAGGCGTTCGCGACCACGATGGAGAGCCACGCCGAGCTGGGCCTCATGGTCGTCGGCCTGCTCGACGACGAGTCCTCCTACGCCGAGGACGCCCGGTGGCCGTGGCTGGGCAAGCTGTCCGACCTCGAGCGGGTGCTGGCCGACAACGTCATCGACGAGGTGGCCATCTGCCTGCCCTTCAGCCAGTGGGAGTACCTCGACGGCATCGCCTACGCGGCCGAGGAGGCGGGCAAGATCGTGCGCGTGCCCGATGGACGTGCTGACGCACCCCTTCGCCCAGGGCAAGGTCGAGGACCTCGAGGGCACGCCCGTGTACTCGCTCGTGTCGGGGCCTGACCGGACGTTGGCGCTGTGGATCAAGCGCGGCTTCGACATCTTCGTGGCGGCAGTCGGCCTGGTCGTGCTCTCGCCGCTGTTCGCTGTCGTGGGCTGGTCCGTCCGACGCGATGGGGGACCGGCGCTGTTCCGCCAGACCCGGGTGGGCCTGCACGGGCGGCCGTTCGAGATCCTCAAGTTCCGCTCCATGACCGTCGATGCCGAAGAGCGCCGTGGCCGAGCTGCGAGGCTCACAACGAGCTGGAGGGCCACGTCTTCAAGATGACCGACGACCCGCGGGTCACGCCGATCGGGCGGACGCTCCGGCGCTGGTCGCTCGATGAGCTGCCGCAGCTGTGGAACGTGCTGCGGGGCGACATGTCGCTGGTGGGGCCGCGGCCGCCGCTGGCGTCGGAGGTGAGCGGCTACGACCTGTGGCACCGGCGCCGGCTGTCGCATGAAGCCGGGCATCACGGGCCTGTGGCAGGTCCGCTCGCGCCACGAGACGGTCTTCGACAAGTGGGTCGAGGACGACCTCGAGTACATCGACCGCTGGTCCCTGTGGCTGGACCTGCAGATCCTCGTTCGCACCATCCCCGCAGCCCTGGAGGGACGTTGAGCACCAAGAAGGCCCTGATCACGGGCATCACCGGCCAGGACGGCTCGTACCTCGCCGAGCTGCTGCTGTCCAAGGGCTACGAGGTCCACGGCCTCATCCGCCGCTCGAGCTCGTTCTCCACCGGGCGCATCGAGCATCTCTACCAGGACCCGCACGTGCAGGAGCAGCGGCTGTTCCTGCACTACGGCGACCTGCTGGACCAGTCCTCCCTGATGAGCCACCTGCACGCGGTCAAGCCGGACGAGGTCTACAACCTTGGCGCCCAGAGCCACGTCAAGGTCAGCTTCGAGATGCCCGAGTTCACCGCCGAATCGGCGGGCATGGGCGCGCTTCGGCTGCTCGAGGCCATCCGCACCGCCGACTGGCCGATCCGCTACTACCAGGCCGGGTCGCTCCGAGATGTACGGCGCCGTGCTCGAGAGTCGCCGCAGACCGAGACGACGCCCTTCAACCCGCGCAGCCCGTACGCCGCGGCCAAGGTGTTCGCGCACCACATCACGGTCGACTACCGCGACGCGTACGGCATCCACGCCAGCAACGGCATCCTCTTCAACCACGAGTCACCGCGGCGTGGCGCGACCTTCGTCACGCGCAAGATCACCCGCGGCGTGGCGGCCATCGTGGCGGGCTCGCAGGACAAGCTCTACCTGGGCAACCTCGACGCCAAGCGCGACTGGGGCTATGCCGCCGAGTACGTCGAGGCCATGTGGCTGATGCTCCAGCAGGACGAGCCCGACGACTACGTCATCGCCACCGGCGAGATGCACTCGGTGCGGGAGTTCGTCGAGATCGCCTTCGGCCTCGTCGGGCTCGACTGGAGCGACCACGTCGAGATCGATCCGCGCTACTACCGTCCGACCGAGGTCGAGGAGCTGCTCGGCGACGCCTCCAAGGCCGAAGCGCGTGCTGGGCTGGCGACCACAGACGACCTTCGACGAGCTCGTCCGCATCATGCTCGAGGCAGACCTGTGGGAAGCCGAGGTCGAGGGCATCGCGGCCGCCGCGAGCGCACGCTGATGGGCGGTGCACTGCAGGGTCGCCGGGTCATGGTCACCGGCGGCGCCGGCTTCCTGGGTCGCGCCGTCGTCGCAGCGGCTCGGGTCGGCGGACGTGGCGGATATCTTCGTCCCGCGCAGTGCCCAGTACGACCTGCGCACGGTCGAGGGAGTCGGGGAGGCGCTCGCCGACGGCAAGCCGGACGTGGTCATCCACCTCGCGGCGGTCGTCGGCGGCATCGGCGCGAACCGCGAGCAACCCGGGCTCGTTCTTCCACGACAACGCCGTCATGGGCATCAACCTCATGGAGCGGTCGCGCGGCTGGCCGGCGTCGAGAAGTTCGTCACCGATCGGGACGGTCTGCTCCTATCCCAAGTTCACGCCGGTGCCGTTCAAGGAGGACGACCTCTGGAACGGCTATCCGGAGGAGACCAACGCGCCCTACGGCCTGGCCAAGAAGATGCTGCTGGTCCAGGGCCAGGCGTACCGCGCAGCAGTACGGCTTCAACGTCATCCACCTCATCCCGGTGAACCTCTACGGGCCCGGCGACAACTTCGACCCGGCCTCCTCGCACGTCATCCCGGCGCTCATCAAGAAGTGCGTCGATGCGCGCGAGTCGGGCGCCGACCACATCGAGGTGTGGGGCACCGGATCGGCGTCGCGCGAGTTCCTCTACGTCGACGACGCGGCCGAGGGCATCGTCCTCGGCGCCGACCGCTACGACGACCCCGACCCGGTGAACCTCGGGACCGGGCGCGAGGTCACCATCAGGGAGCTCGTCGAGCTCATCGCGGACTGACCGGGTTCGACGGCGAGATGCTGGGACGCCTCCAAGCCCGACGGCCAGCCGCGGCGCGCGCTCGACACGTCACGCGCCAGCGAGCGCTTCGGGTTCGAGGCACGGACGACGTTCGAGGACGGCCTAGCCCGGACCGTCGAATGGGCAATCGCGTCGCAGCTGTCTCATCGCCCAGAAGGGCCAACGCGTGACAACAATTGTCCGTCGAGTGCGGAACCAGGCCCAGCTACGTACTCGACTTCGGCGTGTGCTCGGCCGACCACCGGGCCGGTCGGTGTGGTCGTAACGATATCGCCCCTCGGATGCACCTACCAGGATTCATGTTCGCGCCGGGCCCGTGTCGCTTGATGGCTGGCTCAATACTGACGTGGACGGAACGGGTGACTACTACTTGGACGTGGCACGGCCCTGGCCGGTGCCTGACGGGTCGATCACTCATGTGTTTGCCGACAACGTCATCGAGCACCTGCCCCTGGAAGCGGCGTGCGCATCTGGCCTACGCGCACTCTGCCCTTGCGCCCGGCGGTGCGATTCGCTCGATCACACCAGATGTCGCGACCAGTGCCGCGGCGTACTGCGAAGGCAGCGAGGACCTGGAGCGGATACTGGGTCGCCACCGTCGCCATGGGTACGACGCGCCATATCCGGCAGATATACTGCGCATCATCTTCGCCGAGAGTGGTCACCACGAGGGGTATCTGTTCGACGAAGAGGCTCTCACAGCGGAGCTGAAGAAGGCTGGGTTCGACCAAGTGACTAGGTGCGCACCGGGCCAGACAGGCTACCCTGCGTTCCGTGGGTTGGAAACACGCGTCGAGCCGGAGGACGCGCTCATCTACTTGGTCGTAGAGGCCCACCGAGCCTGAGGTCGCACCGCGCTCGCATGGCTGGCGGCAGCCGCCTCGGAGATGATCTCTCGATACCAAGCAATGTGGTTGTCCACGTAGGCCTCCAGGCCGAAGCGCAACGCGGCGTCGCTGCTCGCATTCCGGGAGAGTCGCTCCATCGTTTCTGGATGGTCGAACAGGTAGACGGCGGCCTCGCCAAGTGCCCGAGGATGCCCTGCGGGTACAAGTACTCCGTTGGCGCGTTCGTCGTCGACGCTATCGCCCGGCCATGAGCCAGGAGTCCCGACGAAGTGACATGATGCTGCCGGGGATGCCTCCAACTGCTGTTGCTGCTACGGGAGTCCCACAGGCCAGCGCCTCGATCACGGTCAGGCCGGTGACTTCCGCCTTGGCGCTATGAAGCATGAGGTCGGAAACCTGGAACATGCTGCTATCTTCCGGCGATTGGTGGTCGATGGCACGTAGTGAATCCTCAATATTGCCCCTAGTCTCGTCCTGGCCATCGTCGCCAATGACAACGAGGAGGGTCGACTGTCCGGGGCGCGACTGGGCGACACTTGACGCCGCTTCGATGACGGGCCCTAGCTCCTTGAACGGGTTGGAGCGTGCTCGATGGGCGACGAACACCATAATCGCAGCCCTCTCATCCAGCTCCAAGGTGCGTCGAGCAGCATCACGTCCCGCAGGGTTGAAGACGGACGTGTCCACGGCGTTGGGGAAGTGGCGCCAATCCTCTGTGCCTGCAGCAAGCCTGGAGGCGCGTGCGCGCTCGAGTAGCCACTCCGACGGTGCCGCCACAAAGAGGTGGCTGGACGCATAGATCTCCGACTTCACACGCAGGTTCCGCGCGGTCGCGTCCCTGCGGATGGACGGATAGCTGGTTAGGTCTGGACACTCCCCACACCCATCCCGCCAACGCTCGCAGCCGAACGTCGCTGCGCAATGGCCGGTCATCAGCCACTCGTCGTGCAGCGTGAGTACGACCGGGACTCTCCGGCTGATACGCGCAAGCTCCCGCACGTCGAAGTAGTCGCCGTGAAGGTTGTGGCAGTGGACGATGTCGGGAAGGCCGCCAGCGTCATCGAGCAAGGTTCTGGTACCGGGGTAGTCCATCTGCTCGTAGCCACGGATGTAGTCGGCCAATCCAGCCACCGTGTTCGTCGTAGCTAGGCGTCGCTGCAGGCGGCCCAGGTTGCCGGGTAACTCGCTGTAGCGCTCCAGCGCCGCGGCCGAAGCCCGTACGGCTCTGGCTGAAGCGCTGCGGTTGTTGTCGATCTCATAGGCTTTGTCGACTGGAGCGTTCAGTTTGCCCACGGCGAACGTCGATTCGCGTCCGCGATCGAGCAGCCCTAGGTGGAGCTCCAGTGACATTCGCTCAGCCCCTCCGCCGCTGGCCGCTGAGTTCACCACGAGGACGCGTATCGCTTCAGGCGGCTTCACAAACGCCTCGCGCGCCGCATTTTGCGTGCGACTCTGCGCGCCCGGCGCTCCCAGGGCTCCCCGATGGACAGCACGCTTCGGCCAAGCCGATAGCGAGGCGAGTCGATGAGGCTCTCGATATCGGTAGTCTCCCTGGCCGTGCCAGCCGCGTGCTCTTCCGACATCATCTGGAGGATTTCCTCAGGGTGCTCGCCTTGGTAGCGCTCGAGCCAGCTGGGGTACTCCGTAACGTTGTGCACGCGGTACGGCTTATTGAGATTGAAGTATGCGTCTTGGGCCCAGTCGGCCAACCCGCGCGTGTGTGCCGCCCACGAAGCGTGCTGGTAGTAGTCCATCTTGTCGCGCACTTGCTTGGGAAGGAGCATGTGGTAGTGGAGCAGGCGGATCCCACGCGACTCCATCGTCGTGGCCTCAACCCAATTCCCATCGCAAGCATCTTGACCGTGATCGTCGAGCACCGTAGGTGGCCGGTGTGTCACGTACCGGTAGTCCTTGCCCCACTTGAAAAGGCGCCTGAAGACGTCGCCGCCTCTCCTCAGGTACCAGCCATCGGAGTTGTAGTCCAGTCCTCCCCAGAACGAAATCTGTCGGAAACTAGCTCCCGTGATTGACGGGTCGTCCGCCAAGAGTTGACCGACCTGAGCCATCTGCTCGGGGAGATAGAACTCGTCGATGTCCACCTGCCAGACGTAGTCGCCTGTTGCTTGGGTGAAGGCCGCCCGGCTCTGCTCGTGTTTCTCTCCCGGCCAGAAGCCGTCAGGATGCCCGCTGTCTTCGGCAGTGAGGACTCTGACTCTGCCCTCCGGGTCCTCAAGGTTCTGGAACGATCTGAGGCTAGACAGGGTCTCATCTGTGGAGTGGCCATCGGCCGAGGCGATGCCGGCGGCGCCAGGCGAGGCGCCCTCCGCGACGATGATCTCGTGGGCGAACGGGTATAGCGCGCGGAGAGTGTGTCTTGTAAACGGCTCTCCGTTCAGGACGATGATTACGAAGGAGATCGCGGGCCCGTCCGAGGGATCATCGAGCGTTGGACCGCCGCCCTCAATCATTGGCCATTCCGACGCCCCGCCTTAGGCGGCCCGGGACGGCAGAGAGTCTGAGGATCGTAGAGGCAGCCGGGTCAGGCACCCCGAAGCGCCGACGGAACACCAACCTGGTTGAGAGACTGGCGCGGACGCGGTCGTAGCCCTTCAGTTCTTCCTTGAGCAAGTCCAGGTGTTCGTCACGGAGCGCCGTGAACCCCGCGCCAGCCGACTCTGGCACCGCATCGCCAGAGGTCGGCTCGCCGGTGATGCGGCCCAACTGCTCCTGCGCAGTCTCAGAGTCCGATGCTAGGGGTCGGTTCTGTCTGCGACGAAATAGGGGTTCGTCTCGCCTGGCAAACGTGCCACGCAGCGAGAGCTGAGACAGCAGCAGGAAATCCGGCCCGAATATCGGCCGTACACCCCACGTCGACTGCATGACCTGCCGGCGGGCCAGTCCGTAGACCATGTTGCATGCGCCCAGCGTCCCGATGAGCTCCATGTAGCGGACGGCCGGCTCGGGCGCGCTGACTTCCACGTAGTCGTCCATGACCCCCAATTCTCGACCATGCTCATCGATCAGCATCGTTTCCGAATAGGCCAGCACTGCCCTGGGATCCTCGTCAAGCATCCCCGCTAGCACGCTGACGTAGGTCGGATCCCAGAGATCGTGATCGCTGGCCCACATGAAGTACTCGCCCCTGGCGGACTCCAAGAGGTGGTTGAAGTTGGCCGCTGCTCCACGATTATCCGGCCAAGCCGTGAGTCTCACCCTGGAGTCAGTCGACGCTGATCTCTTCGCAGATCCGGGTTGTCGAGTCCCGCGAGCCGTTGTCGTTGATGTGAAGGTCGAGCCTGGGATAATCCTGCGCCAGCATGCGACCGGAGCGTCTCTGCAACGAACCGCTCGGCCTCGTGAGTAGGCATCCCTATCGACACCAGCGGTACCTGTTTGCCCAAGTCCCGGGACTTCTGGGGTACATCGCGCATGGTTTGGTGCGGTCATATCCTCGCCGGGTGAAGGTCGTCATCCTTGCCGGTGGTCTCGGCACGCGTCTTGCCGAGGAAACCGACGTCCGCCCCAAGCCTATGGTCGAGGTCGGGCACCGCCCGATCCTGTGGCACATCATGAAGCACTATGCGGCTGCGGGGCTCAACGAATTCGTGGTGGCGCTCGGCTACAAGGGCGACGAGATCAAGCGCTTCTTCGTCGACTATCAGACGCTCGATGGGGACATCACCGTCAGGCCTCCGAGGACGGGCCGGTGACCCGGCACCGCCCGAGCGCTGAAGACTGGACTGTCCACCTGGTTGAGACCGGCTTCTCCACAAACACCGGTGGGCGTGTGAAGCGTCTGGAACCATGGCTGGGGTCCGAGCCGTTTCATGCTCACCTACGGGGATGGTGTCAGCACCGTCGACCTGGCGGCGCTAGTCGAACACCATCGAGTCGGAGCCACAAGCTTCTGACCCTCACGGCCGTGCGTCCACCGTCCCGGTTCGGTGGCCTGGATCTGCGCGCAGGACGGCTCCGTCGGCTTCACCGAGAAGCCACAGATGGGCGAGGGCTGGATCAACGGCGGGTTCATGGTCGTGGAGCCAGCAGTCCTCGACTACATCGAGGATGATGCCACGAGCTTCGAAGCCGACGTGCTTGAGCGGCCTAGCTCGAGAACGGCAACTCGCTGCCTACAAGCACGACGGGTTCTGGCAGCCGATGGACACGCTGAGAGACGTCCGCTATCTGCGATCGCTTTGGACTGATGGCACGGCTCCGTGGGCGACATGGGAATAGCAGGCAGCCATGCAGCCAGCTGGTCAGGACGCAGAGTGCTGGTCACCGGTGCCGCTGGCTTCCTGGGCTCTCGAGTCACGGCTGACTTCGGCAGCGAGGTGCTCATGTCCTTGGCTTGGACCTTGCTTGGAGGTCTGGGCTATGCCGACCGGGCACTGGCATCGCGGCAATCGACGGCGACATCCGCGACCAGCATGCTGTGGCAGAGTCTCCTCCGCCAGGAGTCTGTCGATACGGTCATCCATCTGGCCGCTCAGACGCTGGTCGGACCAGCCGTCGCAGACCCTGTAGACACATTCGAGCACAACGTCGCGGGAACGTGGTCCGTCCTGGAGGCCTGTCGCACGACCGTCGGGGTAGCGCGGATTGTTGTTGCCTCGTCCGACAAGGCCTACGGCGACGCTGGCGGACGCGAATACACAGAGCAGATGGCCCTGCAGCCGCGCGCTCCGTACGACACGTCCAAGGCAGCCGCTGATCTCCTTGGCCAGTCGTACGCGCACACCTACGAACTGCCTGTAGCAATCAGTCGCTGCGCGAACCTGTACGGCGAGGGCGACCGCAACTGGAGTCGCATCATCCCCGGCACCATCCGATCGGTTTTGGCGGGGTCGCGGCCCGTCATCCGGTCGGACGGTAGTCCCGTGCGCGACTACCTCTACGTGGGCGACGCGTCGACCGGGGTCATTGCCCTGGCCGACGCCGTGGGGGTAGCGTCCGGAACTGCGCGGCCAGCATTCAACTTCAGCGCCGCAGCGCTTCTCGGTGCGCGAGGTGGTAGACCAGATCCTCGATGTCATGGGCTCGAGACCTGGAGCCGCTGGTCCTGGGCGAGGCGCACCACGAGATCCCGGCTCAGACAGTCAGTGCGCGACAGGGCTGCTGAGACTCTGAGCTGGAGGCCAGCCGATGAGCTTCGCAGTCGGGTCTTGAAGCCACGATCGACTGGTATCGTGCTGAGTCTTCAGGACGCATCGGGTCGATGACCTGCCGGAACTGCCAGGCATCGAAGCTTGGTCTCGGTGCTGTCGCTCGGTGAGCAGCCGCTGGCCAATGCGTATCTCGACGAGGACGCGCTCGAGCAGCCAGAGCCGCGCTTCCCCCTGGAGCTCTTGCGCTCTGCCCGCGTGCGGCTTGGCGCAGCTTGGCCACACCGTGTCGCCGCGACGTACTGTTCACGGACTATCCGTACTTCTCGTCGGTATCCGACGCGTTCGTCGAGCACGCGAGCGAGCTTGCCGACTCGAGTCGCAGCCGATCGAGGACTCGACGAGTCGTCCCTCGTCATCGAGATCGGCAGCAACGACGGCTACCTGCTCCAGCACTACGCGAAGTCGGGCATCCCGGTCCTTGGCGTCGACCCTGCGGCCAACATCGCTGCGGTGGCGAAGGAACGTGGCGTCCCAACGATGGCAGAGTTCTTCGCGGCTGAACTTGCCGAGGAATTGCGGACGACGGGCGTGAGGGCCGACGTCATCCACGCCAACAACGTCATCGCTCACGTGCCCGATCTGCACGGCGTCATCGACGGCATCGCACGACTCCTGAAGGCAGACGGAATCGTCGATCATCGAGACGCCGTACGTCCGTGACATGGTCGAGCGCGTCGAGTTCGACACGATCTACCACGAGCACGTCTTCTACTACTCGCTCGTACTCGCTTTCGAGCGTGTCTGCGGCGCCCATGGGCTGGCGGTCGTCGACGTCGAACGGCTCGCCTGTCCATGGGGGCACCGATTCGCGTGACCGCGGCCCTTGTCGCGTCCGCGACCACGGCGAGTGAGCGCGTCACCTCGATGCGTGTCGACGAAAACGCTGCGGGCCTCGCCGACGGCTCGGCTACTTCCGCGACCTTCGCGACCGAGGTGGGGCGTCCGGTCTGAGCTCCTGGCCTTCCTTGAGGGCCTCAAGGCTGAGGGGGCTTCAATCGCAGCCTACGGAGCGGCTGCCAAGGGTACCGTCCTCCTCAACGCGTTCGGGCTCGGGAAGACATGCTCGAGTTCGTGGCAGACCGCAGTCCCCACAAGCAAGGCCGATATATGCCGGGTGTCCATGTGCCGATCGTGTCGCCCGACGGCGCCAACACGCGCGGCCCGGACGTACGTCCGCCGCTCGCTTGGAACTTCGCGGGCGAGATCGATGAGCAGCAGCGGCGGTATCGGGAAGCGGGTGGCAAGTTCATCGTCCCGGCCCCGGAGGTTGGCTATCTTGACTAGGGGGGTGGAGCTCGACTTCGCCGTCTCCGAGACGTCCCTCTCCGGCGCTTGGCTGTTTCGGCTCACGCCCGCGCGTGACGACCGAGGCTTCTTTGCTCGTGCTTGGGCAACTGAGGTGCTCGCCGCCTGTGGCCAGAACGACCCCTGGGACTATTCCGCGTTCGCGCACAATCAAGCTGCCGGCACCCTTCGCGGTCTTCACTATCAGGTGCCACCGCACGCCGAGGTGAAGATGGTGACCTGTGTCCGAGGTTCGATCTGGGACGTGATTGTTGACGTCCGCCCCGAGTCGGAAACCTACCTGGAGTGGTGCTCGAAACCCTGTCGGGTCAGCGACCTGGTGTCGTTGCTCATTCCTGCGGGATTTGCGCATGGTTACCTGACGCTTGAGGCTGACACGCTTGTTAGCTATCAGGTTGCATCGCCCTACAGGCCTGCAGCCGCGCGGGGACTCCGTTGGGACGACCCCGCGATAGGAATCGAGTGGCCTGATCGCCCTGCGCTCGTCAGTGAACGCGATGCCCGGTTCCCTCTGATCGGCAAACATCCGGATGCGGACTAGTGGATCGGATTCCCGTCTTCCGCCCACTCCTTGAATCAGAGGAGCTGCGCGCGGCAACTGAGGCTATGGAAATGGGCTGGCTGGGCATGGGCAGCTATGTCGGTGAGTTCGAAGAGGCGATCTCGCGGAGCGTCGGCGCAACCGAACCGGCACGTGGTCGCCGTCAGCACCGGACACGCCGCGCTTCACCTGTCGCTACTGATTGCCGGCGTTGGGCCTGGCGATGAGGTGATCACGCCTTCCATGAACAACATCGCGGACCTCCAGGCAATCCTCGCAACCGGCGCTGATCCGGTGTTCTGTGATGTCCGTGATGAAACGCTGTGTATTGACCCCGAGAGCGCAGCTGGTCTGATTGGCCCGCGCACACGGGCCATCATCGTGACTGACTATTTCTGCCACCTCGCCGACGATGATGCCGTCTCTGCGGTGGCCGCGTCCGCTGGAATCCGTGTCATTCACGATGCCGCACACTCGAATCGGATCGAGCCTCGGCACTAGGCGCGTCGGGACGTACGGGGACCTCACGGTCTTCAGTTTCGACCCGGTGAAGACCATCACCTGCATCGATGGCGGCGCAGTCATTCTCGACAGTGCAGAAGATGCAGCCGTGTTACGTGAGATGCGTCTGATTGGCATGGGCCAGAAGTCCGATGTCATGTATCGCAATCAGCGCGCTTGGACCTATGACGTAGTCAGGCTTGGCTACCGATACCACCTCGCAAATCTGCACGCAGCCCTGGGGCTCAGTCAGCTGGCCAAGCTGGAGTCAATCACGACGACAAGACGCCAATCATGTCGGCGGTACAACGAGCGCCTGTCCGATGCCAGGTTCGATCCGACGCCTCCGACAGACTTCGCCGGCGTAACCCCGTTCTTGTACTACGCTCGTGTCCCCGCGGAACACCGTGATGGGTTCCGCCGTTTCCTCGACGAGAACGGCATCGATACCGGGATCCATTGGCAACCAGGCCACCACTTCTCGCTCTTCCAAGGCTGCCGCCGCGGCGACCTGAGCGTGACGGAAGCTGCAGGCCAGGAGATTGTCTCCTTGCCACTCCACTCCGCGATGTCTCCTGTGCTCGTGGATAGGGTCTGTGACGCCGTCCTCGAATTCGACAGGAGCCTCCAGTCATCCCACAAGGGAAGACCCTGCTCCAATCCATTAAGGAATCAGCCGGGTTAGGCCCGCGAGACCTAGTCATCGGCGTTGGCTCGCCGCTGATCGCGACTTTGCGTCCGGTTGGGGCCGCGGGGGAGCGCCTTTCGGACGCTGATGTCCGAGATCTCCACCGATTGGAGGAATAGGAATCAGGGTTCCTTCTTGACCGAGTTTGACGCGACCTATGACCGGACCCGCGTATGGCTTGCCGAGGTCATGTCCATGGACGACAGTCGCGTGCTGTTCATGGTCGATGACCTAGCCGGTCAATCATTCGGAGTACATGGGCTGGCGCAGATCGATTGGGACCTTGGCTGCGGCGAGGCCGATGCGATCGTTCGTGGGCGCGACGAGCCTCGTGGGGCTATGGGGCTGGCATTGAAGGCGCTGATTGGTTGGGCTACCCGCTACTTGGGGCTTGACCCGATTCATGTGAGGGTGCGATCAGACAATCCTGCGCTGGCCTTCTACGAACGCCTCGGTTTCCAAGAGGAACAGAGAGTCCCGCTGCGGCTGCTAGAAACACCTGGGATGAAGACCTGGGTGCCAGACGCAGCCGCCGACCCTCTGCTGACGCTGGTTCACATGAAGTTTTCGCCGGAGGCAAGCAAGTGAAACGGATCGTGGTCGACTTTGAGCACGGACTCGTTGAGGCCCACGGAGAGGATGGCGTGCGCGAGTTCGGCCTCGGATCCGCAGAGGGATTGAGGCCGTATCGAAAGCGTGGCTTCGGGCCGGCTGGGATGCGAAGTATGTATACGGGTTCTCGTGGCTCGGACGACCGATCGATCCAGCTGCCCGACGATATGGTGCGGTTGCAGGAGGTCATCTGATGACTGCAAGCCCGACGTTATCGTGGAGACTGGGATCGCCCACGGTGGATCCTTGGTGTTCTCGGCCGGCCTTCGTAAGCTGATGGGCAAGGGCCGGGTCATCGGCGTTGACATCGAAATTCGACCCCATAACCGTCAGGCGATCGAGGACCATGAACTCGCCGGGCTAATCACACTCATCGAGGGGAATTCGGTCGGGTCGGACGTACTCGAAGAGGTCGCAGACTCGATCCGCCCCGCCGATCGAGTCGTGAGTATTCCTAGACTCGAACCACTCCTACCAGCATGTCTTCGCCGAGCTCGAAGCCTACGCTCCTCTGGTTAGCCCCGGGTCTTACATCGTGGCGATGGACGGCATCATGGGTGAGCTGTCTGGTGCCCCACGAAAGTATCCAGATTGGGATTGGAACAATCGACGGCGCGCCGTCCACGACTTCGTGGCTGCGCATGAGGGGACTTTCGTGGTCGAGGAGCCAACTCGCCCATTCGACGAGGGCACTTCGGGGGCCCGGGTCACGTATTGGCCGGATGCGTTCGTGCGGCGCATCCCCTAGCTGGCTGCATGCGACTGGCAACTAGGTCTCCTCGGAGACCTGCCAGTCGAGCAGGGCGCACGACCCCGGGCCAATCTCGGACGAAGTCGGCTCTGGCGCCGTCGCCATCGCTCTGGTCAACGACCGTGAACGCAATCGCGTCGGGCGCGATTGCATGTACGAGTGTCGGATCGTAAGAACTTACCGCAGCGGTCACGATCATCCTTCCCTCCGCGAGGTAGTTGCCGGATCCGAACCGAGGAGGCGAAGACACCGGGCTCTCGCGACGAGGACCTCCAGCCAGCGTTGGTCGCGTCGGTCGTCGCAAAAACACATACGCCTTCGTCGTTGTAGAAGGTCAGGTTGGCTGCCGGTCGGTATTCGCCGGGTGCCTTCGAGGCGTAGGTCACAGCCACGTCCATAGGCTCGCGAATGTCGAACTCCCCGTGGAGGGCCCTGCCGTCCTGGGACGCCTAACTCGACGGAGGCGCGCGACGTCGTCGCCGGGCGCCGTGGCTCCGTCTGCCCATTGCCTCACCGCGGTGAGGCCGTGTCCAGTCTCGAGGTACATGCTGACGACCTCCCCCGTGGGTCCGCGAGCGATGACCGTGCCTCCATCGAGCAGGATCGCCCGGTCACACAGTCGCTGGATCGAAGGCATGCTGTGAGAAACGAAGATGACGGTTCGGCCCTCGCTGCCGATTTCTTCGATTTGCCCTAGGCACTTCGCTTGGAACGAGGCGTCTCCGACGGCGAGGACCTCGTCGATGAGCAAGATCTCCGGCTCCAGGTGTGCGGCAACGGCGAAGCCGAGCCGGACCTGCATGCCGCTCGAGTAGCGCTTGACCGGCGTATCGAGGAAGCGCTCGACGTCTGCGAACGCCACGATCTCATCGAAGCGCCGCATGATGTCCGAGCGCCGCATGCCGAGGATCGAGCCGCTGAGCATGATGTTCTCGCGCCCGGTGAGCTCCGGGTGGAAGCCCGTGCCGACCTCGAGGAGCGAGCCGACTCGCCCCGCGAGTGTCACCTCGCCCGCCGTCGGCTCGGTGATCTGGCGAGCACCTTCAGGAGCGTGGACTTACCCGCACCGTTGCGCCCGATGACCTACCACCTGCCCGAAGTCAATCTCGAACGAGGCGTCACGCAGCGCCCAGAACCACTCCGTCTCTGTCTTGGAGCTCCCGCGGAGCCTCTGAAGGGGTGAACGCACGGCGCCTGAGAGGCTCTCGCTGAGTCGGCCATACGGATCGCGATCGTGCGCGATCTTGTAGCGCTTGCCGAGTCCGGTCGCGCTGATGGCAGTCGTCATGTCAGATGACGTCCGCGAAGGTGCGTTCCGTGCGCCGGAAGTACACCTGGCCGGTGAGCAGCATGGACAGAGTCACGACGGTAGCGATGACGATGCCCGCAATCGGCGCTGCACCGGTCCCTCCGAAGATCGACCCAGCGGTAGCCCTCGATGGCGCCGGCCATCGGATTGAGATGGTAGACAAGCCAGAGGTCGTCGGGGACGATTTCGGCCGAATAGACGACCGGCGACGCGAAGAACCAGAGCTGGACGAGGAACGGCACCGCATGTCGCACGTCTCGATAACGGACGTTGAGGGCGGACAGCCACAGTCCGGCACCGAGCGCGACCGAGAGGACAAGCAACGTGAGCGGAAACAGCCAGATCCAGCGAGCGATGCCGAGTAGCCGCCGATCACGACCAGCACCAGCATCAACAGCAACGCGATGCCATAGTCCAGCAAGTACGAAACCACCGAGCTGACCGGCAGCAAGCACCGCGGGAAGAACACCTTCTGGACCATGTTGGCGGCGTCGACGACACTCATGGATGAACCATTCACGCCGGCAGCCAGCAGCGTCCATGGAACAAGGCCAGCCAGAGCGAACAGCGCGTAAGAGATGCCCTCCGGGGCTAGGCCAGGTACGCGGCCGAGTACCAATGTGAAGATCGTGACGAGGGCGATGGGTTGGAGTAGCGCCCAGAGCGCTCCGATCGCTGTTTGGCGGTATCGGACCTTGAGATTCCGCCAGACGAAGAAGAACAGCAATTCGCGGTACTGCCAGACTTCGCCCAAACGCAGGGACGCCCAACCCGAAGTGGGTCGGATCGTCGATGCTCTGCATGTGGACGCTGGGCGCCGCCGGCGTATTTGTGGGTCTCATTCGACACCCATGGTGGGCTGACAGGCCGGTCTGGTGCACTAGGGCAACGGTACCCCTCTGGTATCCTACCCGAACGTTAGCCATCAAACCGCACACGCAACACCGTATGCTCGCGCCGTGACCATCGCCTCGCGGATTCCCCATGCCTAGCGTCACCGTGGTCGTCGCGACCTACAACGCAGCGTCGACGCTCAAAGCCTCGCTGGACAGCGTCTTTGCGCAGGACCATCCCGATGTCGGGGTCGGTCGTGGTCGACGGCGGCTCGAGCGATGGCACCGGCGACATCATCAAGGCCAACGCGGAGCGCATCGCCTGGTGGGTCTCGGAGCCGGACGGCGGGGTCTACGACGCCTGGAACAAGGCGCTCGACCATGCCACCGGCGACTGGATCATCTTCCTTGGCGCGGACGATGTCTTCGCCGGGCCGGTCGTCCTTCGCCAGATGGCCCCGCACCTCGCGGCTGCAGCCCGGCACACGAGGTGGTCTATGGGTCCGTGGAGGTGGTGGACGACGAGGGCAACGTGCTGCGGCGGGTCGGGCGAGCCATGGGAGATGGCCAGGGCCGCCTTTCGGGAGCGATGGCCATCCCCACCAGGGTGCCTTCCACCACCGCTCGCTCTTCGAGGAGCACGGCAGTTTCGACGCGAGCTACCGGATCGCCGGCGACTACGAGTTCCTGCTGCGCGAGCTGCCCGATCACGACGCGCTGTTCGTGCCCGGACCTCGTGGTGGTGAAGATGGGCGCTGGTGGCCTGTCCGACAACCCCGACGACGATGGCCCGGCTGTCCGCGAGACCCATCGCGCCCGGTACGAGCACGGCCTGGTGAGCACCCCGACTGGCGCTCGTTCGAGGTCTTCCGCGCCACGACGCACGCCCGCCTGACCCAGCGCTTCGGACCCGATGCCGCGGACCGCGTGGGCGATATCTACCGAGCCATCACCCGGACCAAGCGGAAGGCGCCGCCGACGTGAGCGACGCCGCCGACGTGACCATCGTGGTCTCCTGCTACGAGCAGGAGGCCTTCATCGCGGAGGCCCTGCGAAAGCGCGCTGGCACAGACGCGTCCGTGCCGCGTCGCTCATGGTGGATGATGGTTCCATGGACGACGAGCGTCGCGATCGCCGAGGGTCTGGGCGTCGAGTGCCATGTCCTGCCACACCGGGGCGCGCTCAGCGACGTTCCGTGCCGGCGTCGACCTGGTCGAGACGCCGTTCTACTGCCTGCTCAACGGCGACGACATCCTGGACCCCCGCTACGTGGAGCTGACTCGTCCGCAGATGGACGACGAACGGGTCGGCTTCGTCTACACCGGCTTCGAGTGGTTCGGTGCTGCCGAGCGGCGGTCGAGGCCCCGCCCTTCGACGCGCGAGCGCTGGCCTACGGCAACTACGCACACGCAGCCAGCCTGGTGCGCACCGAGGCCTACCGACTCGGTCGGCGGCTTCGATGAGCGCTTCGCCGATCACCACGAGGACTGGGCGTTGTGGGTGGCGATGACGCGCAAGGGCTGGCTGGGCGCGCCGGTCGACCAGCCGCTGCTGCGCTATCGGCAGCACTGGACGGTGGCCGCAATCGCGGCGAGGCTGCCAAGATCGAGGAGGCGCGCTGGCGACTGTTCCGCCGCGATCCCGGTGCCTACGGTGTCACGGGGTTCGCGCGATCTCGCGGCCTCCCGGCGTGAAGCTGGCGGTCACCGGCACGTGAGCGACCGCGATGTCACGGTGATCTACGTGTCGTGGCGTGACACCGAGGTGCTGGTGCGGTCATCGCGCCTAGCCTGGCAGCAGGTCGCCGCTGACGGATCCGCCCTCGAGGTCGTGGTCGTCGATCAACGCCACCGAGTCGACCGATGGCGCGACATCGAGGCGCCTGGCCCGGCGCGACGCGTCATCGCCAATCCCGACAACCGCGGCTTCGGCCCGGCCTGCAACCAGGGCGCCGCAGCGGCGAAAGGCGACATCCTGCTCTTCCTCAACCCGGACACACTGGCCGCAACACGGCTGTCATCGACCGGTCGCGGCGCCTTCGACGCGCCGTCCGACGCGGTCGCCGTTGCTCCGCGCCTCGTCGACGCCGGTCCCGCCGCGACGAGGACCAGGGGCCTTTCCAGCTGCGACGACTGCCGACGCTCGGCGCCGACCTGCGTGAGCTGCTGCTCATCGACCGCCTCCTGCCCGACAACAGCGGACGCCGCCGAGCGCGCTACCTCGACCGCGATCGCGACCAGTCATTCGAGGTCGAGCAGGCTGCGGCTGCCGCCCTGGCCGTGCGTCGTGAGGCCTTCGAGGCGGTCGGTGGCTTCGACGAGCGCTTTCGGCCGGCCTACTGGGAGGACGTCGACCTCTGTCTCGCGCCTTCGCGAGCGCGGTCCGATCCTCTACTGGCCTGCGGCGCGCATCGCGCACGTCGGCGGGGTCTCGGCCACGGTCGCTCGGTCGGCGACGGTTCCGCCGCATGTACTACGCCAACGCCCTCCGCTACCGCGCCAAGCACTACTCGACCGGCGTCGCATGCTCGCCTACCGCGGGCTCCTGGTGCTGGGCATGACGATGCGGGCGCTGGTCACGCTCCTCACCAGCTGCCCGGAGCGGAGACGGTCGGGGCGACACCTGCGCGGGTTCCTTGACGTGGCGGGCTGGCCCTGCGCGGACCTGCCCGCGGGCAGCCGGGCCGGTGAACGCCGCACCGGACGTCTCCATCATCATCGTCACCTACGACAGCGAGCGGGACCTGCGCACCAGCCTGAGGTCAGCGTTGGCCCAGGAGGGCGTCTCGACCGAGGTCATCGTGGTCGGACAACGCCTCCACCGATGACACGCTGGAGATCGTCCGCTCCTTCGGCGATCGGTCCGCGACTCATCGAGCCGGGCCGAGAACACTCGGCTTCGCCGCTGGCATGAACGCCGGCATCGAGGCCAGCTCCGGTCGCTACGTCCTGGCCCTCAATCCCGACTGCCGTCTGGAGCCCGACTTCTGCGCGGTCCTGGTCGCACGGCTCGACGCCGACCCGGCTTGGGCTCGGCCAGTGGGCGGCTCCTGCGCGGCGGGGACCCGGACCTGGCGGCGACCGACCTGATCGACTCGGTGGGCATCTACTTCACCGTCCTCCGGCCGCCACTTCGACCGCGGCTCCGGTGAGCCGGCGGCCGGGTCGCTACCTCGATGAGGAGCCGGTCTTCGGTGTCACCGGTGCGGCCGGCTTCTACCGCCGCGAAGCGCTCGACGCGGTGCGCATCTCCACCGGCTACTTCGACGCCGACTTCTTCGCCTACCGCGAGGACGCCGACCTTGCCTGGCGGCTGCAGCACGCCGGCTGGGACTGCCTCTACGTGCCCGGGCGCCGTCGCCGTCCATCGCCGCTCGAACCTGCCGGAGCGTCGCTCCCAGATGAGCCAGCTCGTCAACTACCACTCGGTCAAGAACCGCTGGCTGCTGCGCATCAACAACCAGACGCGCTCCGAGTTCTGCGCGCACGCTGGTGCCGACGGCCGCCCGCGACTGCGTCGTGGTCGGCGGCTGCCTCGTGCGTGAGCGCTCGTCACTGCCGGCCTTCGGCTGGCTCTGGTCCAACCGTCGCCGCCTGTTGGCCAAGCGGCGCGAGATCCAGGCACTGCAGCATCGACGCGCACGCACCATGTCGATGGCTTGCCAATCGCGTCCAGGGCGGCCAGGAGGAACGGGGTGAACGCCAGGTTGAGAAAGCTCCTGCTCGCCAGCCATCGGGCACTCACGCTCCGAGAGTCGCCCTTTGACCGGCTGTATCCGTCTGCAGATGTCCCACGTGCATCGACCGTAAGCCACCAAGCGTGGATGGACTACGTCGTGCAGCTTGCGAACGCGCCCGGAGCTCGTATCCTGGAGGTTGGTAGCCGCGATGTCACCTCGGTATCGACTGCGCGGCGGAGGTTCGACAGGGCCGAGTACATTGGCTTCGACTACCACCCTGGCCCCAACGTCGATGTCGTGGGCGATGCACACCGTCTGAGTACGTACTTCGAGCCCGACGAACGCTTCAATCTTGATTCACCCCGCTGCCTCTTTCGAGCACTTCGCGATGCCGTGGGTCGTCGCTACCGAGTAATTCCGCGAAGGTACTGAGGGTCGGCGGTCATGTCTTCGTGGAGTCGCACTTCTCCTTCTCGTCCCATGAGCGTCCGTGGCACTTCTTCCAGTTCAGCGATATGGCCATGCGGGTGCTCTTCTCGCCACCCTTGGGATTTCAGTGCATCGAGTCCGGAGTCTCGAACCCGATTATCGGCCGGTTCTCAGCGGAGGCCGACGCGTCCTTGAGATACCAACCGGTCAACGCTCTCTATTGCCATACGGAGTTCTTGGGCAAGAAGGTCCGCGATGTGCCTGACTTCGCGTGGGAACGCGTTGACTTGGAGTCCGTCGTCGGCGGCACTGAGTATCCGGCACCCGGCCCTGACCATACCTGACGGTGGCGCCAGTCTCTGCACGCGCTCTCGTCCATCACGGCGAGGCCAGCCACAGTCCACATTGTCCGGGTCTGGAACAGAATGGCTATCTGGTCGATGGTCGAGTTCTCGGGGCGACCTCGCATCGGCCCTTGCGAGCCAGTCGTTGCCTTGGGCGCGAGCCGCGAACGTCAATAGCCACCGAGTGTACGCAACGACGGCTGGGACCGAGCGCTGTAGTACCAATGTGGTGTGGCTGGTGGTGGTCCTGAGAGATTAGGGTCGGCAGCGTGTCCATGACCACCACTGAGCCGTCGCGCGAACGCCTGGTGCGCACAGACGAGCTCACCGCCCGCCTCGCTGCCGATGCGCTCGCGTTCTTGCGTGTCTACAAGTGGCCCATCGCGGTGGCCGCCTTGGCAGCGGTCCTGGCCCACGGAGTGGCGCTCACGAACTCGTCACTCTCGCTCGACGAAGAGTTGCACGTCGCCCACCCGGGCATCTCCAGCGATTACATCGTCCGACCGACGGGGGCCTTGGTCAAGGTGCTCGCCCAGAACCTGATGCCTCTCCCGTTCTGGAATACCGCGCTGGCGCTGATCCTGATGCTCGTAGCCGGAATCACCTTCGCCTTCCTGCTGATGCGGGCTGCGCATCGATCGGACCACCATCGGGCCGCGATCACCATCTTCCTGGTCGTGTTCTTGACGCTGCCATTGACGGCCTACTTGCTGATGTGGGGCGAGGTTGCGATCCCGTACTCGTTTGGCCTGTTGCTCGCGGCGTTCGCTGCGTTGTTCGGCTGGCTCTGGGCTGCCGAGGGCTGGGGCCGGAATGCTGCCCTCGCGAGTGCCGCGACCACGTTCTTCGTCATCACCACGTATCAAAGCCAACTCTTCGTCGCATTGGCCGGCGCCCTGGCAGCCAACCTGGCACTCGAGCTCGCTGAGCGTCGCACTGCCATCCCGGTCCGTGACAGGGTCCTCTTCAGCGTGAGGTTGGTGGTCCCGATGGTCGCGGGTGGCCTGATCGGGGCGATCGTGACTGCCCGGCTCGTGTGGGATGCGAACCATGGGTCCGACTATCTCGCCAGCTTCATGGCGTGGGGGAAGGCGGATCCCATCGAGATCATCCGCGCACTCGTGCAGCAGGTGCTGGACTATGTGACCGGCGAAGGCTTCTTCGGTGGTTGGGTCGTCATCCCGACAGTCGTGCTGGCTGCGCTGCTCATGATCCACCTGATCTGGCGAGCAGTCCATGGTTCGGGTTGGTGGGGGAGCATCCTGTTCGCTGGATTGCTCCTGTCGCCGTTCGGTGCCTCGATGATGCTGGGGACCGCCCTGCTTCCACGGTCGATGCAGGCGCTTCCCCTGGTGGCCGGGGCGATTTGGGTCCTCTGGGCCCTGACCATCCCACGGACGGCGGCGCGCAATGCGATCCTGATCGTCGCGACGCTCACGTTGACCATGTGGCACTCGGGCGTGACCAGTCGCCTGTACTACGCGGAGCTCACGACGTACGAGGTAGACCGAGGCATCGCCTCAGCGATCGTCGAGCGTCTCGCTGCCGATGGGTGGGATGGCACACCCGTTCCACTCCTCACGATCGGAGCCCGACCCCGGACCGTGATAGAGGACATCGACCGCGCGGACGCCTTCGGCTATCCGCTATTCAATGAGTACGGCAGCGGGGGACGCAGCGTCCCGTTCATGGGGGCGGTGGGCCACTCCTTCATCTTTCCGACGCTGGAGGACCGAGCAAGAGCCCTGACCATCGCCGAAGGGATGCCGGATTGGCCCGCCGATGGTGCAGTCGTACTACGAGACGGACTGGCTGTCGTCCGCTTCGCCGAGCCGACGGTGCCATGACCGTCTCATGCCGACCACGCCCCGTATGCACCTGCGCGGCGACCGTCGACCATCGTCTAGTACTAGTGTGGTGTGGATAGGGCCGGTCCCGGGCGCCTACGTTGTGCAGCGTGTCCATGACCACCCTTGATTCGTCGCGCCAGCAACTGGTGCGCACAGACGAGCTCACCGCCCGCCTCGCTGCCGATGCGCTCGCGTTCCTGCGTGTATACAAGTGGCCCATCGCGGTGGCCGCCTTGGCAGCGGTCCTGGCCCACGGAGTGGCGCTCACGAACGCGTCGCTGTCGGCCGACGAGGGCCTCCTGGTGGTGCAGCCGGGACTGAGCGGACTGTCGACCGGTCGGCCGGTGATGACCCTCGTGAAGGTGATCACCCGGGACCTCATGCCGTTGCCGTTCTGGAACACCGCCCTCGGGCTGGTCTTGCTGCTGGTCGCCGGAGTGGCCTTCGGGTTCCTGTTGACAAGAGCGGCGGCGCGGCCGGGCACCGACAAGGCAGCCCTGACGGTCTTCCTGGTGGTCTTCCTCACACTGCCGCTGATGGCCTTCATGCTCATGTGGGGTGAGGTCGCCATCGCGTTCTCGCTCGGCTTCGTGCTCGCCGCGGCGTCGGCCATCTTCGCCTGGCTGTGGGCGGCCGAGGGATGGAGCCGAACCGCCGCACTGGCTGCCGCAGCCATGGCCGTCTTCACAGCCCTGACCTACCAGTCCCAGGTGTTCGTCGCGGTGGCCGGGGTCCTGGCCGCCAACATCGCCTTCGGCCTGCGCGCGGATCGGCGTTCCGTGCCGCTCCGCGACGACTTCCGTTTCAGTCTGCGGCTGGTCGGCCCTGTCCTCGCCGGTGGCGCGGTCGGCGCGGCGCTGGCGATCGGGCTCATCTGGCGCGGGCAGGGCGGGTCGGGCTACCACGCGAGCCTCCTCGGCTGGGGCGATACGGACCCTGTCACGATCATCGGCGATCTCGTGCGACAGGTGGTCGAGTACGCCACGGGCGAGGGTTTCTTCGGTGGCTGGGTGCTCATCCCCACCATCGTGGTGGCGGTCGTGCTACTGCTCCAGCTGGTTGCGGACGCGTTCCGCGGGTCCAGCTGGTGGTCTGTGGTGCTCCTGCTGGGCCTGCTCCTGGCCCCGTTCGGAGCCTCGATCGCCCTCGGGACCGCGCTGCCCCAGCGGGCCATGCACGCCATGCCGCTGGTCGCCGGTGCCGTGTGGCTCCTGTGGGGGTTCGCATTCCGACGATCCGCCTTTCGCACGGGGATCCTGGTCGTCGCGACCATCGCGCTCATGGTGTGGCACTCGGGCGTGACGAGCCACCTGTACTACGTCGAGCTCACGACCTTCGAGACCGATCGCCTCATCGCCTCGGCGATCGCGGAGCGTCTCGCTCGCGAGGGATGGGACGGCTCGAACATCCCGTTCGTCTCGGTGGGCACGCGGCCCCGAACCCTGATCGAGGACATCGACCACGGTGACGCCTTCGGCCTGTCCTTCTTCAACGAGTTGCAGGGCGGGATCCGCGCGGTCGCCTTCATGCAGGCGATGGGTCATCCATTCGCGTTTGCCTCGCCTGATCAGCGTGCGGACGCCCGGGTCATCGCCGAGTCGATGCCGGACTGGCCAGCCCACGGTGCGGTCACGCTTCAAGATGGCATGGCCATCGTCAGGTTCGCTGGACCGACGGCGCCCTAGAGCTCCAGCTGCGGCACCTGGCCTTGACCATCCTGCCCGGGCGGGGACGCGAGTCGCCGGCGCACCGCGAGGTGGCGGTACGATGACGCGACCCATGAGGATCGCCATCTTCGGCGCGCGCGGGGTGCCCGCCAAGTGGGGCGGGTTCGACACGTTCGTGACCGAGCTGACCCCGCGACTGGCCAGGGCCGGCCACGACGTGACCCTCTTCACGCATGCCCAAGTACACCGGCGCCGAGGTGGGCAAGGAGTACGAGGGCGTCCGCATCGTCCGGCTGCCCACGATCTACGGCAAGTTCACCGAGACCGTCCTCCACGAGCTGTTCAGCAGCCTCTACGCGCTCGTCGCGGCCCGAGCAGGACGTCTACTACATCCTGGGCTGCCGCACCGTGTGGGCCTACCTGCCGCACTGGCTCCTGCGCCGTCGGCTGGTCATCCACACCGACGGCCTCGACTGGAAGCGACGCAAGTGGGGCCGCTTCGCTCGCGCCTACCTGAAGGCTCAACTACTGGCTGGCGCGCAAGATCACCGAGCCACCTCGTCTCCGACTCCAAGGAGCTGCAGAAGTTCTACCTCGAGGAGTACGGCACCGACAGCGCCTTCCTGACCTACGGCGGCCACGTCCTCCACGTCGAGGACGAGGCACGGCACCGCGAGATCCTCGCGACCTACGACGCCGAGCCCGGCTGCGTACTACCTCGTCGTCGCCCGCATGGAGCCGGAGAACAACGTCGACGTCATCGTGCGCGAGTTCGAGCGCTCGGACGTCAAGGAGCCGCTGCTCATCGTCGGCGGCGCCAACTACAAGAGCGCCTATCTCGAGCGACTGCAGCAGACCGAAGGATCCCCGCATCCGCTTCCTGGGCCCGGTCTACGAGCCCGGCCACCTGAGTGCGCTGCACCTCGGCGCCAAGGCCGTACCTCCACGGCCACGAGGTCGGTGGCACGAACCCCTCGCTGCTGACGGCCATGGGCTGCGGCAACCTCGTGCTCGCCCACGACGTGCGCTTCAACCGCGAGGTCCTCGCCGGCACCGGGCTGCTGTGGACCAAGGACGAGGGCTCCCTGCTGGCTCAGCTCGAGCGTGTCGACCGCGACGGTGACGTCCTGCGCGCTGAGGCGGCAGTCGCCTGCCGGAAGCGCATCAGCGAGTTCTACACCTGGGACAAGGCCGCCGCGCGACCAGGAGCGCTACTTCCGCTACGTCGCTGGGCGAGGTCCCCGACTACAGCGACTCGTTCTAGTCCTCGCCCAGCCCCAGCCCCCGCGCCTCCTCGATGGGCTCCAGCAGTTCCGGCCCCTCGTTGCGCACGTTGTTGACGCGGGTGCTGATGGGGTACATGCCCAGGACGTCGTCCGGCGCGGGTCTGAGCAGCGAGGACAGGTAGTCGGTGTCGTCGAACTCCGGGTCCAGCCAGTCCTCCCAGGTCTCGCGCGGCAGCAGCACCGGCATGCGGTCGTGGATCGACGACATCATCCGGTTGGCCTCGGTCGTGATGACCGCGGCCGACGGCACCCACAGCCCCGTCTCGGGGTCCTTCCACACGGCCCACACGCCGGCCATGGCCAGCACCGCATCCTCGGGTGGGTGCAGGAAGTAGGGCTGCTTGGGCCCACCGGTCCGGCGCCACTCGTAGAAGCCATCGCTGACGGCACGATGCAGCGCCGCTTCCGGAACGACGAGCGGAACGACGGTGAGGTGGCCACCGTCTCCGCCCGGGCGTTGATGCGCTTGGCTCCGTCTTTCAGCGACTTCGCGAACGACGGCACCAGGCCCCAGCGATGCTGCTCGACGAGCCGGCCCTGCTCGGCCCGTTGCAGCACCACCGTCAACGGCTGCGTGGGCGCCACGTTGTAGCGGGGCGCCGCGTCGTCCGCGTCCGGCTCGATGGTGGACTCAGCGTCGAAGATGCGCGCGACCTCAGCCGGGTCGGTCGTCTGGGTCATGCGCCCGCACATCGGCCCTAGCCCTCTGTGGCTGCCTCTGATCGCTCCCGGCGCCCGTAGAAGAAGGCCACCAGTGCCACCACCAGGGCGATCACCATCAACACGAGGGTGAAGGTCATCAGTGCGTCGACCGAGGTCGCGATGATCGACTCGAGAACCACCCGCTTCTCCAGTTCAGGGTGGTTCCGTCCGACGGCCTCAAGGGCGGCCCGCGCCAGGAACCGTGCGCCGAGCAAGGCGACGATGGCCCCGCCACTGAGCCACACCACCATGCGAGCTCGTCGCTCCGACAGCCACAGCGCGAGCGCCGTGAACAGGATCCACAGCACTGCCAGCACGATGGTGATGAGGTCGAACCAGCGGATGACCGTCTGCACGGTCTCGAGCCGCTCAGACTCGACGAGCACGATCGTGCCCAGGTTGTCGGGCAGGTCGCGGCCGAGCAGATCCTCGAGGGTGGCGATCGCGCCCGAGGAGAGCTCGAAATCGGTCAGGTCCGGGATATCGCGGTCGGCATCGATGAGCCCCGCGTCCTGGAGGTCATTGAGCACGGCCTCGACGACCGGGAGGACATTGATGGAGATCAGGCCGTTCTCGGAGGTCAGGGCCTTGCTGTCGCCGCCGCGGATGACCTTCAGCGCCGCGTCCCAGCCGGCCTTGTTGACCTCGACGAACGCCTGCTGGAACGCCTCCGACGAGGTGGCCCGGTCCACCACCTCGACGATCCGCTGCTCGACGACGCCGGTCACCGCCTCAGCGATGAGGTCCGGGCCGGGCAGGGCCTGTGCCACCAGGTCGCCCACGTCGATAGCCTTGGAGAGCTCGCTCGACGATGGTGACGCTGATGGCCTCGGTCACCGCCTCCTGGCTGATGACGTCCTCGACGATGCCGCCCCACCCGTCACCTGTCAGCAGCGTCTGGTGCGTCCACACCGCAACGCTGCCGAAGAGCACCGAGATGCTCGCCAGCAGCCAGAAGACCGCCGCCAGCACACGTCGGGCTTGCGGTCTGCCGCCTTGGGCGTGCCTGGGAGTCGCGGCTTCGGCCACGATGTCATCTCCGAGGTCGTCCGCATCCCCTGCCCTCGGCGCGAGGGCAGGGTCGACCATGGGCGCCGGCTCCGGTCGGGCATCCGGTCCCGGCTGGTCGGCCGCTTGCTGCGGGTCGGCCTGCTCCTCCGTATCGGGCGCCGGTCGTTCCTCGGTCATGGTCTCTCCCTGGCGTGGACGGTACCTGTTGGTGCTGCCCCGCATGGTATGGCACCGGTAGGGTCGGGTACCGTTCGATTTCGAGCGAATGAGCCACATGTGAACGGGAGAGACAGTGAGCACGAACGACGCGATCCGCTGGGGCCTGCTGGGCACGTCCCGCATCAACCGGAAGCTGCTGCGCGGAGCGAGCGGCATCGACACGGCCGAGGTGGTCGCGGTCGGTTCCCGTTCCAAAGCGTCGGGCGAGGCCTTCGCCGCGGCCAACGGCATCGGGAAGGTCCACGGCTCGTACGAGGCCCTGCTGGCCGATCCCGACGTGGACGCGGTCTACATCCCGCTGCCCAACGCGCTGCACCACCCCTGGACGCTCAAGGCCATCGCGGCCGGCAAGCACGTCCTCTGCGAGAAGCCGTACACGCGCCATCCCGCGGAGGTCGATGAGGCCTGGGATGCGGCCGAGGCCGCGGGCGTGGTGCTGATGGAGGCGTACATGTGGCGCCACACCCCGCAGGCGGCGCGGCTCAAGGAGCTGGCCGGGAGCATCGGTGAGCTGGTCCACGTGCGCTCCACCTTCAGCCACCGGCTCGATGATGACGCCGACATCCGTGTGGACGCGCGAGCTCGAGGGCGGTTCGCTCATGGACGTGGGCTGCTACTGCATCTCCGGCTCTCGGCTCATCGCGGGCGAGGAGCCGGTGCAGGTCTACGGCGAACAGGTGGCCGATGCCAACGGCGTCGACCGCCGCTTCACCGGGGTGCTCCGCTTCCCGTCGGGCCTGGTGGCCACGTTCCACAGCGGCTTCGACTCGTTCAGCGAGTCGCTGGAGGTGACCGGGCGCGAGGGCACGGTCTTCCTGCCCGATCCGTGGCACTCCCTGCGCGGCGTGCTCGTCGTCGATGGCGAGGAACAGACCGTCGAGGCGCGCAACCCGTACGGTTGCGAGCTCGAGGACATGGCCGCGGCCATCCGCGGCGAGAAGGACCCGTTGCTGGGCCGCGAGGACGCCATGGGCCAGGCCCGCGTCGATCGAAGCGCTCTACCGCTCGGCCGAAGTCGGGGAACCCGTCAGCCTGGGGTGACGCCGGTCGGCCGGGTGCTGTGGCCGCGTGAGAGCAGTGCACCAGCGCTCCCGACTATGCTCGCTCGCGATGAGCAGCGAGCGACCTGAGCCTGACATCCCGCCGCAGGAGGCTGATGGTGGTGACGGCTGGCGGACGTCGCTGGCGGTGCCGGTGCTCATCGTGGCGGTCGCGGTTGGTCTGATCGGCGCCATCGTCGTCGTCTCCCGCGGGGA
>CAVQPG010000005.1:0-85183 GCA_963714675.1 uncultured Chloroflexia bacterium | reverse complement strand
CCGTGCCCGATGAGCGCCTGCTCGTCGAGCGCACGCTGCTGGGCTCGCTGCCGTCAATGCGTCCGGCCATCGGAGCGGTCGAGACCCGCACCGAGTACGACACCCTGCGCACCGTGCGCTTCCGCTCCGCGAGATACAGCGTGCCGGGCGCGTTCATCGGTCGACGCGTGAGCAGCTCCGCGTCGAGGGTCCCGAGCTGGTCATCCGCGACCGCGACACGGACATCGCCCGTCATCGCCTCGTGGGGCCGGGGGAGCTCAGCCTGCACGACGCCCACTATGGCGGTCCGGCCCGGAAGCCGAGCCGGGCCCTGCGACCCCGGACCCCCGCCGAGCTGGCCTTCTGTGACCTCGGTCCGGTGGCCGAGGCCTTCCTCCGCGCGGCGGCCGCGGCGGGCACGACGAAGCTGCCCACCGAGCTCGGGACCATCATCGGACTGGAGCGGGCCCATGGCCGCACGGCCCTCGTGGCGGCCCTCAAGCGGGCCCTCGCCCACCGGCGCTTCCGGGCCGCCGACATCCGCTCGATCCTCGTGGCCGGGCCCGGTGTCAGCCGTCCACGGGCGCCCGGGGCCGACCTGGCCGGCCTGCCGGCGGTGCCGGTCGACCCCTCGCCGCCTATGCCCTCGAGGGCGTGCGATGAGCCCCCGCACACCAGCGACCCTCGATTCCGACCTCGAGGCCGGCCTGAAGCGTCTGAAGCTCGCCGCGGTGCGACGGATGGCGCCCGAGGTGCTCGCGGCAGCCAAGGTCCAGCGCTGGCCACCCGACGAGCTGCTGCGCACTCTGGTCGAGGCCGAGATCGCCGCTCGTGATGCGTCGAACGAATCGACCCGGCGCAAGGCTGCCGGGTTCCCGGTGACCCGACGCCTCGAAGGACTTCGTGCTGGCCGAGTCCTCGGTGCCGCGGCGACCTTCGACCACCTCGCGAGCCTCGACTGGATCGAGGGCGCGGAGAACGTCGTGCTCGTGGGTCCCGCTGGCACCGGCAAGAGCCACCTGTTGCTGGGCATCGGGGAGGCCGCGGTGGTCTCAGGCCGACGGGTGCGCTACCTGCCCGCGGCGACCCTCGTCGAGACACTCTATGGGGGGCTCGCGGACAACTTCGTGGGTCGCGTCATCGAGCGCCTGCTGCGCCATGACCTGGTGATCATCGATGACCTCGGTTTCGCGCCACTGGACGACCCCGGCAGCGACCTGCTTCGTGGCCGCCGCCTACGAGCACCGCGGTCTCGGGGTCGCGTCCCACTGGCCCTTCGAGTCCTGGGGTCGTTTCCTGCCCGAGCACACCACCACGGTGGCGCCCCTCGACCGACTCCTCCACCACGCGACCACCGTCGTCACATCAGGTGATTCCTATCGCATGAAGGAAGCCAGGCAGCGCGGAGGTGGCCTACCGACGAGGACCGCCTGAGACATCCGCTGGGGTGGGGACTTCTCGTGGCCACCAGTGGGGACTTCTACTTGGCCATTGACAGATGGTGACGCTCACATCAAGGACACGGCCTTGTCTGCCTCCACGCCGGCACGCCGCTCCTCGACAGCTGCCGGTCAGGTCCGGGTTCGAGGCAGCAGGGACGCTGATGAGCCACCTGTACCAGCGCAGGCGCCAGCGGGCGTACGAACACCGGCCATCGTCTGCCAGCGTCAAGCTGACTCGTGGACCCGCTCTATGCACTCGGCGCTGAGGCAGGCAGCGCGATGACCTTGGCGGCGGCGTCGATCCGCTCTGGGGAGACTGTTCGCTGAAGTGGCAGGCCACGTGCTGACCAGGCGCGCGTACACGCGCAACTCCGGTCGCTGGGTATCGCATTCCTCGGGGTCATCAAGCTGTTCGCGGAGCCAGCAGCGACCCTTGAAGCGGCAACCTTCGATGGTCGCCACGGGCGAGGGCACGTCACCCTTGAGGATGATGCGCTTGCGGCGTCGGGTCGGGTCCGGCTCCGGCACCGCGGTGAGCAGCGCGACCGTGTACGGATGGCGGGGCTGGGCGTACAACACCTCTGAACCGGCCAGTTCCACGATGCCCCCGAGATACATCACGCCGACCCTGTCACTGACGTACTGGACCACGGACAGGTTGTGGGCGATGAAGAGGTAGGTCAGGTCGAACTCGGCACGCAGGTCCAACAGCAGATTGAGGATCTGGCTCTGGATGGAGACGTCCAGCGCTGACACCGGCTCATCGCAGACGATGAACTCCGGTTCAAGCGCCAACGACCGGGCGATACCGATACGCTGCCGCTGGCCACCGGAGAAACCATGCGGATAGCGCCTCGCGTAGTCTCGGCGCAGGCCCACGCGTTCGAGGTACTTGCCGATGTGCTCCTCTCGAGTGCTCCGCTTGCCCCAGCCATTCTCGTCATCTGCCTGGGCCAGGAGCCCCTCACCGATGATGTCGTTGACCGGCATCCGTGGGTTCAACGAACCATACGGGTCCTGGTAGATGATCTGGAGCCGCCGTCGCAGGCGGCGAAGGTCGTCATGCTTGAGACCACTGATCTCCTCGCCGTGGAAGAACACCCGGCCAGCCGTTGGCGTGAGCAGCTGTAGCAGCGTGCGGCCCAGCGTGGACTTGCCACAACCGAATTCACCGACCAAGCCCAGGACCTCACCCTTGGCCACGTCGAAGCTGACGCCGTCGACAGCCTTGACATCGCCGACCTTTCGGCGCAGCAGCCCGGCATGGATGGGGTAGTACTCTGTACAGATCGTCGACAGAGACCAAAGGGCTGGTCGCGGTGGAGTCTGGCCCGGGAACGGTCTCGGTCACGCGCCGCCCTCCCCTGCGGTCGGAGCGGGGGCGCCCTCGGCGGGTACCGGAGCGCCAGCATCGGGCGCTGGGGGCTCGCTATAGAGCCAGCAGGCGACCTGGGTGTCCGGGGCATCGTCGAGACGGAGCAGTTCCGGGTCCCTCTCACCACAGGGGGCGAAACGAGAGGGGCAGCGCGGAGCGAAATTGCAGCCGTCAGGCATGTTGAAGGGGTTCGGTACGGAGCCCTTGATGACGCTCAGGCGCTCGCCACGACGTGACCGTGTCGGCATCGACTCGAGCAGGCCGCGCGTATAGGGGTGATGCGGCCGGAGAAGTCTGCTCGACCGGTCCATCCTCGACGACCCGCCCGGCGTACATGACCACCACCTCGTCGGCCATCTCGGCAATCACGCCCAGGTCATGGGTGATCAGCATCAGGCCATGCCCAGCTCGTCCTGCAGCTTGAGCATCAGGTCCAGGATCTGGGCCTGGATGGTCACATCCAGCGCGGTGGTGGGCTCATCGGCGATCAGCAGCTTGGCTCGACAGGCGAGGGCCATGGCGATCATGGCCCGCTGACGCATGCCGCCCGAAAGCTGGTGTGGGATAGTCGTTCACCCGAGACCCGGGGCTGGGAATGCCCACCTGCTCGAGCATGTCGGCCGCCCCTTCCATGGCTTCGGCGCGGCTGTAGCCGCGATGGATCATGAACACTTCGGCAATCTGGTCGCCCAGGGTGTAGACCGGATTCAGTGAGGTCATGGGCTCCTGGAAGATCATGGAGATGTCCTTGCCGCGTACGTCGCGCATCTCCTCCTCGGCCAGCGACAAGAGCTCGCGGCCCTCGAAGCCTGTCGACCCTGATGTGACCCTCGCGGGCGGCATGTCCAGGAGCCGCATCACGGTCAATGCGGTCACGCTCTTGCCCGACCCCGATTCCCCGACCACCCCGATCGACTTGCCGCGTGGCAGGCTCGAAATGCCACTCCGTCGACCGCCTTCACGGTGCCATCCATGACGTCGAAGTAGGTCCGCAGGTCATCGACCACGAGAAGCGCATCCGATGCCGGCTCGGCGACCGTGCAGATCTCGTCCCCGTGGGGTCCACAGCAGGCACCGATCCCGCATCGGCGTGAAGCTCAGTCATGGGCCCTGGGGTCGAATGCGTCACGAAGGCCGTCTCCCATGAAGTTGATGCCGATGACCATGAAGGCGATGGCCATGCCCGGGAAGAAGGCCCACCACCAGTTGCCCAGGATGAGCTGACCCTGAGACGCCGAGAGGGCCGTACCCCAACTGATGTCCGTGTTGCGGATGCCGAAGTTGAGGAAGCTGACGAAAGCCTCGAGGATGATGGCGTTGGCGACGATCAGCGTGGCCGAGACGATGATGGGCCCGAGCGCATTGGGCAGGATGTGGCGGAAGGCGATCCGTCGATTGTTTACGCCCACCGCGCGCGCCGCATCGACGAACTCCTGCTCTCGCAGGCTCAGGAATAGCGCGCGTGTCAACCGTGCCAGCGTGGGCCAGGACAGCAACCCGAAGATGATCATCAGCAGCAACGGGTCGCCGCCACCGAAGAAGGCGGCTGCGACGAGGATGATGAAGAGGAACGGGATGGCCAGCATGAGATCGACGAAGCGCATCAGGATGGAGTCCACCTTGCCGCCGTAGAACCCGGCGGCCACTCCGACCGCCAAGCCGACAGTGGTGGCGATGACCATGGTCACCAGGCCGAAGGCCACTGACAGACGGGCGCCATTGACGACGAGCTCCCAGACGCTTCGCCCAAGGTAGTCCGTGCCGAAGATGTTCTGCATCGATGGAGGATCACCACCCGGGTGAGTGATGCGGGTCAGTTCGAGCGGGTCGTACGGCCAGATGATGGGTCCGAAAACAGCGATGAAGACCATGGCGCCGACCATGACGCTGCCAACCACGGCCATTCGGTGTTTGCGGAACCGGCGCCATGCCAGCTGCCACTGACTCAGCGGCTCGAGCGAGACCTCGTAGTCCTCATCGTAGGTGGCCGCCAGGACGTCGCGAGCAGCAGGACTGTGGAGGATCGAGTCTCCCGGCCCCTGGAACTCGCCCGACTGTTCGTAGACCTCGGCGACGCGCTCGTCCATCACGTCCTGTGGATCCGGGCGGCCGCCATTCCGGTCTGGCATCCGTCTAGTACCTGATCCGCGGACCGACGATGGCGTAGACGATGTCGGCGATGAGGTTCGCCAGCAGGATGGCGAACGACGACATCATGATCAACGCCATCAGGACATAGTAGTCGCGCTCGTTGACCGAGGTGATGAAGAGCCGGCCGATACCCGGCCAGCTGAAGATCGTCTCGACGACGACGGCTCCAGACACCAGGAACGGGAGATTTCGAGCGCGATGTTGGTGGTCACTGGCAGCATCGCGTTGCGGAAGGCATGACGGTAGATGACGCGGCGAGCCGAGAGGCCCTTGGCCTTGGCCGTGCGCACGAAGTCCGCGCTCAGCGTCTCCAGCATCGAGGCGCGCACGAAGCGGCTGTCTGCGGCGATGTTCACGGCCACCAGTGTGACCACCGGGAGACCAGGTGGCGGCCAACGTCCCACAGCGCTTCGAACGGCCGCTCGCCCGCGGCCGCCCAGAACTGCGGCGACCCGAATGCCGGCCAATCGCGAGCGGCGACCACACCTCCGGTGGGGAGCAGGTGCAGCGCCGGACCGAAGGCGAAGATGAGCATCAGGCCCAGCCAGAACGTGGGCAGTGAGTACATGATGTAGGTGATCAGGGTCAGAGCCTGGTCCTGGACGGAGTAGCGACGCACTGCCGCATACACGCCCAGCACGATGGCCGTGGCCACCCAAAGGACGAGAGCGACACCCGCCAGGACCAGGGTTGCGGGTAGCCGCTCCCAAATCATGTCAACGACGGGTCTGGCGGTATCGAGGCTGTTGCCCAGGTCGCCGTGCAACAGGCCGTTGTCCCCGCCGCCGAGGAAGGCCGGCAGGACGTTCAGTCCGCCGTCATCCGAGAAGAACGCGTCGAACCCATCACGGCTGCAATTGAGGATGCCCGACCAGCCGCCGAACATGCGCAGGATCGCCGCTGGTTCCTTGGAGTCCTCCAGACACCACCGATCGAGCCATGCTTCCTTCACCTCCTGGGTCATCCGCGGGTTGGCCTGGACAGAGCCAGCCGGTCCCCCTGGAGCCATGAGCAGGAGCAGGTAGCTGAGGATGACGACCCCGATGAAGAGTGGGATCAGACCCAGCAAGCGTCGAATGATGTAGGTGGTCAAGCGGGCAGCCTTTGGCCTGGAAGCAGGTCGCGGGAGAACGGGGGTGCAGACCCCCCAGACAGGGAGCCGACTCGGATGGACGCCGAGCGTCCGTCCGAGTCGGTCTTCACATCACGGGTGAAGTGCGTGGAACCTGTTACTGGTTCAGATACCAGTCCCCGACATTCCACATATCGGTCGCGGTTCCGGGGTTCTGGAGATAGTTCATGAGGTCGGAGTTGACACCCCGGACGTTGCTCCGATAGTAGAGCACCGTCTCCGACTGCACCTCGGTCAGGACACGCTGGATCTCGTGGGCCAAGGCCACGGCTTCAGCCTGGTCGGTGGCCCCGAAGAGGTCATCAAGCGCCTTGTCCATGCGCGGATCGCTGAGGCGGGTGAAGTTGGCACCGTTGCCGTTGTTCTCATCGCTGGGGATCCAGTTGGAGTGATACACGGTGTAGGTGTTGCCAAAGAGGTCGAAGCTGGAGACCCAAGCGAACTCGGTCGTGTCGAAGACACCGTGTGTCAGGTTGCACTCGGTATCCGGGCCAGCCTCGTTCCAGCCGGAGAAGATGGTCTCGGGGGCGGCCGTGTTGATGAGCTCGACACCGAGGTCGCGGAACTTGCTGGCGAGATAGTCGCCCGAAGCGACGCGATAGCCGGCGCCGGTGGTGCAGTGAAGCAGGCTCAGCTTGACGCCGTCCTTGTCACGGATGCCATCGCCGTCGGTGTCGACCCAACCGGACTCGTCGAGTAGCTGCAAGGCCTTCTCCGGGTCGTACTGGATGCAGGAAAGGCCTTCCTCAGTGCGGTAGTACAGACCGGGCGGCACCGGGCTGCAGGGCTCGTACTCACCGAGCGGCACGCCGGGCCAGACCACCTCATAGAGCTCGTCCTTGTCGATGGCCAGGCTGAGGGCCATGCGGACGTTGGAATCGGCCAGCGCCGGGTGACCCTTGCCGGGCTCCAGGCCGGCCTGATTGGCGTCGAAGTGCTCATACTCCCACGCTGGCTCGATGCGGACCTCGCCGATGCTGGGATCGACACCGGCGATGGCCGTGTAGTCGCCCTGCTGGAGGTCGGTCGCGAGGTCGAGCTCGCCGGCCAGGAAGGCCGCGATCATGGCGTCCTTGGACCCGTCGAAGAAGCTGTACACGACGCGGTCGAGATACGCCGGCTCGCCCGTCCACGGGCTGACCCAGTTCTCGTTGCGCACCATCTCGATGGCGCTGGGGCTGGCGCTGGCGTACTTGTACGGCCCGGACACCGGCGCGTCCACGAGGGACGGGCCCACGGGATATGACATCTCTGCTGCATCGGTGACCGGGATCTGGGACATGTAGTGCTCCGGCAGGGCCGGGTAGTTGAAGAGACCCAGATAGCCGGTGAACCCGGAGCAGAAATGCAGGGTGGCAGACAGACCGTCGTCCGAGATATCGAAGCGGTCGATGAGGTCGTAGCCGTCGGTGCTCGGCCACAGGCCGGTGTTGTCCGGGTCAAGGACCCACTCGAAGGTGTACTTGTAATCGTTCAGCGTGATCGGCTCGCCGTCGCTCCAGAGGAGTCCCGGACGCATGTCGACGTCCATCTCGAAGCCGGGGATGTCCTCGAAGCCCGGACGCACGTTCTCACACTCGGCGGTGGGCTCTGCGTCGATGCGGATGCCACCATTGGCGATGGTCGGGATGGTCGTCGCCTGTTCGGCGATGTACTTGCCCTCGCTGGACACGTCCCACAGCTGGTCGAAGGCAGAAGCACTCACCTGGCTGTTGGTCATGGCCGAGATGTAATAGGGGTTGAGCTGATCGGGGATCTGCCAGTCGGCGATGACGACGGTGCCTCCGGGCACACCAGTCTCCGGGACATAGTCGCCTGGCTGACTGATCATGATGTCGTCGACGTTGTCGACTTCCTGTGCAGCGACGGGCGCAGCCAAAGCCGTAATGGCCAGTGCTGCGGCAGCTCCGAGCGCGAACGCACGCTTGTTGCCTGGACTCATGCGAAGTGTTACCTCCCTCTTGTCGCGTCAGCGTCTTGGTGACACCGATCACCATCGAGCTCTCGACTGCCGCATCCCTCCTATGCGTGCACGCAGGTACACGTCTCCCATCGAGGGGCCGCAGGCAGTTGGATTGTAGTAAGGCTTCGCACCGCGGTCCACCACAGGGCCATAGGTCAATGGTCCTCGCGACCTACGACCCCGCCTGATCCTCATCCTGGGGCTTGAACGACCAGCTCGAGATGTCCCAGTCGTAGCGGGATTCGGCCGGATCCACGGGGCCGTCCTTGTCACGCAGGCGGTCGGAGACCGCGCTCGTCTCCGACTCGTACCAGAGCGGCCAATAGGGGATGAGCTTCTCGATCTCCTCGTTGACCGAAGCGTAGGAGGTGGCCCGCTCCTCCTCGACCATGGTCTCGCGAGCCGCGGCCACGTGGTGATCGACCAGCTCGGAGGTGAAGCCGCTGGGGTTCTCGTCGGCGACGTGGTCCTTGGTCGTGATGCGCGATGACTCGAACGCGCGCACGGCCGTGTCCGGGTCGGTGCCCAGCCAGCGCGTCCACATCAGGGTGTCGAAGTCGTTGGGGTAGCGCAGCTGGTTGAGCATGTCGCCGCCGGTGAGGTCGAGCTCGTCGACGATGAGCTCGATGCCGCACTCGGCCAGCTGCTCGGTGGCGGCGTTGGCGAAGGTGAAGAGGTCCACGTTGGTGGGCCGCACCGCGATCGAGGTCGAGAGGCGCGTGCCGTCCGCACGGACCCGAACGCCGTCGGCGGCCATCTGCCAGCCGGCCATCTCGAGATCGCGGTTCGCGGCCTCGACATCCCGCTCGGTCAGGCTCAGGCCTTCCGGCCTGGCCCAGGAGGTGGCCGTGTACGGCGTGGTCGCGAGCGGTCGCTCATCGTCGAGCGCCAGGGCCAGGCCCTCGTGGTCGATGCACTCGACGAAGGCGCGCCGGGCCGCATTGTCGAAGTAGACACGGTCGGGTCGCACGTTGAAGAGGACTCCGTACTGGATGTCGGTGGGCCGGGGAGCCGCCCGGTAGCCGTCGGCCGAGTCGATCACATCGACCTGGTCGGACCGCGCCTCGAGGATCCAGTCGGCGGCGCCGTTGAGCAGCTGCGTGGTGGCGATCTCGGGGTCAGGCTCGACGCGCACCTCCACCCGCCCGATCTTGGCCACGTTGCGCGTGTGCTTGGGATTGGCCTTCAGCACGTAGGTGCCGTCATCGCGGATACGCACCAGCTCGTAGGGTCCGCCGCCGAAGGGCGTGACGGTCGCATCGAGCAGGCCCAGCGCCGCCGAGTTCTTGTCCTGCGCTTCGCTGTCGAGCATCTGGGCCAGGGCCACGAGGCGGTCGAGCAGGTCGCCCAGGTAGGTGTTCTCGTCGAAGTAGCCGGTACGGTCGGTGTAGGGCGTCTTCGAGGGCAGATCGATGCGGGCGCGCCGGAACACCTGCTCCAGCTGCTTGCGGTAGTCCGCCAGTCGGCAGCCCTTGGGTGGCTCGACCTCGGCGCACTCGTCGCTCAAGGTGTTCTCGTAGATCTGGGCGATGAGGTTGTCGGGGCGGCTCTCGTTGAGCCGGTCGGCCGCGTCGAGGAGCTCGCGCGTGGCCTCCTTGACATCGTCCTGCGAGAGGATCGGCAGCTGCGCCAGGACCTCGGTGAGGAAGGGCGCATACGGCTCCGCGAGCAGGATGCGGACGACGTTGTCGTCGCGATCGGGCTCATCGATCATGTAGGTGCGTACGGTCTCGCACAGGGTTCGGCCCAGCGGGCACGAGTGCGAGGCGGCCATGCGCAGCGAGAAGAGCACGTCGCTGGCCTTCAGCTTCTGGCCGCTGTGGAACTTGGCGTCGACCTTGATGGGGATCGACCACTCATAGCCCTTGTCGGTCTTCTTGACCTCAGGCAGCCCCTTGGCCAGCTCCGGCACAGGGCGCATCTCCTTGTCGAGCCGATAGAGGGGGTCATAGAGGACGTCCACGAGCAGCTCTTCGGTGGCGTTGAGGTTGTCGCCCGGGGAGGAGCCGCGTGGGGTGCGCAGGGGCGATGACCACGAGCGTGTCGTCGGTCGTCTGCCGGGGCGTGGCCACCGGCGTGGGAGCCGGCGTGTCCTGCTCCACGGCGATGGCCGGCTCGGTGGCCCCGGGGGTGGCCTCGAGGGCGGCCTCGAGGGTGGCCCCCGGGGTGGCCCCGGGGGTGGCCGTCGGCTCTTCGGCCGGCGCGGGGTCCGAGAGACAGGCGGTCACCACGAACAGGCCGGCCAGCGCGACGGCCGGCAGCTTCAGGCGAGCGGGGCTCAACCGGGGCACGGGCGCTCCGATCCGGTCATCGGCTGCCAGTGCAGGTCCGGCTTGCGGGCCGCGGTGGTCTCGTCGAGCCGTCGCACCGGGGCATCGTGGGGCGCGGAGGTCAGCAGCTCGGGGTCCTCGTGGGCCTCCCGCGCGACGGCGATGAGCGCCTCGGCGAAGGCATCGAGCGTCTCGAGCGACTCGGTCTCGGTCGGCTCGATCAGCAGGCATTCATCGACGATCAGGGGGAAGTAGATGGTGGGCGGGTGGTAGCCGTGGTCGATGAGCCGCTTGGCGATGTCGTAGCGTACGCACGCCGGTCTCGGCCTTGATGGTCGCGGCACTGGCCACGAACTCGTGCTTGCAGGGACCCTCGACCGGCAGGTCGAAGGCCTCGCCCACCCGGGCCCGCAGGTAGTTGGCAGCGAGCACGGCGTCCTCGCTGACCTGGCGCAGGCCATCGCCGCCGTGGGCTCGGATGTAGGCGTAGGCGCGTACCAGGACCCCGGTGCTGCCCTGGTACGCCCGCATGCGCCCGATGGACTCGGGCCGCTCGCGGTGACGTTCGAGCCGGAAGGTCCCGTCCTCCTCGCGGATCACCAGCGGTTCGGGCAGGTAGGGCAGCAGCCGCTCGGCCACCGCGATGGGCCCGGCCCCGGGACCGCCGCCGCCGTGCGGCGTCGAGAACGTCTTGTGCAGGTTGAAGTGCATGACGTCGAAACCGGCTTCGCCCGGGCGGAAGTGGCCCAGCACCGCGTTCATGTTGGCGCCGTCCATGTAGGCCAGCGCACCGGCCTCGTGGACCGCCTCGAGCAGCTCCACCACGTGATGCTCGAAGAGCCCCAGGGTGGAGGGGTTGGTGAGCATCACCGCGGCGGTCCTGGGGCCCAGCGCCGCACGCAGCGCCTCGATGTCGACGAGACCGTCGGCGGTGGAGGTGATGGTGACCGTCTTGAAGCCGGCCATCGAGGCGGTCGCGGGGTTGGTGCCGTGCGAGGAGTCGGGCACGATGACCTCGTCGCGCTCGACGTCGCCACGAGCGAGGTGGTAGGCGCGGATGACGAGGATGCCCGTGAGCTCACCCTGGGCGCCCGCGGCCGGCTGCAGCGAGACCGCCTCGAATCCGCCGATCTCGGCCAGCTGCTGCTGCAGGGTCCACATCAGCTCGAGGCTGCCCTGTGCCAAGCGATCAGGCGCCAGGGGGTGCAGTCCGGCGAAGCCGGGCAGTCGGGCGGCCTGCTCGTTGATCTTGGGGTTGTACTTCATGGTGCACGAGCCGAGCGGGTAGATGCCGCTGTCCACCGAGTAGTTGAGGTGGGAGAGGCGCACGAAGTGATGCACGACCGTGGGCTCGTCGATCTCCGGCAGCGCCAGGGGCGTGGTGCGCCGGTGTTCGCCGGGCACCCCGGCGAGGGCGTCTGCGGGGACGTGCGGCACCTTGAACGAGGAGCGACCCGGCGCGTGCAGCTCGGAGAGCAGCGGCTGCAGGTCCGGTCCCACCGCCGAGCGACGGGCGTTCTCGGGCACCAGCAGGGGCCGGGGACGGTTGGTCGCCAGATGCGGCTCGGTCATGCCGTCACCTCGGTGAGGCCGTCAACGAGACGCTCGATATCGTCGTCGGTGGTCAGCTCGGTGGCACACAGCAGCAGCGCCTCGGACAGACCGGGGTCGTCGGGATACCAGGCCGCCAGCGGCAGGCCGGCCAGCACGCCCCGCTCCAGCAGGCGCGCGTGTACCGCGGGCGCATCGGGCACGCGCACGGCGAACTCGTTGAGATAGGGCGCTCGATGGAGACGCTCGAAGCCGGCCGCCCGCGAGGGCCGCTTCGAGGCGCCGGGCGGCCGCGGCACCGGCCGCAGCCACGTCACTGAGGCCGTGCGGACCCAGGGTCGCCAGGTAGGTCGTCGCGGCCAGCGCGCAGAGCGCCTGGTTGGTGCAGATGTTCGAGGCGGCCTTGTCGCGCCGGATGTCCTGCTCACGTGCCCGCAGGGTCATCACGAACGCCCGTCGGCCCTCGATATCGGTGGTCTTGCCGACCAGCCGCCCGGGGATCTGGCGGATGAGCTCGCTGCTGCAGGCGAGCAGACCCAGGTACGGCCCGCCGTACTGGGGCGCGATGCCCAGCGGCTGCCCCTCCCCCGCAGCGATGTCCGCGCGCGTAGTCCGCCGGTGGCGCCAGCACGGCCAGCGAGGTGGGCTCGACCACGGCCACGAACAGCGCCCCGGCCGCGTGGGCCAGCGCTGCGGCAGCGGCCATCGGCTCCAGCAGCCCGAAGGCGTTGGGCTGGCCCAGGATCACGCCGGCCACGGGTCGCTCGGCGTCGGCGAGGGCCGCCTCGAGCGCCGCGAGGTCGGTGAGGCCATCGGGCGTGGTGGGCAGCTCCTCGAGCTCGCGGCTGCCGGCCGAGAAGTAGGTGCGCGGCCGTCTCCACGTAGTGGCGCTGGAGCGCGCGACTGATGAGCACCCGGTCGCGTCGCGTCGCGCGCACGGTCATGAGCGCCGCCTCCGCGGTGGCGGTGGCACCGTCATAGTGCGAAGCCGAGACGACGGGCAGGCCTGTCAGCTGGCCGATCAGCGACTGGAACTCGTAGATGGTCTGGAGCGTGCCCTGGCTGATCTCGGGTTGGTAGGGCGTGTAGGCGGTGTAGAACTCACCGCGCGAGAGCACCGCATCGACGGCCGCGGGGATGTAGTGCGCGTAGACACCCGCGCCCAGGAACGAGGTGAGGTCCACGCGATTGCGCGAGGCCAGTGCTGCCAGCTCGCGGCTAAGGGTCAGCTCGGAGACCGGCTCGGGCAGCTCGAGGCCGGTCGCGCGGACGGGTGCCGGGATGTCGTCGAAGAGCTGCTCGACCGAATCGAGGCCGAGCGTCGCGAGCATCTGAGCACGGGTTTCGGGGGTATGGGGGCTGTAGACCATGGTGCTCAGTCGGCAGTCGTCTCTCGGTAGGCGGCGGCGTCCATCAAGGTCTCCGCGGACGCCGGGTCCTCCAGCCGCAGCCGCAGCATCCAGCCGCCTTCGTAGGGTTCGCTATTGACCAGCTCGGGGGCATCCGCGAGGGCCTCGTTGACCGCGACGACCTCTCCGGCGGCGGGCGCGAACAGGTCGCTGGCGGTCTTGACCGACTCGATGACGCCGAAGGTCTCGTCCTTGCTCAGCTGGCGCCCGACCTCGGGCAGCTCCACGAACACGATGTCGCCCAGCTCGTCGGCCGCATAGGCGGTGATGCCCACGACGGCCTCGCCGCCCTCGGTGCGCAGCCACTCGTGATCCTTGGTGTAGCGCAGGCTCTCGGGTACATCCACCTCACGGTCCTCCAGCGATCAGCGACAGCCCGATGCTCCCCCGGCGGGCCTGCGGGCCGGGCTCAACGGCCCGGTCGACGATAGAACGGCAGCGGCACCACCTCCGCGGGCACGGCAGCCCCGCGGACGATGACTTCGAGCATGGTACCCGCGGCAGCATCAATGGGCCGAACACGGGCCATGGCGATGGCCACGCCGAGACGTCGGTGACTGGCTGCCGCTGGTGACCACGCCGACCGGCTCGGCTTCGCCAGGATGGGCCACGGGGTATCCCTGGCGGGCGATGCCGCGCCCGCGCAGCACCAGTCCCACCAGCTGCTGTGCGAGGCTCGTTCTCGGCGAGCGCATCGCGGCCGATGAAGTCGCGGTCCAGCTTGACGGCCCAGCCCAGGCCCGCTTCGATGGGCGTGGTCTCACGGTCGAGCTCGTGGCCATAGAGGGGCATCCCGGCCTCGAGGCGCAAGGTGTCCCGGGCACCAAGTCCGCAGGGCACCAGGCCGTCGTCCCGACCGGCTTCGAGCAGCGCGGCCCACAGCGCCGGAGCCGCATCCGGGGGGCAGAAGAGCTCGAAGCCGTCTTCGCCCGTGTAGCCCGTCCGGGCCAGCAGCACCGGCGTGCCCGCGACGGTCGCCTCGGCCACGCCGTAGTTGCGGATCGCTCGAGCGGGTGGCCGGTCAGCCGGCCGACGATGGCGGCAGCGGCCGGCCCCTGGATCGCCACCAGCGAGGTCTCGAGCGTCTCGTCGGTGAGCTCGGCAGCCATGTCAGCGAGGCGGCTTCGCAGTTCGTCGGCCACGACCTCACGATTGGAGGCGTTGGGCACCACGAGGTAGCGGTCCTCGGTGAGGCGGTAGACGATGAGGTCGTCGATGACGCCGCCGTCGGGCTGGCACAGCAGCGAGTACCCGGCGCGTCCGGGGGCCAGGCGCCGAGGGTCGTTGACCAGGGCGTGCGCCAGCCCCGCCCCCGCGTCGGGGCCGCTGACCCGCAGCTCGCCCATGTGGGAGAGGTCGAAGAGGCCGGCCGCGCCACGCACGGCCCGGTGCTCGTCGATGATCGAGCCGTAGCGGACCGGCATGTCCCAGCCGCCGAACTCGGTGAAGCGGGCGCCGAGCGCGACGTGCGCCTCGTAGAGCGCGGTGCGTCGAGGGCCCGACTCAGACAAGGCCCGCCACCGGCAGGGCCCGGGCCAGGATGTCTCGCTCGGTGGGGAAGCGCATGAGCGTCTCGGCCTCGGCCACCTCGACCCAGCGCACGTCCTCGAATTCGTGATCGTGATCGGCCAGGTCGCCGCCGGTGGCCTCCATCAGGTAGTAGTGCACGGTCTTGTCGATGCGCCGACCGCCGCGCACGAAGCGGTAGTGGATGTCGCCGATGGTGTCGAGGATGCGGACCTGCAATCCCGTCTCCTCGGTGACCTCGCGCAGGGCTGTCTCCTCGGGGGTCTCGTCGCCGTCAGGCGTGCCCTTGGGCAGCGACCAGATGGCACGGCGCCCATCATGGCGGCGGCGACCGAGCACCAGCTCGGGGCCGCTATGGCTGTGGCGGATGACGACACCGCCGGCGCTGAAGGCCTGCTCCACCGGCAGGCCCTCGAACCTCGACCTGCCCACGTCAGCGAGCGCGTTTCACCGCGCGGAACGAACGCGGGTCGCGAAGCGCCCGGTGCGGCGATGACCAGTGGATGGACGCCGGTCGGATGGCCGCGTGGGTCGCCGGTCTCGATCTCGCGCTCCGGCGTAAGGCTGCGGGCGGAGCGACGGACGGCCCCGAGGGGATCACGCACGGCTGCCGCGCGCACGGCGGACGGCACCCGCGGCGTGATGCGCGAGTGGCTGCGCGAGAGCGGGTGCGGCGCGCGGGCGGAACCGGTCCCTGACACGAACCGCGTCCCTCGGTGTGTCACGCGCATGGAGCCGACGCCTCGCTGCATGTGCGGATGGTACCGCCTATCCGTCTTCGAGCAGACGACGAAGTGGTGCCGCCTGCGCCTCGCTGATGGCACCCCGGCCGAGGGCCAGGTCCAGCTCCCGCGAGGCGGTGGCGCGGTACATCTCGAGCGCGCCCGGTGCCAGGCGCCGCATCGCCTCGAGATGGCCGCGGACGGTGCCCACGTCGCCTCTCACGAACGGGCCGGTGAGGGCGTCGCGGATACCGAGGACCTCGGCGTTGGTCAATGCCTGGCGGATGAGCGGCACGTAGATGGCCAGGGCGCCGGCTTCGTCGAGCCCGGCTCCTCGGGCGACCTCGGCCACGCCGTCGAGCAGGCCGATGACACCGCCGCCGGCGAGGACCGCGGCCGCGTGATAGGCCGTCTTGCCGGTCGGCGGCAAGCGCACGGGCTGGGCACCCGATGTCCGAGGCCAGCTGGCCGAGCAGGGCCACCAGCTCCTCATCGCCCTCGACCGCGATGGTCGAGCCGGGCAGCGAGCGCAGTGCCGCCTCCTGGTTGGCGAAGGCCACCATGGGATGGAACGAGCCCAGCTGGGTGCCGGCGGCGCGGGCCGGCTCCAGCACGCGTGCGTCGAGCGCACCCGACGTGTGCACCGCGGCCTGTCCGGCATAGAGGCGCAGCTCGGCGGCGACGTCGGCGATGGCGTCGTCGGGCACGGTCACGAAGATGAGGTCGACATCGTCGGTGACGGCGGCGATCGAAGGCACCGGCCGGGCCGAGGGCACCAGCTCGAGGAAACGGTCGGCGTTGGCCGCGTCGCGGGTGGTGATGGCGACCACGGGCCAGCCGGCCCCGTTGAAGGCGACGCCGAGCGCGCAGCTCACGCGGCCGGCCCCCACGAACCCGATGCGCGGGTGGCCGCTGGGGTCGCTGGGCGGGTGCGGATGTCGATGGCCGGGCGCGCCGCCGTGGTCCTCGTTCACCCTCCAAGCGTATCGGTCCCGGAGCCGCCACGTATACTGGCAGGCAGCAACTCGACCGACCCGAGGCGGGCACTCCCGTCAGGAGCCGACATCACGAGCGCGCCCGCCGCGCCCTACTGGAGCTCGCCTCATGGCCTCGATGTCCGACCTCTCCTGCTGCTGACGCCCGCGCGCGCCTTGCGTGTCGGCGACCGCGAAGCCGTCATCTACCGCCTCGATGCGGTCAGCGACCGGCTCGCGCAGCTGCCCTTCACGGTCAAGGTCCTGCTCGAGAACGTGCTGCGCAGCTCGGCCTCCGGCACGCGCCACCGCGGACGACGTGGCCGCCCTCGCCGACTGGCGCCCGAACTCGGGCAGCGAGGTCGAGATCCCCTTCATGCCCGGCCGGGTGCTGCTGCAGGACTTCACCGGCGTCCCGGCCGTGGTCGACTTCGCGGCCATGCGCGATGCCATGGACGAGCTGGGGGGCGATCCGGCGCTGGTGAACCCGCTGGTCCCGGCCAGCCTGGTCATCGACCACAGCGTGCAGATCGACCGCTTCGGCAGCGCCGATGCCTACGCCTTCAACGTCCAGCGCGAGTACGAGCGCAACGGCGAGCGCTACCAGCTGCTGCGCTGGGCCCAGACCGCCCTGCGCGGCTTCCGTGTCGTGCCGCCCGGCACCGGCATCGTCCACCAGGTCAACCTCGAGTTCCTCGGCGACGTGGTCAGCCTCCGCGAGACCGACGACGGCGAACGGGTGGCCTTCCCCGACTCGCTGGTGGGCACCGACTCGCACACCACCATGATCAGCGGCCTCGGCATCCTCGGCTACGGCGTCGGCGGCATCGAGGCCGAGGCGGTCATGCTCGGCCAGCCGCTCTACCAGCCGCTGCCGATGGTCGTCGGCGTGCGCCTCCACGGCGCCCTGCCGCAGGGCAGCACCGCCACCGACCTCGTGCTCGTCATCAGCCAGCTGCTGCGAGCCCACGGGGTGGTGGGCAAGTTCGTGGAGTACTACGGCGACGGCCTCGCCACGCTGGCCCTGGCCGACCGCGCCACGCTGGCCAACATGGCGCCCGAGTACGGCGCCACCACCGGCATCTTCCCCATCGACGAGGAGACGCTGGCCTACCTGCGCCTGACCGGCCGCGACGATCGCGTGGCCCTCGTCGAGGCCTACGCCAAGGAGCAGGGCCTGTGGCGCGCGCCGGGCGCGGCGCCCGAGTTCGACGAGACGCTCGAGCTGGACCTGGCCACGGTCGTGCCCAGCGTGGCCGGCCCGCGCCGACCGCAGGACCGCATCGTCCTCTCGGACCTGCGCCGGTCCTTCGAGTCCGACTTCCCGCCGCCCGGCGGCAACGGCTCCGGCTACCCCGAGGTGCCGCTCGCGGTGGGCGGCCGCGCGGCTTCGATGCGCACCGGTTCGGTGGCCATCGCCGCCATCACCAGCTGCACCAACACCTCCAACCCCAGCGTGATGGTGGGTGCGGGCCTGCTCGCGCGCAACGCGGTGGAGAAGGGCCTCAGCGTCGAGCCCACGGTCAAGACCAGCCTCGCGCCGGGCTCCCGCGCGGTCACCGAGTACCTCAAGGGTGCGGGCCTGCTGCCCTATCTCGAGGACCTGGGCTTCGACGTCGTGGGCTACGGGTGCACGACCTGCATCGGCAACAGCGGCCCGCTCGATGAAGCCATCGGCGAGGCGGTCGAGGAGCACGACCTCATCGTGGCCGCCGTGCTCAGCGGCAATCGCAACTTCGAGGGCCGCATCCACCCGCTGGTCAAGGCCTCCTACCTGGCCTCGCCGCCGCTGGTGGTGGCCTTCGCGCTGGCGGGCCGAGTCGACATCGACCTCGAGACCGAGCCCCTCGGGACCGGCTCCGACGGTGAACCCGTCTTCCTCGCCGACATCTGGCCCTGCGAGCGACGAGATCAAGGCCGCCATCGGCGAGGCCGTCACGCCCGAGCTCTTCCGCTCCACCTACGCCAGCGTCTTCGAGGGCGACGACCGCTGGCGCGCGCTGCCGGTGCCCGAGGGCGACCGCTACGAGTGGGACCCGGCCTCGAACTACATCGCGGCCCCGCCATTCTTCGCGGGCCTCACGCCGGAGCCGACGCCCATCGCCGGCATCAGCGGCGCCCGCGTCCTGGCCGTGCTCGGTGACTCGGTCACGACCGACCACATCTCCCCGGCCGGTGTCATCCCGGCCTGGAGCCCGGCCGGCCAGTGGCTGCAGGAGCAGGGTGTGCCGCCCACCGAGTTCAACTCCTTCGGCGCCCGCCGTGGTCACCACGAGGTGATGATGCGCGGCACCTTCGGCAACATCCGCCTCAAGAACGCGCTGGCCGTGCAGGAGGGTCCGTACACCACCTTCCAGCCCGGCGGCGAGCCGATGTTCATCTATGACGCCGCCATGCGCTATGCCGCCGAGGGCACGCCGCTGCTGATCCTGGCCGGGGCAGGAGTACGGCTCCGGGTCCTCGCGCGACTGGGCCGCCAAGGGCACCCGCCTGCTGGGGGTGCGTGCCGTGCTGGCCGAGTCGTTCGAGCGTATCCACCGCTCCAACCTGGTGGGCATGGGTGTGCTGCCGCTGCAGTTCCGGGATGGCCAGAACGCGGCCTCGCTGGGCCTGACCGGCACCGAGGCCTTCGACATCGTCGGGCTCGACGATGACCTGCAGCCACGCTCGACGGTCACGGTCGTGGCCCGCGGCGAGGGCAGCGTGACCAGCTTCGAGGTGGACGTCCGACTCGACGGCGGCATCGAGGTCGACTACTACCGCAACGGCGGCATCCTGCCGACGGTGCTGCGCCGCCTGGCCAGCGGTAGCTACGACTCGGCGGCGCTGATCGCGAGCACATACGCCGCCGCTGGTCAGGAGGTAGAGCTCACCCGCATCGTCGCTGCCGAACGACAGCACCTGCCCCAGCTCCGCGGGCACCTGTCCGACCACGGCCGGGTCCGCCTGCCCGGCGCGCAGCTGCTCGACGGGCACGGCCCAGATGGTGCCGCTGCAGTAGTCGGCGTAGAGGTAGGTGCCCTCGGGCAGCGAGCCGGCCGCGCCGCGATAGACGTAGCCACCGACGACGGCGCAGTGGCCGACCTCGCCATCGACGTGCGGGTAGGCGATGGCCGGCGCGATGTGGGCGGCTGGGTCGCAGGGTCGCCCGTAGAAGCAGTCGTTCCCCTCCATCACCGACCAGCCGAACGACGGCTCGCGGGCGCCGGGTGCGAGCACGTCGATCTCCTCCCAGTCGCCCTGGCCGACATCCCCGATGTAGACGTGGCCGGTGGCAGCATCGACGCTGAAGCGCCAGGGGTTGCGCAGGCCGATGCGCGTGGATCTCGCCGCGCGCCTCGCGATCGTCAGCGAAGCCGTTGTCGGGCGGGACCGCATAGGGGAAACCGCGATCGACATCGAGCCGCAGCAACGCGGCCAGCAGCGAGGCACGGTCCTGCCCGTTGCCCTCGGGGTCGTTGCCGGTGCTGCCGTCGCCGATGCCCGCGAGCAGCATCCCGTCGCTGTCGAAGGCGAGCATGCCGCCCTTGTGCATCGTGCTGAACGAAGGGATGACCAGCAGCGGACGCTCGCTGTCCTCGACGGGAGCGTCGCCCCCGACGGTGAACTCACTGATGGACGTGGCGCCGTCGCCATCCCGGCGGGAATAGAGCACGAAGAACCGGCCGTTCTCGCGGTACTGGGGATGGAAGGCGAGGCCGAGCAGCCCGCGCTCGTGGTGGTGCAAGACCCGATCGCGGATGTCGAGGAAGGGCGCCAGCTCGACGCTCCCGTCGGCGGCCAGCTTCCGGATCAGGCCTCGCTGCTCGACGATGTAGCGGTCGCCGAACCATCCCCGGCACCGCTGAGGAAGACCGGCGACTCCAGTCCCGAGGCCACCGTCGAGAGCTCCACCTTGAGCTCGAGCGGCCCCTTCGTCTCAGCCTCGCCGCCGAGGCCCTGCGTCACCAGGAGGACGCGCGATGCCTGCCAGCCCGAGGACGATGATGGCGACGTTGATGACGACCCCGGAACCGATGTACCGCCGCTGGTCCGCGGTCACTCCCCTGTCTCGGCCTCCCCTGCCTCGGCCACGACCGACGGCTCGACGGTCCGGACCAGCTCCACGAGGGGCTCATCGAAGCCATCGTTGAGCGAGAGCACGTCTCCGCTCTGCGTCCAGTAGACGACCTCGCCGAGGGCGCGCAACAGCTGTCGCTCGGCCCGCGCGATCGGCACCCTCACAGGGCCGGCCCTGGGGCTCGAGCGGGCCGATGACGATGCCGCCGCCCTCCGAGCGGTAGGCGCCCAGGAGTAGTCGGCAGCCGGTGCTGCCCTCGACGCCGCCGTCGGCGCGGAGCGTCAGGGACATCGGGTTGCCGGGAGGCGGCTCGACGAGCTGGCCGTTGGGGCGGCGATAGCGCTGCACGGTCCAGGCGCCGGTGGGCTCGAATTCGGCGAGGCCTGCGAGCACCACGCGCGTGGCTCCGGCCGCGTCGAACAGCTCGATGCCACCACCCTCGGCAGGACCCCAGCCCGCGACCGCGTCGAAGGCCGTGGACAGGCCGATGGCCTCCTCCAGTCTGCTGGCGCCGCACAGCCAAGGTTGCCCGATGGGCGCGACGCCCAGGAACAGCTCGTCGCCGTCGTGTGACCAGCCGCCGCTGAAGCGGCCGCAACCGGTCTCGCCCGCCAGCCCGCCGTCATCGAGCAGCGACACTCGCAGCTCACTCTTCGGCCCGGGCTCGACGAGACCCTGGCCCCAGGGGTCATAGGCGGCGACCAGCCACACGCCCTCGGGGCTGGCGGCGGGCGGCGCGAACGTGACGTCCGCGCCCGGGGACGCCACAGCGGTCGCTGCCGGAGTCGGCTCCTGCGCAGAATCAGCGGCCGGCCAGAGCGCGAGTGCCCAGGTCAGGGCGGCGGCGGCGAAGCAGCGAGTGACGGTGGTCAGGGGCACGCCCGACAGCCTACCGCCGATGCCGCGAAGCCGGTGTGGGCGCTACCGTACGGCGATGCCCGACGTCTTCGACCTCGCACCGAAGGTGGAGCTGCACCTGCACCTCGAAGGTGCCATCCCGTCCGATGCCCTGTGGGCGCTGGTCCAGGCCTACGGCGATCCCGACACACCCACGCTCGAGGCCATGACCGCCCGCTTCGAGTACCGCGACTTCGCCCACTTCATCGAGACCTGGCAGTGGATGCTGCCCTTCATCCGCACGCCCGCTGACTGGACCTCCGTGGCCACGGCCGTGGCCACCTCGCTCGCGGAGCAGCACATCGTCTACGCCGAGGCCTCGATCTCGCCGACCGACTTCCGCCGGCATGAGCTGCCGTTGGCCGAGATCGCCACCGCCGTGCGTCGTGGGCTCGACCGCGTGGAAGGCACCCGCGTGAACCTGCTGGTCGACCTCGTGCGCGATACCGGCCCCGAGTGGTGCGCGCGCACGCTCGAGGAGGTCATCGAGGTCGCCGATGCGGCCGGCATCGTGGGCATCACCATCGGCGGTTCGGAACCGGCCCACCCGCCAGCCGGCTACGCCGCCGTCTACCGCCGCGCGGCCGAGGCGGGCCTCGGTCGCACGGCGCATGCGGGCGAGGCTGCCGGACCCGAGTACGTGTGGTCGGCACTGCGAGACTTGGGCGTGGACCGTGTGGGGCACGGTATCCGCTCGGTGGAGGACCCGGCGCTCGTCGAGCATCTCGTGGCCGAAGGGATCCCGCTCGAGGTCTGCCCGACGTCGAACATCCGCACCGGCGTGGTCTCGTCGTGGCAGGAGCATCCGGTCATCGAGCTCATCGAGCGGGGCGCCCGCGTGACCATCAATAGCGACGACCCGACGTACTTCGCGTGCTCGCTCGCGGGCGACCTGCGCGGGGTGTCCGAGCTGACCGAGCTGGACGTGGAACGCCATACGCACTACGCCATCGAGGCCGCCTTCGCCGATACGGACACGAAGTGTCGCCTGGCCTCCGAGGTCAGTGCCTGGTGGGCAGGGCGCTAGCGCCGAATAGCCACCGGCTCCCGCGGATGCATAGGTGCTAACCTTCATCGGTGGCAGACAGACCCGACAGCGGTGGATGAGCAGCGCGCCAAGCGCGCGACGTTGGTGCTGGCTGACATCTCCGGCTACACCGGGTTCCTCGCGGCGGTGGGCATCGCCCACGGGGCGCAGCTCGATTTCGGCGAGACACCCCCTGCCTATCCCCTGATGACGAAATTGCTCGACTCCATCGTGGGGAGCCTGACACCACCGTTCGTGCTCGCCAAGCTCGAGGGCGACGCCGTCTTCGCCTTCGCGGACGACCAGGCGCTGCAGATCCGCGGCCCCGCCGTGACGGCTTGCCTGCGGGACTGCTATGCCACCTTCCGCGAGCACGTCCGCGAGACCGAGGCGGGGATGACCTGCACCTGCGCCGCGTGCAGTACCGGGGCACGCCTGGACCTGAAGTTCGTCATCCACCACGGCAGCTACGTGGAACAGACGATCGCCGGCCGTACCGAGCTGCTGGGTCCCGACGTGACCATCGCGCACAGGATGCTCAAGAACGACGTCGTGGCCACCACCGGCTGGGAAGCCTACGCGCTGCTGTCATCGGCGGCCGTGGAGCACCTCGAGGTGCCGACCGAGGATGGCGTCACCCTTGAGCTGGAATACGAGCACGTGGGACGCCTGAGCGCACTGGCCCTGCGGCTCGGTCGGGACGACTGAGGGAGCGACCTCGGGCTGACCGGCGCAACCTCGCCGGCAATCTGAAGGTTCGGCGGGTGTGGGCGAGAGTCACGCGAGGACGTGCCGGATGGCGGGTTCTCGCGGAGCGGTGCCCTGCCGCAGAATCGCGGGCATGAGGACCGAAGCGCTTCCTGCCCTCGCCCACCAACCGGCTGGTCGTCCTGGTTGGCGCTCCCTGCCCCGCCGCGCCATGGGCTTCCGCCTCGCACACATCGCCTGGGGCATCGTGGAGCTCGGAGCCCTGGCCCATGTGTGGGGAAGCGCACTGCTGCGCCATCGGGACCGCTACCTGTGGGTGTCGATAGTGCTGCTACTGGCGCAAGGCGCTGCGCTCGTGGTCGGACGCGGGAACTGCCCGTTCGGACCCTTCCAACGGCAGCTCGGCGATCCGGTGCCGATGTTCGAGCTGGTCCTCCCCCCACGAGCAGCGAAAGCCGCCATCCCTGCCCTCCTCGGGGTGGCGGTGGCCGGGATGGCCGCTGTGCTCGTCCGGCCCCCATCGCGACCGTCGTCGCGGAGCTGATCGAGGCCGGACGAACCCTGCGTTGATCTGGAGGTCGCCGAGGTTCGGCTTGAGCTTCTCGGCGAGCCAGTCGGCGGTCAGACCGGTAGCCTGATCGGCGAAGGGCGTCGTCGGAGCCCTTGGGCCTGCTTCGCGTCGAGAAGACAGGAGAAGCCGAGAGACGAGGACTGGTCCTCGCGTTCCCGGCTTCTCTCGAGGCCACGATGGTGGGCGATACTGGATTCGAACCAGTGACCTCGCGGATGTGAACCGCGCGCTCTAACCAACTGAGCCAATCGCCCGAGGCCCCCGAGTATAGCCGCTCGCTCGGTCGTGCCCGTCAGCCGCCCTTGACGTTGGCACCGGGCCACCGCGCGAGCACCTCGGCAGGCTCCAGACCCTCGATGCGCAGCCGCTTGTGCCGACTCGTCGCGCCCCCAGCCACGGTCACCGCACCCTTGGCCAGGCGCAACTCCCTGGCGACCAGCCTGGCCACGGCCGCGTTCGCGGCACCCTCGGCCGGTGGGGCGGTCACGCGCACGCGCAACTCCCCAGCCTCGTCGACACCATCGATGTGGTCGCGGCTCGATCGCGGCGTCACGCGCACGGCGACCACGACCGTCGGGCTCACAGGACCCAGGTCACGCGCATCAGCAGACCCAGGCCCAGCAGCAGCACCAGCGGCGAGAAGTCGAACTGGCCCGACTGGGGCAGGACCTTGCGGATGGGGGCCAGGAACGGCTCGGTGAGGCTGTAGAGGAACTGGCCGATGGGCCGTTCGAACCGCGGATCGATCCAGCTCATGAGCACACGACCCAGCATGACCACCCAGGCGGTGGTCACCAGCGACTGCAGCAGGATGCGCAGGAAGTCTTCCACTCGTTCGCTTCTTGTTCTTTCGATCTAGGCCGGCCGCGGCCGCTCCCCGAAGAGCGCCCGGCCGACACGCACCAGCGTACTGCCTTCCTCGATCGCTTCCTCGAAGTCGTCGGTCATGCCCATCGAGAGGCCGGCACCCAGGCGGGAGTCGGCCGCACGCAGTCGCTCCGAGAGCTCCCGCAGGCGCACGAAGGTGGGGCGCGCCGCGTCTCCGCCGCCGGTCTGGAAGCCGACGGTCATGAGGCCACGGATCTCCAGGTGGAGCAACGCCAGGAGGCTCTCCAGTTCGCGCTCGAGGGTCTCCGGCTCGAACCCACCCTTGGCCGCGTCGCCGTCGACGTTGACCTGCAGCATGATCGGGAGGATCTCGCCTGAGCGGGACCCGCGCTCACCGACCAGCCGGTCGAGCCGGCTCGCGAGGACGCTCGAATCGACCGACTCGATGAGGTCGAAGAGCTCCACGGCCCTGGCTGCCTTGTTCTTCTGGAGGTGGCCCACGAGGTGCCAGCTGGCGGGTTCCAGGACCGGGACCTTGTCAGCAGCTTCCTGTACCCGGTTCTCTCCGAGTGTGTCGTGTCCGGCCGCCTGCGCGAGGCGCAGTCGCTCCACAGGCACGGTCTTGGAGATGGCTACGAGCGCGGCCGCATCCGGGGCACGCCCGGAACGCACGCAGGCCGCCGCCATGCGCTCGAGGACCTCGGCGCGGGCAGCGGCCAGCTCGGAGATGGCCCGCTCGTCGAGCGAGCCCCGATCAGCGTTCGTGGGCGCGGATCAGCGGCTCCGACGCAGGAACGCCGGGATGTCGAGATCCTCTTCCTTGGCCGCGCTTCGCTCGGCGGTGGCAGCGACGGGCTGGCCACTCGAGATGGGAACGGCCACGGCCTGCTTGGCCTCGGTCCCGCCCTCGCGCTCGGACTGGTCGCCGGCAGCGGTGCGCTGACGGGCCAGCTCCTGCATGAAGTCGCGGTTCTCGAGACCGGCCTGCACGCCGGTGTCGATGCCGGCATCGGCCTCCAGGCCAGGATAGGCACCGGCGCGGTTGCTGTCGAAGCCGGTGGCGATGACGGTGATCTGGAGATCGTCGCCCATGCGCTCATCGATGACGGTGCCGAAGATGATGTTGGCCTCCGGGTCGGCCATCTCCTTGATGATCTCGGCTGCCTCGTCGACCTCGAAGAGGCCGAGGTTGGGTCCGCCGGTCACGTTGAAGAGGATGCCCTGGGCGCCGCTGATGCTGACTTCGAGCAGCGGGCTGCTGATGGCCTCGCGAGCGGCTTCGGCGGCACGATCGGTGCCGCTTGCGCGGCCGATGCCCATCAGGGCGGAACCGGCCGAGCGCATGACCGCGCGCACATCGGCGAAGTCGAGGTTGATGAGGCCGGGCACCGTGATCAGGTCGCTGATGCCCTGGACGCCCTGGCGCAGGACATCGTCGACGACGCGGAAGGCATCGACGATGGAGGTCTCCTCGCTGACGACCTCCTTGAGCCGATCGTTGGGGATGGTGATGAGCGTGTCGACCTTGTCACGCAGGAGCTCCGCCGACTTCTCGGCGTTGAGACGGCGACGGGCGCCCTCCCAGGTGAAGGGCTTGGTCACGACGCCGATGGTCAAGGCACCCATGTCGCGCGCGATCTCAGCGATGACGGGTGCGGCTCCCGACCCGGTCCCACCACCCATGCCGGCGGTGATGAAGACCATGTCGGAGTCACGGAGGGCGTCGGCGATCTTCTCGGAGTCTTCCTCAGCGGCGCGCTGGCCGATGGAGGGGTCCCCGCCGGCGCCGAGACCTCGGGTGATCTTGTCGCCGATGCGGATCTTGTTGGGTGCGTCTGACTGCAGCAAGGCCTGGGCATCGGTATTGACGGCGATGAACTCGACGCCCATCAGCTCGGCCCGGATCATGCGGTTGACGGCATTGCTGCCACCACCGCCGACCCCGATGACCCTGATCAGGGCGAAGTTCTCTGAGTCTGAACGCAACGGCATGTATTGATCCCTCCAAGATCGCGCTACCAGGCATCTGCAGCCCGTTGGGACACCCTCACGGTCAGGGTGACGCCCTCAGACCACCTGGTCGTCGGCCGAGTATATCGTCGGTGTCCGACTGAGGGATAGTGCGCCCCGGCGGGGATTCGTGCGTGAGCGTCCCGGGCGGGCGGTGAACTGGCGCCTTTGGTCAACAACCACCGGTCCCCGGCCGATGGCCCGATGGGCGACGCGCTCCGGCGCGCGACGCGCCACGACGGGCACGACTACGGGAAGAACTGGCGCACCGCTTCGCGCAGCCGATCCCAGCTCTGGGTCCGCGGCGGCGGCTCGTAGCGCTGCAGGTCCTCGGTGGTGACGACCCGGGCGGCCCACAGCAGCAGGCCGATGGCCGTCGAGTACTGGGGGGTCAGGAGATGGTCGGTGAGCCCGCCGACTCCCTCCGGCGAGGCCACGCGCACGGGGATCTCCAGCACCTCGCGGGCGATCTCCGCCGCATTGGCCAGCTGGGCCGCGCCACCGGTGAGCACGAGCCCGGCCGGCAGGCGATGAGCACTGGCGTTCTCGCTCATCTCCTCGCCGATCTTCTCGAAGAGCTCGCGCATGCGCGCGTCGACGATCTCGATGACGTCCGACTTGCGAGCGGGTCGGGTCACGCCGTCGGCCACGATCTCGACCGAGGCTTCCGCGTCCGGTGAGGTGCCCGCAGCGTCGGCCGAGCCGAACTGGATCTTCAGCAGCTCCGCGTCGGTCAGGTTCGTGCGCAGGCCGATGGCGATGTCGTTGGTGACGTTGACGCCGCCGAGCGGGATGACCGAGGTGTGGAAGGGCGAGCCTTCGGCGTAGAGCGCGAGGTCCGTGGTGCCGGCGCCGATGTCAGCCATGGCCACACCCAACTCGCGTTCGGTCTCGGTCAGCACCGACTCACCCGAGGCGATGGCCGAGACCACCAGCTCGTCAGGTCGAACGCCGGCCTGGCGCACGCACTTGGTCAGGTTCTGGAGGGCGGTGGCACCGCCGTGGACGATGTGGGTGGTGACCTCGAGGCGGATGGCGCTCATGCCCTCGGGATCCTTGACGCCCTCCTGGCCATCGACGGTGAAGTCGCGGGGCAGGACGTGGAGCACCTCGCGGTTGGACGGGATGGTGACGGCGCGGGCGACCTCGGTGGCGCGCTCGATGTCCTCGCGGGTGATCTCGCGATGGGCGCCGCTGACAGCCACGGTGCCGCGCGAGTTGAGCGATTCGAGATGGTCCCCGCCGACACCCACGAAGGCCGCCTCGAGGCGCAGGCCGGACAGGCGCTCTGCCTGGGCGATGGCGCCATGGATGGAGCTGACCGTCTGGTCGATGTTGTTGACCAGCCCCTTCTTGACCCCGGTCGTGGGCATGGAGCCCTTGCCGATGATGTCCAGCGCGCCATCGTTGGTGACTTCGCCGACGAGCACGACGACCTTGCTCGTCCCGACGTCAAGCGCCACCAGGATCGCTTCGTACTCCAACTGCTTCCCTTCCTCGACCTCTTGGGCCTGCCCCGGCCCGGTGCGTCGGCGCACCACGGCGTCTACATTGTGGGCGATGCGGCGCGACTCCGCATGGCCCGGGACGGCAGGGGCTCGACTAGCTCACTGGAACTTGGTGAATGTGCCACAGGCCTCGTCGGAGAGCGCCAGCCGGACCTGCTCCAGCTTCCGCTCCTCGCTCGCGAGCAGCCATCGGAGGCATTGCACCTGGGCCGGGATGATGTCGGGCGGCTGGATCGTGGGGGTGTAGTGGCCGAAGAGCGCGCGCCAGCCGCGGTCCTCGCTCTTGAGCACGAAGCCATCGGCCTTGTCCACCCGTAAGCGCAGGTCCTGGGCCTGGCTGCCCAGTACTTCCGGAGTCACGGCCAAGCAGCAGGCGCATGACCGCGAGATCCGACGCCGGGAGGTAGGTCCCGACCGTGGGGTCTTCGGTCCACAGCCGATCGTCTTCCACCAGCGGCAGCGCCGCTCGCGCGGCCAGCGCGGGATCGAGCTCGGTCGGACCGGTATCAGCCTCGGCGAGTTCGTCCGCCGCTGCACCCTCGGCGTCGCCGAGCCCCCCGGCCGCGGCCGCGCGCGCCTCGGCCACGGCCTGCGCGGTGGACTCGTCAGCGGGTGCGAAGAGCATGCCATCCTCGTCGACCAGCCAGGAGCGGGCGCCGTTGCTCCAGATGAACACCGGGTCGCGCTCGTCGAGCTGCACGGTGATCTCCGCCGGCAGCGTGATCTGGGCGGAGGCGGCGTCCACCTCGGTCAGGGTCGAGAGCTCCTTGACGATGCTCGAGGCGCGCACGCGGAAGACATTGGGTCGGCGGTCGAGGTCGCTGAGGTGATCCCGCACGGCGGCCTCATCGGCGTGCGTCAAGCCCTCGAAGCGCACGTTGTCCTCGGAGACACGGAAGGCATCATCGGTCAGCAGCCAGAAGAGCAGCGACGTCAGGAGCACCAGGCCGGTGGCACCGACGAGCCGTGCGAGGGTCGTATGTCGCCGCGGTGGTGGCGCACCGGTGCGTGGCGCGATGGCGCCGGCATGACCCCGGCGGGCAGCGGTCACGGCAGCTGTTCGGGCCGCAGCTCGTGACGGGGACGCGAGGCGGCACGCTCGAGCGCCAGCTCCACGATGCGTTCACAGGTGCCCGCGAAGTCGAAGCCACCGAGCGCGGTCATACGCGGGAAGAGGCTGATGGGCGTGAACCCGGGCAGCGTGTTGATCTCGCTGATGTAGGGGATGCCGTCGGCTGAGAGCAGCATGTCGACGCGCGCGAAACCGGTGCCGCCGATGACGAGGAATACCTCCACCGCCGCCTCCCGCAGGGCCTCGGCAAGATCAGGTTCGAGCGGGGCCTGCTCGGTGACCTTGCTCTTCGAGGAGTGGTACTTGGCCTGGTAGTCATAGAACTCGGCGCCCGGAGTGATCTCGCCCGGTCCATAGGCCACGGTATCGAGACGGCTGTTGCCCAGGACCGCCGTCTCCAGCTCGCGCGGATGGTCGAGGTAAGGCTCCACCAGCAGGAGGTCGTCGTAGCGGAGCGCCTCCTCGAGCGCGGGCGCGAGCGCCGGCCGGCCGACCTCGTGGACGATGGTGATGCCGATGCTCGAGCCGAGGCGGGCAGGCTTGACGATGAGGCGGGGGTCGGCGAAGCCCGCCGCGAACTCCTGCAGGCCGGTCACGACACCCTCGGGGTCCCGCGCGTACTCGGCCGCGCGGACCTCCGCCCAGGGCAGGACGGGCAGCTCCAGCGTGCCCACCACGCGCTTGAAGAGCGTCTTGTCCATGCCCACTGCGGAGGCTGCGGGCCCGGCACCGCAGTAGACCAGTCCGGCTGACTCGAGCAGGGACTGCACCTGGCCATCCTCGCCGAAGGGTCCGTGGAGGGCCGGGAAGACGACGGGTGCGCGATCGGAGCCGGCGAGCACCTCCAGGGCCGCGGCCGCTGAGAAGGGGCCCTCGGCGCCGAGCTGCGCGGGCTCGCGGAACGACGCGAGCGGCAGGCCCGGATCGATCGCGCTTGCGGGCAGGCGCCACCACGTCCCATCGAGGGTGAGCAGCCAGCCACTGACCTCGTGGCCGACACCGGCGAGCGAGCTGGCGATGGCGCGGCCCGAGACAAGGGAGACATCGTGCTCGGCGGAGGGGCCCCCGAAGAGGACCGCGATGGCTGTGCTCGGCAGGGTCATGCGCCCGCCTCGATGTCGATGCGGCTGACGGTCATGTCCCCTCCTCTGCTGCGGGCCAATCGCCGACGAACTCGACCTCGTAGGCCAGCTCGATCCCGCGCTCACGGCGCACGGTCTGGCGCACCAGCTCTGCCAGACCGCGCACCTCGGCGGCAGTGGCGCCACCGGTGTTGACGATGAAGTTGGCGTGCACCGGACTCACCTGTGCGCCGCCGGAGCGAAGCCCCTTGAGGCCCAGCTCGTCGATGATGCGCCCAGCCGAATCCCCCTCGGGATTGCGGAACACGCTGCCGGCCGACTTCTGGCCGATGGGTTGATGCTCCGTGCGCCAGCGACGGATGGAGCCGAGTCGCTCGGCGATGGTATCGGGTTCGGCCGGCTCCAGCGTGAAGCTGGCCGCGAGGACCACGTCCGGGCGCCCCGGGCTGCTGTGCTTCAGCCGCGTCTCGCGGTAGGCCATGCCCAGCTCGTCCGGACCGAGCGACCGCTCCTCGCCATCGGCACCGACCACGAGGGCCTCGGTGAGCACGCCCTGGACGTCTGCGCCGTGGGCGCCCGCGTTGGCCCAGACCGCCCCGCCGACGGTGCCGGGGATGGCCAGCCCGAACTCGAGCCCCGAGAGGCCGGACACCTTGCCAGTCGTGGCCAGCTTGGCCATCTGCACGCCCGCCTCGGCGTGCAGCTGCCGGCCCTCGACGCGCAGGCCGGCGGCACGCACGACCACCACCAGTCCGGCGATGCCGGCATCACTGATGACGAGGTCCGAACCGCGGCCGATGAGATACAGCGGGATATCGCGCGAGCGTGCGAAGCGGACGATCGCGCGCAGCTCGAACAGGTTGCGCACCTCCGCGAAGAGGTCGGCCGGGCCGCCCACGCGCATCGTCGAGAAGCGGGCCAGCGGCTCGTTTCGCGAGGTCTTGACCCCGAGGCGCCGCTGGATGTCCCCGCCGAGCTTGAGCTGCTCCTCGACTGTCAGGCGGGTCACGAGACCATTGTCCCTCGGGTCAGCTCGTCGAGATCGGCCTGGCTGGGGAGCGGCAGGCGGGCGGCGAGCGTCTCGAGCAGTTGGGCCGCGGCCGCTGCCGCACCCGGACGAGCCACGCTGTAGGCCGCCGCCGACATCGTCGCGAGGCGCTCATCGAAGAGCAGGTCGCAGGCCTCACGCAGCGTGTCGCCGTCGAGGTCAGCGTCATCGACCAGCCGGGCGGCGCCCGCGTCGACCATCTCGGCCGCGTTGGCCCGCTGGTGGGCGGCTGCGTGGGGATAGGGCACCACGATCATCGGCAGCCCGGCTGCGGCAGCCTCGGCGAGGGTGGACGATCCGGCCCGGCCCACGAGCAGGTCGGCCGCGGTCAGGGCCGCGTCCATGTCCTCGCGCAGGAAGGCGAAGGGCCGGTACCGAGCCTGGCGTGCCGCAGGCAGGCTCGCGCGTAAGGCCTCCGCCTCGTCGATGGCGGAAGTGCCGGTGATGTGCACCACGCAACAGCGCTCGACCAGGTCAGCGATGGCCTCGGCGACGGCCTCGTTCAGGCGACGCACGGCCTGCGAGCCGCCGAAGACGAGCAGCACCGGCAGGTCCGCAGGCAAGCCCAGCCGGGTACGGGCCGCGGCTGTATCGCCCCCCTCGAGGTCACGGATGGGGGTGCCGGTGACGAAGGTGGGCCGGGGCAGGCGCTCCCGGGTGGCTGCGTACGAGACGGTCCGAAGTGTGGCCAGGCGGGCCGACATGCGGACACTCCGGCCGGGCACCTGATTGCCCTCCCAGAGCAGAGCGGGGATGCCCAGCAGCGCGGCGGCGGCCAGCACCGGGATGGCCACGTAGCCGCCCGTGGTGTAGATGACGTCCGGCCGCCAACGCAGGAGCTTCCCTATCGCCTGCGGCACCGAAGCTGCCAGCCGCAGCGGGTCGAGGACGGTGTTCAGCGAGGCATCGACCGTGCGCAGCGATCGCAACCAGAGCCGGTCGAGGTCGATCCCTGCCGCGGGCACGATCTCCTGTTCCAGGCCTCGGCGTCCACCGAGCCAGTGGAGCTCCAGATCAGGTTGTCGGGTCTGCAGCTGGGTCACCACGGCCAGAGCGGGATAGATGTGGCCGCCGGTCCCCCCGGCTGCGATGAGGATCCTCATGCGCGCTGGCCTCTCGGGTAACGGTCTCTCGGGAGATGGATAGAAGGATACCGACGGCAGCGAGAACGACCACCAGCGAGGTCCCGCCCTTGCTCAGGAACGGCAGCGGCATGCCGGTCATGGGGATCAGGCTGACTACCACGGCGATGTTGATGAAGGCCTGGTAGGTGAGCCAGGCGGTGATGCCCAGCGCCAGCAGGCCACCGAAGGTATCGGGTGCCTTGAGGGCCACGCGCATGCCGCGCCAGGCGAGCGCGAGGAAGAGGCCGATCACCAGCAGGCCGCCGAGGAAGCCGAACTCCTGGCCCACGACCGCGAAGATGAAGTCGTTCTCCGCGGCCGGCACCGACCAGCCGTCCGGCTGCTGGCTGAAGCCGAGGCCCCGGCCCGTGATGCCGCCATAGGCCAGCGAGTAGATGCCGCGAACGGTCTGATAGCCGGCGTTGGCCGGATCGGCGAAGGGATCCATGAAGATGATCACGCGCTGGAGCATGTACGGCTTCATCATCACCACCCCGGCCACGGCGGCCACGCCCAGTGGCACCATCAGCGCCAGCTGCCAGACGCTGCCGCCGGCCACGAAGAACATGGTGAAGGCGGTGAGCACGATGACGCCGCTGGTGCCCAGGTCGGGCTCGAGCACGATGAGCCCGGCGAACACCGATACCAGCAGCACGAAGGGGATGAGGCCACCGCGGAAGGAGCCGATCCTGGTGCCCTTGCGGCTGAGCCAGTGGGCCAGGAAGACGACCAGCGCGATCTTGGCGAACTCGGTCGGCTGGAACGAGGGTAGCCCGCCGATCTTCAGCCAGCGCGTAGCACCGTTGGCGTCGATCGGTTGTAGCAGGGGCGGGATGCTGGGTCCCACCACCAGCACCAGCAGCACGATCGCCACCGCCACCCCGAGGATGGAGAACGAGCGCCAGTAGCGGTAGTCGATGCGCATCATGAGGACGAGCACCAGGCCACCGAGCAGGCCCCAACCGAGCTGCTCGCTGACGGCGTCGAAGACGCTGCCGCTGAGCGCCGCGCTGTGGCCGCCGCTGGAATAGACCATCAGGATGCCGATGGCCGAGAGGGCCGCAGCCACCACCATCAGCACGTAGTCGGGTTCGTGCCGTTCACGCTGAGGTCCCTTGACCACGCGTCCGGCGGTGCGGTCGCGCGCCGCCTCTCGCGAGGCGTGGCCGGTGGTGGTGCGCACCTCGGCCTGGGGCACCGGCAGCGCGGCCGCCGAGCGTGAGACGCTGGGGCGACGGCGCGTGGCCGGCTTACGTGGCTGCCGGCTGGCGTGGGAGCGGCTGTTCTGGCTCCTGCCGGCACGCGGCCGGAAGGCGCTGGGCGCGACCTCTCGTCGTCCCTCGTCGTCTTCCCAGGGGAAGCGCAGGGCCTCGGTCATCGGCCGGCCTCCCCCTCGTCGGCGAGCGTGGCCACCGCAGCCTTGAAGGCGCGACCGCGGGCCTCGTAGTCGACGAACATGTCGAACGACGCCGCCGCGGGGCTCAGCAGCACGGTGGCCGGGGTGTGCTCACGGGCCAACGCCGTGGCACGAGCCACGGCCTCCTCCATGGAGCCGGCGCGCTCGGTGCGCTCGAGACCGGCAGCCCAGAAGGCCGCGGCCAGCTCGTCGGCCGTCTCGCCGATCAGCACCGCCGCGGCTACTCGTTCGGCCACGACCGCGGCCAGGGCCTCGATCGGGACGCCCTTGGACCGTCCGCCGGCGATGAGCACGAGCGGTGGCTCGAAGGCGCGCAGCGCTGCGATGACCGCGTCGGGTTGCGTGCCCTGGGAGTCGTTGATGTAGGTCACGCCGGCGACCTCGCCGGCGCGTTCGAGCCGGTGCTCGACGCCGCCGAAGCCACGGACGGCCTCGGCGATCCCCGCGGGGTCGACGCCGTAGAGCAGTCCCACTGCCACCGCGGCCAGCACGTTGGAGACGTTGTGATGGCCCGGGATGGGGATCTCCGCGAGTGGCACGATGCGGCCGTCATGTCCCTCGGGGCACATGGCCGCGCCAGCGACGACCCAGCCATCGTGCACCCCGACCGAGGCCGCGGAGGGAGCCGACCGGGCGTAGGACACGACGCGCGCGCCGTCGGGTGCCGTGTAGGCCGCCACCACCGGATCGTCGTCGTTGCGCACCAGCACGCCGCCGACCGGCAGCAGCTCGGCCAGTCGTCGTTTGACCGCGCGGTAGGCCTCGAGCGAGCCATGGCGGTCGAGGTGGTCGGAGGTGACGTGGGTGTAGACGGCGATGTCAGTGCCCAGACTCAGGGTCGGCAGCTGCAGCTCGGAGAGTTCCAGCACCACCCGATGCCCGGAGGTCAGCTGCGGCAGCCGCTCGATGAGCGGGACGCCGATATTGCCGCCGAGCACGACGGGCGCGTCCCCGGCGGCGAGCACCGCGGCCGTGAGCGCGCTGGTGGTGGTCTTGCCCTTGGTGCCGGTGATGCCCACGGTGGCCGCCGGGCACAGGCGCAGGAAGAGGTCGACCTCGCTGACGACCGGCACCTCACCGGCGGCCTCTACCGCCGCGAGCGCCTGCCGCAGGCGCGGCTCGGTGGTCGGGTAGCGGCTGCTCACCGAGGGCGAGGTGCAGATCAGGGCCTGGCCCTCGAGCGCTTCGGCCGGGTCCAGCTCGGGGCCTAGCAGGAGGCGAGGACGACGGTCGCCGAGGGCCTCGAGCGCGTCGGCCAGCTGGTCGGCGCTGCGAGTGTCGTAGACCGTGACCCGCGCGCCGTGGTCGGCGAGGAAGCGCGTCAGGGCGATCCCGCTGCGAGCCAGGCCGAGCACCGCCACGGGCTGGTCGCGGAAGGCCTCGAGCCCCAGGTCGTGCATGTCCATCGGGAGCGTCGGTGGTGTGGTCATGAGCCTCAATTCAGCAGCCCGACCGTGGCCCCGTAGAAGGCCACGCCGACCAGCGCCGCGAGCGCGCCGATGATCCAGAAGCGGAGGGTGATCTTCTCTTCGTCCCAGCCGGCCAGCTCGAAGTGATGATGCAGCGGCGACATCTTGAACAGGCGCTGCCCGCGGGTCTTGACCGAGGCCACCTGCAGGATGACCGAGCCGGCCTCGATCACGAAGACGAGCCCGATGAGCGGCAGCAACAGCACCTGGCCGGTGATGACCGCAGTGACCGCGAGCGTGGCCCCCAGCGCCAGCGAGCCCGAGTCACCCATGAAGATCTGCGCAGGGTGGACGTTGAACCAAAGGAAGGCGAGCAGCGCGCCGATGATGAGCGCACACAGCTCGGCGAGGTTCGGCTGACCGAAGGTGAAGGCGATGATCATGTAGCCCACGAAGGCGAAGATCAGGGTGCCGCCGGCGAGGCCGTCGAGCCCGTCGGTGATGTTGACCGCGTTGCTGGTGGCCACGATGGCGAAGGCCGCGATGAGGATGATGGCCAGGGGATGGATGTCCACGGCGCCGACGAAGGGCACCGCCAGCTGGTCGATCTGGTACGTGTTCTGGATCTGCCAGGCAGCCGCGCCGGCCACCACCGTCTGCCACAGCAGCTTCTGGACCGCGCTGATGCCGTCACCGGTGCGGGCGTTGAGCCAATCGTCGACGGTGCCCAGCACACCCACGAAGCCGAGCGTCGCGAGCGGCGCGATGGTCGAGCCGTCGAGGAAGCTGCCGGTGATGAGCTCGAGCACGCCCGCGACCCCGAGCACGACCACCACGATGAGCAGGCCGCCCATGGCCGGCGTGCCCTCCTTGGTGTAGTGGGTCTCGGGTCCCTCGAGGCGGATGCGCTTGCCCATGCCCACCCGCTTGAGGAGGCGGATGAAGGCCGGCATGAGCACGACCACCAGGGCGAACGAGACGAGGATCCCGTAGACGATCGATTCGCCGTCGATCACGCTCGCGCCTCCCCTGCCCCGCTCGCGAGCAGGAGCTCTTCCACGAGCACGTCGAGCGACGCGCCGCGTGATGCCTTGACCAGGACCGAGTCGCCGTCACGCAACTCGCCGAGCAAGACCGACAGGGCTTCGTCGCGGTCGGCCACGTGGTGGACGGCAGTTCCGTCGAGGCCATGGGCGATGGCACCGTCGACGATCCCGCGGGCACCCTCGCCCACGACCACCAGCCGTTCTGCGATACCGGCGGCATACTCACCCACTCGCCGATGCTCGGCGGCGGCGCTCCGGCCCAGCTCGAGCATCTCGCCGAGCACCGCGATGTGCCGCCCCGGCAGCTCGGCGAGGAGATCCAGCGCCGCGATGACCGCGTCCGGGGAGGCGTTGTAGGAATCGTCGAGGACCCGCCAGGGACCGGCGGCGACCAGCTGCGAGCGATGCGGCATCTGCAGCGGGCGGGCCAGGCCGGTGATGATGTCGGCGATGTCCATGCCGGCGCGATCGGCGACGGCCACCGCGGCCAGCGCGTTGTGCACACCGTGTCGGCCGAGCACGGGCGTGTTGACCTCGTAGCTGTCGGCGTCGAGGTGGAGGGTGAAGCGCATGCCCTCGGTACCGAGCGAGACGACGTTGGTGGCGCGGACGTCGGCATCGTCGGCGAACCCGTAGGTGCGAACCCCCGCCGCGGTGTGACCAGCCATCCGCCGGACCCGCTCATCGTCGGCATTGAGGATGGCCCAGCCACCCGAAGGCAGCGCCTCCACCAGCTCGCGCTTGCCCGACTCGATGGCCTCGATGGAGCCCGCCCGGGAGAGATGCACACCGCGCACGGCGGTGACCACGCCGATCGTCGGCTGGGCCAGCTGTGCGAGCAGCGCGATCTCGCCGGTCGTGTAGAGGCCCATCTCGAGGACGGCGACCTGGTGCTCCGGGCGAAGGCGCAGCAGCGTCATCGGCAGCCCGATCTCGTTATTCCAGTTGGCCGGGTTGCGCAGCACCACGAAATGCTCCTCGAGCACCTCGGCGATCTGCTCCTTGGTCGACGTCTTGGCCAGCGAGCCGGTGATGCCCACGACGAGGGGGTCGAAACGAGCGCGGTAGGCGGCCGCGACCGCTCGCAGCGCGAGCGCCGTGTCGGCGACCTGCACGATCGTCACGCGGCCGCTCGCGTCAAGAGCGTCGAGGCGTCCGGGATCGAGCTCCTCGCTGATGACCAATGCGGCAGCCCCCGCGTCGACTGCCGACTCGAGGAAGCGGTGCCCATCGGTGCGCTCCCCGGGCAACGCGAAGAAGATCGCACCCTCGCTCACCGATCGCGAGTCGACGGCACCACCGCTGATGGCGGCGCTGCCGGAGCGCAGCAGCTCACCGCCCGCCGCATCCGCCAGCGAGGGCGCATCGAATCTCGTCGCGGCGTCGTTCTTCGACGCCGCGCTCGATGCCATTCGCTCTGGGTCCTTCACTCACGACGGCCCGTCCTGACACCGCTAGGTGCCATGGCCCGCAGCGGGCGGATCCGAGGCCACGCTCAGGTCGGACGGCCCAGGCTTGGCCGGGCCGGCCTGCTTCCTGGTGCTGGCGACCTCGACGCCGGGTTCCTTGGCGACGGCCTTGGCGGCCCTGGTTTCGTTGGGTACCTTGGGGGCCCTGGAGGCCCTGGAGGCCCTGGAGGCCGCGACGGCCTGCCGGTTGCGCACCGGGTCGAGCTGCCTGGCGGCCTCGGAGCCGACGATGGGAAGCCCGGCATCGGGGTTCTTGGACTTCTTCATCTTCAGCTGGTCGATGGTCGTACGCGCCACCATCTGGAACAGCTGGTACGACTCGATGCGCAGCGGGATGCGGCCCTGGGAGATCTCGATCGGAACCGGCTCCTCGAGACGCACCGTGATGACGTACTCCTGATTCCTGCCGCCGACGAAGCCGATGAAGCTGTGGTTGAAGCGACTCTCCTTCCACTGGCCCTTGGCCGAGTCCCAGATCTGGGCCGTGCCGGTCTTGCCGCCGATCTCGTAGCCGGGGATGAGCGAACCCCTGGCGTACCACGACACCGACCCGGTGACGTGTCTGAGGATGTCCTTGGCCTGCTTGGCGGTCTTGGCCCGGAGCACACGCTCCGGCTCGACCTGGGCAGCCTCGCCGTCGGCGACCAGGTGCGGCCGCACCAGGAAGCCGCCGTTGACGATGGTCGAGATGCCGCGGGCCAGCTGCGGCAGTGTCACCGACACGCCCTGGCCGAAGGCCCGGTTGGCGAGGTCCACGGCCGACCAGTCGCGCTCGTCGGGGTCGTACCAGTTGCCGCTGGCCTCGCCCGAGATGTCCACCCCGGTCGGGCCCGTCATGCCGACCTTCTGCCAGAGGTCGAAGAGGCGATGGGCCGCCTTCTGCGGTGCTGTTGGGCGCCAGCTTGCGGGCGATCTTGGCGGTGGCCACGTTCCGCGAGAGCGCGATGACGTCCTTGACCTTGAGGTTGCCCTTGCTGCCGTGGTCGGCGTTGCGCACGGTGTACTTCCAGAACTCGAGCTTCTTCTGGTCCGCGATGATGGTGTCGGGCGTGACCAGGCCCAGGTCGAGGGCGGCGGTGGCGGTGAAGATCTTCATCACCGAGCCGGGCTCGTACTGGTCGCTGAAGACGCGGTTGCGGAGCCTGCTCATGTCCTCGCTCGCGACCTCGGCATAGTCCTCTGCGTCGTAGGCCGGCACGGACGCCGCTGCCAGGATGGCGCCGGTCTGCGGGTCCATGACCAGGGCGCTCACGCTCTTGGCCCTGGTCGCGAGATAGGCCGTGTGGAGCTCCTTCTCGACCGCGCGCTGGAGCTTGGCGTCGAGGGTCAGCTGTAGCGGCTCGGGCTCGATGCCCTGGAGCGTGACCGCGGTGCCGTCGACCGTGGCCATGTCGACGAGGGAGGGATCGATGGTGGTCAGGCGATCGTCGTAGTAGCGCTCCAGGCCTTCACCGCCGCGACCATCGGCACGCACGAAGCCGAGGACGTGGCTCGCGAGCGAGGTCTCGGGCTCACCACCCTTGCGCGGGTAGTAGCGCACATCCGTGGCCTCGACGCCGTAGCCAGGCAGCAGCTTGTCGTCGAGAGCGTCGCGCACGGTCTCGCTCTGCTTGAGCGTGAGCATGCCCTCGAGCACGACGAAGCGCGAGTCTTCCTCGAGGCCTGCCCTGAGCGTCTCGAGGTAGTCGAGCTTCTCGCGAGCGCTGAGATCGAGCAGGACCGACAGCAGCTGCACGCTGGGCTCCAGGTCGTCGGGATCGATGATGTCGGGATAGGCCACCAGCTTGTCGAACGAGGAGGTCTTGGCCAGCACCACGCCGTGGCGGTCGACGATGTCGGCGCGCACCACCTGCTGCGAAGCGGCTTCGCTGCGCGTCTTGACCTCGTCGATCTGCGCGCTCAGCTCATCGGCTGCCACCACCTGCCAGTAGCCGAGGCGCACGCCGGCAGCCGTGCCGATGACGGCGAAGACGAGCAGGATGACCACCATGCGCAGGCGGCTGTCGGTACGGCCGAGGGCTGGCATCTCAGGGCGCCGGCAGGACGATCGGTGGGTCTAGCCGCTTGAGGTTCTGCTGGCGGGCCTTGGGCACGATGACCTCCGCCTGGGTCATGTCGAGGGCCTCGATCTCCAGGCGCTTGATGTCGGTGATCAACTCGTTGCGCTTGGTCTGGAGGAGGCCGATCTCGGTGGTGGTGGCGTTGGTCCCGAGGGTCTGCGTCAGGTACACCAGGCCCAGCATCGTGATCGCCACGATGGCCGCCATGAGCAGGCCCATGGGTCGGACCCGCGGCACGGCGTTGACGCCCGTCGGCACAGCCGAACGCACCGGACGAGTGCGAGCCCCGGCCGCCGGAAGCGCGCCGCGTGCGCAGGCGAGTGCCCTGGTAGACGGCCATCAGCGCGCGCGGGCGCTCGAGCCGGAGCTGTCGATGTCGACGGCGACGCGATGGAGCGGGCCGTCGCCCTCCCAGGCGTCACCACGGTTCCAGCTGCCGGGGCCCTCGAGGTCGACGTCGGCGTCGCTGCTGCGTCGCGTGCGCAGTTCCTTCATGCGGCGGCCATAGGCCTGGCGCCGCGAGTTGCCGTGACGGCTGCTCATGATGGAAGCCTCCTGGCGGCCCGCAGCTTGGCGCTGCGTGCTCGGGGATTGGTCGCCACCTCCGCATCGCTCGGGAGCTGTGGCTGAGCACCCACGTTGGCCACGCGCGGCTGCTTGCCGCAGACGCAGACCGGGAGCTCGGGTGGACAGGTGCAGCCGCGACGCTCGCGCGCGATGAAGCGCTTGACGATGCGGTCTTCGAGGGAGTGATAGCTGATGACGCACAGGCGCCCCTCGGGCTTGAGCAGATCGACCGCCGAACCCAGCGCGGCCGGCAGCGTCTCGAGCTCGCGGTTGACCTCGATGCGCAGCGCCTGGAAGACGCGAGTCGCAGGATGGATGCGGCGCCGGCGCTGCTGTCGCGGCCTGGGCGTGGCCCGGGTCACGATGTCGGCCAGCTGGGCCGGGGTCTCGATGGCGGTCCTGGCCCGTTCGGCCACGATGGCGCGGGCGATCCGGCGTGCGTGGGGCTCCTCGCCGTGTCGCTTGAAGACCTCGGCCAGCTGGGACTCGCTGTAGCTGGCCACGACCTCGCTGGCGGGCATGCCGGTGCGGGTGTCGAAGCGCATGTCCAGCGCGTCGTGCGAGCGGAAGCTGAAGCCGCGGTCGTCGTCGTCGAGCTGCTGGGAGCTGACGCCGAGGTCCATGAGGATGCCGTCGACCGTCTCGAACCCGGTCTCGGCCGCGACCTCGCCGATGGACTCGAAGTTGGCCTGGCGAAGTGTCGCCTGGTCGCCGAACCCGGCAAGGCGCTTCCTGGAGCGCTCGATGGCGCGAGGATCAGCGTCGATCCCCAGCAGCCGGCCGCCGGGAGTGGCGGCCTCCAGGATCCGAACGGCGTGCCCTCCGCCGCCGACGGTCGCATCGATCTGGAAGCTGCCCGGGTGCGGCGAGAGAGCCAAGATGACCTCCGTTAGCATCACGGGCAGGTGCCCTACTTCCTGTTCCATCAACGATCCGACCGCCCCGACGGTCCACCCGGACCCTGGAGGCTCATTTGGTTCTAGATGCCCAGCCCGTCGAGGGACTCAGCGAGTGCCTCGGGCTGATCCATCTGCTCGCTTACCTCACTCCACCGCTCGGGTGACCACAGCTCGATGCGGCTACCCGCACCGACCAGCACGACCTCTGCCTTGATGCCCGCGTAGTCGCGGAGCTTCTGCGGCAGGACGAACCGGCCCTGTCGATCGAGCTTGGCCTCGTAGGCCGAGCCGTAGAGCAAGCGTCGAAGCTTTCGTGCCGGTTCGGCGGTGAACGGCAGGGCGTCGACCTTCTCGGTCATGCGCTCCCATTCATCGACCGGATGGAGTGCCACGCACCCATCCATCCAGGCGCTGACCTGGCCACCCTCGGCGAGCTGCGCACGGAGACGCGTCGGGATCGCGAGACGTCCCTTGTCATCGACCGTGTGTCGATACTCACCGGTAAACACGGGGGCTGGGCTGCTCCGACTAGTGGCATCACGGCTGCGCAGTGGCCGGGTATCTCCCGACTCCCTCACTGACCGGTGAAGACGGTTCCCCCCGGCCTTCGACCTCCACCACGGCGGTGGTCATCCGACCCGGTTCACCCTTCCTCCCCACTTTGCACCACTTCGTGCCACTTAGATGGGCATCATACCCAATCCGTGGGCATCGTCAAGGGTCCATCCGGCACGCCCATCCCACCGCTGATAGTCCTAGTGCCGCACGCAGGTTCGGGGTCCATCCGGAGGCCCTGCCCGGGTACCAATCGCCCATGTCCGCCTCATCGTGGGCCCGATAGCGTCGGCCTCTACCGCCTGCAGAGGACCCGCCAGTGACGATCGCCCGGCGCCGGCCCGGCGCCCTCGACGCCATCGCCCCGATACCGACCGGTCCCGTCGTGCGCCCGCCCATGCCCGGGATGGAGGTGCCGATCCCGCTCGGCGATGCGCCCGCACCCGACGCGGGACCGCCGGTCGGCAGGCTGCGCCGCTGTACGTTCCGCCGCATCGACCGCGTCTCGGCGCTGCCTGGTCGCTCCAACGGCACGGAGCTCGAGGTGATGTGCCTCTACGGAGCCGAGGAGGCCCTGCCGCTCGGCGACCTCGCCGCCGCGCGGCCGATCTGCGACGCCTGCACGGCCCCGGGCATCTTCCGACCCGACGAGGACTGACCGAGACGCGTCACGGGACGCGCGGTCGTGGCGTCCTATCCGGCCCGATGCGCAGTGGTGCCCGGTACCGCCCGCGAGGTTCGAGGCCCCCGTTCACGAGGGCGATATCTGAGAGCGCCTGCGGGACGTCGCCCAGCATCCGCCCGGCGGCGGAGTCGTACTCCTCGGCCATCTGTGTCGCATCATCGGTCATCGAGAGCGAACGCTCGAAGGGGCGACGCGCTTCCTCTCCGCGGCCAGCCTGCTGATGGCGCCGGGCCAGGGCAGGACACCCCTTCTCCGCCCGTGAGCCGGTCGGCGTCGTCGGCGGCGGTGTCGTGTGATGCAGGAACCCGCCTGCGCGGGCTCGGACCCGATGGCCCGGACCGTGCCCTCACGCGCTCTTCGTCTGGCGGCAGGAAGCCCAGCAGGCAGGTGCAGCGAAGAGCCCGGCGGTCCACCAGTGCATCGGTCCTCGTGCTGCCGATGGATGCGACGTCCTCGCTCCGGGGCCTCGGCATCGGCATCACGATGCCCGACCACCCCCGGGGAGAAGGGGCCGGCGGCCGGCTCCGGGGCAAGGGCGGGGGCACTGCGGCGACGGCTGCGCCCGGGTGGTGCCGACGAGCGCGATGACGCCCGCCCCCGGTTCGTGGGGACGGGCGTTTCGCGGTGCTGTGGGCGGGCGCGTGCCGCCCGCTGGATCGGGGCTACTCGCCCTCTGGGGCCATCGACTCCTCGGCCATGCCATCGTCGGTCATGCCATCGTCGGTCATGCCATCGTCGGTCATGCCATCGTCGGTCATGCCATCGTCGGTCATGCCATCGTCGGTCACGCCGGCGCCGCCGAAGTCGAGGTTGCTGCAGATGAGCCAGCCCGAATCGCCGGGCACGAGGGTGATCTCGGTGTCGATGTCCTCGGCCTGCGCCTCGAACTCCGACGAGACGATGCTCATGAACATCTGGACGGTGGCCTCATCGACCTCCATGCCGCTCATCTCGATGACGGTCTCGACGAAGGGGACCAGCGCCTCCTCGTTGAGATCCATGGCCATGCTGCCCACGACGTGGACGACCGCCTCGGTGTCGCTCTCGCTGACGACGTCCACGGTGTCGAGCGAGATGTCGAAGATGAAGGCGTCGAGGAGCGACTGCACGTCCATGCCCTCGGGCATCTCACCGGCCAGGGCGGAGACGTCGAACTGCGCGGCCTGTGCCGCTTCGGCCAGGCAGAAGTAGCCGGGAAGCGCCTCGAAGTCCTTGGCTGCGACGGCATCCATGAAGCCCTGGATGGTTTCCTCGGGGCTGCCCTGCGCCATCGCGGTGGGTGCCAGGGCGAGCGACATCGTGAGCGCCATGCTGCCGGCCACGGCGGCCGCACGCATACGGGAATTGATCATTGGTTTGACGACTCCTTCTGGTGGTTGCGCACCTCAGGCGGTGCCTGCGCGCTGCAGTCTAGCGGTCATCGCTGATGGCGTGACCGGCCGAAGGTCCGGCGCGCCCACTAGCCGTCTGCTGGGGTCGGCGCGTCGACCCGGCTCATCCAATACCCGGTCTCCGGCGTGGGGTCGGTACCGAAGCGGGCGTTGACGACCCAGAGGTCATCGCCCAGCGCGGCGACCGTGGTGGGCACGTCGAAGTCGTCCGACGTGACCGAGCCCGTGACGGCGCCGCTGGTGGCCTGCTCGTCGAGCTCGACCGACGACGATCTCGCCCATGCGATTGCGCATCACGTAGACGGTCTGGTCGCCCAGCTCGAGGCCGTCGCCAGCGGTGAGGTCGGCCTGACCGGTGTCGATGAGCGTGGAGCCGCCGGTCACGGGATCGACGAGGAAGAGCTGCCCGAGTCCGGAATGCACCACTACCAGCCCGGCCGGGGTGGCCACGATGCCGTTGGCGTTGAAGCCATCGCCGTACTCGAGGTCGCCACTGATGGGCAGCACGAAGGCCTCCTCCGGCGCGGCCAGGGCGCCATCTTCACCGAGCGGCACGACCGCGACCTGGGGCACGAACGAGTCGCTGACGTAGACCGCCTCAGGAGTGACTGCCACGTCGTTGAGGAACCCGGCCTGGAAGGGGTAGGACTCGAGCAGCTCGCCGGTCGCGGCGTCGTACGCGCGCACTTCGCCAGTCGTGGCGCCGGCCGTCCAGAGGCGACCGCGTCGTCGTACGTCAAGGCCGGCCACGATGCTGCCGTCGGTCGCCCGCCACGAGGACGTCGGTCGTGCCCGTGGCGGGGTCGGCGGTCAGGATGGCGCCGTTCGCAAGCGAGCCGGCGAAGAGCGACTGGCCGTCGGTGGTGATGCCCTCGGGAGCCAGCCGTCGGGCATCTCGATGCGGTCGAGCGCATCGTCCTGGGCGAGTGCGGGCGCGGCCAGCAGGCCGATCGAGAGCGACGCTCGCGCTGAAGACAGGGAAGAACGCGTGCCGGCAGCATCTGGGGTCACCTCATGGTCTGGGGCCAGGTCGGCCGTGGAGCCCGATGATCCTGTGACGAGACTGCGACGTATCGATGACAGGAGCCTGGGCAGCACCAGTGAGGTGGCCTGTAAGCCGAGTTCTGTCCCGCTCTCGCGGGGATGGTCATCCATCTGGGACGCCGGTTGCCCGACGTCTCTTGCGGCCGACCCGAAGGCGGGGCGACGCACCCCTGTGCGGCTTGCGCCGCACGTGCCCTCCTATTTGGCCTTGCACCAGGTAGAGCTTGCCCGTTTCACCCGGTCGGCCGAAGCCGAACCGACTCGTCTCTGTGGCGCTGGTCCGCGCCTCGCGGCGGACGGGAGTTACCCGCTACCCTGCGTCGTGGTGCTCGGACTTTCCTCGGGTGACGGGTTGCCCCGCCACACGCGACCATCCAGCCACCTCACTGGCCGACGGACTCTACCACCAGCATCCGTGGATGGCAGGGAGCCGCCTGGGCGCTCCGTAGCTTGGCGACCCGCGGCCTCGCGGTCCGCAGCCTGGCGGTCCACAGCCTGGCGGTCCACAGCCTGGCGATCCACAGCCTGGCGGTCCACAGCCTGGCGATCCACAGCCTGGCGTCCACAGCTGGCGTCCACAGCCTGGCGATCCACAGCCTGGCGATCCACAGCCTGGGTATTCGCGGGGCGGTTCAACACGACGAAGCGACACGGATCACTGCCGAGCTCATGCGCGAGGCGCATGACAGTGTCGCGACCATTCGCGGCGTGGATGGAAGCGGCAAGAAGCGACCAAGGCTGGTCGAGTTGATCCATCACGTGGATACCACCCCGCTCGGGATGGCGGGTCAGCAGCGCGACGGGGTCGAGCAGCGCGACGGGGTCAGCAGCGCGACGGGGTCAGCAGCGCGACGGGGTCAGCAGCGCGACGGGGTCAGCAGCGCGTTGAGACAGCAGTGCCGCCCGGCGGCCCCGGACAGCGTCCCGGCTATTCCCGGTACTTGGCCTCGAGCTCGGCGGCCGCGGCGGGATCGTCCAGGGCCAGGTTTGCCAGCGCATCGGCGGCCTTGTTGGTAGCGCGCGGCTCGTGGGTCGCGTTCCAGCGGTCGAACGTCGCGAGTAGCGCCCTGGCCTCGGCCCAGAACTCGCGCAGCTTGGCGTCCTTCACCCGCCAGCGTCCGTGGAGCTGCTCGACGATGAGCTTGGAGTCCAGACGCAGGTCGACCTCGCGCGCACCCAATCGCTGTGCCTCGCGCAGGGCCAGCACCAGGCCGGTGTACTCGGCCACGTTGTTGGTCTGGATGCCCAGCGGTCGCGAGACCAGCGAGACCACCGGCGCATCGACGGCGGTGGCATTGGGCAGCGCGGCGTCGATGAGCACGGCCCCGCAGGAAGCGGGCCCAGGGTTGGAGCGCGAAGCGCCATCAGTGCGAATGAGCAGGCGATCGACCATCTAGTCGGCAGACGCCCGGGGGCCTTCGGAGTCGGCCGCGTCAGACGGATCAGCCGGCGCCTTCGCGTCGAGCGCCGCCGCTTCGTCGGAAACCTCGACGGCGGGATCAGCCACCGTCGAGCCCGGGCCGCCATCGGCCGACGATCCGTAGCGGTCGCCGCGGAGCTTGCGCCACAGCCAGCGGATGGGGTCGTAGTACTCGTCGGCCACGCGCTCCTTCAAGGGGATGATGGCGTTGTCGGTGATCTTGATGTGCTCGGGGCAGACCTCGGTGCAGCACTTGTTGATGTTGCAGTAGCCGATGCCGCCGTCGTACTTCAGCTGCTCCGCCCGATCAGCCTGGTCGAGCGGATGCATCTCCAGGCTCGCCGCGCGTACCAGGAACCGTGGCCCGAAGAACTCGTACTCGGTCTCGTGGTTGCGCAGCACGTGGCAGGTGTCCATGCACAGGAAGCACTCGATGCACTTGCGGAACTCCTGGCTGCGCTCGCCGTCCTCCTGCTGCCAGCGCCACTCGGACTGTGGCGCATCGGGCGGCGTGAAGGGCGTGATCTTCTTGTTGACCTCGTAGTTCCAGGAAACGTCGGTGACCAAGTCACGGATGCGCGGGAACGTGCGCATCGGCTCGACCGTGATGGCCTCGCCATCGGGGAAGTCGGACAGGCGCGTCTTGCACATCAGCCCCGGCTTACCGTTGATCTCGGCGCTGCACGAGCCACACTTGGCGGCCTTGCAGTTCCAGCGCGCGGCCAGGTCCGGCTCCACGTGCTGCTGGATCCAGTGGATGGCGTCGAGGACGACCATGCCCTCCCCCGCGGGCACGTTGTACTCGAAGAACTCGCCTTCCACGTTGCCTTCGGCGCGGTTGACCCAGAGCTTCGCTTCGTCGGCCATGCCCTAACCCTGCTTCCCGAGGTGCTCGGCCAGCTCGCGCGAGAGGGCCACCACCGGCGTCTGCTCGACCGCCATGGCCTCGCCGTCGCGATGGGTGGTCACGTTGACCGCGTCCCACCCGTCGCGCATGCCCGCGTAGTCGAGTCTCGAGTGTGCCCCGCGGCTCTCCTGACGCTCGAGCGCGGAGCGGGCGATGGCCTCCGACACCACGAGCATGTTGCGCAGCTCGAAGACGAGGTCCCAGGCGGGATTGAAGCGACGCGGACCGGTCACGCGTAGGCCGTGCCAGCGCTCCTTGTAGCCCTCGATGCGCTCGATGGCCGCGGTCAGGTCCGACTCCAGGCGGAAGATGCCCACCAGCGACGACATCGTCTCCTGGAGCTCCTCGTGCAGGCGATTGGGATCCTCGCCCGACGCCCGCTCGAAGGGCGCGAACATGGCCTCGACCGATTCGTCCACGAACGCCGGGTCGAGCTCCTCGATCGCGTCGCTCGACGCCGCAGCGGCAGCCGCCGCCGCCTCACCGGCGCGACGGCCGAAGACGAGCAGGTCCGTCAGCGAGTTGCCACCGAGCCGGTTGGAGCCGTGCAGACCGGCCGCGACCTCGCCCGCGGCATAGAGCCCCGGCGTCGTCGTCTGGCCGACCTCGGCGTCGACGCGGATGCCGCCCATGATGTAGTGCATCGTGGGCCCGACCTCCATGGGCCCGGCCGTGATGTCGACGTCGGCAAGCTCCTTGAACTGCTCGTACATCGAGGGCAGCTTGGCGCGCACGCGCTCGGACGGCAGGTAGCTGATGTCGAGGAAGACGCCGCCGTGGGGTGAGCCACGGCCCTCCTTGACCTCGGTGTAGATGGCGCGGGCCACGTTGTCGCGGGTGGACAGCTCGGGCGGGCGGCGATTGCTGCTCTGGCGGCCCTCGGTGAGGTCGTCGACCCAGGCGCGCGCCTCCTCGTCGGTGGCAGCGTACTCGTCGCGACGGGCCTCGGGCAGGTAGTCCCACATGAACCGCTTGCCTTCCGAGTTGCGCAGGATGCCACCCTCGCCACGCACGGCCTCGGTCACCAGCAGTCCCTTGACGCCCGCCGGATGGACCATGCCGGTGGGGTGGAACTGCACGAACTCCATGTCGATGAGATCGGCGCCGGCCCGGTAGGCGAGGCCCTGGCCGTCGCCCGACGACTCCCACGAGTTGGAGGTCACCGCGAAGGCGCGGCCCACGCCGCCCGATGCGAGCACCACGGCCTTGGCCGGGAAGGCCACGGGGGCGCCATCGATGCGGCGGTAGCCGATCGCGCCGTTGACCTTCCCATCCTGCATCGAGAGGCGGGTGATGATCACCTCCTGGTAGACCTGCGCGCCGACGGCCACGCTGCGGTCCTGCAGGGTGCGGATGAGCTCGAGCCCGGTGCGGTCGCCGACGTGCGCGAGACGCGGGTAGGTGTGGCCGCCGAAGGGCCGCTGCAGGATGCGCCCGTCGGGGGTGCGGTCGAAGACGGCACCCCACAGCTCCAGCTCGCGCACCCGGTCAGGCGCTTCCCTGGCGTGGAGCTCGGCCATGCGCGGGTTGTTCAGCCGGTAGCCGCCGACCATGGTGTCGCGGAAGTGCGTGGTCCAGCCGTCACGGTCATCGACGTGCGCCAGCGAGGCGGCCATGCCCCCTTCGGCCATCACCGTGTGGGCCTTGCCCAGCAGCGACTTGCAGACCACGCCGACCGAGAGACCGGCCTCGATGCAGGCGACCGCGGCGCGCAGGCCGGCACCTCCGGCGCCGATGATGAGGACGTCGTGCGGTCGGGTCTCGATCATCGGTCTAGAGGAAGCCTCCGATGATGGGCGTGCCGGGGTTGATGATGTCCAGCGCCAGGGCCCGCACGTAGAGATCGACGATGACGATGCTGACGAGGCTGGCCCAGGCATAGAAGCCGTGGTGGGCGTTGATGGCGCTGACACGCCGCCAGATCCCGTGGCGCCGCTGGGTGTAGGCCGTGCAGCTGAAGCAATCGACGCTGCCGCCGACGAGGTGCCGGAACGAGTGGCAGCTGAAGGTGTAGAGGCTGACGAGGATGGCGTCCAGGGCGATCAGGAACACGCCCACGCCCAGGCGCAGGCCGCCGTCGTGGACCACCGCGAAGACGAGGTCCAGCCACAGCACCGTCAGAGGGATGAAGACGATGTACAGCGCGAACCGATGGGCGTTCATGAGGATGAACGGGAGCTTGTTCTCCATCGCGAAACGGCGGTGGACGGAGGGCTCCCCGACCGCGCAGGCCGGCGGGTCCAGGAAGAAGGCCTTGTAGTAGGCGCCGCGGAAGTAGTAGCAGGTGCCGCGGAAGAAGACCTGCATCCAGAGCACCAGGATGGCCGGGCTGAACCAACCGGGCAAGACACCCTCACCGAGGGCGATGCCGAAGAAGGGCGAGTGGTAGCCCTGGGCCGTGTAGTCGACCCCGAAGTACGGGATGCCGAACACGGCCGAGACCGTGGCGTAGGCGATGAAGGCCAGCAGGCCGAAGGCGACGAGGCCCGGCTTGATGATCCAGCGATCGAGGCGCAACGTCGAGCCCAGGCCACGGGGGGCGCTGCCCTGCGGCTTGGTCGCAGGTGCGGCCTCGACGCGGCGGCCCTGCTCGGCCTGCGGTGACGCGGTCATGGGCGGCGCTCTGGCTGCGGCGTGGGCGCGAGCATCATCTCCCGTGTCCCCTCGAGTCCATGCGAACTGAGCCCGTGTTCGGGCGATGCGGCCCAATGTACCGCAATCGCGGTGACCAATTCGCGGCGCCTGTGCCACCCGACCCCGTCGCGACACCACCGGCGCGGCCACGTTATGCTCAGGCACGACCGTGAAACTGCAAGAATTCCGCGCCAAGACCCTGCTCGCGCGCGCCGGGCTCCCCGTCCCCGCCTATTCCGTCGCCGCTACCCCGGCTGAAGCCCGCGAACAGGCTGCGGCCTACTTCGCCGACGGCTCGTCCGCGGTGGTGGTCAAGGCGCAGGTGCTCGTCGGCGGCCGCGGCAAGGCCGGCGGCGTCAAGCTGGCCCGCTCGGTCGACGAGGCCGAGGCCGCGGCAACGGCCATCCTGGGCATGGACATCAAGGGCATCACCGTCCGCCGCGTGCTCGTCGCCCCGGGCGCTGACATCGTCCGCGAGCTGTACCTCGCGGCGGTCCTGGACCGCACCGAGCAGCGCATCATGCTCATGGGCTCCGCGGAGGGCGGCGTCGAGATCGAGACGCTCGCAGAGGAGCGACCCGAAGCCATCGCCAAGATCCACGCCCACCCGCAGCTGGGCCTGCAGCCGTTCCAGGCGCGCGAGATGGCCTTCCGCCTGGGACTCGGCGATCACCTGCAGCAGGCTGCGGCCATCTGCACCGGCCTGGTGAAGGTGATGATCGACGAGGACGCTGACCTCGTCGAGATCAACCCGCTCGCGGTCGTGCGTGAGCATGGGCCCGACGGGCCAGTCGAGACGCTGCAGCTGCTCGACGCCAAGATCACCCTCGACGACTCCGCCCTCGGCCGACACAGCGGCCACGAGGCGCTGCGAGACCTCGACGAGGAAGACCCCACGGACATGGAGGCGCGCGAGGCGCAGCTCTCGTTCATCCGCCTCGACGGCAACATCGGGTGCATGGTCAACGGCGCCGGGCTGGCCATGACCACCATGGACCTGGTCAAGCGGGCCGGCGGCGAGCCCGCCAACTTCCTCGACATCGGCGGTGGCGCACGCTCGGACAAGGTCGCCGAAGCCATGCGTCTCATCCTCAGCGACACGAGCGTGCAGGCCATCCTCGTGAACATCTTCGGCGGCATCGCCCGTGGCGACGAGGTCGCCCGCGGCCTGGTCGAGGCCCGCGAGAAGCAGACCCGCTCGGTGCCCATGGTCGTGCGCATCGTGGGCACCAACGCCGACATCGCCGCCGAGATCCTCGCCGCCTCCGAAGCGGACATCGTCACCGCCGAGTCGCTCGATGAAGCAGTCGAGAAGGCCGTCGAGCTGGCCGGGAGCGCCGCATGAGCATCCTCGTCGGGGCGGACACGCGCCTCATCGTCCAGGGCATCACCGGGCGGGAGGGCGGCTTCCACGCCGGCCAGATGCTGTCCTACGGCACCAACGTCGTCGGCGGCGTGACCCCCAGGAAGGGCGGGCAGACCGCGCTCGACGGCGCCGTGCCGGTGTACGACACCTGCGCGCAGGCGGTCGCGGCCACCGGCGCCAACACCAGCGTCATCTTCGTGCCGGCCTTCGCCGCACCGGACGCGATCATGGAAGCGGTCGATGCCGGCATCGAGACGATCTTCGCCATCACCGAGCACATCCCGGCACTCGACATGATCCCGGTGGTGGCTGAGGTCGCGGCGCGCGGGGCGCGTTTGGTCGGCCCCAACTGCCCCGGTGCCACCACCCCGGGTGAGGCCAAGGTCGGCATCATCCCGGGCTCGATCCATCGGCCCGGTCGAGTCGGCCTCGTGAGCCGCTCCGGCACGTTGACCTACGAGGTCGTGCAGGCCATGACCGACACGAGGATCGGCCAGTCCACCTGCGTGGGCATCGGCGGCGACCCCATCAACGGCTCGAACTTCATCGACATGCTCGAGCTCTTCGCGGCTGACCCCGACACCGACGCGGTCGTGCTCATCGGCGAGATCGGCGGCGGTGCCGAGGAGGCAGCCGCCGAGTGGAAGACGCCAGCACATGCCGGACACGCCGATGGTCGCCTTCATCGCCGGCCGCACGGCGCCTCCGGGTCGTCGCATGGGCCACGCCGGCGCCATCATCAGCGGCTCCGGTGGCACCGCGGAGGCCAAGATCGGCGCCCTCGAGGCAGCCGGCATCCGCGTGGCCGAGTCACCGACCCAGATCCCGCAGATGCTCATCGAGGCCGGCATCCGGCCCGACTGACCTTGCCGGCTCCGGCGCCGTCGAAATAGGGAAACCGTGTTGGTGCGCTATAGTCAGTCCTCACCTCGCTGGGCGCCTCCGGTCCGCGCCCCTGGTTTTCCTCAGATGACCATCCCCCGAGTCCTTATGCCCTGACCGGCCCCGCGACCATGCGGGAGGGCCCCGTCAGGAGCTACCTTGACCTTCGATACCCTCGGGCTGCGGCCCGAATCCCTGCGTGCCATCGCGGACCAGGGTTACACCCAGCCGACGCCCGTGCAGGAGCAGGCCATCCCGGCCATCCTCACCGGCCGAGACCTGCTCGCCGGGGCACAGACCGGCACCGGCAAGACCGCGGCCTTCGTGCTGCCCATGCTGCAGACGCTCCATGCCACACGCGGGCCGGGCCCGCGAACCGTGCGCGGCCTCGTGGTCGTGCCGACCCGAGAGCTCGCGCTCCAGGTCGAGCAGTCGATCCGCGTCTACGGCGCACATCGGCCCGTTCGGTCGGTGGCCATCTTCGGCGGCATGCGTATGGATCGACAGGTCCGCGCCCTGCGTCACGGTGCTGAGGTGGTCGTGGCTACCCCGGGCCGCCTGCTCGACCACGTCAGGCAGCGCACCATCGACCTGAGCCGCGTGGAGATCCTCGTGCTCGACGAAGCCGACCGCATGCTCGACATGGGCTTCATCCACGACATCAAGAAGATCCTTCACGAGCTGCCCACCGAGCGGCAGAGCCTGCTCTTCAGCGCCACCTTCACGCCACACATCCGGCGGCTCGCAGAGGAGCTCCTGCGCGAGCCGGTGTCGATCGACGTGGCCCCGCGCAACGCCACCGCGGCACCGATCCGGCAGGTCGTCCACCCGGTCGACCGCAGCCGCAAGCGGCACCTGCTGGCGCACATGCTGCGTAGCAAGCAGACCGAGCAGGCCCTCGTCTTCACCCGCACCAAGCACGGCGCCAACCGCCTGGCCGAACAGCTGGGCAAGGACGGCATCAGTGCCACCGCCATCCACGGCAACAAGAGCCAGTCACAGCGTGTGCGCGCCCTGACGGCCTTCAAGAATGGTCAGTCACAGGTCCTCGTCGCCACCGACATCGCCGCGCGCGGACTGGACATCGAGGCCCTCCCCCACGTCGTCAACTACGAGCTCCCGAGCGTGCCCGAGGACTACGTCCACCGCATCGGCCGCACCGGCCGAGCCGGCTTGGAGGGCACCGCCACCTCGCTCGTCGGCATCGAGGAGCAGGAGCTCATGCGCGCCATCGAGTCGCTGCTCAAGCGGCCCATCGACCGCGAGGTCGTCGACGGCTTCGAGCCCACCTTCCAGCTGCGCGCGGCAGCCGATCCGGCGAGCCAGTCCAAGCCGAACCGCAACCGCAACCGCAAGCAAGAACAAGGCTGGGAACCCACAGCACTGGCAGGGGCAGACCGGTGGTCGTCCGACCGCACGACGGACCGCCAAGCGCGCACCCGCTCCGGTGCGCCAGGAGTCAGCGCAGCGATCCGGCGCCCGCCTCGAGCCGATGCCCGGCGAGCGGCTCAGCCGCCAGGGGGCGAACTGATCGGGTCGGAGTCAGGGGCCTGCTCCTCGTCGGAGTCCGACATCACGGTGGCCTGTGACATGCCACTCGGCGCGATGATGGCCACCGCCACGGCGGTGACGATCAGGATGACCGAGCCCACCAGCACGGCCTGACCCACTCCCGAGACGAAGGCGTCGATCGCCTCCTGGACCAGCTGCTTGCCGGTATCGCCCATCAGCGCCACGAGCGGCGAGGCGGTGAAGGCGATCGAGGACAGCACCCCCTCGGCGACCTGGTCGGGCAGGCCCGCCACGGCATCGGCCATGCCATCCCGATAGCCCTGGTTGAGCAGGCTGCCGAGGATGGCGATGCCCAGGGCGCTGCCGACCTCTCGCCCGGTGTCGTTGACGGCCGAGGCCACGCCCTGCTTGTCCATCGGCAGTGAGGCCGTGATGGCCGTGGTGGCCGGTGTGCCGGCGAGGCCCATGCCCACCCCGAAGACGGCCAGTCCGGCGAGGAAGTGCCAGTAGGACGAGTCTGCCTGCAGCTGGCTCAGGATGACGAACCCGACGCCGGTCAGGACCATGCCCACCGGAGCCACCCGCCGGAAGCCGATGCGGGCTGCGACCACCGGCGCCCGGCGTGCGGTCGGCAGCAGCACGAACGGCAGGGGCAGCATCGCCATCGCGGCCTCGAGCGGCGAGCGGCCGGTCACGAACTGCAGGTACTGCAGGGCCACGAAGAAGAACCCGAACGAGGCCATGAACTGGACGGTCACGGTCAGCGTCCCGGCGCTGAAGCCGCGGTTCCTGAACAGACGCGGGTCGAGCAGCGGCTTGTCCATGCGCAGCTCCCAGAGCACGAAGGCGATGCCGGCGCCGATGCCCAGGGCCAGCGCACCGAGCGTGACCGGATCGGTCCAGCCCCGCTCCGGACCCTCGATGATGCCGAAGACGAAGGCGCTGATGCCCACGAGGGAGACCAGGGCGCCGACGATGTCGAGCGCCGGTGGGTCTTCGTCGACCGACTGCGGCACGACCGCGAGCGTGCCGATGAGCGCCACGGTCGCGAGCGCCACGTTGAGCCCGAAGAACGACGACCAGGGGAACCACTCGAGCAGCAGTCCGGTCGCGAAGAGGCCGAGGATCGCTCCCCCGCCGGCGATACCGACCCACACACCGATGGCCTGGGGCCGCTCATCCTCCGGGAAGGAGGTCGTGATGACCGATAACGTCGTGGGCATGATCGCGGCCGCGCCCACACCCATGAGCACGCGGATGAAGATGAGGTGGTCGGGGTCGCTGACGAAGAGTCCCAGCGCCGCCGCACCGCCGAAGATGAGCAGGCCCAGGACCAGCAGCAGCCTGCGGCCGTAGCGGTCGCCGAGCGCGCCCGCGAACAGCAGGAGGCCGGCGAAGACGACCGTGTAGGAATCGATGATCCAGGTCAGCTGGGTCTGGCTCGCACCGGTGTCCCGAGCCAGGCTCGGGAGCGCGACGTTGAGGCCCGCCACCGCAGAGACCACGGCCATGAGGGCCAGCCCGACCACGGCCAGGACGAGGCGTCGCTGCCGTTTGGTCAGTGATGTCGTCGTGTCCGGATGCTGCTCTGCCATCTCCATGCGCTCCTCGTCTCTTGTTTCCCCCGGTGTAGAAATGATATTCTCCATTCGAGGAATTCGCAAGCAGGCACTGATGAGCACTGGAAAACGCGGACCCCGGCCGGCCGGGACGGACACCCGTGAGGCGATCGTGCATGCCGCCAGGAAGCAGTTCAGCGAGAAGGGCTACCAGGGCACCACGCTGCGCGGCGTGGGCGCTGCCGCCGGCGTGGATCCACGGCTGGTCCTGCACTACTTCGGGAACAAGCAGCAGCTCTTCATGCAGTCGCTGGAGCTCCCACTCGCTCCGGCAGCGGTCATCGAGCGGCTCGCCGCGCCGGGCCCGGGCACCATCGGGGAGCGGGCCGCGGAGCTGATCGTGTCGGTCCTCGAGGACAAGACCTCGCGGCGCGTGATGATCAGCCTCATCCGGGCGGCCGCCTCCGAGCCGGAAGCAGCCGAACTCATCCGCGAGATGCTCACGACCAGCTTCCTGCTGCCGCTCGCGGAGCAGGTCGGCGGCGCCAACCCGCGATTGCGCGCGGCCCTTGCCGCGTCCCAGATCGTGGGCCTGGGCATGGCTCGCCACGTGGTCGGGCTGCAGCCGCTGGCTGCGGCCTCACACGAGCAGCTGGTGCGGGCGGTGGCGCCGGTGTTCGACCACTACCTCGGCGGCGACTACATCATCGAGCAACCAGCTTCGGGGCAACCGAAAGCCCGCTGACCGCGATCCCGAGAACCGTCAGCGCTGGTACCGGCCGGGGCTGGCCCGCTCCCCTACGTCCTGGCGAGCTTCTTGTACTTGATGCGGTGGGGCTGGTCGGCCGCGGTCCCCAGCTCCTTGTGCCGGAACGCCTCGTAGTCGCTCACGTTGCCCTGGAAGAACCGTACCTGCGACTCGCCCTCGAAGGCCAGGATGTGGGTCGCGATGCGGTCGAGGAACCAGCGATCGTGCGAGATGACCACGGCGCAGCCGGGGAACGACTCCAGGCCGGCCTCCAGCGCTCGCAGCGTGTCCACATCGAGGTCGTTGGTCGGCTCGTCGAGCAGCAGCACGTTGCCGCCGGCCTGCAGCAGCTTGGCGAGGTGCACCCGGTTCCGTTCGCCACCCGACAGCTGGCCCACGAGCTTCTGCTGGTCGCTGCCGCGGAAGTTGAACGATGAGACGTAGGCCCGGGCCGGAACGTCGCGGGCCCCGGTCTTGATGAACTCGGCGCCCTGGGTGATCTCCGCGAAGACGGTCTTGTCGGCGGCCAGGTCGTCCCGCTCCTGGTCGACATAGCTCAGCTCGACGGTGTCGCCGATCTCGATGGACCCGGCGTCGGGTGCCTCCTGCCCGACGATCATCCGGAACAGCGTCGTCTTGCCGGCGCCGTTGGGCCCGATGATGCCCACGATGCCGGCCCGCGGTAGCGAGAACGTGAGGTCCTCGACGAGCAGCTTCTCGCCGTAGCCCTTGTGCAGACCGGCGACCTCGATGACCTTGTCACCGAGCCGCGGCCCCGGCGGGATGGCGATCTCGAGCTCGCGCGCGCTCGACTTGTCATCGTTGGCCTCGGCCAGGAGTCGCTCGTAGGCCGACAGTCGAGCCTTGCCCTTGGCCTGGCGCGCCTTCGCGCCCATGCGCACCCATTCGAGCTCGCGCGCGAGCGTCCGTTGGCGGGCATCGGCCTGCTTCTGCTCGGTCGCCATGCGCGCGAGCTTCTGTTCGAGCCAGCTCGAGTAGTTGCCGCTGAACGGGATGCCGCGGCCGCGATCGAGCTCGAGGATCCACTTGGCCACGTTGTCGAGGAAGTATCGATCGTGGGTGATGGCGACGACGGTGCCGGCGTACTCCGAGAGGAAACGCTCGAGCCATTCGACCGACTCGGCATCGAGGTGGTTCGTCGGTTCGTCGAGCAGCAGCAGGTCCGGGTGGCGCAGGAGCAGTCGGGCCAGCGCCACGCGGCGCTTCTCGCCGCCCGATAGCGTCCTGACGTCGGCGTCGTCGGGTGGGCAGCGCAGCGCGTCCATCGCGATGTCGACGTTGCGCTCGAGGTTCCAGGCGTCCGCGGCCTCGATGCGATCCTCGAGGGCCGCCTGCTCGGCGCCGATGGCCTCGTAGTCGGCATCGGGATCGGACCAGCGGGCCATGACCGCGTTGTACTCGTCGATGAGTGACTGGACCTCGTGGACACCGTCGAGCACGTTGCCCTTGACGTCCTTGGCAGGGTCGAGCTGGGGCTCCTGGTCGAGGTATCCGACGGTGAAGCCCGGAGTCAGCCGAGCCTCGCCGCTGTAGCCGTCGTCGAGCCCGGCCATGATCTTGAGCAGGCTCGACTTGCCGGCGCCGTTGGGGCCGATGACCCCGATCTTGGCGCCGGGATAGAACGACAGTGAGATGTCCTCGAGCACGGTCCGGTCGGGCGGATAGTGCCGGGCGAGCTTGTAGGCGGTGTAGATGAATTCGGCTGGCATGAGCCTAGGGTAGCGATGTGGCGATCAAGGCAGCGATGTTTCGATCGCCGTCGCCGCCGGACCCTCCGGTCCTTCCGGTGAGCCCGAACGGCACTTCACGCGCCTCGCTCCGAGGAGTACGTTCGACGTCCGGCCCGTCGCGTCCTTGAGGAGGTACCCACATGCGCTCACTCATCAAGTTCACCTTCAAGCTGATCCTGCGGCTCAAGGTCGTCGCCCTCTCCTTCCTGCTCGGCTTGGCCACGGCCTTCTGGCTGCAGCTCCGCGAGCAGCATCGGTCCTGGGGCCTGGTACCCGCGGATGCCGAGAGGTCGCTGGCCGGCGACGAGCTGGTCGATGATCCCGGCATCGTCGAGACTCGTACCCTCATCATCGACGCGGCTCCATCGGAGGTCTGGCCGTGGCTCGTCCAGATGGGCTACGAGCGAGGCGGCTGGTACAGCTACGACAAGATGGACATGAAGACCCGCAGCGCCGATACGATCCTCGAGGAATACCAGGGACTGGCGGAAGGCGACATGGTGCCCACCCACCCCGGCGGCGGCTTCGTGGCGAAGGTCGTACAGCCGGACAGAGCCCTGGTGCTCTACCTCGACACCGAGCTGGTCCAGGGCCAGATGGAGGCTGGAGTCGTCGAGAAGGGTGACGGAGCGCTGGCCGACAGCGATGCGGACACGCCCGTCGGCCTGCAGTTCGCCGGTGTCATGGGCGACAAGGCGATGCCCGAATTCCGAGGCACATGGGCGTTCATCCTGGAACCCGTGGACGGCGGCAAGGCCCGCCTCATCGAGCGCTTCCGCATCTGGACCGCCGAGGCCGGTCTACCCCAGAAGCTGGGCATGCCGATGATGGGGCTCGGGGTCTTCGCCATGACCCGCAAGCACATGCTCGGCGTCAAGGAGCGCGCCGAGGCGGCGGCCAACAAGGGCGGCTCGCAGGAACGGGTGTAGGAGCTGGTCGATGCCCCGACCACCTGCTGTCCGGCCCGCCCTGTGACCCGTCGCTTCGGCGATCTGGTTGGAACGCGGTGGGACAGGTTGGTACCCACGTCCATGCCGGACAGGTGATCGACGACCGTGCTCGCTGCTGATCAGCTGGCCTTCATCGGGGGTCGCCGCACCGCCACACTGGCGACGCTCACCGGGACCGGCCAGCCTCGCCTCGTCCCGATCTGTTTCGTGATCGCGGACCCGGAGGATGCGCGCACGGTCCTCTACTCACCCCTCGACGAGAAGCCAAAGCGCAGCGACGACGTGCGCCGCCTGGCGCGGGTCCGAGACATCGCCGAGCGGCCGCGGGTGACGCTCCTCTTCGAGCGCTGGGACGAGGATTGGTCACGCCTGGCCTGGCTGCGCGCCCGCGGTGCGGCCTCGCTCGTGGAGCCCGACGATGATGCTCGAGGCGCACCCGGGAGTGGTGCAGGCGCTTCGAGCCAAGTACCCGCGATACCGTGCCCACGCGATCGATGCATCGCCGCTGATCCGCGTGGTCATCGACGAGGTCGTCGCGTGGAGTGCCACTGCGGGTCCGCTCGAGGGCTAGGCCCAACAGCCACCCGAGTCGCGCTCGCGGCTGCTCGGGCGACGCGCTATCGGGCGAGCGGGTCGCCTTCGTAGCCGAGGCGGTCCCAGGCCGGACCACCGGGGGCCTCGATGAGCTCGGTGAGCACGCCGTTGCAGGAACGTGGGTGGATGAAGGCCACCGGCCCTTCGGCGCCCTTGCGGGCCTCCTCGTCGATGATCTCGACGCCCATCGCCGCCAGCTCGGCCAGCGTCGCATCCACGTCGGGCGTCTCGAAGCAGACGTGGTGGAAGCCCTCCCCCTTCTTCTCGAGGAAGCGGGCCACGCCGGTCGTCTCCGACGTCGGCTGCACCAGCTCGATCTTGGTCTCGCCGATCTCGAGGAAGGCCACGATGACCTCGTCCGACGCGATCGGCAGCACCAGCCCCACCGGCAGGCCCAGCGTGTCGCGGTAGAACGCCAGCGACGCCTCGATGTCACGCACGATGTAGGCCACGTGGTGGACCCGGCTGAACGTGCGACCTGCGACCCCTGCCATGGTTCCTCCTAGACGGTCACGACTTCGCGGTGCTCGCCCCACACGTCCCGCAGCCGATCGCTGATCTCGCCAAGCGTGGCCTTGGCCTTCACGGCGTCGATGACGGCCGGCATGATGTTGTCCGAGCCGCGCGCCACCGCTTCGAGCCGGTCGAGCGCCGCGGCCCAGGCGGTCTGGTCGCGGGACGCTCGGAGCGCCTGCCAACCGAGCCACCTGCTCACGCTCGAGCGCGGGGTCGATGCGCTGCAGCGCCGGTGTCACGACCTCGTCGTCGGTGAAGCGGTTGACGCCCACGACGATCTTGTCCTGGCGCTCGATCTCGCGCTGCACGCGGTAGGCCGCGTCCTGGATGTGGCGCTGCTGGTAGCCGGCGTCGATGGCGGCGATGGCACCGCCCATCTCGTCGATCTCCTCGAGGTAGGCCCAGGCGGCGGCCTCCACCTCGTCGGTCAGCGACTCCACGTAGTACGAGCCGCCGAGCGGGTCGGGCGTGTCGGTCACGCCGCTCTCGTGGGCGATGATCTGCTGCGTCCGCAGCGCCAGCCGCGCGGTCTCGGGCGTGGGCAGTGCGAGGGCCTCGTCGCGGGCGTTGGTGTGCAGCGACTGCGTCCCGCCCAGCACGGCCGCGAGCGCCTGCAAGGTGGTGCGCACGACGTTGTTGTCGACCGACTGGGCCGTCAGCGACGAACCTGCGGTCTGGACGTGGAAGCGGCACATCATCGAGCGGGGGTCGGTGGCCCCGAAGCGCTCCTTCATGATGCGCGCCCACATGCGCCGCACCGCGCGGAACTTGGCCACCTCCTCGAAGAGCTCGCTCCAGGCGCCGAAGAAGAACGACAGCCGGCCGGCGAACCGGTCGACGTCGAGCCCCTGCTTCAGCGCACCCTCGACGTAGGCGATGGCGTCGGCCAGCGTGAAGGCGATCTCCTGCGCTGCGGTCGCGCCGGCTTCGCGCATGTGGTAGCCGCTGATGGAGATGGTGTTCCAGCGCGGCAGTTCCGCGGCACAGAAGGCGAAGATGTCGGTCACCAGGCGCATCGAGGGCTCGGTCGGGTAGATGTACGTGCCGCGCGCGATGTATTCCTTGAGGATGTCGTTCTGGGTGGTCCCACCCAGCTGCGCGCGAGGGATGCCGCGCTCATCGGCGACCGCCACGTACATCGCGAGCAGGATCGGGGCGGTGGCGTTGATGGTCATCGAGGTCGTGACCTCGCCCAGGGGCAGACCGTCGAGGAGGACCTCCATGTCGTCGATGGAGCTGATGGGCACGCCGACCCGGCCGACCTCCCCGGAGGCGAACGGCGAATCCGAGTCGTAGCCCATCTGCGTGGGCAGGTCGAAGGCGACAGACAGTCCGGTCTGGCCCTGCTCGAGCAGGTAGCGGAAGCGCTCGTTCGTCTGGCCTGCCGAGGCGAAGCCGGCGTACTGGCGCATGGTCCACAGCCGGCCGCGGTACATCGTCGGCTGCACGCCGCGGGTGTAGGGGTACTCCCCGGGGAAGCCGAGCGCCTCGTCGGGGACGAGATCGGCGGTGTCGGCCGCGTCGTAGAGGTCGGCGATCTCGATGTCCGAGGTGGTCACGAACCGGTCGCGTCGTTCGCCGCGTCCCTTGAGCGAATCCGAGCGGGTGGTCTCGCGCCAGCGCTCGCGGCTTCGGTCGGATGAGGTCATGCTTCGACGGTAGCATCCTCCGCCGCGGCGAGCGGGACGAAGGATCGGTTCGATGGCATCGTTGGCCCATGACCACCGCGCTCTCCCGCAAGGAACGAGTCGGGCTCTGGCTGCACCGTACGCTCGACAAGCGCTTCAGCCGCCTCAGCGTGGCCTTCTTTCGCAGGACCGCTGGCGGCATCACCGAGCGGGCCGGCGTCGATGGCCTGGTGCTGACCACGACGGGACGCAAGAGCGGCCAGCGGCGCTCCGTGCTCTTGCAGTACTTCCGCGACGGCGAGGACATGCTCCTGGTCGCGGCCGACGGCGGCGGCACACATCATCCCGGCTGGTATCACAACCTCGTGGCGCAGCCGACAGCGGAGGTGGAGATCCGGGGCGCCTCGATGGCGGTGCTGGCAGAACACGTCGGCGAGCTCGAAGCAGCGGCCCTCTGGCCGCAGATCCTCGAGCGGTCACCGTCCTACGAGCGCTACCTCCGTGCCACCGACCGCGTCATCCCGCTGGTTCGACTGCGGCGCCAGATGCGTTCGGACCGCGCCCGGCCCTAGCGCAATCGCAGCAGCTCGTCGCCGAGCTCGACGCTGCCGCCCGCGGTCACACCGATCCGCTCGATGGTGCCGGCGTGCGGAGCACGCACCTCGTTCTCCATCTTCATGGCCTCGATGGCCAGCAGGCGCTGGCCGGCCTCGACGGCATCGCCCTCCCCGACCCAGAGCCTGACCACGCGGCCGGGGATCTGGGCCTTGATCACGTCGCTGGCACGGCGCCCGTCGCGCTCGGCCCCCTGCCCGGCCTTCTGGCGCAGCAACGCCCGCGGCTCGTCCTCCACCAGGACCTCGAACACCCAGCCATCGACGCTGGTCTCATAGCGGTCGATGCCTGCTGCTCGGTCATCGGCCGTCCGCGCCAGTACACGCACCTCCGGCTGGCGGCCCTCGGGCGGGCCGACCTCGGCGGGGTCACGGTGGTAGCCGTCCTCGTCGCCACCGGCGATGCGGAGCCGATAGTGGCCGCGATGGTCGCTCATGCCCAGGGCTCCGGCTGCCAGCCAGGCGCAGGTTCGGCGCAGGGGTCCGCCGGCTCGTCGTCGCGGACCGGGCTGGCAGTGAGCGCCGCCGCGTGGCGGACGACGGCATCGGCCGCACGTTCGGCCGCGGCCGCGCGCAAGGGCTCCGGGTCCCAGTCGCGCGCGACCATGTCGGTCCGCAGGCGGCCTTCGGTGAACTCGCGATGGCTCAGCAACCAGGCGTGGAACGGCAGCGTCGTCTGCACGCCACCGGTCTCGAACTCAGCCACGGCGCGGCGGGCGCGCGCCAGCACCGACGCTCGATCGGGTCCGACCGCGAGCACCTTGGCCAGCATCGGGTCGTAGTCCCCTGGCACCTGCCAGCCCTGCTCGAGGCCGGAATCCATGCGCACGCCCGGACCGCCCGGCTCCCGCCAGCGGGTGACGAGCCCGGGCGACGGCATGAAGTCGCGCGCCGGATCCTCCGCGCTGATGCGCAGCTCGATGGCGTGGCGATCGGGCGTGGTGGCGCGCTCGGCAGCGGCGAGCACGGCTGGTGACAGCGGCTCGCCTGCGGCGATGAAGAGCTGCTCGCGCACGAGGTCGAGGCCACTGACGAGCTCGGTCACGCCGTGCTCCACCTGCAGGCGTGCGTTGACCTCGAGGAAGTAGAACGAGCCGTCGGCGGCGAAGAGGAACTCGGCCGTGGCGGCATTGCGCAGGCCGACCTGCTGGGCGACCTTGACCGCCAGCCCGTGGAGCTGCTCGCGCTGGGCCCGGCTGAGCCCGGGAGCCGGGGCCTCCTCCACCAGCTTCTGGTGGCGCCGCTGGGTCGAGCAGTCCCGCTCCCCGAGCGCGACCACGTTCCCGGCGCTGTCGCCGAGCAGCTGGACCTCGATGTGGCGGCCGCCCTCGACCAGCCGCTCGAGGTACACGGAGCCGTCGCCGAACGCCTGCTCCGACTCCCGGGCAGCGGCGGTCACGGCGGCCGCCAGGTCGGCCGGGTCGTCCACGCGCCGCATGCCGCGTCCGCCACCGCCGGCGGCCGCCTTGATGAGCAAGGGGTAGCCGATGTCTGCGGCCAGCTCCTCGATGCGGGCCACGGCCGAGTCGTCGCCGGCGGGCAACGGGTCGAACATGCCGGGCACGATGGGTACGCCGGCCGCGGTGGCCGTGGCCCGAGCCTCGAGCTTGTCGCCGAGCGAGGCCAGCGTCTGCGGCGCCGGGCCGACGAAGACCAGGCCGGCCGCCTCGACGGCCGCGCCGAAGGACGCCTGCTCCGAGAGGAAGCCGTAGCCCGGATGCACGGCCTCGGCGCCGGTGGCCAGGGCCGCCGTCGACGATGGCATCGGCCCGCAGGTACGACTCGGACGCGGGCGGCGGACCCAGGCGCACGGCCCGGTCGGCGAGGCGCACGTGGAGTGCGCCGGCATCGGCGTCGGAGTAGACCGCCACCGTCTCGATCCCCAGTTCCCGGCAGGTGCGGAAGATGCGCACCGCGATCTCGCCGCGATTGGCCACCAGCAGCCGACCGAAGGGCGGCGTCACCGGCAGGTGCCCTCGTCTTTGCGCACAGACACGATCACAGCGGGATGTTGCCGTGCTTGCGGCGCGGGGTCTCGTCGCGCTTGCCCTCGAGCATCTCGAAGGCGTCGATGACGCGCGGGCGGGTGTCCGAGGGCACGATGACGTCGTCGAGGTAGCCGCGGCCCGCGGCCACGTACGGGTTGGCGAACGTCTCCTCGTACTCGTGCGCCAGGCGCAGACGCTCGGCCGCCTGGTCCTCCGCTGCGGCCAGCTCGTCGCGGAAGATGATGCTGACCGCGCCCTCCACGCCCATGACCGCGATGCGTGCGGTGGGCCAGGCGAGGTTGACGTCGCCACGGACGTGCTTGGAGCTCATGACGTCGTAGGCCCCGCCATAGGCCTTGCGCGTGATGACGGTGACCTTGGGCACGGTCGCCTCGCAGTAGGCGTAGAGCAGCTTGGCGCCGTGGCGGATGATGCCGCCGTGCTCCTGCGAGACGCCCGGCAGGAACCCGGGCACGTCCTCGATGGTGAGGATGGGCACGTTGAAGGCATCGCAGGTCCGCACGAAGCGGGCCGCCTTGTCCGAGGCGTTGATGTCGAGCGCGCCTGCCAGCACCGCCGGCTGCTGCGCCACCACGCCGACCGAGCGGCCATCGAGGCGAGCGAAGCCGATGATGATGTTGGCCGCCCAGGCCGGCTGCAGCTCGAGGAACTCGCCGTCGTCGACGATCCGGGAGATGACCTCGTGCATGTCGTACGGCTGCGACGGCGACTCGGGGATGATCTCGTCGAGCGCCGGCTTCCCGACGGTCGCGCGGGTCGCTCGTGGCCACGCAGGGAGCCGTGGCCGTGTTGTTCTGCGGCAGGTGACCGAGCAGGCGCCGCGTGCTCGCCAGCAGCGAGCCTTCGTCGGGCGCCGCGTAGTGGGCGACACCGCTGATGGAGGTATGGACAGAGGCGCCACCGAGATGCTCGCGATCGACGTTCTCGTGGGTGACGGTCTTCACCACGTCGGGGCCGGTCACGAACATGTAGCTGGTGCCCTCGACCATCAGCGTGAAGTCGGTGATCGCCGGCGAGTAGACCGCACCGCCCGCGCAGGGGCCCATGATCAGCGAGATCTGCGGGATGACGCCGCTGGCCATGGTGTTGCGCAGGAAGATGTCGGCATAGCCACCGAGGGAGACCACGCCCTCCTGGATGCGCGCGCCGCCGCTGTCATTGAGGCCGATGACCGGGGCCCCGACCTTCATGGCCAGGTCCATGATCTTGCAGATCTTCTCGGCATGCGCCTCCGAGAGCGAGCCGCCGAAGACGGTGAAATCCTGGCTGAAGACGAAGACGAGCCGGCCGTCGATCTTGCCGTGGCCGGTGACCACGCCATCGCCGAGGTACCGCTGCTGCTCGAGGCCGAAGTCGCTCGAGCGATGGGTCACGAAGGCGTCGAACTCCACGAAGCTGTCGGCGTCCAGCAACAGATCGAGGCGCTCTCGGGCGGTGAGCTTGCCCTTCTCGTGCTGCTTGTCGATGCGGGCCTGGCCGCCGCCGAGGCGCGACTGGGCGCGCAGCTCGTGGAGACGCTCGATCTGCGCCCGGTTGTCGCTCACGCTCGGTCTCCCTCCGCTCGTCTGGCTCCCCTGCCCTGTGGCTGCAGCATCGTAGCGCCCACGCTCGGGCTCGGTCGGGCTCGGGCCATGAGCACCGTGGCGGGGCAGCGTTTCGGCGGGTGGGCCTGTCCCCACGCGTAGGGACGACAAGGTGGTGCGTCAACGCACCATTGGGGTAGACTCCGGGCGGGAAGCCGTATCGTCGTCGCACGGCTTCACCGGGAGGGCGCACTTGGCACGGATCATCGCGATCGCCAACCAGAAGGGCGGCGTGGGCAAGACCACGACCTCCATCAACCTCGCGGGTGCACTCGCGGAACAGGGACTCAAGGTGCTCTGCGTGGACATGGACCCGCAGGCCAACCTCACCGTCGGGCTGGGCTTGAGCGCCCAGGACATCGAGGTGTCCATCGCCAACGTCCTGCTCGACGCCTCGCTCTCGCTGGAGGACATCGTCGAGACCACCGACACCGAGAACGTGGACGTGGCCCCCTCGGACATCGACCTCTCGGCCACGGAGAACCAGCTCTTCAGCACCATCGGTCGCGAGCACGCCATGCGCGAAGTGCTCCACGGCTGGGCAGAGAAGCAGTACGACTACATCGTCATCGACTGCCCGCCCACGCTGGGCCTGCTGACCATCAACGCGCTGGTGGCCTCGGACGGCGTGATCATCCCCGTCCAGACGCAGTACTACAGCCTCAAGGGCTTCCGGGCGCTGGCCAACCTCGTGACCCAGATCCAGGGCAAGGGCCTCAACCCGCGCCTGCGCATCATGGGCATCCTGCCCACCTTCTACGACGGCCGCACCAACCTCGCCAAGGACATGCTCGCCGAGCTGTCCGAGCTGGGCGATTACCACGTCTTCGACGCCATCATCAAGCAGACCGTGCGCCTGGGGGAAGCACCGCTCGCGGGGGTCCCCGTGACGTCATACGCCAGCCGCTCAGCCGCTGCCGCGAGCTATCGGGACCTGGCACAGGAGGTGATCGACCTTGGCTAGACCAGACTTCCGTTCGCAGGCAGCCGAGCGCCTCGCGACCGAGCGCCGCGAGTACACGCCGGCCCTCATGGACCTGCTGAAGCCAGAGGAGCCACGCTCGGTCAGGGACGTGCGGCGCATGCCGGTCGAGCGCGTCTACTCCAATCCTGCCCAGCCCCGCCAGCACTTCGACGAGGACACCCTCGCCGACCTCGCGGCCTCCATCCGTGAGCACGGCGTGCTGCAGCCGGTCCTCGTGCGGCCACGCGCCGACGGCCACTACCAGATCGTGGCCGGCGAGCGGCGCTGGCGTGCCGCGAAGATGGCCGGCCTGGCCGAGATCCCGGTCATCATCGAGCAGATCGACGACGAGGCGGCCCTCGAGATCGCCATCATCGAGAACCTCCAGCGCGAGGACATCTCCCCGCTCGAGGAAGCCGAGATGTTCGCGCGCATGACCCGCGAGCACGGCTACAGCCTGCGCAAGCTCGCGACCAAGCTGGGCAAGGACAAGGGCTACCTCGAGAACCGCCTGCGCCTGGTCGACGCTCCCGATGACGTGCGGGAGCTCGTCGCGGTGCGCAGCGACACGCTCTCGCATGCCTATGAGCTGATGAAGGTGCAGGACCCGCGCAAGCGCCGCCGGCTGGCCAGGCAGGTCGCGGCGGGCGAGCTCAGCCTGGTCAAGCTGCGCCAGCGCATCGAGGGTCGCCCCCAGCCGGAGCCGGAGCGGCCGCAGGAGCCCGACCGGAGCCGGTCACCGACGTCGAGTGGGAGACCCAGACCGAGGCTGCGGCCGAGGTCGAGATCAAGGTCGAGGAGCCACGGCAAGCCCCGTACGTGGCCATCCCCATCGAGCCCGAGGGTCCGGCCGTCGACGACGTCACCATCGACGTGGCGGCCGTTCATCTCGAGGAAGCGGTGGCCAAGCTGGTCAAGTCCCTCGCGACCGATGCGGCCCTGGGTGAGGCCTCGTCCACCGAGCGGCAGCTCTTCGCCAAGCACCTGACGCTGGCCAAGATCAAGCTCGAGAACGCCATCGCCGTCGTCCGTGCCGGGGACACGCGGGGCAGCACCGGCACCCTCGCGAGTCAGCTCTCGGCCAAGTGGGATGCGCACGAGGCCACCGTGGCGCGGAAGGAACGGGCAGAGCCGCCCCGCTAGCGGGGACCCGCTCGGCCAGCCCGACGCCGATCGCGAGACACCATGCCCTACATCCCCAGCGAGCTGATCTACCTCCTGGCGGCCCTCGCCGTCGGCATCCTGCTGTACCGCTACTTCAGCGGGCATGGCGGGATCGAGATCCGGCGCGAGGACTACGCGGGCCTACCCGACGAGGGCCGGATCGAGGTCCGGCACCACATGGTGCGCTGGAAGGTGGCCGAGGGCGACTCGTTCGTGGCCGCCTGGCAGCTCGAGAGCGGTCACTTCGTGGTCATGCGCCTGGTCTTCGATGGGGTCGACGAGGAGGACCCCGACCTCGGCTACATCGATGTCGACATCGACAAGCGCGAGGCCGTCAGCGGTGCCAGCTGGACCGACAAGATCCGCGATCGCACGCTACGCAACGACGTCGAGGGCATCCTGCGCATGCTCCAGCGCGAAGCGAAGGTGGCGCGCTCGGACCGGACGCGTGTGGCGGGCGCCAAGCCCGTCGGCGACGATCGCTCGACCGGGACAGGAACGGACTGAGTCCGCGGCTCCCGGGGCTAGATGTAGACGACGTCGTGGAAGCCGCCGACGAGGAAGTCGATCACCTGCTCGCGTGCCTTCGGTGACTGGGCGCGAAGGCCCGGCACCAGGAAGTGCAACGAGATGGCCGGCACCATCAGCTCGCCGTCCGCGGTGTGCCCGATGGTCGCGGGCGCCCCTCCCCCGGCGGTGAAGACGCGCTCGATGGCGGCGTCGTCGAGGCCGGTGGCCGCTCGGAAGTCAGCCAGCACCCGCAGCACGCCGCGGCGGATGGACATGTCGCGCATGAGCTCGATCATCCAGGCATCGACCTGTTCGTCGGGCTGCTCGCTCAACCGCTTGCGATAGACCTTGGGATCTTCTGACAAGCCCTCAGACGACAAACCTGGCTCCTTCTCCGATGGGTGGCTCGCGGGAATGGTAGCGCGCCGGCGGGTCGTCATGGCTCCGTGACCAGTCGGCACTACCATGGCGCCATGTTCCTCTTCCGACGACCCTCCACCATGCCCGATCCGGCGGACGCGCTGCCCGGCCGCGCCGAGCCCATCGCCATCACCGAGTCACACCACGTCAACGGGGCCTCGCTGACCCCGCCCTGGCCCGCAAGGGGCGCGCACGGCGATCTTCGGCCTCGGCTGCTTCTGGGGTGCCGAGAAGGCGTTCTGGCAGACCGACGGCGTCATCTCCACCGCAGTCGGCTATGCCGGCGGCTACACGCCCAACCCGACCTACGAGGAGACCTGCAGCGGCCGGACCGGCCATGCCGAGGTCGTGCTCGTCGTCTACGACCCCGAGCGGATCGGCTACGAAGAGCTGCTCAAGGTCTTCTGGGAGCACCACGACCCCACCCAGGGCATGCGCCAGGGCAACGACCAGGGCACGCAATACCGCTCGATGGTCATCGTCCGGTCCGACGAGGAGCGTGCGACCGCGGAGGCCTCACGAGACGCGTATCAGGCGCAACTGAGCGCGGCCGGCTTCGGCCAGATCACCACCGAGATCGTCGATGCGGCCGAGTTCTACTACGCCGAGCCCTACCACCAGCAGTACCTCAGCAAGAACCCCAACGGCTATTGCCCCGACCACGGCACCGGCGTGGCCTGCCCGATCGGCGTGGGCGTGAGGGCGGACTAGCGGCCAATGCAGACCGCCAGAGGTTCTCTGGAGAGGGCTCCCGAATCGCTCGGACCGGCCCTGTCGAAGAGCCGGTCCGAGGCGGTAGAGGACGGGGAGAGATACGGCTACTTCGCGAGAGCAGCCTCGATCGTGGGCGGGACCATGACCGCGTCGATCACATGCATCACGCCATTCGCTGAACGGATGTTCTTGGTGAGAACGTTGGCCTTGTCGATGCGGACAACGGAGGCCTGCTGTCCGCCGATCCGGGCCATCTCGCCCGAAAGCATCTTGATAGACGTGCCGCGAGCGGCCTTGGCCTTCGCGAACCCGATCTTCGGCGTGGTGACGTGGTACGTGAGGATGGTCTTGAGCGCGCCAGGGATCTTCAGCACTTCGTCGACCTTGCACACGTTGCTGGAATTGATACCGGCAGTGCCCAAGCCCAGAGCTTGGCCGAGAGCGCGGAACGCGGCGTTGCGCGGAGCGAACAGGGTGTTATTGGTGGTCGCGAGCACGTCGGTGATCGCGCCCTTGAAGTAGTCGCAGGTCGCGGCGGTGATGAGCGTGGAAAGGGAGTTGTTGTTGTTGGCGCTGAAGTTCACCAGGCGGGTGACAGCGTTGACGGTGGGCGTGCCCTTGGCCGTGGGTTCCGCAGCCGCCGCCGCGGGCGCGAGAGCTGAGAGCGCGAGGGAAGCCAGGAGGGCCCCTGCCATGAGCTTCTTGAACACGATTCTTGTACCTCTCCTTCCTGTTCCTCGGGTCCTTTGACCCTTGGCGTCCATCGTACGCTTCAAGGCCAAGCCGGGACCCAGGCACCGCACGGTCCAGGACTCGACCCTCGCAGATGACTGAGTCCTCGGCTTGCTCGGATCGCCGAGCATCTGAACGCCCACGGCACCAACCGCAAGGGAGTCCCATCGGCTCCCTCTGTCGAGCTCGGTACCGGCGTGGCCTGCCCGAGGGCTCGTGGACGCGCGCCGGTACGGTGCGAACTGGCGAGTGATCGGACAGCAGCACAGAGCCGACCAGAAGTACAGCCTCCACGAGCTGTCCGGCGAACTGGCCTACGAGGGGCTCAGCGGGTCAAGTGCCGCACGACTTGCGGTACGGCCCACGGGCGTCGAGTGCGAGGCGTGGCGCTACTGCTCGGCAGGCACGAACGTGGCCGGGTGAGCGGCGCCCACGAAGAGCTCGGAGTCGCCGCTCGACCTCGTGGCGCCGACGAGGAAGGCGATGGCCAGGATGACGATGACCACGGCCGAGAACACGATGCATCCCGACCTGCCCAACGGTCCCCATTCCGGAGTGGGGTCGCCGGGGTGGGTGGGCCTCCATCCTTGCGGCATGCTCGACCTACCAGTCCTTGGTGGCGTCCTTGCCCACCGGCTCGCGTTCTCGCGCGTGTTCGACATGCTCGAACTGCTGACGATCCCGCTTCCGGGAGATGCCCCAGCGGCGGTCGAGCCACTTGGGCAGCCAGACGTCGTCAAGGATCTCCATCCTGCCCGCCCACGCTGAGAAGTGGGCCGTGAGGGTGTTCCGCAGCATCCACATGGGTCAAGCGTTACGTGCTGGCGTCCACATCGCAAGAGTCGCTGGACCCTATCGGGAACCGGAACGGGAACATGCCCCAGTGGCAGGCGAAGTCCGCGACGGCCGAGGCGCGCGGCGGACGGTACCGATGGTCTGCCTCCGGTCCGAGTCGGCCACCGGGGAGGACCACATCGGTCCATTGGCGCCCTCGTCATGACCGGCGATAACAGGAGCGTCGCTCCGTGTCGACGCAGCAGAGAGGGGTTTCGCATAGATGGACCTGGCATCCGTTCTCGCCTTGATCGTGGCGCTGCTGATCGTGGTCAGTGGCTACTTCCTGTTCCATGACGCACCGGCCCTCGGTCGCTCGGAGGATCGCCGCCGCAGGTAGCGACCGAGGCTCACGGTCCGCTACCGTGAGCCGCATGACCGAACCCAAGTCGAACCCGCTCGTCTCGGCCGATGAGCTGCTCGAGGCGCTCGGCGACCCGTCGCTCCGCATCGCCGATGTGCGCTGGTTCCTCGGCGACCCCACGCGTGGCAAGCGGGAGTACGACGAGGGTCACATCCCCGGCGCGGTCTTCGTCGATCTCGACCGGGACCTCGCCGGCGCGCCCGGCGCAGGGCGCCACCCCCTCCCAGACCCCACCGCCTTCGCCGACCGCATGGGTCAGCTGGGCTTCGGCGACGGACACACCATCGTCGTCCACGACGGTGCGTACGGCCAGTACGGCGCGCGCCTGTGGTGGATGCTCGACCGGCTCGGCCACCCGAGCGTGTTCATGCTCGATGGTGGGCTTGCAGCGTGGAAGGCGAGCGATGGACCCTGCACAGCCGAGCGCTCGACCCCGATGCGCGCCACGATGACGCTGGCGCGGGAATGGACCGGCACGATGGACCGCGGAACGGTGTCCGAGTCGATGGACACCATCGACCTCGTCGATGTCCGCGCAGCCGAGCGTTACTCCGGCGAGTCGGAGCCGATCGAGCGAGTCGCCGGACACATCCCCGGAGCTCGCAACCGCCCCTGCGACTCGATGCTGACCGAGGATGGCCGCATGAAGCCGGCCGCGGAGCTGCGGTCGCTCATCCGTGAGGAGGGTGCCCGCGACGAGCAGCCGTTGGTCTTCTCGTGCGGCAGCGGTGTGACGGCCTGCTTCGGGATGCTCGCGGCGCGCGTGGCCGGACTGCCGGACCCGATCCTCTACCCGGGTTCGTTCAGCGACTGGGTCGGGGCCAGGATGCCCGTCGCGACCGGCCTCGAAGCAGGGCTGGACGACCGCTGAGCGTTGGTCGCGGCTCAGGATCGGAGACGACCGGCGGGTCGACCGTGGATCAGGCCAGGCGAGGCGCGGTGACCGGTTCACGCGGGAGGTGTTCGGGCTCGAAGCGGTCGACGAGATCCGCGAGCACCACGGTCTCTCCGGGCCCGATGAGACCGAGCGATCGAGCGATCCAGGCGATGACCTCCGCGCTGGACACGCCGGCCGCGTGGAGCGCCGACATGGTGACCGCTCCGTCGCGCTTGGCCAGGCGCTGGCCGGCCTCGTTGAGCACGAGCGGGACATGGAGGTACTCAGGCGTCTGGTAGCCGAGGAGGCGCTGCAGCAGGATCTGCCGAGGCGTCGAGCTGAGCAGGTCATCGCCCCGCACGACCTGGGTCACGCCCTGCTCGGCGTCGTCCACCACGACGGCCACGTTGTAGGCGGGCGTGCCGTCGTTGCGACGCAGGACGAAGTCGTCCACTCCCCCGCCGCTGGGCCCGACGAGGATGTCGCCGAAGTCGATCCGAACGCCATCGGAGCGGAGGCGGAGCGCGGGCGTCCGGCCTGACGCACGCAGCTCGGCCGCGCGCTCGGGGTCGAGGTCGCGACAGGTCCCGGGGTAGGCATCGGGCGGCAGGTGCGGCGCGCTCGGGGCCGCTTCGATCTCCTCGCGGATCTCGCGCCGGGTGCAGAAGCACTCGTAGACCCGGCCGGCGTCGGCCAGCCGCTCGATGGCCGCGTCGTATCGGTCGAAGCGCTCGCTCTGGCGCATGACGTCACCGTCCCAGTCGATCCCGATGGCGGCCAAGTCGGCGAGCTGGCGCGCTTCGTGCTCGGGCCGCGAGCGGCCACGGTCGAGGTCTTCGACCCGAAGCAGGAAGCCGGCACCCGCGGCGCGCGCCGTCAGCCACGCGACTGCTGCCGTGCGGAGGTTGCCGAGGTGGAGCTCGCCGGTCGGGGACGGCGCGAAGCGACCGCTCATGTGACCATTCTGTGCCGTGGCCACCAAACCCGACCGACGCAGACGCATGGCCTTCATCCTCGAGCGGGATGGGCGCAGCTGTGTCTGGTGCGGTCGCGAGATCGCCGTCGGTCTCGTCGAGGCCACCACGGAGCACGTGGTGCCCCGCATCAAGGGCGGGCCCAGCTGGATCGAGAACGAGGTCGCGGCCTGCCGGCGCTGCAACGGACAGCGGGGCCATCGCACGCCGGGCGAGTGGATCGAGGAGTGCGAGCGGCGCGGCTGGCGCCCGAACCGAGCGGCGCTCGTGCGGGTACTGCGCTCGCTCGAGGCCGCCATCGAGATGAACGGCGGGCAACGACGGGCGCGCGCCTACGCGCAGTCGCAGCTGCGGCGGCTCACCCGAGCGTCCTAGAGGCGAACACCGACATGGCCAGCACAGCCAGAAAGACCGAGCTCGCTAGGCCACGGTGATCGACCTACACCGGGCCCGCCGTTCACCAGGGTCGCAAGCGCTTGACGCACTCACGAAAGAAGCCCAGCAGCGGAGCTGCAGGTTCGCCGACCGGCTCCGCCAAGGTGGCGCCCAGGGACTCGATGGACACGGTGACGATGCGAGCACTCGCGGGCCTGAGCACGCGGCCACCCTGGCGGCGCGCGGCGTCGTCGCCCTACGCGGCGCCGACGATGCCCTCGGTGATGGCGAGCCTGGTCGCCTCGACACGACTGCGCACGCCCAGTTTGCCGAGGATGTTGGAGACGTGGACGCCGGCTGTGGACTTGCTGATGTAGAGCTCCTCGGCGATCTCGCGATTGCTGCGGCCCGCCGCGATGAGCCCCAGCACCTCGAGCTCGCGCGGCGAGAGCCCGAAGGGGCCGCTCGACGAGCGAGGTCGATCGGCCGGCGTCGGCTCGACGAGCCGGACCCCGCCACCGCGGGCGGTTCGTCGCAGGTCGCCCAGCATGGGCTTGGCGCCGAGTCGCAGTGCGATGTGCCAGGCCTGTTCGAGGGCGACGGTGGCGGCCCGGGCGTCGGTCCCCAGCAGGGCCTGACCCTGTCGCCAGCGGGCATAGGCGACGCGGTACGGCCGCTGAAGCGAGGACCACGCATCTGCAACGCTGGCCCACGCCAGGTCGACGGAGCCGGCGACCCCTGATCCGGCGCGCTTCGCCCGGACGATCTCGGCGTCGATCTGCTGCACCTGCGCGTCGAGCCATGCCCCCAGGTTCCCGCCCGGCCGACCCATCCGCTCGACCGCACGCCCGGCCAAGGTGGCGATCTGGTCGAGTCGCTCCAGGGCGGCTTCCTCCGCGCTCCCGTCGGCGGTCGCTCGGGCCTGCCAGACGAGCTCGGCGAGTGGCCACGCTGTCGCGCACAGTAACCCGAGGAAGATGACCCAGCTCTCCAGGCGTTCAGCCTCTGGCAGTCGGCCCATGGCCACCGCGACCGCGCCTTCGTACCGACCATCTCGGGTCAGCAACTCGACGCCAGCGCTGATCATCAAGGTCCGCGTGTCGCCGCTGACCTGATCGGCGCCGAGCTCCATGCCACGGCGCCATGTCGACTCCGCATCCGGGGCGCCGCTGCCAACCAGGAAGGCGAGGCTGTACTCGGCGCGATAGAGCTCGACTGCCGGACTCGCGGCTGCGTGGCGGTCGGCGTCGTCCAATAGACGGCGCGCAAGTTCCCACTCACCGATGTCGTAGGCGGCCAGGACGGCGCCATAGCCGATGTCGGAGATGAACCCCGCATCGAGCCCTCGCAGGCGGATATCGGAGATGGCTTCCTGCGCGAGGTGCAGCGCTGCCTCAGGGTCCGCGGCCATCCAGTGCACGTCCCCGAGGTTGACGTAGGCCCTGCCGATATCGTCCACCGAGCCAAGCTCCCGAGCCATCAGCAGCGCCTGGCTCCCGGCATCGATACCGGCGCGGACGTCGCCCAGCGAAGCGAGGACGACGCCGAGCGTGCACAGGGCATGCGCCTCGAGGCGACGCAGCCCGGAGCGACGCGCCAGGTCCACGGCCAGCGTGGCGTGCGCCCGAGCGGCAGGCATCTCGCCGATGAGCATCTCCACCTGGGCCAGGCCAGCGAGCGCTCGCACCCTGGCCTCCTCTGCATCGTGGGGCGCGAGGTCGACCGCAGTCCGCATCGCGTCGAGGGCGGCTTCGCGATGCCCGGCCCGCCACATCGCCTCACCAAGCCGGACCCAGAGGCTGACCGCACGATGGGGCTCCAGGCCGTCGGCCTCTGCGATGGCAGCTTCGGCCGTGGACTCCGCGAGGGCGTAGTCGCCGTTGTGGTAGGCCGCGTTGGCGGTCCGTTCGAGCAGTGCGATGCGGTCGGGAACCACATCGGGATCGATGGACTCACCGCGTTCGGTCGCCGCATCGAAGAGGCGCAGCGCATGTTCGTACTCGGCTCGTGCCACGTCCATGGCCACGGCCCGGCTCGCTGCGTCTCCAGCGCGAACCGACGCCTCCAATGCGCGGGGGTCACCTGCCTCGCGCAGATGGTAGGCGAACGTCACCATCTGGAGCGCATCGTGGGGGTTCGGCGAGCCACGTCGCTCCATCTCGGCGGCGAAGGCTGCGTGCAGCTTCCGGCGTTCGACTGGCAGCAGCCCGTCGGCCACGACCTCGGCCAGGATGGCGTGCCGGAACCGGTATCCCTCCCCTGAGCTGCCCGAAACGGGTACCAGCAGGCGGGCCTCCACCAATGTGGCGAGATGGCCAGTCGCGGTGTGGTCATCGAGACCGGCGGCGGCCACGAGCAGCTCATGCTCGATCTCCAGGCCGCCGATCGAGGCCACGGCGAGCAGCCGGCGAGCGTCGGCTGGGACGCGGCCGGCGCGCTCGGTCAGAACGTCGTGAAGGGAGGCGGGGAGCGGGCCCGCGGCCGGCTCCGGCGCGGCCAGCAGCTCCTCGGCGAAGAACGGGTTGCCGTCGGAACGAGCGAAGACAGCGTCCAGCAGGTCGCGCCCGGGCTCCGTTCCGGTCAGTGACCGCACCAGTTCGTCCATCTGGTCCCGGTCAAGTGGCTCCAGCGTCAGCCGCTCGACGCCGGCGGCGCGCCCGAGCTCGCCGAGCCAGGCTCGCATCCCGTCGCGCCCCATGACGTCCTCGTCACGGAACGTGCTGAACACGGTGATGGGCTCATCTCGCAGCGTGCGCATGAGGTATCGCGTGGCATCGAGCGTGCCGTGGTCGGCTGAATGGAGAGTCCTCGAGGCCAACCAGCAATGCCCTCCCACGAGCGGCCTTCCGTAGCAGCGACCGGATCGCTTCGAAGATACGCTGTGGTTCCGGGGTCGCGTCGGCTTCGGCTTGCGCATCGGCCAGCGCGGGCACCAGGCGGCTCAGATCTCGAGCATCGCGACCGGCCATCTGGCGGATCGCAGGCAGTCCATCCTCGGCGATGAGGTCCCGGAGCAGGTCCGCGTATGGCGCGTAGGGCAGACTCGACGCGCCCAGGTCGAAGCAGCTTCCGGAGAGGCAGCGCATGCCCTGCTCCGCGGCCGATGCGCCCGCGTACTCAAGCAGCCGCGTCTTGCCCACACCGGCCTCACCGCTGATGACCAGATGGATCGGCTGCTCGGCTCTGGCCGCAGCGAGGGCTCGTTCGACCGTCTCGACTGCCCGGGTCCGCCCGACCATGTGCTGGCTGCTGGCGATTCGCGTCACCAGCGCGATGGTACGCACCCACACAAGTGCCTGCCGCGGGCGACCTCCTCATTTGCCGCTCGTTGTGCGACGGCGGACGGACGTCCTCGCCTCGCGTTCGAGCAGGGCTGGCTACATCAGGACGATCTAGCCCTCCTCAGGGCAAACGAGCGGCTCGGCTGGGAAGGAGGACCATGCGAATACCCGCCCGCTCGGCGTCACGGTCATCTCGAAGGCCGACGCCTTGACCTCGGACCCGTCCTTCGTGTCCCAGTAGTCCGATGTCCAGATGCACTCGCCACCGGCGTCGATGATGGAGCTTTCGGGCGCCGAACCCTGGAACTCCGGCACCATCACCGGCTCGTCGCTCAGCTGGCAGGACATGAACTCCTGCGCGCTTCCGTCCTCGGCCTCGACGCGGACCAGGACCTCGCAGTCGGCTCGGCTCAACGAGGCGACGGGGAAGTCTGGGGTCGTCGGCGGGTCGACGACCGCCACGACTGTGGGGACGTTCTCGAGCACATCGATATGCCCGTCTGCCAGAACGACGTTGGGTAGGATCAGGATCGACAGCCCCGTGAGGGCCGCGCCGGTCATCAGCCTGTTCTTCAACGGTTGTCTCCCTTGCCTTCGTGGTGCGACCAGGAACCGACGAGCCCTTCGCTGTCTGCCGGCCCGGCGCCGGGTCTTCACGATGGGCCTAAACACCCACCCCTGGCATCAGGAGAAGTCCGTATTCGGGTGTCGATGGCGGGCGATTTCCTGGCAGCCGCGACGGCAGTGCCGCGATGACCTCGTCGGTCGACGCCTCCGCCACGCCACCACCGTCGGCACCAGCGGTGATTCCTACCGCCGCTGGGCCTGGGGCCGGCCCCTTCGAGCTGACGCAGGCTCGACCTAGCTTCCTCGGCAGCGTGTCACGGCCTCCGCGTAGGCCTGGCCGTCGCTGCGACCGCCCCAGATGCCGTCGACCTTGAAGTCGGTCTCGCCGATGAGTACGCCATCGGACGCGGCATAGAAGTCGGCCACGTTGGCCAGCGACACGCCGCTGCCGATGAGCACCGGGGCGGTGACCGCGTCGCGGACAGCCTTGACGCGCTCCAGGGAAGGCGGGTCCGGGCTGCGGGAACCGGAGACGATGACCGCATCGGCGCCACCGCGCTCGGCGAGGTCGGCGGCCGCGTCTTCGATGGGCACGTCGAAGAGGGGCGCAGCATGCTTGACATGGACGTCCCCGAGGACGGCGATGTCGTGGTCGAGCGTCTGGCGCAGTCGGGCGAGCTCAGCGGCACAGCCCTGGATGAGGCCCTGGTCGGTGACGTAGGCGCCGATGACCACGTTGCAGCGGATGAAGTCGGCTCGGACGAGCGAGGCGATGGACATGGCCTCGAGACACGCGTTGCGCAGGAGGTTGACGCCGATCGCGAGCGAGGTCTGGTGCCGCACCTCGCGGACGATGACGCCCATGGCGGCGACCGTGACGGCCGGCACCGACTCGCGGAAGAACGGCGTGTCGCCCACGTTCTCGACGATCAGTCCGTCGAGGCCGGCGTGCTCGAGGATCGTGGCTTCCTCGAGCGCGACAGCGACGACCTCGTCGAGGCTCAGCTTGCTACGCGGGGAGCCGGGCAGTGGCGGCAGGTGAACCATGCCGATGAGCGGCTTGCGCGCAAGGAGCGTGTGCATGGCCACCGGCGTGCCCCGCTGCTGCGTCACCAACCCCTGCCCCTGGTGTCCCGAATTCGTAGTTGGCTGGCGGTTCGCGGACCACCTCGGCAAGGACCTCGTCGATGCCCGCAACCAGCTCCTTGACCGACTGGGGACTGTCACTCCGGGCAACTTCGCGGCTGGAGCTGCGCCGGTCACCAGGGTCGCGAGCGCTTGACGCACTCACGGAAGAAGCCCAGCAGCGGAGCTGCTGGTTCGCCAACCTGCTCCGTCAGTGTGGCGTCCAGGGTCTTGATCGTGACGATGACGACGCGGGCACTCGCGGGCGTCGTCTCGATCCTCAGGGAACACCCCGAGATCCCCTGCCAGGGCGTCAGCTGGCCCCCGTACCTCTGCGTCTCGTCGATCGACACGACGAACACGCCGAACGCGGTCGTGACGTACACAACCATGTTCGGTTCGTCGAAGTAGACGAACTTGTCCTTGAGCTCTGCCTCTTGCAGGTAGACCCGTGTGCGCTCGATCAGCGTCCCGGGGGGACCCGCGTCAGGCCCCTCACCGAACTGCCTGGAGTAGCCGGAGAGGTTCATCGTCTACTCCCATACGCTCACGCTTGATCACCAGAGGCTGAGCCGAAGATACCAGACGGGGCGGGCACCTCCGGCAGGCTCGCGATCCAGTCTCGTCGTGACGCCGGCCCGGGTCGGCCACAGCCGACTCTGCGATTTCAGGGCAGCATTGCCACGTACGCGTCCGACCCGAGTGGCGCGTCGAAAGGGACCACACCTGTGCTACTGATCATCTTCATCATCATCGGCCTCGTGCTCATCGTGGCCGCCGGCGTCATCATCGCCCAGTCGGTGTCGGACTACGGCGATGACTTCACGGTCGGCAAGGGCGTCGCGGCGGGCGCGCTCATCCTCGGCGGTCTGGCGCTCATCGTCGTCGGCTTCGGCTGGCGTCGAAGATCGGCGCGGGCCAGGTCGGCGTGAAGACACGCTTCGGCGCCGTCCAGGAAGGCACGCTCCTGCCCGGCCTGCATTCGATGATCCCCGCCGTCGATGGCATCACCGTCTTCGACGGCCGAGTCCAGGCCTACAACTTCGAGGAGATCGAGAGCGTCACCCGCGACCTCCAGTCGGTCCAGCTCTCCGGTCTCATCAACTTCCGTATCGACAGCGCGAAGGCGGACCGCATCCTGCAGGAGGTCGGCCAGCCCGATGACTACGCCGAGAAGGTCTTCCTGCGGCCCTCGAACACGGCGCTCAAGGAGATCACGCCCGAGTACGACGCCTTCAACGTCATCAGCAATCGAGACGAGATCGGCCAACGGACGCTGGCGAACCTGCGCGAGCGGATGAAGGACTTCAACATCATCGTCGAGCGTGTGTCGGTCGAGAACATCCGCCTCAACGAGCAGTTCCTGACGTCGGTGGAGGAGAAGCAGTTGGCCGAGCAGGACCTGGCCAGGGCCTTCTTCGAGGCCGATCGCGACGTGCGACTGGCCGAGGGCGCACGGGATGCGCGCATCAACGGGCCGAAGGCGAGGCGCAGGCAAACGACCTCATCAACTCCTCGCTGAGCGAGGCGCTCCTGCAGTGGACCTACATCCAGCGGCTGGCCAACAACGTCCAGCTGATGCTCGTGCCGTCCGACCAGGGGCTGGTGTTCCACCTGGCACGATCGCCCGAGTCGGGTGGCGCGAACGAAAGCACCGCAAGCGCTGCCGGAGACACTGCCGGAGCCGGTGGCACCGACCACGAGACGCAGTGACCGGCTGAGCAAGCGCGCTACAGTTGGTGCGTGGGTGGCCTTGGGCCAGCGGCTCAGTCTGCCGGACAAGGCTTCCATGCCGGTGGCTCGAGATGACAGCAGCGCCAGAGGTCGCATAGAGCACGCCATCCCCCGCAAATCCGACTGGAGGGCCGATCCCATGTCATCTCGATAGAGGCCTGGCTGTCGCCCTGATGATGATGGCGCCGGTGGTCAGCGGCGGATCTCGAGCATCCCGCAATCGGGTGCGCTGGGTGCGCATTGACCCGTGCTACACTGGACCCGTGCTACACGGGAGGCTCCGATGGCTAACCTGACCATCAGCGTGGATGACGTGCTCCTGAAGCGCGCACGCATCAAGGCCCTGAAGAACGTCACTTCGGTCAATGCGCTGCTGCGTGAGTACCTGGAGGCGTACACCGGCACACAGCAGACGCAGCGTCGCTGGCCGGTTTCGCCGAACTTGCCGACCAGAGCACCGCCGGCAGCGGGATCGGCGGTCGCACCTGGACCCGCGACGATCTCCACGACCGTTCGGCGCGACCGTGACGGAACGCGTCTTCATCCATACGAACGTGTGGGTCTACGCGGTCGACGCTGCAGAACCGGCCAGAAGCGTGAGCGCGCCTGCGCCGTCATCGCGCCCCGGAACGATGCGCACATCACCACGTCCAGCCAGGTCCTGAGCGAGTTCTACACCGTCGTGACCCGCAAGACTCGCCTCGCCGATGTCGGAGGAGCTGGCCGCGCAGATGGTCGACCGGCTGTCCCAGCTCCCGATCGTGCCCGTGGACGCGGACCTGCTCCTCAGAGCCGTCTCGGGCAGCCGAGCCTGGAACATCTCCCTCTGGGACGCCCTCATCATCCGCGCCGCCGAGGTCGCCGGCTGTGCGGTCGTCCTGAGCGAGGACCTCGCAGATGGAGCGACGTACGGCTCCGTCCGGGTCTCGAACCCGTTCGCCTACGAACCGGCCGGCGCCGCCGCCCGGCCCCTGCTCACGCCTATCGTCGTTTCGTCTACGAGCACGATTCCGGGGACATCGGCGAAGTCGGCCGGGTTGAGGGTCCACAAATCCGGCTTCCCAACTGATGGCATGAGCGGCGATAGTGAGGTCGCACTTCCGCGCGCGAGCACGGCGCACGCTCCGGTACAGACGCGCCGCGACCTCTGCCTGCTCGAGGGCGAAGGGCAGCATCGCCTCCTCCGGGAAGAGCGCCTGCTGTGCCGCCAACTCCTCTGGCGGCCGGGGGCCGCGCCACCACTCGTAGAGCACGAGGGTCGGCACAGCAAGGCGCTCGCCGGCCTCGATCAGGGCGCGCGCATCCTGGGTGCGGAGCGGCGCGACCCCGAGAGGCTGTCGAAGAGCGGAGGTGTCGACGACGGACCATCAACCGGCCGCGGCCGCCCTCGCGGCGAGCGCGACGAAGCTCGGCCAGCCTTCCGCATCCACGTCATCCGTGGAGCGCGGAGGGGATGGCGGTCAAGACCTCGTCGAACACACCGAGCATGCGGATCTCCGCTAGCCCTCGGAAAGCCGGCCAATACGCTCGGCGTAGTCGCGAATCGCCTCCCCACCGATCTCACTCTTGGGCTTGCGCAAGGAGACGGAGGCTTCGTTGAGCCGGGCGGCCGTGGGCTCGTCGAGACTGAAGGTCATCTTGGTGGTTGCCATACTATGGCCATACTACCATACCCGGGAGACCGGTCGGGTCGTCTTGGTCAGCCGCCCGGTCGTGCCACCTTGGACGGCACGACTCCCGGAGGAACCTGGGTGGTGAAGGGCTCCCCTGACCTACGGTGAGACGCGACCCGATTCGCCGCGCCTGTCATCAGAGGTGCCGATCTGCACCAGGACCACGCCACCCATGGCCAGCCCATTTCCCCGACGATCTGCGCGATATCGAGGCCTTCCCCGAGCACGACCCACCCGAGCAGTGCGATCTGGACGATGGTCAGGTCGCCGAGGACACTCGACTCCACGGCGCGGAGCGAGCGCTGCGACTCGGCCCAGAGCGTGTAGGTCAGGGCGGTGTTGATGACGGCCAACCAGACGATGAGCAGCCAGGCGGTGAGGCTGAACGTGGGCACACCCTCACCGAGCAGCGCGAGCACCAGGGTCATGGCCGCGCCGAAGAGCATGGCGATGGCGGTCATGCTCGCCGGTCCTCCGTAGCTGCTCGAATCCACCGCGACACGGCGACCGAGGACCGCGGCTCCACCCACCACGATCGGGATGGACGCGGCCGCGAGCAGTCCGGACGTAGCGCCGCCCGAGGGTGCTTCGAGCCCGAAGTAAACGCAGGATCCCCGCGAATCAGGACGGCGATGCCGCCGAGTTGGAGCAGGCTTGCCCGCTCGCGCCTGCTGCGCAGCACCACCGCTGCGGTGACCACGGGGGCCAGGCCCATGAAGAGCCCGACCTTGTCGAGGCCTCCAGTTGGCCGAGCGCCAGGTAGAAGCCCACTTGGGCGAGGCCGAAGAGCAACAGGCCGTAGATGGCCACGCCGGGACAGCCACCGGCGACTGCCGTGCCAGGTAGGAGCGGCCCGGATCCTGGCAGCGCGAGGGGCAGCAGCAGGACCGCCGCCAGCGCGAACCGTGTGCCCGCGAAACCGATGGGCTCGATGTCCTCGTCACTGACGCCGATGGCGATCAGACCACCGACGTCGCCCACAGGAAGGTGACGACGACGCCGATGGTGACAGCCACTCGTCGACTCGAAGCCGGCCTGTCCAGCCATCGACCGGGCAGGTCCGCCCGTTGTTCCGTCATGCCGCTCCACGGTAGCCGACGCGCGTCCACTGACTCGACGGGCCGGACTCAGGCCGTCGCGACGCATCCTCGACCGGCACATGACCGAGCACACGGTCAGCTGGGCCGATAGCCCACACCGTCGCCCAGGGCCAGACACTCGCTGACGCTGCCGATGCCGTCCGACGTGTGCGCATCTCGGATGCACGCTGCTGCAGCGGCGGCGCCCAGTCGGAGGCAGGCCTCCACGGACCAGCTCTCGTGCAGCCCGTAGATGACGCCCGATGCGAACGCGTCGCCGGCACCAGTCGTGCTGATGACCTGATCCGGCGCAGGCGTACGGAACCCTGCCGCCACGCCTGCCCGCCCGGCATGGCCGCGACGGCGCCGGCGGGGAAGTGCACGACCGCGAGCGAGGAGACGCCGCGCTCGATCAGCCCCTGGGCCAGCGCTTCCATGACCGCCCAATCCACCGGTGCATCCGCGCGTCGGGCGCTGACCGACCGATACCGGTCAGGGCACTGGCGCTCCAACTCGTTGATGATCACCGAATCGAGGTGCGGCAGGCACGGGCCGACCACCTGCTCCAGGCGCTCCGACGCCAGCGTGGCGAGCTCGAGATTGGTGTGCAAGCCCGCCGCCTGAGCAGCGGCCAGGAGTCGGGACCAGCCGCTGGACCCGTCCCGTTGCGTCTGCTCCATGAGCGGATGGAAACCCAGGTTGCCGACGTGGCAGGATGCGCGCCTCGACGTCCACAGCTCATCGGGCTCGACTTCTCGAGCAGACCGTTCGTGCCGAGGTAGGCGACGTGAAGAACGTGCGCCGGCCACCCTCGCGCTCCACCATCACGTCCGTGAAGGCGGTGGTACCCCGTCGCGGACCCTGACCCGCCCGGTCTCGATGGCATCGCCGGCGCAGGCCTCCACGATGGTCGGACCGCGCCGTCGGCATCATCGGCCACGCACCCAAGGAGCTTCATTCGGGAACGGCGCACCGAGTCGCCCGCAGGTCCCGTGACAGGTTGAGCGCAGCTCCGCCCGTGCTGACGGGAGATGTCCTCGATGGTGGCGAGGGCGTCGATCCGGCGGGTAGGCGTCGATGGTCTTGCCATAGTCGACGAAGCGCCGATCCGACGCAGAGACCCCGCTCCGCTCCGCGCCGGTCATTCGGAACGCAGCACGCGATCGGTCAACTGCAGGTCCTCGTCGAGGGTCCGGCGCGGTCGCACATCTGCCCGCGCGAGGGCCTCGTGGTACGCCCGCACCGCGTCCGCGGAGCTCAGACTCGCCACGCAGCACCGGGCGCAGCAGGTCGACCAGGTCGAGCTGGGACTCCCGCGTGCTCCGGCACCCGTGCGGCCGAAGAGCGCCACCCGAGCGCCGTGGCGTCATGCGCCCGATGCAGCGACCTCGAAGGTATCGCGGTGTAGCCCACGGCACCGCCATAGACCCCCACGACCAGCGAGCCGATCGGTCTCCGGTGAGCTCGAGCAAGGCATCTGCGCCGTTATAGCCAAGCTTCCCGAGGAACACCGGACGCTGCGCCTGCGTGACACCCGCGAGAGCGCGCACGATCGAGTCGTTGACGAACGAGGCCATCTGCTCCGGCTCCAGGCGGCTCGGCGCGTTGGGATTGAATACTTCCAGGAAGTGCCGCATCCCGATCGACGCTGCCTCCTGGCGGAACGCGGCATACGCCTCCAGCGAGACCAGGTCCGCCTGGAGGTCGTTGTTGAAGGTGATCGAATAGAGCACCAGGTCGCAGAACGGCAATCGCCGCCAGGTCCACGGTCCGGAAACGGCGGGACGGCATGGCCGCGTATCCGGCTCCGCGCCCGACCCACACGTCGCTGGTGTCATTGGCACGGATAGCCAGGGTGATGTCCGCCGGCAGGGAGCCATCGGCCGCGAGGCGCTCGCCGTTGGAGGCCGAGGTCAGCAGGATATCGATGACGCCGTGCTCCGGCCTGGGCGCGCATGTCCTCGAGGTAACGCTCCCGGGTCTGGTAGCGGCCCGGGCCCAGCACCCCCTCCGGCGCGTCGTCGACCGCTCCAGCGGCGGTGAGCCCGAAGCCGATGTCCGCGTCCTTGGCATCCGCGAGCACGAAATCGTCCGGGTGCAGCGCCTCCGCGATGGCGCGGAGCTTGCGGTCGAGTCGGCGGTCGAGTTCGT